>JBLNBZ010000045.1:0-84095 GCA_050260355.1 Bacteroidota bacterium | reverse complement strand
CATACTTGCGCTCGAGCGGCCAACATCGGGGCACGTGCGCTTCGCAGGCCGCGACGTGCATGCGATGGCTCGGCGGGAGCTGCGAGCGTACCGTCGCAGCGTACAGCCGATCTTTCAGGACCCTTACTCGAGCCTCAACCCGCGCCTGTCGATCGCCACCATCCTCGGCGAGCCGCTGAAGGTTGCCGGCGAGGTGCCGGCGCGAGAGCGGAGGCGGCGTTGCATCGCCGCGCTCGAGTCCGTCGGTTTGGACGAACACGCGCTCGCTCGCTATCCGTACGAGTTCTCCGGCGGTCAGTGCCAGCGGATCGCCATCGCCCGGGCTCTGACCGTCGAGCCGCGGCTGCTCATCTTGGACGAGCCGGTCGCTGCACTCGACGTCTCCATCCGTGCGCAGGTGGTGAACCTGCTGCAAGGCCTCAAGCGGCAAAAGGGTTTATCCTACCTGCTGATCTCCCACGACCTCGACCTGGTGACACGGGTCGCCGACTCCATCCTTGTGATGTATCTCGGGACGGTGATGGAGATGGGGCCGGCAAAGCGGATCGCTGCTGAGCGGCGGCATCCCTACACGCAGGCTCTTTTCGCTGCCAAGCTGCCCTCCCACCCCAAGGAGCGCCGGCGCATCGCGCCGCTGCACGGCGAACTGCCGTCGCCCATCGCCCGCCCCACCGGATGCCCGTTCCACCCGCGCTGTCCACGGGCGTTCGACCGCTGCCGCGTGGAGGAGCCACACCTGCGCAGCATCGGCGGCGGTCACGTCGTCGCGTGCCATCTCGCCTGATCCCGAGCGGCCAAAAAGGAACCGTCATGGACTATCAAGAGATCGAATATGAGCGGCTGGGGCCGATCGCCCGCATCTGGCACAACCGTCCGCATGTCCGCAACGCGGAGAGCCAGCGTCTGCTGGACGAGATGGATGATGCCGTCAGGGCTGCCGTGGGTGATCCCGATGTGCGCGTGATCGTGCTCGCCGGAAAGGGCGAGCATTTCTCTGCCGGCCACGACCTCAAGGAGGCGCAGGCCAAGCGCAGCGCCTTCACTGTTGAGCAACGCTACGCCTACGAGGAGCGCCGTTACTTCGAATATTGCCTGCGCATCTGGGATGCGCCCAAGCCCACCATTGCCCAGGTGCAAGGGGCTTGTGTCGCCGGAGCCTTCATGGTCGCCAATATGTGCGACCTGATTGTTGCCTCGGACGACGCCTTCTTCGCGGACCCAGTGGTCCATACGCTGGGCGCCGCCTCCGTCGAGGTGTTAATCCATCCCTGGGTGCTGGGCATGCGCCGCGCCAAGGAGATGCTGTTCACCGGCGAGCGCGTCTCGGCCGGGGAAGCTTGGCGTCTCGGCATGGTCAATCGAGTCGTGCCGAGGGCCGATCTCGACCAAGCGGTTCTGGCGCTTGCCAACCGCATCGCGCAGTCGCCGCCGTTCGCACTCAAGATCCTCAAGAAGTCGATGCACACGACGGCGGATATCGTGGGCCTGCGTGCTGCGCTCACGGCGCATTTCGACACGCACCAGCTTTCTCATGTCAGCAGCGAGTTCGTGCAGATCCGCGATCGCGGCCTGGCAGGAGCTATACAGAAGGGAGGTCCGCGGTCAGGCCAATGATCCGCGTGCGGCTTCACATTCATGAATTCGGAGGCTTACCGGCCGCAAGCCCGCCCACTGCGGCCGCGCCTCGTTTAGCATCTCGCGCAAGTCGCAGTCACGGGCTGGCCGCGACGTCTGTCACGCCGGCAAGATTGGGTTGCCCATGAAGGCCATCGCACAGGATTACCCGGAAGACGTGCAAGACATGCTGCGCGGGCTCGAGGCGTTTCTGCGCGCCGAAGTGTTTTCGCGGCACGAAAAGTACGAGGCGATCTTGACCGATCCGCGACGCAAGTATGCCGAGGATGGCCGCTTCAGCGCGGATACGCTCGCCATTCTGACCGAGGTGCGCATGGCCGCCGCCGAGGCCGGTTACTACAATCTCTGCGTTCCCGAAGAGCTCGGCGGCGGCGGCTTCGGAATGGTCGCCTACTTCGCGTTCTGGGAGCACGTGTTCCATCTCTGCGGAGCGCGCTACTGGCTGGGTCACAGCGTCGGCAGCCACTGGTCGCGGGGACCGAGCCCGGTGCTCAGGGGTATGAGCCGCCAGGCGCGCGAGACACTGATGCCTGACATCCTGTCCGGGCGCGCCACGTTGTGCTTCGGCCTTTCGGAGCCCAATGCCGGATCGGATGCTGTCGCCATCCGAACCAAGGCCGTGCCAGACGGCGATGGCTGGCGGCTTTCCGGCACGAAGATCTGGACGACGAACAGTCCGCACGCCGAGCACGCCATGATTTTCGCCGTGACCGACCCGGAGCGCGCCGCGCAACGCAAAGGCGGCATCAGCCTGTTTCTCGTACCGACCAACGCTCGTGGTTTCGTCATCGAGCGCATCATCAAGATGTTCGGCAGTCCCGGCGGCGACGAGGCCGTGCTTCATTTCGACGACATCCGCATCGAGCCGCACCAGCTCGTAGGGGAACTCCACAAGGGCTTCGAGATCGCCATGCTCGGCGTCAGCCTGGGACGGCTCTACAATGCAGCCCGCGGCGTCGGCCTCGGCCGATGGGCGCTCGAGATGGCGTTCGACTACGCGAAGGTGCGCCAGGCTTTCGGTCGCCCGATCTCCGAGTATCAGGGCGTGACGTTCCCGTTGGCGGAATCAGCCATGGAGGTGCACGCCGCACACCTCATGAGCCGCAACGTCGCCCAGCTTCTCGATGCAGGTTTGCCGGCGACCAAAGAGCTGTCGATGACCAAATCCTACAGCGTCCGGGTGGGCGCACGAGCCGTGGACAGGGTCATCCAGACGCACGGCGCGATGGGTCTCACGAACGAAATGTATCTCACAGATGCCTACGTGATCTTGCGCAAAGTCAACATAGCGGACGGGACCAACCAGATCATGAACCGCACGATCGTCCGACGCATGCTCGATGGCGACGTGGACCTGTGACGATGCCGGAGGAAATGGCTGATGTATGAGGATTACAAGCTGCTCAAGACCGAGCGTCGCGGGCGCGTTCTGGTCGTGACCATCGACCGGCCGCCGCTCAACGCGAGCAACCGGGTCGTGCACAAGGAGCTCTCCCGCATCTTCTTCGACATCGCCAAGGATGACGAGACCAATGTCGTCGTGCTGACCGGGGCTGGCACCGCGTTTTGCGCAGGCGGCGATCTGAACGAGATGAAAAAGCGCATGGAGGACCAGACGTTGTGGGCAGAGGTCATGCGCGAGGCGCGCGACATCGTGCTCGGCATCGTCACCTTGGACAAACCAATCATCGCGCGCGTCAACGGTCCGGCCGTCGGACTGGGTGCCACCATCGCGCTGCTGTGCGACATCATCATCGCTGTCGACACGGCCAAGATCGCGGACACGCATGTAAAGATCGGGCTGGTTGCCGGCGACGGAGGCTCGATCGCGTGGCCGCTCGGCGTGGGACTGCCCAAGGCCAAGGAATACCTGCTGACCGGTGATCCGCTGACCGCGACGGAGGCCGCCCGCATCGGCCTCATCAACCACGCTCTGCCGGCCGACCAGCTCGACGCTCGCGTCTATGGCCTCGCCGAACGCCTGGCCACTGGATCGCAGCAGGCTATCCGCGGCACCAAGCGCGCCATCAACATGTGGATGGGCAACGTCAGCGCCGTCGTCGATGCGCATCTCGGGCTCGAGACTCTGACCTACCAGGGTCGCGATCATCGCATCGGGGTGGACGCGTTTCTCGAGAAGAAGCAGCCGCAGTTCAGCACGCGGTGATTCCCGAGGCCAACGATGCAGACGCCCGACAGTCCCGAGATCAAGGCATTCAGGCAGCAGGTTCGCGATTTTCTGGCCGCGCGCCTGTCGCCGGAGCTGCGCGCGCGCGTCTTGGGTGGCCACTACCTGTCCAAGGACGAGCTGCTCGGCTGGCACCGCGAGCTTTATCGCCAAGGTTGGGTCGCGCAGGAATGGCCGGTCGAGTATGGCGGCACCGGTTGGAGTCCGCTGCAGAAGTATGTCTTCGAGGAGGAGCTGGCCGAGGCCGGCGCTCCGATCCTGATCCCTATGGGCCTCTATATGGTGGGGCCGTTGCTTATCGCGTACGGTAGCGAGGAGCAGAAGGCGCGTTTCCTGCCGCGCATCCTGGATGGCAGCGAGGTCTGGTGCCAGGGCTTCTCCGAGCCGGGCTCGGGATCCGACCTCGCAAGCCTGCGCTGCGCCGCTCGTGTGGAGGGCGACACCTACGTCGTTTCCGGCACGAAGATCTGGACCACATCCGCCCACTGGTCGGATTGGTGCCTTCTGCTCACACGCACTAGCCGCGGCCAACGCAAGCACGACGGCATCACCATCCTCCTCGTCGACATGCGCTTACCCGGCATCTCCATCCGCCCCATCCCGTCCCTCGACGGCTATCATTCGCTGAACCAAGTGTTCTTCGACGACGTGCGCGTTCCGGCAAATCTGCGCGTTGGGCCGCAGGACGGCGGCTGGCGCCTCCTCATGTCCATGATCGGCAACGAGCGCATCATGGTGGCCGACGTCGGGCGCACCAAAGCCCTGCTCTACAAGCTGAAGCGCATCGCCGCCGAGGAGGTTCGCGACGGTGTCCGGCTGATCGACGCGCCCCGCTTCCGCGACCGCATCGCGCGTGCCGAGATCGACGTCATGGCGCTGGAAATGACGGTGTTGCGGCTGGTAAACGATCCGGACCTCGGGAAGCGGCCCGAGGCCTCGCTGCTCAAGATACGCGGCACTGAAGTGCAGCAGGCGTTGACCCGGCTACTGAGCGAAGCCGTCGGCCAGTACGCCATCCCCTACAGCAGGGACATCCTCACCGAGGGCTGGAGCGGCGAGCCCATCGGCCCCGATTATGCGGCGACGCTCACGCCCTTCTATTTCTTCTGGCGCAAATCGTCGATTTCCGCCGGGACCAACGAGATCCAGCGCAACATCATGGCGAGAGCTCTGCTCGGGAAAGACTGACGTGGACTTGGCGCTTTCGACAGAGCAGCAACTCCTTCAGGAAACCGCGCTGCGGTTTATCCATGACGAGTATGACTTCCCCGCACGTGCGCGCTTTCTCCAAGACGCTACGGCATCCGCGCCGACGATCTGGCGTCGCTTGGCCGAGCTCGGATGGCTCGCGCTGCCGCTTCCCGAAAGCTACGGCGGGATTGGCGGCACCGCATTCGATCTTGCCGTGCTGATGCAGGCGCTGGGACGCGGCCTCGTCGCCGAGCCTTATCTCGCCAGCGTTGTCTTAGGCGGCGGCCTCATCGCGCAGCTCGGTCGCGAGGATCAGAAACGCGAGATGCTCCCGAAGCTGGCCGCCGGCGATCTCAAGCTCGCCGTGGCCTTTTCGGAGCCGCACGCATCGAGTCCTTTGGCTGTGTCGTCGGTCGTTGCCCAAAGCGATGGAAACCGTGTTCGGCTGACCGGTCGCAAGGCAGTCGTCCTCAGCGCGCCGAGCGCGGACCTGCTGGTGATCAAGGCGCGGCCGGCGGAGGAGGCGGGACTGTCGCCAGGTTCCACCTCCTCCTTCTATCTCGTTGCTCCCAATGCTCAAGGGCTGGAGCTGCGGAGCTACCGCACGATCGATGGAGGATGCGCGGCGGATATCATCCTGCGCGATGTGCAGGTATCTGCGGATGCCCGGCTCGGCGATCGCGGCACGAGCGGTGAAGGACTGGATCGCGTCATAGAGACGGCCACCGTCGCCGTGTGCGCCGAGGCCCTCGGGGCCGTCGAAGGCGCTGTAGCCATGACCCGCAAGTACTTGATGACGCGCGAGCAGTTCGGCAGGCCGATCGGGGCAAATCAGGCTTTGCGGCATCGCTGGGTCGACATGTTCATCGCCCAGGAGGAAATCCGCTCGGTCGTGCTTTTTGCGGCGCGCTGCCTCGATCTCGACGACGCGCGACGGTTGAAAGCGGTTTCGGCCGCAAAGGTGATGGTCGGCCAGCGCGGCCGCAAAGTCTGCGAGGAGGCGATCCAGTTGCACGGCGGCATCGCCATCACCGACGAATACGCCGTCGGACACTACCTGAAGCGGCTTACAGCCGTCGAGCGGATCCTGGGCGATACCGATTTCCATCTCGACCGCTTTGCGGGCGCAATGTGAGCCCTCCACGAGATCGCATCTGGAAGCCACGGATGACTCTTCAAGCGCGCCTGCGGAACACTCTCCTGCGATCGGGGGCGCATGCGGTGGAGGCCGACGGCGTTTGGCACACGTGGGACGAGCTTGACCGCGTCGCGCGCTCCTTGGCTACCGCGCTCGATGCGCGCGGCATCCCGGCCTCGACCCCGCTGGGCTGGATCTCGCGCAACCGCCCGGATCACCTGGCCGTTCTTTTCGGTTTGCTGGCCGCCGGCCGCTCGCTTGTCGTGATCAGCTCGGTTCAGAGTGCCGAGCGCATCGCACTGGAGGTCGAACGCCTGGCCCTTCCCGTGATCATCGCCGATCGTGCGGACTGGAATTCGGATGCGCTGGTACAGGCTTGTAGGCGCAGGTCGGCGATCGGGTTGGCGGTCGATGGTGGGATCGTCGTCGATGGCGGCACAGGGGAGGTCGGGGAAGCGGCTGCAGAACAGTCCCTCACCGTCCTGACCAGCGGCACCACTGGGCCGCCGAAGCGCATACCCTTGTCGATGAGTGCGCTCGAGGCGGCCGCCATCGACATGGAGCTGCTCGAGGCCGAGGGCGATGTGCCCGGTCAGACGCGCCCACCGTTCATCATGTTCTGGCCGCTCGCGAACATCAGCGGGCTTTACTACACGATGCCGACCGGACTCGGCGCGCGTCCGCTGGTACTGATGCCCAAGTTCTCCGTTGAGGTGTGGGCAGACGCGGTGGAGCGGTATCGCCCGCGCCTGCTATGGCTCCCGCCTGCAGCCATCCGCATGGTGCTGGATGCCAATGTTCCGAAGTCGCGGCTCGCGTCTGCCCGGGCGCTGCGCTACGGTGCTTCCCCGCTCGATGCCCACGTTCGCGAGGTATTTGAGCAGCGTTACGGCATTCCGATCCTCAGTCAGTATGGTGCGACGGAATTTGCCGGCATCGTCGCCTGCTGGACGCTGGCCGATCACGCCCGGTGGATGCACGCCAAGAGGGGCAGCATCGGGCGCGCCCGCCCAGGCATGAGGCTCCGCGTCGTCGATCCGCAAACGGGCTTGGAGCTGCCGCCCGGCTCGCTCGGCCAACTTCAGGTGCACGCGCCGAGAGTCGGTCCCGATTGGCAAACGACGAACGATATCGCCCACATCGACGGCGACGGGTTCGTCTACCTCGAAGGCCGCGCCGACGACGCGATCAACCGCGGCGGCTTCAAGGTCGTTCCGGAGGAGGTCGCGGCGGTCCTGCGGCAGTATCCAGGCGTGAGAGATGCGGCCGTCGTCGGCATTCCCGACGAGAGGCTTGGCCGTATCCCCGTCGCTGCAATCGAAGCGGTGGCACCGGACGGCCTCGCCATCGAGGATCTTCAGGCTTTCGCGCGCGCGCGGTTGCTCGCCTATCAGGTCCCTGCGCGCTACGTGGTGGCAGCCAAGCTGCCACGGACGCCAACGCTGAAGATCGATCGCCAGCGGGTGCTGAGGTTGTTCGACACGTGATCGATGGTCGTCGACCGCGCACCTCGTGAATCCGCGGCATGGTCTGATCTAGATTGCATTGTTGCGTGCGTTGGCGATTACCCCAGAGTGGCGCGTCATCGCATTTGGCCAAGCCCCAGCGTCGGTCAGATGCGCATCCTCGTCTGCTCGGACGGACGCTCTTTATCGCCTTCGGAGCTCGAATAGCGCTTGTCTCTCGTTGGTCATCGTCGACCCTCGGGTTTGCATTGGTGATTCGCTACCCGACCAAACCTCAAGTGCCGTCGGTGGCCAACCTGTGGACTGCACTGCGCCGTGCGTAGGCTCCGCGCAGCCCACAGCCGGAGCCAAACTCCTGCACCACGTCAGGGGACAGCAACAGCAATACTGATATCACCCGCGCTTCCGGGAAGTGCGCGAGAGCACGAAGTGCCGTCACATGTTGGCCTCGGCGTGTCGGTTCTGTTCGGCACTGGCGCCGGTAGGACGACAGCAGTCGATTGGGTGACTTTTTGGGGGATGCTGGCCATACCTGAATCCAAGTTTTTGATACTAACATCGAAAATGATAGCGACGGAATCCTCTCTCTCCGCCAACTCTCTCCGAGACGTTCTCTCGCCTTGACACTCGCACGCGAAAACCGCAGGAAACGGGCGGGTTCGCGGCACGACATCCGCACCTTGCGGCGCGCGCGGCAGGCCTAAATTGCGACGAGTTCATTCTCTCCAGGGCATTTTTCTCCAACCGATCCGCACTTGGGCTCGGATGGTACGGCTGTGCAAAGTACGGGCAGTCAATGCCAACCTGATCGTGGGACGCACGTTGGTTCGGAACTCCTTCGCCGAAGCGACTTGATCTACAGAGATTGAACGCGGGCGCGATACGAGCCTGGGAACGATTGTGCCGCTGATCGATGATTCGATGGGCAGGCCGCCCGCCACGCTGGCCTGACAGCTCGACCAAATCTGTCGACAATCCCCACAAAATCCGCGTTTGTTACGCCACTCATCGGAATGCGATAAACATGACTCCAACCGGGCACGCCCGTTAAATTCGTCCGCATTTGGCGGGGGCGCACCACGCGCGAGAAGGCGGACGTCTATGAGCGCTATTCGCTTGCCAACGGTATCGACCCGCTGATCCGAAAAGGCGCGCTCGACATCCACATGCTTCGTGACGACGGAGAAATCGAGACCGAATTCATGACCATCTCCCTGTGGCCGAGCATCGAGGCCATGGGGACCGCGCCCGGCGTCGAGCCGCGCGCGGTGCATCATCTTGAGTGCGACCCCGAATTCCTGATCGAGGTGCCGGGTCGTGCGCAAATCCTGCGGCTGCTCGAAAGCCGCAGCCGCCAGGCGGCTCTTGCCGGTCGCGCGAGATTGACGAATTCGCAAGATGCCGTCGGTCGAGATTGACTGCGCCGGGAAAGTGACTCTTGCGGTATCATCGCGTGCCGCATGCGACCCTTCACTGTGTTCAGTTCGCCGAACAAGCTCAGTTCCGCCGCCGCCAAGGCGCTGATCGATCGCATCGCAATAGCGGTCCGGTGATGAGCCGCCGGTTCATCATGAGGGACCACAAAATCAGGCTCCCACATGATCAGCCCGTGTGCACCGAGCTCACACGGTAGAGCACGGGCGAGACGTTCTTGGCGAGCGCGGCAAATTGCTTCATCCGTGCCTGCGCCGCCGGGTTCTGCAGCATGCGGTCGAAATCCTCTTTGGAAGCCCATTGGGCGTAGTTGGCCACGCGTGTGCCGTCGAGGCTTTGGTGAATGCTCGCCGATATAAAGCCTGCCAAGGTGCCCATGACGTTGTCCGTTCCCTCAGAGAGCAGCTTGACGAGTTTGGTCTGATTGTCCGGGGCGACCTCGTAGATGTTGATGAGGGTTACTCCCTTGGCTTCGGGGTCGATGGTCGCAATCGGCTTGGTTCTGGTCATGATGTCCTCCAACAACGCTCGTTTCGGCGTCCCGCAAACCCAGCGCTGGACGTCCGATGTCTTGACGAGTTGAGCGGACGATGTGTGACAAAGTCCGAAGGCAGGCTTGGCTGGGGCATGCCGCAAGCCGCCCCGCTGGACCAGTTACTTTGGTCGATGCGACTCCTCGCGTTTCGCCAAGAGAAGAGGTTAATTGATCTTTCGCTGGTTTCGCGTCCCATCAACGCCGGGCCGTTGGGCCCGTCGCCCAGCCGACGCACGCCGAGAACGTCTCCTCCCCATACTTCTCGCCGCAATTCCCGAGACGACCTCTTCGACAATCTCCTGCAGCTCGATCGGCGTCGCGCCGTCGTGGGCCTGGATCGACATACCTTGCATGACGGCAAACACATGTCTGGCGAGCCCACGTATCTCATCGGGGGCGCCAAACGGCGCAATCGCGTACGCAACTTTCTCGCGCATCGCCTCCCGCCGGGCTGCGGCATGGCGGGCGAGGGCGGTATGCGCAGCGTGACACGTGAGCATGCCGTTCGAGATCATGCATCCGCGTTCTCGGTCGGGGTGGGTCAGCACTTTGATTGCCCCTTCGAGCAAGAGCCGAACGGCTTGCGCGAGCGTCGGCACCGCGCCAATTCTGGAGATGTCGGGCGCATCGAGCGTCTGCTCGTAGTGGGCGAGCGCTTCCCGATAAAGCCCGGCCTTGCTGCCGAATGCCGCATAAAGGCTCGGGGGAGCGATGCCGATCGCCTTCGTGAGGTCGTCGACGGAGACGCCCTCATAACCGTGGCGCCAGAACAGGCGCATGGCGATCTCGACCGCCTTGTCCCGATCGAAGCTCCACGGCCGTCCGCCGCGTGATCTCACCTCCCGTTTCATAGCGATGACTACACAACACCTTGACCGGCGCGGTCAAGTTTATTAGTGATCACTATACAATATCCGAGGCGCCCTTATGAGCAACGAAAGGCCATGGTGATGAAAGCGATCGTTCTCGATGACGAGCCGGGGTTTGAGAACCTGCGCATTGTCGAGCGGCCGCGGCCTCAACCGCAGCGTCAGCAAGTGCTGATCCGCGTCAAGGCCACCGCCTTGAATTATCGGGACCTTGAGATCGTCCGCGGCACCTATCACACGCGCTTCAAGCTTCCCCTCGTTCCGTTGTCGGACGGTGTGGGCGAGGTCGTGGCCGTTGGCCACGAGGTGACCCGCGTGAAGGTCGGTGACCGTGTCTGCAGCACGTTCTGGCAACGTTGGGTCGCGGGCGGATTCGAGATGGCCGAACCGGGCTACCAGCGGGGTGGGCCACTCGATGGGTTACTGGCAGAATATGCCTGCCTCGACGAGCAGGCAGTCGTGCACGCGCCGCCCCATTTGACAGATGTTGAAGCAGCGACTCTACCATGCGCGGCCGTCACCGCCTGGCACGCTCTCGTGACGGAAGGACGTGTGAAGCCGGGCGACACGGTTCTCACCTTGGGGACGGGAGGCGTCTCGCTCTTTGCGCTTCAATTTGGTTTGCTTGCCGGGGCCCGCGTGATCATCACGTCGAGCAGTGACGAGAAGATCGCTCGCGCGAAGGCGCTCGGCGCCTTTGCCGGTCTCAATCACCGCCGCCATCCAAATTGGGCCGACGAGGTCCTTCGACTGACCGACGGACGAGGGGTCGATCACGTCATCGAAGTGGGCGGGCCGCAGAGCGTCGCTCAGGCGCTCAGGGCCGTGCGTCCGGGCGGACAGATCAACATCATCGGCTATCTTGGCGGCACGGAGGGCAGTATCAATCCCCTCGACATCTTTCGCCGCCAGGCGACGGTGCGAGGAATTCCGGTAGGCTCGCGCGCCTCCTTCGAGGCGATGAACCGGGCCATTGCCGCGGCCGGGTTGCGGCCGATCATCGACCGCTGCTTTGCCTGGACCGACGTTGCGGCAGCCCTGCAGTACCTCGCAAGTGAGGCACACCTTGGAAAGGTCGCGCTCCGCCATTGAGCCGCCTCGCGGCCGCGGTCAGCGAAACGATGCAACGGCCTTGTCACAGTTTGCCTTGCCGGCTCGTCTTATGGCAGACGAGGACGGAAAGGGCGAACAGCCATGGACGGGATCGAAAAGGGCAGTTCCGAAGGCGCTGAACAGGCGGCCGCTGCGGCGGCCGCCTTCGAACCGCTGCGGCCCCAACTCCTGCGGACCGCCTACCGCATGCTCGGCTCGGTGGCCGATGCGGAGGACGTGGTACAAGAAGCCTTCGTCCGCTGGCTCAAGGCTGCCCGCGGACAGGTGCGTAAGCCCCGCGAGTTTCTGCGGCAGATCGTAACGCACCTGTGCCTCGATCACCTCAAATCCGCACGTACGAAGCGCGAGACCTATGTCGGTTTCTGGCTTCCGGAGCCCGTCCTCGAGTCGGAGGACGAGTCGGTCGGTGACGTCACACTGCCGCTCATGCTCGCGCTCGAACGACTTTCGCCGCTCGAACGCGCGGCCTTCATCCTCCATGACGCCTTCGGCCTCACCTTCGGGGAGATCGCGCGCATCATCGGAAGGACGCCGGCGGCCTGCCGGCAACTGGCCCTGCGGGCACGCCGGCATGTGCGGGCGAAGCGCCCCCGCTTTCCTTTGCCGAAGGAACGCGGGCTCGAGATCGCCGCGGCGTTCTTTACGGCCTCCCGCAGCGGCGATCTCGAGAGGCTGAGCGCCCTGCTCGCCGCAGATGTTGCCGTCTACGTGGACGGCGGCGGCAAGACGACGGCGCCGCTCACGCCCGTCGTCGGACGGGACAATGTGCTTGCGCTGTTTGCACAGCTTGCTTCGACCTTTGCCGAAGCTATGTCGCGCCTCGTCCGCTACGGTACGGTCAACGGCCTGCCCGGATTCGTAACGATCGAGCGCGACAACGTCCTCCAGGCGACCGCTCTGGCCCTCGAAGGAGGACGAATCGCAGCGATCTACGTCATGCGCAACCCCGACAAGACGAAACATCTCGATCGCCTCGTCGCGATGTGAGCCAGGGCCTCCGGGCCAATCGCCCGCTTCGTCTTCAACCACACCAATGACGAACAAGGACCCTAAAGGAGAACTATTCATGCCGCCAACGCTAACGGTCGCGATCGTCTACCACAGCGATTACGGTCATACCGCGCGCCTTGCCCAAGCGGTGCGAGAGGGTGCGGACGACGTCGCGGGCACGCGCACGCTGCTGCTCGAGGTCGAGGCGGCACAACAGCGATGGGACAATCTTGCCCAGGCCGCCGCCATAGTGTTCGGCGCGCCGACCTTCATGGGCAACGTGTCGGCGCGCTTCAAGGCATTCCAGGATGCGACCTCGAAGGCGGTGATGGCGAAAGGATATCTGTGGAGGGATAAGGTCGCCGCGGGCTTTACCAATTCGGGTTGCCGTTCCGGCGACAAGCTTGCCACGCTTGTTTCGCTCGCGCTGTTTGCCGCCCAGCACGGCATGCACTGGGTCAATCTGGCGCTACCGCCGGGCCACAATTCCTCGCGCGGCTCGGAGGCCGAGCTCAACCGTCTCGGGTTCTGGCTCGGCGCCGGCGCTCAGTCGAACGTCGACGAGGGGCCGGAGCTTGCGCCGCCAGCCTCGGACCTTGCAACGGCGCGCCATCTCGGCCGCCGCGTCGCCGAGGTCGCGCATCAGCTCGCGCGCGGCCGTGCGGCCGCCGAGACAACCGCGCGAACGGGTACAGCGGCATGAGCCATTATAGTCGTTATGCGGTGAAGGGTCCGCTGGCGACATCCGCCCATGCCATCGGTCTTGAGTCAGCGACGCCGATCGAAAGTCGACAAAGCAATGGCATAGCCGAAGCCTTCGGCCGCACCGTCAAACACGACCACGTGTGTGTCAATCCATGCCCCGATGCACATACATTATGCAGCAATAGCCGTCGTCGGCCGCCCACCGGAAGGAAATTCACCCGCACAAGGCAAACGGATATTGTTCTCCCGGCAAGCTCATCCCAGTCCACAAACATTTCCGACCGCGACTGCTCAGCTTTTGACGGAGCAAGGGTTCGAGAGATTGACCACCGCGCGGGTTGCCGAACGCGCTACCAGTGCTTTCCCAACAAGCGGGCGCGGGTGGCTGCCGTTGTGGATCACTACGGCGAAAAATTCGCTTCGTCTTTCATCGAAGCGGTGGCCGCACAAGAGCATGCCACGCTATCACCAAGCATCGACCCTATGATTCAGGTCGGGTTCTTCTCCCATCCGCATGAGCCCGAACCTTGCGGATGCAGCGGCGCTGATCGAGACCATCCTCGAAACAGTCGTGCATCGCGCAGTCGAACAACATCCCGTCAGCATCGGTAGGCAAAACTTCCAGTCGGGCGATCCCAATCAGGCTGTTGATTCTGCGCGGCATGGATGACCACACCGCAAGGGGGTAGGACAACCGTCTGCCCTTAGGCATGGAGCCGTGAACGCGACGTGGGAGCGAGCCTTAGAATCTGGGGTCGGCCTTGCAGCTGCTTGACCAACGACGGGTATATCTCGCCGCGCCACCGGGCATTCCGCCCCAGCGCGGTCATGTAGGAGTGGTAGCTTGGCAGATCCTTGAAAGCCGCAAACGTAATGAAAACTGCCTCGCTCTCTCTGATAGGAAGACGGGGAAAGTTGTTCGGACTGTCTTCTGTAGCAAACTGTCCAAGCATCGACGCGCCGGCATCCATGAGTACGGGCGAGACGACTTCTGCGAAGAAGCTAAGAAACTCCGGTCGCATGGGGACGGGCAGCGGGTAGATGGTCGCCACGACGAGACCGTGAGGCAAGGGAGACTCCAGCGGCGGCCGCCGTTCGGGTGCGTCGAGCTCGAAGCTTGAGTGCGGATAGGCGGGGCGCAGAAGCAAGACGTCGCTGCTGTCGATCATATGCGATCGCGCCGCTTCTGCATGTGTCCTCCATGCGGCGCTGTGAACATAGAATGCCGTCAACGCCTTTTCGCGTGATGGCATGTCGGGATACCCCCGTAACCAGACGAAGCGATTGGGATCGCCTAAATCTCTGAACTGGCCGATCATCCTTATTCCGACCGCCTCTTGCGTCTCAACAAACTCTTTATCGAACAGCTCGACGAAAGAATCTCTCGTTCCCGGATAAAGCGTGTACTGCCGGAGATCGACGATCGGGCTGCAGATCTCTTTGTGTGCAACTCCGCCACCTCGTTCCGCATCAGTCGCAAGAGTCATCATTTCCTCCATAACAGACCGGTCAGCCTGTTTCGGATAAGACCGGTTGACCTGTTTTGTCAACGCATTTAGATTTCCCTTCGAGACAGCGAGCCAACAATGCGGAAGCGACCTGCCCCCGGCCGAACCAGAGTGAACAACCCCGACGCCATGCGAGGACGCATCCTCGATGCCGCTGCAGAGTTGTTTCAGCTCAGGGGTTATCACTCGACCAGCACGCACGACATCGTGCAGAAGGCCGAAGTTACCGCCGGTGCCCTCCATCATCATTTTCGTACGAAGAAGGATATTGGACTCGCTGTGATCCGCGAACGGGTGGCGAGAGCAGTCAAGCAGACTTGGATTGATCCGGTCCAGTCCGCAGAAACAGCGACCGACGGAATATTGACGGCCTTCGATCAGGTCGCCTCTTCGTTGGCCAAACGAAGACTCGTAATGGGCTGCCCGCTCAATAATCTTGCCATCGAGTTGTCGCTTGTCGACTCAGACTTCAGGGGCGCAGTTCGAGAAATCTATGGTGGTTGGCGCGATTCGATCGCCGCGCGGCTAAAAGCAAATTTTGAAGATGCCGACGCCGCCGCAACTTTTGTTGTTGCGTTATACTCCGGGGCCATAGCTCTTGCGAAAGCAGACCAAGATCCGTCTGTTCTGAGAACGTGTGCTCAACAGCTAGCCAGCATGATGCGTCAGTGGCCCAGACGCTCGCGCCGCTGAAGCCATGTCCAATATGGGAATTTTCCGCGCAGTCGAACAACATCCTGTCGGCATCGGCGGGCAAAAATTGATCGGCGAGTGCCGCAGGCTAATCTTGGCTTATCTCAAGCGTCCTGCGCCAGGCGACAATCACCCAACGTCGGAATTGTCTTCGCCGATCAAACGGCGGACGACTGTAAACCGGCGAGCAGAGCGTCACGGGGGGGCGCTGAAAGAGCAATTCGCACGGCGTTCGGTGCGTGGCCTGGGCCTACGGCAAAGGCGCTTCCCGGACAAATCGCAATACCGCGCCTGTATGCTGCTGCTACGAAGGTCTCGGCCCGCCATGCGCCGGGCAACTCTAACCAAAGATGATATGCACGAGGATCGCCTGTCAGTTTGAGGTTGGACAAAACGGCACGCGCCATTGCCTGCCGCGCGGCGGCATCGTCCCGCTTGAGCTTGCCGATCCGTTCAGCCGTCCCGTCCACGATCAATTGCACGCCAATCGTCAGCGGCAGTCCAGCAGCGGACCATGCGCCGGCGCGTATGGCGCTCCCGATCCGGTCGCAAAGGCGAGCCGGCAGGCGATCTCCCGGCCTCAAGCGCCCGGAGACAATGTCGGACGCGATGGCGTCGGCGATGTCGCGGTAGCTGCCCATCCGATTGCTCCGAGTGCAATGTTTCTATTGCACCGATCTTACGTCAAGGCAATTTTATAGGCGACCTCTAATCGGAGCCTGTTTGATGGTGTCCTTCGTGAGCTGGTCGGCGTTTGCGCTGGTTTCGCTTGGGATGGTTCTCACCCCCGGTCCCAACATGATTTATTTAATCACGCGGTCGCTTCTGCAGGGACGAAAAGCGGGGTTTATTTCGTTACTTGGCGTGATACTCGGCTTCGTGTTCTATATGGTGAGCGCGGCGCTCGGGTTGACCGCGATCTTAATCGCCGTTCCCTACGCATACGAAATTCTCCAGTGGGCCGGCGCGACCTATCTTCTCTATCTCGCATGGAACGCGGTCAAACCTGGTGCTCGATCAGTCCTGTCGCCAAGGACCGACCTCGGCATCGACGGCCCGCGCAAGCTCTTCGTCATGGGGTTCGTGACGAACCTGCTAAATCCCAAGATCGCACTGCTCTATCTGTCGTTGCTTCCCCAATTTGTCGAGCCGGCCAAGGGGCACCTTCTTCTTCAGAGTTTAACGTTGGGTCTGACGCAGATTGCCGTGAGCTTCTCCGTCAATCTTGCCATCGTTCTTACGGCCGGGTCCGTCGCCAGTTGGTTCTCGGCACGCCCGACGTGGTTGACATTCCAGCGGTGGGCGATGGCGAGCGTGTTGACCGCGCTCGCAGTAAAACTGGCGCTCGACCGTCGGGGGGCGTGAGACAACCGATGATCGCGCAGTTCGATTCTCGATCAATTTCAGTCCTGACGATACTCGCATCGGGTTCGAGGGCGGCCGTCCATGGCCAGGCTCATGGCATCAACGACGTCCTCATCGCCGTGGTCGACGGGCCCAAGGGCTTTCCCGAGGTGATCACTTGGTATTCGCGCAGACCATCGTGCTGACTACCATCGTGCGACCGATCCGCAACAACCTGGCCTTCGTGTCCTCGGATAATTGCAAGGCAATCCCGTCCGCCATCAAGGCGGTCGTCGGGGCGGAGAACGCCGACATGGCGCTCATTTGGCTCGAGGCGTTCGGGACCGAAGGGGCAAGCGTGATCCGGCGATCGCGGCGGCCCGGCGCCGGGCGTGGGAATCCCGCTCTCTCACTCAGCCTGCCAGGTTGCCAGCGGTAGACGCCGGATTCACAACCCGCACTGGAGAAAGGATCTCGGCGAGGCGCTGATGCGTATTTTGAGGGCGGAAGGTGTCGCGGCGCAGGGTCAAATAGCCCCGCGCGGAAGCTCGCAGTCGCGTCGATACGGCGAGGTGGCTGTACCGAACCCACCGTTGCGCACGCGCCGATTCAATAACAAGCCGGCGAAACGCGTGGGCCAAGAACCCATAAGCAACAAATACGACAACGTGGAAGGCGCATGGCGATCGATCCGGTTTTCAGCGTTCGCCGTCCTTCGTTGATGCGTCTTTTCCTATTCCCGGCAGCCGGCTGATCTGCTCGGCGAGAAAATCGACCAGCAGCCGAACCCTTGCAATGCCGGCGCGCTCTGGCACGATCAGCATATTGAGCGGGACGGGAGGCGGCGCATAGGCCGGCAGCACGGTTGTGAGCCGACCAGCGTCGAGAAGATCTTCCACGAGCCAGATGTGCGCGGGAGCGATGCCGCGCCCGGCCGCGAGCGCCTCGCGCGCGGCGAGGCCATGATCGACCCGCAGCCGTCCGCCGAACGGTACGGCGTGACGCTCGCCCCGTCCTTCGAGCACGAGCAGGCCGCTGCCGGCGATGTTCGACATCCTGATGCCCTCATGGGCCACGAGCTCCTGGGGACGCGAAGGGGTTCCGCACATCGCGAGGTATTGCGGTGCCGCGACAAGCAACCGCCGCGACTGGCCGAGCGGCCTGAGCTTCATCGAGCTGTCGGTCAGCGGCCCCAGGCGAAGCGCGATATCGACGCCCTCGCGGACGAGGTCGATGAGCTCGTCGGTGAGGCTGAGGTCGACGGCGATGTCCGGATAGAGGTCCTGGTGCCGGCCGGCGCGCCGCGGGTGCTGCGAGCCTCTTCGCACGCTTGGTCCACCAGACGCAGAATCTGCACACAGGTTGCATAGTAGCGGCTGCCTTCGTCCGTCATGGTCACGCGGCGCGTCGTCCGGCTGAGCAGCGGCACACCAAGGGCCTCCTCGAGCTCGCGTAGATGTCGCGTCACGGTCGACTGACCGATGCCCAATTCGCGTGCGACGGCCGACAGGTTCCCGCGCTCGGCAACCCGCACGAAGGTGCGCATGCGCTCGAGCGTGACCTCCGGTCTATCCATTTTCCGGCATAATCTTATCCATTGCCTCTATCGACTTGATGAGCGCTCCATTTGCCACCTGTTGGGCCACAAGGTTCAACCCAACGGGTGCTGACGATGAAAGTCCTGCTTGTGTTTGCCCATCCGGAGCCGCGCTCGCTGAGCGCGGCGCTGCGCGACGTCGCCGTCCGGGAGCTCGAAGCTCGGGGTCATGAGGTGCGTGTATCCGACGTCTACCCCATGGGCTGGAAATCCGAGGTCGACCGCGCCGATTTTCTGACGCTGTCGGCCGATGCACGGTTGATCGTGACCACCGCGTCCCGCGACGCCTTCCATGCCGACCGCTGACCGACGACGTGAAGGTGGAAATCAACAAGCTGCTGTGGGCCGACGTGCTGATTCTCCAGTTTCCGCTGTGGTGGTTCTCCATGCCGGCAATCCTGAAAGGCTGGGTCGACCGGGTGTTCGCGTATGGCCGCGCCGGCTTGGCCGCGCCCTGGATTTTTCGTCGCGATGACGGCGCCGCCGAACAGGTCGCGCCGCATTGTCGCGTGCTTCTCGACGATCTCGATGCGATCGCCGACGCTGCTGTCGCAGGCCTTGGTATCGCGTGGCTGCCCGAATGGCTGATCGCTTGTCGCCTTGGCGCGGGTGCGCTAGTGGCTCTTTTGCAAGAGCGCCCCGCGCACCTCTACCCCTGCCACGCCGTGTGGCTCGCCTCGCCACACATACCAATAAGGATCCGGGCCGCAATCGACATCTTGGCAGCGGAACTGCCGGGCCGCGTAGCGAGTTCGGGAAGAATTGACGCTGTGAACCGCGCCGGGTTTGCCGGAGGCTCCAAACCTTGAGAAGGTGGAGGCCTCATGAGCAAGACGACGAACAGGTTTTCTCCCAAAGTGCGCGCCCGCGCGGTGCGCTTTGTTCTCGATCAGGAGAAGGAGCATCATCCCGCTGGGCGGCGGTGACCTCGATCGCGACCAAGATCGGCTGTACGGCGCAGTCGCTCAATGAGTGGGTGAAGAAGGCTGAGGTGGACAGCGGCGTTCGCGCCGGCCTTCCCACCGAGGTCGCCGAGAAGCTGAAGGCGCTGGAGCGGGAGAACAGGGAGCTGCGTCAGGCCAACGAGATCCTGCGCAAGGCGAGCGCTTATTTTGCGATGGCGGAGCTCGACCGCCGGTTCAAGCCATGATCGCGTTCATCGACGATCACAGCGACGCGCATGGGGTCGAGCCGATCTGCAAGGTGCTGCCGATCGCCCCGTCGACCTGCCGGCGGGGACCAGGCCAAGATGGCCAGGAAGACAGCAGAAACTCACCGCACGACCCTGAGGGCGTCAGGACCTATATGCAAGTGTGAAGGCGGCCCCTGTGACGCTACGCGTCGGCGTGAGCCATTGTGCGCCGGTGGTTCCGTCGCCTACGGCCAACTCAGGCCATTTTCCCCTCGAACCATCGGCTCTCCTGCGCGAGGCCCGCGCCGACGATATCGAAGAAGGCGCGGACGCGCGCCGTGCCCTTGAGATCGGCATGGGTGACGATCCAGAGCTCGCCTTCGAGATCGGGAATGGGCTCGTTCAGAGCCCGCGCAACGCCATCTTCGCCATCGCCGAGATAACAAGGCAGTAGGGCGATCCCGATGCCGGACTTCGCCGCAACGAGCTGGTTCACCAAACTGCTCGTGCGATACACGAAGGTCTCCGGCGGGGCCATGCGTGTGAGCCAGTCGGCCGCTTCGATGCCCGACGTCGCCTCCTCCCACCCGATCAAGGCGTGACCAGCGAGCTCGCTTGCGCTCGCCGGACCGCCGTGCGCGTCCAGATAGGTCGGCGCGGCATAGAGTCCCCAGGCGATCGCTGCGAGCCGCCGGCCCCACAGGTCGCCTTCCTTCGGGCGAACGGGTCGCAGGGCGATGTCCGCCTCGCGGCGCGACAGGCTGAGCACACGGTTGTCGATGACGAGCTCGACGACGATGCCGGGATGCGCACGCCGGAAGGCGGCGAGATGGGTCGTCAGGCGACGATAGGCCAGCGTTTCCGACGACGTGACGCGCAGGCGACCGCAGAGGCGATGATCGCGACCGGACAGATCGCGATCGAGCGCGAGAGCCTCGTCCTCCATCCGTTCGGCAACGGCGGCCATGCGGGCCCCGGCTTCGGTTGCCTGGTAGATGCCGCCCGGTAGCCGCTCGAACAATCGCACGCCGAGCCGCTCCTCCAAGGCTTTGAGCCGCCGAAAGGCCGTGGAGTGGTCGATGCCGAGGATCGCGGCGGCCGCCGTCAAGCTGCGGGCCCGCTGCACGGCAAGAGCCAGCGGAAAGTCATTCCAATCGTCCATGCCGCAAGCCTAGCAGGGTTCCGGCTTGCGGTCACGCAAGCGTCTCTGGCGAAATCCCAATGTGCGTTGCGGAAATGCATGCGTTAGCGTGCCCCCACGTCGGAAAGGCCGCCAGGCCTGCTGCGCCGCAATCACAAGGGAACCCGTTCATGAAGCTCTACTACGCCACCGGAACCTGCTCGCTGTCTCCGCACATCGTCGCGCTTGAGGCCGGCATTCCCCTGGATCTCGAGCGCGTCGATATTCGGAGAACACCCCGCGTCACCGCGCAGGGCAGCGACTATTCCCTCATCAACCCGCTCGGCTATGTGCCGGCCTTGCGGCTCGACGACGGCACCGTGATCACCGAGGGCTCGGCCATCGTGCAGTATCTCGCCGATCTCAGGCCGGAGAGCGGGCTTGCCCCGCGCGCCGGTACGCGCGAGCGCGTCGCGCTGCAGTCGTGGCTTAACTTCATCGCCACCGAGCTGCACAAAATGTTCAGCCCCTGGCTTTTCCATCCCGAATACGGCGCGCAGGCTCAAGGTGTCGCGCGCGCCAAGATCGCTGATCGCCTGGCGTTCGTGGAGCGGCATCTGGCGGCCGGTGGGCCGTTCCTGTTCGGCGAGCGGTTCACGGCGGCGGATGCGTATCTCTTCACCATCGTCGGGTGGTCCGACTTCGCCAAGGTCGATCTGTCCGCCTTTGCGCAGCTTCGCGCCTTTATGACTCGGGTGGCAAGCCGCCCCGCCGTGAAGGAGGCCATGCGCGCCGAGGGCATGAAGGTGGCGTCATGAGGATGGAGCAGATCGACATCCCGTCAATGACGCTCGTCAGTCATCATCTCTGCCCCTATGTGCAACGGGCGGCGATCGTGCTGGCCGAAAAGGGCATTGCCTGTGAGCGGCGATACATCGATCTTGCGGCTAAACCCGATTGGTTTCGGGCAATTTCACCGCTCGGCAAGGTTCCGCTTCTGCTTGTCCGTGACAGGAACGGCAAAGAAACGGTCATCTTCGAGAGCGCCGTCATCTGCGAGTATCTCGAGGAGACATTGACGCGCGTGCGTCTCCATCCCCAGGACCCGCTCGAACGTGCGAAGCATCGCGGCTGGATCGAGTTCAGCTCGTCGATCCTGGTCGATATCTGGGGCGTCGAGACGGCAACCGATGCGGACGCTTATCAAAAGGCTCGGCAAGCGCTGATCGAGAAATTCGTGCGCATCGAAACTACCCTTGTCGCAGGCCCGTATTTTGCAGGGGAGATGTTCAGCATGGTGGATGCGGTCTTTGGACCGATCTTCCGCTATTTCGACGTGTTCGACGCGATGGTTGAGATGGGCGTGTTCGCGCAGACTCCAAAGACTCGCGCGTGGCGCAAGGCGCTCATGCAACGGCCGAGCGTGGCGAACGTGGTTCCAACCGACTACGCTGATCGGCTCCGCGCTTTCCTGGCCGAGCGACGCGCTTATCTTCTCAACGCCGCCCAGTGATGTCGCCATGAGCCAGGGGATTGCGTGGACGCTGCTCGTGCTCGCAGGCCTGCTCGATGTCGCCTGGGCGATATCGATGAAGCTTGCCGAGGGCTACACGCGAGCGAGCTGGACGATCGTGTCGGTGGCGTTGCTCGCGAGTTTCGTCTTCCTTCTCGGCCGCGTGCTCGCGGTGCTGCCTGTCGGCACGGCCTACGCGGTCTGGACGGGAATCGGCGCGGCCGGAACGGTGATCGCCGGCACGTGGCTGTTCGGCGAAGAGATTGGCATTCTGAAATTGTGCGGCATTCTTCTCGTCGTTGCGGGCATCGTCGCCTTGAAGTGGGCGCAAGGCTGATTGTTCGACCTGCGGATGAGCGACGTGCGGCACGTCGCCTCGTGCGCCTATCCTGCCAGAAAATCTGTCAGCAAGCGCGCCGTCTCGTCGGGAAATTGATCGACGAAGAAATGCCCGCCGGGCAGCATCTCGGCGCGCACCGAGCGACAGCGCCTGCGCCATTCCGCCCCGATGTCGAAGAGGGCGTGCATATGGCCGGCGGATCCCCACAGAGCCAGCACCGGACACTCGACCTTGCGATCGATATCGGCCTCGTCATGCTCAAGGTCTATGGTCGCCGCAGCCCGATAATCAGAACACGACCCGTGTATCGTCTCCGGCATGCGCCAACGACGGCGATACTCCCCGAGCATCTCAGCATCGAAGTCCTCAAGCCGAGTCGCACCCCAACCGGTCAGGCACGTTTCATAGAAGAAATCGGGGTCGTTGCCGATCAAACGTTCTGGGAAGGGCTCGGGCAAAGCAAGAAAATACCAATGCCAATAGGCCCCCGCGACCCGGCGATTCGTATCCATAAACATCGCATGCGTCGGAACGATGTCGAGGACCGCAAGCGATAACACCTTGTCGGGGTGGTCGAGCGCCATGCGATGGCCGGTGCGACCGCCGCGGTCGTGTCCGACGACGTGAAAGCGGTCGAAGCCCAACTGTCGCATGAGCGCAACCTGATCGGCCGCCATGGTACGGAACGAATAGTTGGAGCGGTCTGCCGCGCAGCGCGGCTTGCTCGAATCCCCATAGCCGCGCAGATCGGCACAGACTACGGTGAAGCGCTCGGCCAGTTTCGGTGCAACACGTGCCCACATCGCCAGACTTTGCGGGAAGCCATGGAGCAACAAAACTGGTGGGCCGCTGCCGCCGATGACGCAATTGATCGTGACGTCGTTGCAAACGATCTGCTTGCGTGTGAAGCCGTCGAACATGGCTGCCGCACCCCGCGCGTCTCAAGCGGGCGCTCGTAAAGTCCATTTGAAACATCCCGCCAAAACGGCACAAGCAGCCGTGGCCCACTCCGCTCTATCAAGGTCCAGCGCCCACGGAGGCGACGAGCGGGCCAGCGGTCGGTCGAGAGAGGTCTGTCCTCCAAGCACAGGGCCCCGAAGAGCATCACCGTGGTGAAGGGCAACTTGAAGATCCGGCCCCTTAACAAAGTTCGGGCTTAGCCCAACCGACCTTCAATCCGACCGACAACGCGTTGGGCAATTCAGAGTCGCGCCGGCCGCCTGTTGCAGTGTCGACGATGCCATAGCTATTCCTCTGCTCCTCCCACTCAAACGGCATCCCCCGCAGCAACGTCGCGAGCTTGAGTCCCTTGGGCTGCCGGCCTTCGAGGATGGCTTCCGTGATGTCTGGGGCAAGGAGGGTGAGGCACAGCATACGGGCGACGAAGGAGTCGGTGATCTTCTCGTCGGCGGCGAGCCCCGCGGCCGAGCGGAATTGCCCGCTCTCGATCTGCTGGCGCCAGCGGTGCGCGCGCACGAGCGCGTTGATGAGAACGGGATCGAAGGCGGGTCGAGGCGCGGAGACCTTGAGGCCGTCGGGAACGATGACGAGCTTGCGGCCGCCTCAACTTTCTCGTGCCCAAGCTGCCGACGTCGAAGGAAGAGGACCTCTCGAAGGGGATCCTCGAAGCCATCGACATGGATAGCTACCGCGTGGAGAAACGCGCGGCGCAAAGGATTCAGCTACCCGATGCCGACGCGGAAATAGAGCCTGTGCCGACGGATGGCGGAGGCCGCAAACGCGAGCCAGAACTCGACCGCCTCTCCAACATTCTAAAGGTGTTCAATGACCAATTCGGCGGCATCGAATGGCAGGACGCAGATCGCGTTCGACGGATGATCACCGAAGATATCCCGCAGAGGGTTGCGGCCGACACGGCCTACCAGAACGCCAAGCAGAACTCGGACAAGCAGAACGCTCGCATCGAACATGACAAGTCGCTCGCGCGCGTGATCGTTGGCCTGATGAAGGACGACACCGAGCTGTTCATGCAATACAGCGACAACCCGGAGTTCAAGCGATGGCTCGCGGATGCGATCTTCGCTATCACGTATGGTGGGCCGACTGTACCAACATACGATTGACATCGGCGGTCGAGTCATCTCCTTGGCATCAGGATAGGTATAATCAGCGGAGAAAATCCGAAATCAGTTCCTTTCCCTCCGCCAACTCCCTCCCGACCTCACTCATGCCATGCTGTGACGTTCAGCGCCACAGACTGTCCATGTCTTGCCGAAAATCGGTGCATTGCCCGTTGCCGAGATCGATGCAGAGGAATGCGGCCGCTGCTCCAAGGCACCGGTCGCAGGATCCGCACATCAAAGGGCCGAAGGGGTTAGTCAAAGCCGAGCATCTCCGGCAGCAGACCAGGCGGGATCGGTCTGCCTCTCAAAGCCGATGTCGCCAGCCCGACGCGGTAGGCCCCTGCAAGGATCTCGACAGCACGTCCCTCGAGATCGAAACGCACGCCGCGGTCGTCCGCATAATTGATGAGCCGGTCGGTCGCCCAAAGGCTGGCAGCGAGAACGAGCCAATGCCCTTTCCGCGCTCAAACGACTTGTTCCATCGCTTGAGCCTGCAGCAAATGCCTTCGATCGCCTGAGTCCGATAGCTTGCTCGATCGTGGATGGGATCGAAATCGATGCGCAGCAGCGCATCCACGCCGATGAGCCCTGCCAGGAATACGGGCTCAGGCCTGCTCTTCTCCGTCAGGATGATGGCGTGCGGTTTGAAGGCGCGCCGCCACGCCGCCTCCCGGGCTTCCGCGATCTCGCGCTTGGAGGTCTCGACAGCCTGCTTAACGAGCTCGGCCGGCACGCCCAGGCCTTTGGGGAGCAGGTCGAGGAGGCCGGCGGATCTCTCGAAATCACCGTTGCGGAGCTGATCCAGCCGGCGCAAACCCCTCGACACATTGATGTAACCGCACCGACGGATCAGCTCCGCAGGGCTCAAAGAGAGTTCGCGGCATCGTTCGCGAACGAGGATCTCGATCGATAGCGTTCGTTCTTGAGCGGTGTCGGTCATGACAAGGTCCTCCATCCAAATTACCTAGGAGGACCGGAAATCCTCCCCTCTTTGTTGCCACGTTCGCGGCCGCATCCCGCTTTCGCGGTATCCACCTTGCCGGGGGCGGCAGGTTGGCCCGGACCATTGGTCCGGTTCTCGATGCTCTTTCACGGCAGACGCCGTTACGTCGTGGATGAGCTAAGTTGCGCTCCGTCGAGTTTCAAGAGGAACTTGCAGAGGGGTGAGCTAAGGCGTATCGCCGGATTGGTTGAATGGCCCTCTGCTCCCGCCCATGGAAAAGCCCCGATCACGGGCATGCGAAATCCACGTGCTGCGGCACGGACGGCAAGGTGCTCGTGCGCTGCCATGCCCGCGCGCTTGAGCTGCTGGTCAAGAAGAAGCGTCCCGCCCGCATCGCCGGTCTCGTGCATCGTGCGATGATCTGGCCGGTCACATTGGGCAGCATGCCTCGCGATGATCGGATCGCGTGGCGGCAGGCCGATGCTTTGGCCCTGCCCTTTGCGGATCAAACGTTTGATGCCGTGGCGTGCCAGTTCGGCGTCATGTTCTTTCCGGACAAGACTCAGGGCTATCGGGAGGCGCATCGCGTTCTGAAGACGGGGGCCGCTTCTTCTTTAACGTGTGGGACTAGATCTCGGCGAACGAGTTTGCGGATGTGGTCACGGGGGCATTGGCGAGGCTCTTTGAGACAGACCCGCCCCTCTCATGGCCCGCACGCCGCACGGGTATCACGATGTGACAAAGATCAAAGAGGAACTGGCCGCGGCTGGCTTTGCCTCGATCTCAGTCGAGACGCGCGATGACGTGAGCAGGGCCGCTTCCCCGCGCGATGTGGCGATCGCCTATTGTCAGGGCACGCCGTTGAGGAATGAAATCGAGGCTCGGGATGCATCGCGGTGGGAAGAAGCCACGCAGATCGCTGCTGAGGAGCTCGCGCGACGCTTCGGCAGTGGCCCAATCGAGGGCCGCATCAGGGCGCACGTGTTCGCCGCCATCCGTTAGATGCAATGGCGGAAGAAAAAGGAGGCCTCACCCAAGGCGGGCCTCCTTTCTATCAGCCTGCATGCTGCGGGTTAGCGGTTTTTCGGGCCTTCACCGGCACCAGAACCCCCTGGTGCGTTGTCGCGACCGCGATGACCGCCGCCGGCTGGACCGCCGCTCGACCGATCCTGAGCGCTCGCCTCAGACCGGCCGCCCTCACGAACGGTCGCGTCCTGGTTGCCCCTGACGCCTTGCGCCTTATTCGGCCGGTTATCCTCGCGGTCCCTGCCGCGATAGGAGCGCGAATCTTTCAAACGCTCGCTACGCTCGGTGCGCGCGGCGCCACGGTCATTTTCGCGGTCCGTGTTGCGATATGCGCGTGTGTCTTTCAAACGCTCGCTACGCTCGGTGCGCTTGTCATTTTCGCGGTTGATGCTGCGATAGGAGCGCGTGTCTTTCAGGCTGTCTCCGCGTTCGGTGCGGCGGGGCGCACCCTCGCCACGGTCATTCTCGCGCCAGACAGTCCGCCAGCGCGCCCGTTCGCCATAGAATGGCCGAGTGCGATAGTAGCGGTCCCAATAGCGGTCGACGGAGAAGCTCACGATCGGCAGGCGAACGCGCGGGCCGTACTCGATAATCGACACGCGCCGCGAGCCTTGAAGGTAGACCAGCTCATCTCCGCGCATCCAGCCATGTGCATCGCGCCAGCTGATATCGCACCATCGGTAGGCGCGAACGCAGCCGTGCACGAATACGCGCGCATCTGCTGGCACCTGATCTACAACTGGGAAATTGCCTGCAGGCCCCGCACGCAGCGGCACCGACCCGGTCGTCACTGCCGTCAGGGCGGAAGCCGCCCCGGGCACTGCCAGCAATCCTGCCACCGCAGCGGCTAGACTCAATCCTGTTCGTCTCATGCGGATCTCCATTTGCGCTTACTGTGCCGCTCGAGGAACAAATGCGCGGCGCTTCGCTCGTAGGCCGAACGATCACGGGCCGTATCCGTTCCGATCATCTCGATGCGGCGCATGGTGCAGGGAGATTCGGGACGCGCATGTCGCGTCGCGAAACTGCCGGAATCGAGATGCTTAGCGAGAGGCGGGCTCCTCAATCCGCGGAGCCTGTCAAATTCCGCTCTTGCTAGCGAAGGATGCAGGGGCGCCGGCGCTACTGCCGTGCTCTCGATCCTGGCGTCCTTCTGTACATGATCGGCCAGCGCGGGACGTGCGCGCCGTCGACCCCTATCACCGGTCGGGACTTCTCGGCATGTCTGGTCTCAGCGCACGAGGAACGTTGGGCGATGGCGCTCGTTACATGATTTGCGGCTGATCGCGCGCGACGAGGATCGCCGCAAACGAGTTGGAGCCGAGGGATCCCTTGCCGAGTGAGGTTCCCGTGCGTGAGACAGCAACCGAAAGCGGAACGGCGGACGCATTGAGCCCGCAAGAATTGTCCCATATCGACGCTTATTGGCGGGCCGCGAACTATGTTTCAGTCGGGCAGATCTATTTGCTCGATAATGCCCTGCTTTGGGAGCCGTTGAAACCTGAGCACATCAAGCCGCGCCTTCTGGGCCACTGGGGCACGACGCCGGGCCTAAATTTCATCTATGTCCACCTGAACCGCATCATCAAGGCGCGAGACCTCGACGTGATGTTTATCTGTGGGCCTGGCCATGGCGGCCCTGCCATGGTGGCCAACACGTATCTCGAAGGGACCTATACTGAGGTCTACCCGTCGGTCGGGCAAGACGCCGACGGAATGCGCCATCTCTTTCGGCAGTTCTCATTCCCGGGTGGAATTCCGAGCCATGCGGCGCCCGAAACGCCGGGTTCGATTCATGAAGGTGGTGAGCTGGGCTATGCCCTTGCGCACGCTTATGACGCGGCCTTCGACAACCCGGATCTGATCGTCGCATGCGTCGTCGGCGACGGCGAGGCGGAGACCGGCCCCCTCGCGGCGTCTTGGCATGGCAACAAGTTCCTCAATCCGGCCTCGGATGGAGCGGTTCTGCCCATTCTGCATCTCAACGGCTACAAGATCGCCAATCCAACCATCCTGGGCAGGATGCCCGACGACGAAGCCGTCGAGCTGTTTCGGGGCTACGGATATGGGCCGATCACTGTCGCGGGATCGGAGCCGACTGCAATGCATCAAGCCATGGCGGCCGCGCTCGACAAAGTGATCGCGGACATCCACTCGATTCAGCAGCAGGCGCGCAAAGGTGGCGGCGAGGGCGAAGTGCCGCGCTGGCCCCTCATCATCCTGCGCAGTCCGAAAGGGTGGACGGGTCCAAAGGAGGTCGATGGCCTGAAGGTCGAAGGCTTCTGGCGTGCCCACCAGGTTCCGATCGACAAGGTGCGGGAAAATCCCGAGCACTTGCGCCTCCTTGAGGAGTGGATGCGCAGCTACCGGCCACAAGAGCTGTTCGGGACGACGGGCCAGCTCGCTCCGGAAATCGCCGCGGTGGCTCCAACCGGAACGCGGCGAATGGGTGCAAACCCGCATGCGAATGGCGGTCTGCTCAAGCGTGAGCTGCGTCTCCCAGATTTCCAGGACTACGCCGTCGAGGTGCCGGATCCGGGTGTATCGCAAGCCGAGGCGACGCGCATAATGGGCTCGTATTTGCGCGACGTCGTGCGGTTGAATGCCGACCGACGCAATTTCCGTCTGATGGGACCTGACGAGACCGCATCCAATCGCCTGGACAACGTCTTCGAGGCAACAGATCGGGTCTGGATGGAGGAAATCGAGCCCTTCGACGTCCATCTCGCCCGACAAGGCCGTGTGATGGAGGTGCTCAGCGAGCACTTGTGCCAAGGATGGCTCGAAGGTTATCTCCTGACCGGTCGGCACGGCCTGTTCGCATGCTACGAGGCTTTCGTCCATGTCGTGGATTCGATGTTCAACCAGCATGCAAAGTGGTTGAAAGTCGCGCGGGCGCTCCCGTGGCGCCGCCCCATCGCTTCTCTGAATTACCTTCTCACGTCACATGTATGGCGGCAGGACCACAACGGTTTCAGCCACCAGGACCCCGGATTCGTCGACCTTGTCATGAACAAGAGTGCGGATATCGTGCGCGTGTACCTGCCACCCGATGCAAACTGCTTGCTCTGGGTTACCGATCACGTGCTGCGCACGTATGATCGCATCAACGTCATCGTGGCGGGGAAGCAGCCGGCTCCGCAGTGGTTGACCATGGACCAGGCGGTGAAGCACTGCGACCTCGGAATCGGGATCTGGGATTGGGCGTCCAACGATCAGGATGGAAGTGAGCCCGACGTGGTGATGGCGTGCGCCGGCGATGTTCCGACGCTAGAGACAATTGCGGCAGTCGGATTGCTGCGCACACATCTGCCCGATCTCAGTATCCGTGTCGTAAACGTCGTCGATCTGATGACGCTGCAACCCAGGCACGAGCATCCGCACGGGATCACCGACATCGAATTCGATGGGCTGTTCACGTCCGATCGTCCGGTGATCTTCGCCTATCACGGCTACCCCTATCTTATTCACCGTTTGACGTACAAGCGAAGGAATCACGACAACATCCATGTGCGGGGATTCAATGAGGAAGGCACTACGACGACTCCGTTCGATATGGTGGTCCTCAACAAGCTCGATCGCTTCCATCTGGTCATGGACGTGATCGAACGCGTGCCTGGGCTTGGCTCCAGGGCAGCTCACGTGAAGCAGCACTTTCGGGACAAGCTGATCGAGCACCGGGATTACATCTGCCGGCATGGGGAAGACATGCCGGAAATCCGGAACTGGAGCTGGCCGTATAAAACCGCAAATCGTGCCGGCGATTAACGTCAGAGCTTTGCTTCACTGCTTCTCGCGAGATATCGACCTTCAGCGCTCACCTGCGACTTCCCTGAGCATCCTTGGTCGGCGCGCCGATTGACGAAGATCAAAGACGTTTTCGCACCCGCGGACCACATGTCCGATGCGGTGCCGAGCTGTCCGCTTTGCGCATGGGGTTGCCCGCGGAGGAACTCTTGACCCTCAGGCCACTACTGAGCAGCGCCGTGCGTGACGGACAGCTGGAGCTGGCGGCGGCGGGATCCTGGACTGCGCCACATGCCTCCGAGCTGGAGCGGCTGGTCGACGCCATCGGCAGCGATTCCGCCTCTATGCGCGTCGCCGCCATCAATATGCGCGGCATCGAGGAATTCGACACCTACGGAGCGTGGCTGCTGGAGCGTCTGACACGCGCCTGCCAGACGCACGGACAAGACGTCCGGGTCCTCGGGCTGGCCGACCGATATCGAGGTCTTCTCGAGGAAGTGCATCGTGCCAACCGCGAGGCCGCCGAGACCAAGAAGGCTGAAAGCGCCGTTTTGCGCGTCTTGGAGTCTGTGGGACGTGTTGTCGCCGATATCGGCCGCGATCTGCTCGTATTCGCGAACATGACGGGTGCCCTGGGGTACGCGGTCATCGGCGTGCTGCGGCGGCCGCGAAGCTTCCGACTGACCTCTGCCGTGCACCACCTGGACCGCGTCGGCTGGCAGGCTGTGCCCATCATCCTTCTGATCACGGTTCTGATCGGAGGCATCATTGCCCAGCAAGGCTTCTTCCATTTCCGCAAGTTCGGCGCCGACGAATACGTGGTGGACATGGTGGGCATTCTGGTGCTGCGCGAGATCGGCGTGCTGATCGTCGCCATCATGGTCGCCGGCCGGTCGGGCAGCTCCTACACCGCGGAGCTAGGCTCCATGAAGATGCGCGAAGAGATCGATGCTTTGCGCACCATGGGGCTCGATCCCGTGCATGTCCTCATTCTTCCGCGCGTCGTCGCACTGGTCGTGGCGCTGCCGTTGCTGACGTTCCTTGGATCTCTGGCGGCACTCTATGGCGGCGGCCTCGTGGCGTGGTTGTACGGTGGGATGAGTCCGGAAATTTTCGTGACGCGTCTCAGGGAAGCAATCTCCATCACGCACTTCAAGGTCGGCATGATCAAGGCGCCATTCATGGCGCTCGCGATTGGCGTCGTCGCCTGCTCCGAGGGCCTCAAGGTGAAAGGCAGTGCGGAGTCGCTCGGGCTGCAGACCACGACATCCGTGGTAAAATCGATCTTCCTGGTGATCGTGCTCGACGGACTGTTCGCCATCTTCTTCGCCTCCATTGGAATGTGACGTCGATGACCGCCCCGGACGACAAGCCAGCGATCCGCGTGCGCGATCTCGTCGTAGCGTTCGGAGACCATGTCGTTCTGGACCATCTGGCATTGGACGTGCGCCGCGGCGAAATCCTCGGCTTCGTCGGTGGCTCGGGCAGCGGCAAGTCCGTGCTCCTGCGCACCATCATTGGCCTCCTGCCGAAACGCCAAGGCACGGTCGAGGTGCTAGGCGTCGATCTCGGGCAGGCCAACGACGAAGAAAGGCGCGCCCTGGAGCGCCGGTGGGGCGTCCTGTTTCAGCAGGGGGCCCTGTTCTCGTCGCTGACGGCGCTTCAGAACGTTCAGTTTCCGATGCGCGAGCATCTCAGTCTGTCGGAGCGGCTTCTAGCGGAGATCGCGCTGGCAAAGCTCGAGATGGTGGGTCTGACTGCCAGCGATGGTGACAAGCTTCCCTCGGAGCTGTCAGGCGGCATGACCAAGCGCGTCGCACTGGCACGGGCGCTGGCGCTCGATCCCGAGCTCGTTTTCCTGGATGAGCCGACATCAGGCCTCGATCCGATCGCCGCTGGCGACTTCGACGAGCTAATCAGGACATTGCAGCAGACGCTGGGGCTTACCGTGTTCATGGTCACCCATGATCTGGAGAGCCTCGATACGGTCTGCGATCGCGTCGCTGCGCTCGCCGACGGCAAGATCATTGCGATCGGCCCGATATCGGACATGCTCCTTTCAACACATCCCTGGATGCAGGCTTACTTTCAAGGCAAGCGCAGCCACGCATTGATCCGCGACCTTTCGCCAATAGGGACCTGAGTCATGGAAATTCGCGCGCGCTATGTCCAGATGGGCGCTTTCACCTTGGCGGTCATGATCCTGGGTTTCGGCTTCGTCTACTGGCTCAACAACGCCGGTGGACTGGGGGAGCGGGCGGTGTATCGCATCTCCTTCGAGAATTCCGTGTCGGGACTGCTCCGGGGATCGGCGGTTCTGTTCAACGGTATTCGCGTGGGCGAGGTGACGGCCCTGGAGCTCGATCCTGCCAGACCCCGCCACGTGCAGGCTTCAATCGCCATCGAACGCAATGTTCCGGTGCGCGCCGATACGCAGGTCGGGATCGACTTTCAGGGACTGACAGGCTCGCCCGTGATCGCACTTACCGGAGGCAGCTCGACGGCGCCGATCGCCGCGGCGAAGGGCGAGCTGCCCCTTCTCATCGCCGGACCCGACGCCGGCCAGAGCATGTCGCAAGCCGCACGCGACGTGCTCCGCCGGTTGGACACCGTCCTGTCGGAGAACGCACAGCCCCTGCGCAGCATGGTTGCCAATCTCGACACCTTCGCAGCCGCGCTCGCACGCAACTCCGACCGGATCGACGGAATTGCGGCAGGTCTGGAACGCATGACAGGCGGTGCCGCGGCCAGGGCGCGGGTGGCGATATTCGACCTCAGCGTGCCTCGCGCACCTGATGCCATGGACAGGGTGTCGGCCGCGCAGCTTGTGGTCTCCGATCCCACAGCCCTGACGACGCTCGACAGCGAGAAAGTTCAGGTTGCGTCGGCGGACGGCGCGATCTCGGCCCTGCCTGATGTCCAGTGGAGCGATTCGCTGCCGCGGCTGCTGCAGATAAAGATCATTCGCAGCCTCGAGGACAGCAAGTCCTTTGCGGGGGTGAGCCGGCCGATGGAGGCGCTGACCCCCGATTTCCAGCTCGTCATCGACATCCGCAAGTTCCAGATCGCGCCAGGCCCGGTTGCCGAGGTCGAATTCGGCGGCAAGATCATCGACAGCAATGGGCGGATTGTTGCAACGAGCGTTTTTCGTGCGTCCTCCCCAGCCAAGTCGGCAGAGGCGGCGGCGGCCGTTGCGGCCCTTGATCAAGCCTTCGCAAGAGCCGGGCCGGAGCTCGTGGCTTGGGTCGCGCACGCGATCAGCCAACAGGCAGCGCCGAAACCTCTCGTCCCGAGGAAGACCACCGGCGGATAGGGCTGGCGATGCTCCACTCAAGTCGTATCAATGTGACATCAATACAGGTATCGATGCCTTGTTGAGGAAGTAGCGGCTGGCGCCGCCGAAAACGAATTCCCGCAAGCGGGAGTGCCCGTAGCATCCCATCACAATCAAATCGGCGCCGAAATCCTTCGCGCACGCCATCAAGGTCTCGCCCGCGTCCAACTCCGACGAAAGCTGCTTGGTCCGGTCGCACTTCACACCGTGCCGGGCCAAAGCGACGCAGATATCGTTGGCAGGCAGCAATCGGGTCGCCTCGCCTTCGGATTGCGGGTTGACCCAGACGACCTTTGTCGACGCGCTGTCTTTCAGGATCGGCAATGCATCGAATACCGCTCGCGCGGCCTCGCGGCGACCGTTCCAGGCGACCAGAACTCTCGTGCCAACGCGATCCGGCGTCTCCGCGTTGGGAACAATGAGAACCGGGCGTCCGCTTTCAAGCGCCAGCCGATCGGCAATGTCCAGCCACTCGCTCGCGGGCGCGTTGGGGTCGGTCTGGCTGGCAACGATGAGGTCGGCTGTACGACCATGCTCGAGCACGACCTCTATGACACCGAACGAGCCGGCATCCACGTCCCGCCACTCCGTCGAGAACGCCTTGCCGCGGGTCATATCGTCGAACGCACCCCGCAGTGCCGGATTCTGCTCACGATAAAGCCGGCACTGCGCATCGACGATGAGGGGCGGGGCCCCGAATGCGCCGTTTGCGATAACCGAGACCGGAGGCACAACGGAGAGCCCAACCAAATGGGCTTGAAACTTGTCGGCCAGTGCCACCGCCGGCGCCAGCAAGCCGCGCACTCGGTGAGTGTCATTGCAGTGTACGAGGATGGTCTTGTAGCTCATGACGAGCCTCGAGAGTTGGCGGAGGACACCGGTCGCGTCTAGCCGCTGCAAGCGATCGCTTCGTTGATCGAGATCAAAGGCCCAGGCAGCGCCTTGATGTTCGGATGCATGCATCGTCTGAATGTGATCATGAGAACATCATTTGAGCGAGCTCATGTAGGCCGCCACGTCGTTGATCTCGGTCTGCGTAAGAGGGATGGCGGGCATCGGGTGTGTCGGAGTGGTGATGATGGCCTTGAGCCTTTCCGTTGTCCCACGCGGCCCGCCTGCAATCGTTCTGAAGCTCGGCACAAGGACCGCTCCGTATGGTCGAGCCTCGTTTGTTTCGATGGCATGGCATCCCGCGCATGTTTGCTCTGCAATGTCTTTTCCACGAAGCACCGAAGCGTCCGTCTGGGCGTAGGTCGAAGCGGTCGCGGCTACGAGGAGCATTGCCGCGGCTGTCGCTCTTGACATCAGGCGCTTCGGCATCCTTGCCCCCTCTGTCGATTGGCGTTGCAGTAAACCCGAGTGCTCTGGTGGCAGAGACCACCTCGCAAATCTCATGGCGTGCATCGCCAGCCTCCCATTGGTGCGATTCTGGCGCAGCTTCTCGAGAGGGGAGTTTGTTGCATTGCGCTGGATCAATGTACTCAGCCTCGCCGCCCTGGAGCATATGAACGGTGCGGGCCCGACGGAGTACGTGTGTGCCTTCGACGGACATTGAGCGGATCGGGCGGCGGGCGCTGATCGCCGTAGCGAGTGGCGCGCTTGCCATGGGTGTCGCTGCCTGGGCTTCTGGCTTCGGACCGGCGGCGAAGTGGATCTGGGGCATCGGCACGGTTCCAGTCGCCGCAGGGCTGCTGGTGTCCATGACCCGCGATGTGCTGGCCGGCCGGGTCGGCGTTGATGCGATTGCCTTCATCTCCATGTCCGCCGCGATCCTTCTCGGCGAGACGCTGGCGGGCATCGTGGTGGCCGTCATGTACGCGGGCGGCAATGCGCTCGAGGATTTTGCCGTCGGCCATGCCGAGCGCGAGCTCAAATCACTTGTCGATCGAGCCCCCAGGATCGCACACCGCCTGCACGGGGGAGGAGTGGAGGACGTCCCCATCGAGACAATCGGCGTCGGGGATCCGATCCTGGTTCGCGCCGGTGAAATCGTCCCCGTCGACGGCGTGATCACGAGCGACGGGGCAATGCTCGACGAGGCGGCGCTGACGGGCGAACCGATTCCGGTCAACCGGCGCAAGGGCGAGGGGGCGCGCAGCGGTGCAGTCAATGCCGGCGAGACCTTCGAGATGCGCGCCTCCGCGACCGCAGGCGAGAGCACGTATGCGGGGATCGTACGGCTGGTCACGGCTGCGCAGACCGCGAAGTCCCCGTTCATTCGCCTGGCTGATCGCTATGCCCTTCTGCTTCTCCCTGTCACGCTCCTCATCGCCGGTGCGGCATGGGTCCTGTCGGGCGACCCCATCCGAGGCCTCGCGGTTCTGGTGGCGGCAACGCCTTGTCCCCTGATCCTGGCGGCGCCGGTCGCCTTCATCGCCGGCGTATCGCAGGCGGCCCGGAACGGCATCCTCATCAAGGGCGGCGGGCCGCTGGAAGCGCTGGCCCGCACGCGCACCGTGATGTTCGACAAGACCGGCACCCTCACCGTGGGCGGGGCGCGCCTGATCGCCATTGAGGCAGCGCCCGGTGCAAGGCCGGAGGAGGTGTTGCGGCTGGCAGGCTCGCTCGAGCAGGCCTCGCATCACGTGGTGGCGGCGGCCATCGTCGAGGCTGCGTTGGCCAAGGGCCTTACCCTGGACGTTCCGGAGAATATCCATGAGACGATGGGCTCGGGCATCGAGGGCCGCGTTGGCGGGCGCAAGGTCTGCGCCGGCTCCTATCAGCTGGTCTACGGCGCCGGCAAGCCCGAGGATTGGGCTGTTCGCGTCTTGCGGCGCGCGTCGTGGAGGTCGGCGCTGAGCGTCTTCGTATCGGTGGACGGGCGCACCATCGGAGCCCTTCTGCTCGGTGATGAGTTGAGGCGGGAGACGCCGCGGGCCGTGCAGATGCTGCGGCGGGCGGGCGTGTCCCGAATCGTCATGGTCACCGGCGACCGTGCGGATGCTGCCGAGACGATCGGTGCTGCGCTCGATCTCGACGCCGTGCTTGCCGAGCGCGTGCCCTCGGACAAGGTCGATGCCGTCGCAACCGAGCAGCGCCTTCGCCCCACGCTGATGGTCGGCGATGGCATCAACGATGCTCCCGCCCTTGCGGCGGCCAACGTCGGCATTGCCTTGGGTTCCAGAGGCGCAACTGCCTCCTCGGAGGCTGCCGACGTGGTCATTCTGGTGGACCGGCTCGACAGGGTCGCCGACGCGGTTGTGATCTCCAAGCGTGCCCGCGCGATTGCGGTGCAGAGCATCGTTGTAGGCATGGCACTTTCGGGCGTGGCCATGGGATTTGCGGCCTTCGGCTGGATCTCGCCGGTCGCCGGAGCCCTCATCCAGGAAGTGATCGATGTCGCTGTCATCCTCAATGCGCTGAGAGCCCTGGCGCCGGGTTATCAATGGGGGCGCGCGCCGATGCCGCCGTCGACAGCCGTGGCTCTGCGGCAGGAGCACGAGCAGCTGGAAGGGAGGCTCAACCGGCTACGTGAGATCGCCGATGCGCTCGATGATGCCGACCCACCGGACGCGGTGGTCCTGATTGCAGAGGCGAACCGCGTCATACGCGAGGTCGTAGAGCACGAACGCTCGGACGAAAGCAATGTCTATCCGCGATTGGCCAAGTTCCTGAGCGACGGACACGGGCTCGGGGCCATGAGTCGGGCGCACCGGGAGATCATGCATCTGGCACGCCTGCTCGACCGTCTGGCGACCGCCTTGGCGCCAACGGACGCTGATCGCTATCTCGTTCGGGATGCGCAACGTGTCATCGAGGCGATCGAGGCTTTGGTGCGCATCCACAACGCCCAAGAAGAGGACATCTATGAGCACGCGGCGACGGCATAGTCGGTAAACATGCGCCGTATCTCCGGCGGCGCGGCAAAACGTTGCGCTGGGTGCGTGCCCGAGATTGCGCTGAATCAATGCACGGTCGAGCTGAGCGTTGCAGAAGGCAGGCTCCAATGGAGTGCGGATGTCCTCTTGGTGAGGTAATTTTCCATGGCCAAACGCAGCAAACGCAGACCGACGGCCTCTTTCATCACCTCGGCGGACGTGCGGCACCTGGTCGGGCCCGTAACCGATGACACGGTGTTGGCGATTCTCGAGTGCGGTGCCTCCGTCGAAGATCTGGAAGTGGCGATGAGCTATGTGCTGGGCGAGGGCAGCGCCGTCGACCGCCTCGGCCATCCTATGACGGGCAAGGTTGCGCGGCTCTACGACATTCTGAGCTCGGATGAGCTGTACGCGAATGCTGATGAACGGTGAGAGCGCCACAGTGGCGCAGTCGCCGCCTGAACAAGAGCCGGCGGATTCCCGAGGTTTTTACCATGCAGGTTCCCATTCAAATCATCTTCGAGCACGTCGAGCATTCTGATGCGCTCGAGGCGGTAGTGCGCAAGGAAGCGCAGAGGCTCGAGCGCTTCTATGATCGCATCACGTCCATGCGCGTGGTGATCGGGCGGTCGCAGCATCGCCGGCACAAAGGCGACACCTACTGCGTTCGCATTCACGTCGCGCTGCCTGGCGGTAGGCACGTCGACATCACCCGCGACCGGGCCGTTACCGGCCGGCATGAGGACGCGCACGTGACCATCAGGGATGCGTTCGATGCGGCCGGGCGCCAGATCCAGGATGCGGTTCGCGAGCTCGAGGGCTAGGGCAGAGCACTCGAGTTCCGTCATACGGCGCCAGCGCATCAAAGTTCGAGCGCACAGCATCGCTGATGCCTGCAGGAGCCGCATGTTGGAGAGAAGGAAGCTCGGTATGCCTACGGTGAAGGCCTTGCAAAGGGTGTGCGCAATGACGGGCGTTGCCTTGCTGGGCTTAGTCGCAGATACGATTTCGTGCTCCGCGCAGCCGGTGGATCCCAAGCGCGGCCATGAGCTCGCGACCCGCTTGTGCTCGCAATGCCATCTGGTGGACCGCGGCGCGACTAGCGGAATGTTGGCCGACGTTCCAAGCTTTGCAGCCATCGCGGCGCGCCCGAATGCAACAGCGCAGCATCTTGCCGGGCGGATCATAGTTCCGCATCCGGAAATGCCGGGCGTGCAGCTTACAGTTCACGACCTCCGCGACATCGTCTCGTACATCATGAGCCTGAAGGAATAAGCGGCTCGAGGCGCTCCCGCTCACCTTCTTGCGCGCTATACCGTCGGCAGCTGCGCGGCTCGATCAGATCTGCCAAGTCGATGAAAATACGCGCGGTGTGACGGCTCCTCACGGGCTCTCCTGGCGCAAACTCGTGATGTACGCCACCACGTTATCGCGATCGCGCGGCTCAACCACAAGATTGGGCATGGTGGTATGAGAGGTTTGCAGTGCTGCGGCTATTGCCCGTCCGGTGATGCCCGGCGTGTTGGCTAACGCAAAGAAGCTCGGCGCATCGAGATGGGGGGAGGGGGCTTCACCTAGTGCATGGCACTGCGTGCAGTACGCCTGCGCATACCTCTGGCCTGCCAGTGTATCCCCAGGCTCCTGTGCCTGCGCGCAAAGCGGGGCCAGGCAAATGAAGAGCGCCCCAAATCCTCGTATTGCTTGCATCGCGTTCTATCCACGCCGTGCCTAAGGCGGTTCGCCTCGTGAGACTACGCCTGATCGCCCCCGAGGGGAGGCGCCCTGCTTTCTCAGCATACCCGCCGGCGGCGTCCTAGAGGTCCTGTCCATCATGTGCTCACCTCCAGGCGGGCAACGGCTCCAGCGATGCTGGTCGCTGTCGACGGTGGAGATTCACAACCTAGTTTACATGTATCCTGCCGCCTAACACCAACGACTGATAGCGCCAGCCGCACATGAAGGACCGTCGAATGACGCGCACCATCAAGATGGAGGCCGCGATGCGCGACACCGGTGGTTCAACGCCGCTCATTGCCCTTGACGCCGTTGTCCTGGATACGGAAACGACCGATCTGGACGCTCGTAAGGCCCGCCTCGTCCAGATCGGGTGCCTGCGCTTGACCCGCGGCACACTCGATGCGGGACAGACGTTCGAGAGCCTCGTGAACCCTGGTCGGCCCATACCGAAATCCGCTGTTGCGGTGCATGGCATCACGGAGCCGATGGTTGCCGCAGCGCCTGCCTTTGCCGCGATCGCCGAGCAGCTGGAAGAGTTCATCGGTGACGCGATCGTGATCGGCCACGCGATCGGCTACGATCTTGCGGTTCTTCGGCGCGAATACGAGTTCGCCGGCCGGTCTTGGCCGAACTTCCGCACCCTGGATGTGCGACCGTTGGCACGGCTGTCGGCGCCGTCGCTCGCTGATTACGGGCTCGATCACCTGTGCAAGTGGCTCGACGTTGATATCGTGGGCCGCCACAGTGCGCTGGGCGATGCTATCGCCACGGCCGAGGTCTTCTTGCGGCTCGTGCCGCTTCTGCGCCGCGGCAATGTACGAACCTTGTCCGAGGCGGAGACCGCCATTCGCGCGTTGGGCGAACGTGAAGCCTGGGACACAGGCGCGCTTTTGGCCTCCGCAGAAGCGGTTCGGCCGAGACTTATGCCGACACGCGTCGACAGCTTTCCATACCGTCATTTGGTGCGTGACGTGATGAGCACGCCGCCGCTGTTTGCGCCTCCTGACGCCACGCTTGCGGATGCCGTGCGCCTAATGATCGAGAAGCGGGTCAGCAGCGTATTTGTCCGGACCGCCGCAGGGCCGGTAGGCATCGTCACCGAGCGTGACGTTCTGCGCGCCATCGATGCAAGCGGCGCGGCAAGCCTTGCAAGTCGTATCGACGCTCTGGTGCGGGCACCGCTGCAGACCGTTGCCGCAGATGCCTTTGTCTACCGTGCCATCGGTCGCATGCAGCGGCTGGGCTTCCGGCATCTCGGCGTCGACAACGGCAAGGGAGAGATCGTTGGCGCGCTGACGAACCGCAATCTGCTGCGCTACCGCACCAGCGCGGCCATCATGCTCGGCGATGAGATCGACAGTGCGCCAGCACCTGCGGCGCTTGCAGCCGCCTGGGCAAAGCTGCCGGTCGTGGCGCGCAGTCTCATTCAGGAAGAGGTCGATCCGCGCACGATTTCTGCGCTCATAAGCTCCGAGATCTGCGCCATGACGCGCAGGGCCGCGCAGCTGGCGGAGGACCGGCTCAACAGAGAAGAGCACCGCCCACCTCCGGTGCCCTATGCGGTCCTGGTTCTCGGGTCGGCCGGGCGCGGGGAGAGCCAGCTGGCAGCCGATCAGGACAATGCCATCGTCTATGCGCAGGGAAGCGAGGGCGGTCCGGAGGACGCATACTTCGAAAAGCTCGGGAGGTATATGGCCGACATTCTCGATGCGGCGGGCGTTCCCTATTGCAAAGGCGGGGTGATGGCAAGCAACAGGCTTTGGCGCAAGAGCACGGCGGATTGGTACGCCACGATCAACGATTGGGTGCGGCGCCAACAGCCCCAGGACCTGTTGAACGTAGATATCTTCTTCGACGCGGTGCCGGTGCATGGCGAGATTTCGCTGGCGACGGACATCTGGAACCATGCCTATGAGCGCGGGCATGCTGCACGGGACTTCCAGAACATGCTGATCGAGCTGGCCCGCAGCCACGGCAGCTCTTTCACATTCTTTGGCCGTCTGAGGCTGGACCACAGAAATCGTATCGACCTCAAGCGCACGGGACTGATGCCGATCTTCACTTCGGCTCGGGTGCTGTCGATACGCCACGACGTGCGCGCGCGCTCGACCGTGGAGCGATTGCGGGGCGCGGCCGGGAAGGGCGCAGCCGGAACGCCGGCCTTTCAGTCCGTGCTCGACGCGCACCGCGTTCTGCTCGGTGCCATCATTGCCCAGCAGCTCGTCGACATAGAGGCCGGCATCCCGCCCTCGACTGCCATCGATCCTCGTCTCCTCGATCCCGCCATCAGGGCACAGCTCAAAGCTGCCCTCAAAGCCGTCGAGCAAGCGGTGGACTTGGTGGCGGAGGGACGGGTGTGATGATCCAAGTCAGGGCGACGAAAGCAAGGTCTTCTCACGAGCTACTTCGTCTCCTCGGAGACCGAACAAGGGCTTCATGGTCGTTAGGACGATGGCCGTCGACCCATCGTCGGCACTGCCTTACCCGTTGCGGCAGTCCCGCGTTCCGTTCCCTGGCCCACATTGCGAGGCCGGAGCGGGGCCGGCCTGTTGGGCGACGGCCCCGCTCAATTAAGCGCGCGGCTCTGATCTGGACTACGGCGCTGCAGTCGTCCGCCTTGGAGGCTCCAAACGAGTGGAGTCGGAAGCGCGCGAAAGCTGGATCCACCCGATGCCTTCAACGATCAGGTCGATGCCAATGCAGAAGCCGATGAACCACAGTCCTGATGCCGGCCAAGCTTCCCACAGCATGAGCCCGAGGAAGACGCTAATGACGCCCCCCAGCGCCACCCACCCCCAACTTGGAAAGCGGTACCAGATCGAGCCGATCACCCTGAAGACTCCGACGCCGATAAGCAAGGCGGCAAACAGAAGCGTCAATGCGAGCGCGGCGGCGACAGGGTGCTGGAAAGTCAAGACGCCCGCCACAATGTAGAGTGCGCCGGAGAGCACCAACAGCAGCGAGCCGCTCCACTCCCGTGCGCTGAAAGCGGCAAAAATGCGAATGATGCCGCCCACAAGCAAGATGCCCGACAAGAAAAGCATCGACGCGTAGGTCGTCGTCAACGCCGATCCCGCGGCAATGATGCCGAGCACGATCAGCGCGACGCCGAGGGTAATGAACCACGCTCTATGGTGGCGAATGTACTCGGCGGTCTGACGCTCTTGCTCGACGTCGTGGCTGAGAAAGTCCGTATAGTGGATTGCCATCGCTTTTGCTCCATATGGTTCGCGGGCGGAGTTTCGCTCCAAGTTTGCCCGCATGTACCTTCCTCGAGCAGCGTGCCCGCCTATTGCGAGAACTGCAGGAGGTAAGGGATGTTGTTGCGGCTGATCTGCACCCGGTTCACCTTGGCGTCAGCCTGGACCAGCTGCGCTATCTGGCTTACGTCGGCAATGCTTTCCTGATTGATCGCAACGATCACATCGTCGACTTGAAAACCGGCGCTCTCGGCGGGGCTTTGCGATTCAATTCGCTGAACGGTCACACCGCGCAGCTCTCCATAGAGCGGCGAGCCGGGACCTATGGACGCAACAAGCAAGCCGCCCATACCGTTGAATTCGTGTGGCACGACAACGGTAGCTGGTGCACTCTTGAGGTCCGCCACCGTCAGCTTGATCTTTCTGGTCGAATTTTCATCTGCAACCGCCAACTCGAGCGTGTCTCCGATGGCCGAGCTGCCGAGGCGCGCCATGTAGTCCGCATGTGTCCTGATCCGCTCGCCGTCGATGCCGACAACAACCTGACCGACGCCGAGACCGGCAGTCTCCGCTGGAGAGTTCGGCTCGACGCCGCTGATCATCGCGCCGCCCGTGCGTCTCATTGATCGAGCCGCATTAGGCTCGATGTCTTGTGTCGTCAGGCCCACCGATCCGCGCGGCATGCGGCCGTGCAAGAGAATCTGTCGGCCTATTCTGCGAGCCATGTTTATCGGAATGGCGAAGCCAATTCCGATGTTGCTTCCGCCTCCGGCGATTGCCGTATTGATGCCGATCAGATCGCCGTCGAGATTGACGAGCGCCCCGCCGGAGTTGCCAGGGTTCACTGCCGCGTCGGTCTGAATGAAGCTTTCAAAGATTTCATATCCGACCTCGGAGCGCATCAACCCGCTGACAATTCCGGCCGTAGCCGTACCTTCCAACCCGTATGGGTTTCCCACCGCAACGACAAAATCCCCGATCGCGACGCTATCGGAATTGCCGAGCGTCAGAGCGGTCAGCTCGGGCAAATCGATCTTGAGGATCGTGATATCGGTCCCGATGTCCTTGCCTACGAGCTTGGCTAAGGCGGACCGGCCGTCGTGCAGGCCGACGCTTATGGCGATGGCGTCTTTGACGACATGATGGTTCGTGCCGACGAGTCCCTGCTCGGCGTCAAATATGACACCGGAGCCCGCTGCCTTGAAAGGTTGCGTCTTTGGCTTTGGCGCCGGGGCCGCCGGTTTCAGCTCGGTGACCAAATAGCGCTGGCCGATGACCCTGATGCTGACAACGGCCGGGAGAACCTTTGCAAGGAGCGGAGCCAAGGTCGCCGGAAGCCTGTCGGCCGTGGGCGACGCTGCGCTCGCCACGGTCGAATATAGGCAGCCGCAGAGGCCGACGGCGATCAACCATCCGACAACGCCGCACGGCGCGGTACTGTGCCTCGAAGACAGCATGCCACCCCTCGATTCAAGGAAGGCGTGAGGCTCGAGGGGCGGCCCTCTTCGTGCAGAAGTTAGGCGCAGCCCCTTTTGACGTCAGTCTGGTGAACGTTCAGTCACTTCGGAGCAACCATTGGAGGCGCCGCAACGCCCTTTGCCCGGATTTGATCAAGAACTTGCTGCGCGTCGAGGTTGCTCGGGACGCTCACACCACGTGCGGACAGCTCTGCGAAGAAGGTTTTGGCATCGATCGGCTTGGAGGCGCTCACGCCCTTGCTCGCGAGCTCGTCGAAGAAGGCCTTCGAATCGAAGTTGGCCGACATGCTGACGCCGTGCGTCTGGAGTTGATCAAAAAACTTCTTGCTGTCGAATTGGGATTGTTGCGCCGCGGCGGCGCCTGCAAGGAGTGCCAACGTGATGCAGGTCAGTGCCACTACAGGTTTCATGGAGGATATCCTTGTGCATTGACAGGCTTTGTCACCTTGGAGTCTGGTATGGTTCGCCCAAATAGGAAGGCTTTCCATCCGGGCGAACACCGAGATGAGAAACGGGAAACCCCTCGCGTGGACCAGCATCAGCCCTGCACCGAGGCAACAAGCCAGGACGGTATCGATCGTCGCCGCGGCTTCCTTACCGCATCCGAAGGCGGCAAGCCGTATCCCTGATCATTGCCCCGCCTCAGGCAGCGAGTGAACCTGGTCACCTTTCATTCGCAGCCGAATTCCGTCAGCAAGCTGCTCGAGCGCATCGCCCTTTATCGTTACAACTCGACTGCCCAAGCCGAGGAAGCGGCCCACCTGCACCTGGATGGACTGGATTTTTCCGTCGGGCCCTCGTTCAACGTCGACCACCTTTCCAAGGTTCTTGTCGTCGGAGCTGTAGACAGGCGTACCCCTCAATGAAGCCAAGCCTTGCACAACGTCTTGAAGAGCACCAATGACGGTTTGGCACGACTGCGAGACCGACGCTCTCTTTTGGACGAGACACTGTCCGATCCGATCTGCGTCTCCGCATTGCGCTTGAATGTCGTTCCAGCACGCGTCGGCCAGGCGCTCGACGCGATTGACCGCGCGATCGAGATTGCGCGAAACGCGATAGACTGAGAATTGGCATCTGCGGCTCAATTGATCTTCGTGAGCCTGCATGCACAAAAGCAGCCGCCCTTCACCGCGGGTGACGTTATCGCAGAATTTCTCAATATCGCTGCCACAACCCCTCTCGATGGTTTCGATTGCAGCAGCCACGCGATCCCGCAGATTGGCTTGCGCCAATGCGCTTGGTGAGGACCAGACAGCTGACGAGAGCGCGAGCGCAACAATAACCGACGTCGAGGTGGTCGCCATGTCTGCTCTCCTTGTTCGCTAGATCAATTGGGTCGCATGTAGAATGCCGACCGTCTGCCCCCGCACACCCAAGCGGTCTGCCCCCGATACCCTAGCAAGGAGGGCGCCGGGTGGAATCGGGGCGAACCCGCAGACCTATCGGGTAGAATACCGACGTGCTTCAGATCCCGTCGGCGAGCTCATCAAGATCGAGCGAGGAGCGCTTGCCGAGATCGTCCTCGTGAGTCAGCAGAAAGTCATCGGTGGCCTTGCGGCCCTCATCACGCAGCATGGTGAGGAAGCCCCACTCTGCGTTGAGCTTCGAGGAATAGCCCAGATCCAACATGGCTTCGCTGGAGATGCGGTGGATGCGCATTTGCGCCCAGCGCGCGCCCTCATCATCCGATGTGAACGCGACCCGCCTCAGCAGGCCAATCATCCGAAGCTCCTTCAAGAGCACGCTGTTAAAGGACACTTCATTGAGGCGATCGAGGATGTCCCGAGCCGAGCGGGGCGTGCCCGGGCGCTCGATGGGGTTGATCTGAACCACAATCGTGTCGTGTGAGTCGCACTCCCGCACGAGCGGCGTGATGGTCGGGTTGCCGGCGTACCCGCCATCCCAGTACGACTCGCCGTCAATCTCGATCGCCTGGAATAGCGACGGCAGACATGCGGAGGCGATGAGCACCTCGGGGTCGAGCTCACCGTTTCGGAATACGCGACCTCGGCCAGTCCTGACGTTCGTGGCCGTGACGAAAAGCTTGATGGACCCATCCGACAGGCGCTCGAAATCGACAGATTCGGCGAGAATGGAGCGCAGCGGGTTCGCCCCGATCGGGTTCAGATCGTAGGGCGAGAACACTCGCGCCATCATGTCAGCCGCCGGGAACATAGGCGAATTATCAAGCGTCCAGCGGCCGAGCAGGACGTCGAGCGGGGTGCGCTGGAACGGGCTGAGGAGGCCGGCCCGGGATACCTTTCGCCTTCTTCGAGCGCCGCACGGGCACCTGGTGCACCGTTTTGGACAAAGTCGTGCACGAGGACGGCTGCATTCATGGCGCCGGCGGACGTTCGCGAGATGCCATCGATGCGCAGCCAAGGCTCCTCCAGCAACCGGTCGAGGACACCCCACGTGAAGGCACCGTGGGCGCCACCGCCTTGCAGGCCCAGGTCTATCAGGAGCGGCTCTCGCCGTGATTGGCCCCATGCAGAAGTGCGCATTGGCTCACTCCTCATCTCTCAAAGACCGCTTCACCGCCGTAGGTGGCGTTGCGCCGCGCGATATCGAGCTTCAACTCTGACGTGCCTGCCAGGCGAGATGGCCGAGAGCGGCACCCTCAGAGATGAGCTGAATGCCGAGCAGGACGCCGAGGAGCCAGAGCGCCGTCACCGGCGTGTTCACCAAAAGAAAAAGGGCGAGCAGAATGCCCACGACTCCACTAGCCAGAACCCAGGCCCAGTTTGGAAAGGGTCGTATGGAGAGCGAAAAAATGACCTTCGAGAAGCCCTCCATCATGAAAAAGACGATCAGAAGAAGCGTAAGGGAAAGAAGGCCCGCTCCCGGGTTGCGGAGGAAAAGGACGCCGACAACCACAAACAGGACGACCGAAAGAAGGTGGATCCAGAATGTCGGCACGCTGCGCGCGTCAATGAGGCTGATACCCTGCAAGACACCGCTGATGATCATCAACCATCCAAGGTAGGACACCACTGGCGTCGACGGAGCCATTGGAAAAACGATTGCTAGCGCACCGGCAACAATCATGAGCGCGCTCTGCAGAAGGTACCAGGTCGAGCGCCGCTTGACCGTTTCGCGCATGGCGTTGCGCATCACTTGAGCCGCAGCTTCCACAGTCATCGACATGCCTCGCCTCCTTGGAGTGGCCGAGCCCTTTCCTCGCGAAGCTTCGCCACTACGAGCTTATACTGGATAATTGCACTTTGGGATCCGCAGACTGGCAATCAGGTGGACCCGCGGCAGGCGGGGCGGGAACCAGGGATCGCGCCGCGTGGAAACCCGTGTTGGCGCGTGCCGCGCCCTCGGCTCTTTCTCTTGCATACAGCACGCTGTCGCGACAATCGCCGAGCCGGCAGCAGGCGCTTCGCAAATAACCTTCTATCGCTGAGAGCTCAGGTGGACACGCTTTCAAGGGATCAGCGCATACCGCAATCAGTATTGTCTTTTCGCGCTTTCCGTGTTGGATGCGTCTTGACCGACTCGCGACTGCCTCCAGGCGGCGCGCCCACCATTCCGACCCGTTTACCCTGCAGAATTGGCGACATAAGAAAGCTGCATGAGATCACACTCGCTCGCCGGCGCGCTCGCCAAGCGGTTACCCTACTACTATGGGTGGATCGTCCTCGCCTGCGTATGCACTGCCGCGTTTTCCCGCGCGGGGCCGGCAGTCGCCACCCTCTCTATCTTCGTCGAGCCCATGACGAGCGAGTTTGGCTGGTCGCGCGCCCAACTGTCGGGCGCCGTTTCGCTCGGCGGCGTTCTGGGCGCCGTGCTGGCACCGGCGCTCGGATCGCTACTCGACCGTCTCGGGCCGCGACTGATTCTGGGCGCTGCCGTACTGACGACGGGCGCCACTCTCCTGATGCTGTCGCAGATCGAATCGCTGCTCGCCTTCTACGTCCTCTTCTGCATTGCACGCATGAATTTCGCCGGACCATTCGATCTCGGGATCTATGGGGCGATCAGCAGCTGGTTCGTGGGGCGCAGAGCCCTCGCGGCCTCGATCGCAAATGTTGCGGAGAAGACGGGCCTGGTCCTCCTCCCTCTCCTTGCCTTTGCCGTCATCTCTGCGCATGGCTGGAGAACGGCGTGGCTCGCGATCGGCACGGTCGTTCTCATCGTGGGGCTCTTGCCGTCCTGGCTTCTGATGATCAGACGGCCTGAGGATATCGGCCAGAATCCGGAGGGCCTCCACACACCGACGTCGATCGGTGCTGTCGGGACCGGCTCGACCGCACATGCCGTCGAGCCGATGTTCACGCGCGCCGCGGCACTCAAGACCCGCGCGTTCTGGATGCTCTCCTTGTTTACGCTCATGATCTATCCGGTGCAGGCGGGCATGAGCCTGCACCAAGCGGCGCATCTGATCGAGCGCGGCCTCAGTGCTGGGGCCGCCGCGACCTCAGTCAGCACCTTTACGTTGTTCTCGATTGTTTCAACGCTCGTGTTCGGTGCCGTTCTGCGGCGGATCGGTGTGCCGGTGGCGCTCGCAACCACCGGTGTCTTGCTTGTCGGCGCCGCGCTAACGATGGCGTCGGCAGCAAGCACCCCAATAGCCGTGACCTCGGCGACGCTGTTCGGCCTCGGCATAGGCGGAATGCAAGTCGTGCTGCCGGTTGCCTGGGCCGACTATTTCGGCCGGCGCAATTTCGGGGCCATCCGTGGCGTCGCGCTCACCATCCAGGTCACGGCTCAGGCCATGGGGCCGCTGATCTCGGGGCTGCTGCGGGACTGGACGGGGAACTACGCAGTGTCGCTCGCTTGCTTCGCGGTGCTTTCGGCCATCGGAGCGCTGGCGGCGCTTTTGATTCGCCCTCCACAGTTCCGGACCGGTTAGCATACAGCCAGCATTGTCCTCAGCGCGGTGCTCGCTACCTTCCCCGCATTTTCGGATCCAAGGTATCCCGCAGCGCATCGCCAAAAAGGCTGATCCCCAGCACGGAGAGCATGATTGCCATGCCGGGAAAGATAGCAATCCAGGGTGCGGTCGACGCGAACTCCTCCGAGCCGCCTTGCAGCATCAGCCCCCACGCGGGCACCGGCTCCTGCACGCCCAGGCCAAGATACGACAACGACGCCTCCGCCAGAATGGCCTGGCCGACAAATGCGGTCACCATGATCAAGAACGGAGCCATGACGTTCGGGACCATGTGGCACAGGATGATGCGAACATGCCCGAAGCCGAGTGCGCGAGCGGCGTCGACATAGGGAACATCGCGGATCGCCAGTGCCGATGAGCGCACGACGCGTGCACAACGCGGAATCAGGGGAACCGTGATGGCAGCAATCACATTGTGCACACCGGTGCCGAAGATGGCGACCACGGCCAGAGCCATGATGATCAGCGGAAATGCCATCAACACATCCAGCACGCGCTGCATGAACAGATCTATTCTTCCGCCGAAATAGGCGCTTCCCACGCCCAGCACGAGCCCGATCACCCCTCCGATCAGGGCCGACGACAGCCCCACGATCATGGCCGTTCGTGCACCGAAGATGATCCGCGAAAGCAGATCGCGCCCGAACTGATCTGTTCCCAAGAGATGGGCCCAGCTCGGTGCCTCCATCATGGCGGAAAAATCATTGGATGTCGGGCTGTACGGCGCGATCCACTCGGCAGACAGCCCCGTCACCGCTATCACCAGCACGAGAATAAGGCCGAACGTTCCTAGCAGCTCGCGGCGCAGAAATTTCAGCAGGCTCCGCGTCCAGCTTGCGCGATGTCCCACATCGCTCAGGCTTGCCGAAGAATATTCGATCGTCCTCGTCGTGGTCGCCATGACGATGCCTTGTGCGTCAGCTGTAACGAATGCGCGGATCGAGCCACGCATACATCAAGTCGACGATGAGATTGCTGAGAACGAAGACCGTGACGGTCAGCATCACCAGCGCTTGCGTCAGCGTATAGTCCTGGTTCTGCACGGCCTGCACGAACAGCCGGCCGACGCCATTGAGGTTGAATACCTGCTCGGTAACCACCAGTCCGCCGATCAGGAACGCGAACTCGATGCCGATCAGAGTGACGACCGGCAACAGTGCGTTCTTCAAAGCGTGGCGATTGACAATAAGTCTCCTGATCAAGCCCTTGGCGCGCGCGGTGCGAATGTAGTCCTCCTGCATCACCTCCAGCATTGCCGATCGGGTCATCCGCATGCTGACCGCAGCGTAGCGGTAGCCGACCGTGACAGCAGGCAGGAGTGCCATGCTCAGATTGTGGATTGGATCCTCCCATATCGGCACGTACTCGATCGGCGGCATCCACGGCGAGCCAAACAACGCGCTGGTGCAATTCAGAACGATGAGGATCGACATGATGCCGAGCCAGAAGGACGGAGCCGCGACACCGCCTACGGATACGACACGGACCAGGACGTCGACCCAGGTATTCTGCTTGAGTGCCGAGATGGTGCCGAGCGGGATCGCGATGGCGATCGCGATCACTGTGGCGAGAATGGCAATCTCGAGCGAGACCGGCAGGCGCGCCCAGATCTCGGATGTGACCGGCAGACCGGACCACATCGATGTCCCAAAATCCAGGTTCAGCAGGCCCCAAACGAAATCGAGGAACTGCACAATAATGGGCCGGTCCATGCCGAGCTCGGCGTGGCACAGATCGATGGCCTTGGGGTCGAAGGTACCACCGCTCGATCCCAGGCGCACGACGCATACGTCGCCTGGGATGAGCCGCATAAGTACGAACACAAGCGCGGCAGCCCCGAGCAAGGTCGGAATGACAAGCAGCACGCGCTTGATGATGTACCAATGCATTATTTATCGAGCCAGATGTTTGCCAGATCCTGGTTCAAGTAGTGGCTCGGGGAGATTTTCCAGCCTTTCACATAGGACCGCATCGGAATGATGCGGTACCAGAACGTCACCATCAGCTGATGGGCTTGCTGGTTGATGCGCGTATCGAATTGCCGCATGAGCACGCGCGCCTTCTTGACGTCGGTCTCCTTCAGCATTTGGTTGTAGATATCGACCATCTCGGGATCCGAGAAGAAGCCGTAGTTCTCACGCTGAACGTCGTGCGGCAGCCAGCGGCCCACGTCCGCAATCGGATTGACGACGTTCTGGCAATTGGCCTCCAGCGCCACAGTGAAGTCGCCGCTGCGCATGGCGTCCAGCCACGGGCCTGTGGGAACCACCTTCTGGGTGGCCTTGATTCCGACCTTGCTCCATTCATCGACCAGCCAGGTGCCGACAATTTTGTAAGGCTGATCGACGTTCCTATTCAGGAACTCGAACGACAGGTTTTCCTGCCCCGCCTCCTTCAATAGCCTTCGGGCCTCGGCGCGAGATTTTTCGTTATCGGGCCAATAGCCGATCATCTGCTGCAGCTCTTCCTTGGTGGCCGCCAGCGGCGAGCCGGGAAACACGATGCTTCCGACCGTCTTGACGATGGCAATCTTGGACAGTGCCGGAGCCCCCTTCCACTGATCGATGGCCAGGAACAGGGCTTTGCGCACCCGCACGTCGTCGAACGGCTTCTTCTGGTGGTTGGGCGTTACCACGTTTCCGCAGTTCCAGTCGCTCTCCTGCACGGTGATCTTGTCGCCCAGCTCCTTGACGAGCTGATCGCGTGCCGAAGGCGGCAGCGAGCGGAACTCCAAAGCAGCGCGGTCGGCGCGAATGGCATCGGTTCTCACCGATTGCTTCGGTGCAAAGACCGCGACAAAGCCGTCGAGGTACGGTTGGCCCGGATGATAGTAGTCGGGATTGCGTTCGCCCTTGATCGACTGGCCGATCTGGTACTCGGTCAGCTTGAATGGGCCGGATCCCATAATGTTTTTCTCGTACCAGTGCATATCCTGGTCGAGAATCTTCTTCGAATAAATGTAGGCGTAAGGATCGGCCAGCGCCGGCACGAACGTCAGAGTCGCAAACTTCAGCTTGAACACGACTGTCTCGTCGTCCGGCGCGGTGATCGTGTCGACCATCACGAAGTTGTGCTCGCGCGCACTGGCGACGCCCTTCGGCGGATGGACGATCTTGTTCCAGCTCGCGGCGACGTCGTGTGCCGTCAGCGGCGAACCATCGTGGAATTTGACGCCTTTGCGGATCTTGAACGTGTATGTCAGCCCGTTGTCCGTTGGCGTCGGCATCTCGGTGCACAAATCGCAGGTGAAATCGGTCGTCGACGACGGGTTGTTTGGATTGACGCGGATGAGCACGCTGTAGAACGGCGCCGTCGCGTGCAACACGGCGAAGGTCGTTTCTCGATGTCCGTCGAGGCTCGGGCCGCCGTCTGCCGGAATCATGTATGTCAGGATGCCGCCACGTTTCGGCGTCTCCGCCGCGGCCGCTGTCGCGCCAACCGCGAGCGCAGCACCCAACAACAGCTTCAAGCCGAACTGAAAACCTATCATTGTCAGCGTCCTCCCTTCGACAGCAACGGGCTCATGTAACGGCTCCGCGCCCCGCTCGGGCGCAGGGCACTGCAGGATCGAGAAGGCTGCAGCGTCAGGCGGGCCGCGTTTGCCCTGCGCCAGCAGCACGATGCAAAGCCCTGTCAGAGCGTTTCGCTCGACAGCGTCCGGGCTGATGGCAGAAGTGCTGAGTGTGCATCGAATGCACGAAACCAGGGGCAGGCCCGGTTGGGGCAGTCCTCATGGCGTTTCCCTTCGTTTATCGCGCTTGGAATGCCCTGTTTGTTGCCCTTCTGACGGATCGGCGCCGGGGCGGCATTCAAGCACAATTAGTTAGAGCAATTTTCGCTGAACGCAAGTTCGCTGCAACAAGTTGGCTGGAAAGAGTGGACCCATGCCATTCGCAATTAGTCTATCTTAGGCGGCATTGGACGATCGCAGTGCAACAAAAACGCTGTGCACGAAATCGCAGGCGACTTGGCGCCCGCGGATTGCATCGTCCGCAAGCGATCGTTCTTGCCTTCCCTGTACGAGCCTCAGAAGCCGCTCGGCGTTGGTGCGTTCCACTTCCCAGCAGGCTTGTCGTTTTCGCGAAATTCCAGCGCATTGCTGTGATCACGCCAACACTTCGAGATGGAAGCCGCCCGGCCACGGCCCAAGAGCCGCATTGACCTGGGCGAATCAAACTAGAGTGCCGCCCGTTGGCTCGGGTCGCAGCTCCTTCAGGGGCAGGCACTGTCATGCGCACGCGGCAACTTTTAACTCTAGCATCCATAGGGGCAGGCTGCCTGCTAGGCTCAACCGGTGATGGTAAGGCCGCCGAGTATGGCTTTTCAACATACGGACTGGGCGGAAGTGCCTTCGGCGCGGGCGTGACGCCGCCTGCTGGCACCTATGTGACGAAGGTATACGCCTACTATCAGGGAGATATCGGCTCCACGATCAGCTTCGGTGGCGTGACCGTCAACGCCGGTGCTGAGGTCAACGGCTTCACCACCGGTCTCAATATCCTCTACGTGCCGGAGCGGAAGGTCTTCGGCGGTAACCTCGGCTTATCAGTGACGGTCCCCGTTGGGCACGTGTCCGTCGATGCAAACGTTACGATCGGCAATTTGACGGTACGGGAGAGCATCGAAGGGTGGGGTTTCGGAGACGTCGTGCCCAGGGCGCAGCTTGGATGGCAGAGCGGCGATTTCGCTCATACCGTCTATTTTCAGGTGGTAGCCCCTACCGGCTTCTGGGAGCGGGGTTTTGAGCCGATCATCGGTTTCCACCGTCCAGGCATCGACACTGGCTGGGCCTTCACCTGGGAGCACAAGCCGTCGAAGCTCCAGTTCAACGGCACAGCCGGACTAACCTTCAACTTCGAGAACACCGCAACCGATTACCAGAGTGGCAATGAGTTTCATTGGGAATGGGCGATCGGGCGCGAGGTGGCCACCGGTCTTGTTCTTGGCATCGTCGGCTATGACTATCGCCAGATCGAGCACGATTCAGGCCCGACGGCGTTCTCCCGGACCATCAAGGGACGTGTAGACGCGATTGGGGCTGGTCTCAGCTACACGACGATCATTGACAAAACGCCTTTCGTTTTCAATTTTCGGCACTATGTCGAATTCAATGCTGAGGATCGCTGGGAGGGCAACGCCACAATCGCCTCGGGGACGATCCGCTTCTGACGGCCGCAAAGGGGCCTGCCCGGTGATCCGGCAACGACCTGCGGGGACGAGCACGCTCTTTTAGTCGCGCTTCATGCCAACGATGGTTCGCAAGCCGTCGTCGCTGTCGGCCCGGTGTTTCGCGCATCACTATTGCGCTGGTTCAAGGCTCTTCTCCAATTTTTCGACAAGCAGGTCGATGCTGAAGCTCGACGGCCGCTGGCTCGGCGGATACTCCCTGAAGGTAGCGAGAAATGGCGCGCTATAATGGATTGAGATGCGATGAATGGACCCGCTCCGTCCGACATGAAGAAGTCGTAGAAGGTGTTCGACGTAACGGCTGCGCGCTCATAGGGATCGGACCTCAGGTCGAAGAGTTTCGGGACCCGCAGCTTGGTGAATGGCTCGGCCCAGATCCGCAGGGTGCCCAGTGCACGCTGCTCCTCGAACACGAACTTCCAGTTTTCATAGCGCAGAGCGACGAGGTCGCCATCATGCCCTCACGGGCGATTCGATCGATGTTCGGCGTTTTGTATCCCATCAGGCCAAACGAATAGGCGCTGATGTTGGTCTGGCCGATGTCGTCGCCGAAGATGACCAGGATGTTCGGCCTTCGGCCCGACGGTGCTGGTAGCGCCTGTGCCTGCGTGAGTTCCAGCGGCCCGCCGGCGGCGAGTGCTGATGCAGCGGCAAGCGTGCTGCCACCAAGCAGAATGCTGCGACGGTTGAGGACGCTGTCCTTCCCGTCAGTTCCCTCTCGGCCGCACGTGCTGCTCATGGTTTGCTCCGTTCATGGATGACACAGCGAAACCCCGGGGTGATCTGTGGAGCCATCGGCTCGGTATGATGCGCTGTCAGTCGCTAGACGGCAGTAACTTGGCGCGCACAGGTGCGAGCCGTTTGCCCGCCATGGTCGACCTCGCGCCCCCGCTGTGATGAGGGCTCTCGAAGCTTGGTCGTGCCAAGCAGGCGCTGCTATCCGGCCAAATACCTGTGCGGCCAACGGGACAACACCTACATTCGGCTCCACGCATCCAGTGCTGGCGAGCGAGGACGCGTGCACGGTGTACAGTCGCGGGTTGCCTTCCGAGTTCCGGTGGGAAATCGCACGATAACAGCCGGTGCGGCCAAAGCGGTAACCACGTCCCGATCTCGGGGTAAGTGCCGATTCCGCTTGGGGCCTTGGGATGAAAGAGATCGGCCGACTAATGAGATTTGAGAATCACGAGGCCGATCATGCGAAAAATGCTTACATTGCTCATCGGTAGCGCTGCGTTGTTCGTTCTCGCCGCAATCGTCTTTCAGACCCCCTCCGAAGCCCGGCGTGGCGGTTTTCACGGGGGTGGTGGTCACTCCTTCGGTCATGCTCGCGGTGGAAGGGGATTTCGTGCCGGAGCCGTCCGCGGCAATCGCAACTTCGCTGCACACAGGGTTCGCAACGTAAATCGAAATGTGGCACGTCGGAACGTCAGACGCGATGTAAGGCGCAATGTAAATAGGCGCTACGTTTACAGGAACGGACGCTGGGGCTATTGGCGCAACGGTGCGTGGATCCTGGCACCAGCCGCAGTCGGTGCGGGCTACGTTGCATCATGCGCGTACGAGTACAATCGGTGGAGAAGCACCGGCAGCAGTTACTGGCGGGATCGCTACTATCGCTGTGCGGGCTAAGGCTGTGCGCCACGACGCGGCAGGAACCCGAACCGTGCAGTGATCGTGGCGCTTTTTTCTTTCAGTCTCCTGGTGCCGTCAGAGCGTAGCGGGTGCCCTTGTAATCAGCTTGCGCGGCGCTTATGCCGCAAGACTGCGAGCACGCTCTTCATTCCCGCCCGATTGTTTGTCGCGCGCACTCGACGGCTTGCACCATTGCTTTGACGGCAGTGGCCTGCTTGAGGCCGCCTTCGCGCACCAGAGTCCGCCACGTGAAGAAGCTGAGTGCGAGGTGCAGCATGGCGCGCTGCTTCGCATTCAGGTTTGCGCCGAGCACCTCGCGATAGGCCGCCATGTACGGTCCCATCCGCATCTCGGAGATTTCCTTCGTTAACGGGTGATATTCGGCGTCGCGCAGCACGCATGCGCAGAGCTCGGCGTTGCGCTCGTACCAGCCATAGAGCGCAGCGAGACCGGTATGGAGCCGCTCGCGTCGATCCTCGATGTCCCGCCAGGACTCCGCGCCCGGCAGCGGATCGCGCTCCATTGCAAGCCCCGAACAGGCCAGATAGAGGCTCCGCTCATCCGGAAAGTGTGCGTAGACCGTGTGCCGCTGAACGTCTGCCCGTTCAGCGATCATGCTGATAGATGTAAGCGCCGGTCCGATGGTGCTGTGCAGCTCGACGGCGGCTTCGACGATGCGTCGCCGCGTTTCCGCTTGCTGCTCGGCCCGTCGCTTGAGGGTGTACGTTCGCGGCATATGATTTTAGAACACTACCATGTGCAATCATTATTGACAAGCTCTGAAATTTCGCTACACACCACCGTTCTTGCAAATTTTAGCGCAATCCCGTTTGCTCAGGAGACACACATGGAAACACGTATCAGTGAAATCGCCGACGGCATCTATCGGCTCTCGACCTTCGTGCCGGACATCGCCCCGCCGGCCGGCTTTACCTTCAATCAGTTCCTCGTACTCGGCGACGAGCCGCTGATGTTCCACACCGGGCTGCGCAAGATGTTCCCGCTCAACCGAGACGCCGTGAGCCGTCTTATTTCACCCGAGCGCCTACGCTGGATTGCATTTGGCCACTTTGAGGCCGACGAGTGTGGCGCGATGAATGAATGGCTTGCGATCGCCCCAAAGGCACAAGTCGCGCACGGCCGCACCGGCTGCATGGTGTCGTTGAACGACATGGCGGACCGTGCGCCCCGAGTCCTCGAGGATGGCGAAACCATTGATCTCGGAGGCGGCAGGCGCGTTCGCTTCATCGACACGCCGCATACGCCGCATGGCTGGGACGCCGGCGTGATGTATGAAGAATCGACCGGAACTCTGCTCTGCGGCGACCTGTTCACTCAGCTCGGCGATGGCCCGGCGCTGACCAATGGCGACGTTGTTGGACCGGCGATCGCGGCTGAGGACCTGTTCCAGTATTCCTGTCTGAACCCGGGCATGGGCGCCACCATCCGCGGGCTAGCAAAGCTGGCGCCGCGCACGCTGGCCCTGATGCACGGTCCATCCTTTTCAGGCGATGGGGCGGCCGCATTGCGCGCCTTGGCCGATGACTACGACCGTCGGGGATCTGATCGCTGGCGTGCCGAACTGAGCAAAGTCGCTTGAGCCGTCTCGTTGGTCGGGTGAATAAGCAGCACCTGCCAAGTCGCGCTGTCCACGCGCTCGACGTCGAGCTGCCCGCAACCGCTCGATAGAGTGCTGTTAGTGTTGCCGGCCAGGGTTAGTGCGGGTCATTGCAGCCTGAGCGTCCAGTCGGCGCAATCGGGAAATCTCGGAGGTATGGCACCGAATCCGGCGACGAGGACATCGATCCCGTCGCCTGTGTCCGGATCGATCTGGCGTTGGAGGACCGCAACGCCCGACACGCGCGATGCCAGCTCCTGCGCCACAAGCCGAGCCTGCTCCGCGTGATCGACGACGATCGCTTGCCTCGGCCCGATGCTGGTGCCGATCCTCTCGAAGGGAACGACGATATAGGCTCGGTCGGGCATTGTGCGATCCATGGCTGCGGGTTGTGGGGAACCGCGATCAAGCGCGGTTCCCCCGATATCTCGAAGATCAATAGTCCATGCCGCCCATGGGCGGGGTTGCTGGTGCGGCCTTCTTGGGCTTCTCCGCGATCATGGCCTCCGTGGTGATCAGCAGGCTGGCGACGGACGCGGCGTCCTGCAGCGCCGTGCGCACGACCTTGGTCGGGTCGATGATGCCCTTGGCGATGAGATCGCAATACTCGCCGGTCTGGGCGTCGTAGCCCCACCCGTACGCACCGTTCTCGAGGATCTTGCCGACGATCACCGAGCCGTCTTCGCCAGCGTTCTGGGCGATCTGCCTGGCCGGCGCCTGCAAGGCGCGGCGCACGATGCTGATGCCGACCTTTTGGTCCTCGTTCTGGGGATTGAGGCCGTCCAGCGACTTCAGCGCCCGTAGTAGTGCGACGCCGCCGCCCGGCACGATGCCCTCCTCGACCGCGGCGCGAGTTGCGTGCAGCGCGTCGTCGACTCGGTCCTTGCGCTCCTTCACCTCCACCTCGGTGGCGCCGCCGACCTTGATCACGGCTACGCCGCCGGCGAGCTTGGCCAAACGCTCCTGCAGCTTCTCGCGATCATAGTCGGAGGTCGTCTCCTCGATCTGCGCCTTGATCTGCTTCACCCGCGCCTCGATGTCGGGCTTCTTGCCGGCGCCATCGACGATGGTGGTGTTGTCCTTATCAATCGACACGCGCTTGGCGCGGCCAAGCATATTCAGGGTCACGTTCTCGAGCTTGATGCCGAGATCCTCGCTGATCACCGTGCCACCGGTGAGGACAGCAATGTCCTCGAGCATCGCCTTGCGGCGATCGCCGAAGCCAGGGGCCTTGACCGCGGCGACCTTGAGCCCGCCGCGCAGCTTGTTGACCACCAGCGTGGCGAGTGCCTCGTTCTCGACCTCCTCGGCGATGACGAGCAGCGGCTTTCCGGTTTGCACCACAGACTCGAGGAGGGGCAGCATTGGCTGCAGGCCCGAAAGCTTTTTCTCGTGGATCAGGAGGTAGGGATCCTCGAGCTCGGCCACCATCTTGTCGGGATTGGTGACGAAGTACGGAGAGATATACCCGCGATCGAATTGCATGCCCTCGACCACGTCGAGCTCGGTCTCCAGGCTCTTGGCCTCCTCGACCGTGATGACGCCCTCCTTGCCAACTTTCTGCATCGCCTCCGAGATCATGCGTCCGATCTCGGTATCCCCGTTGGCGGAAATGGTGCCGACCTGGGCGATCTCGTCGTTGGAGGTTATCGTTCTCGACCTCTCTTTGAGGCCGGCAACGACAGCGTTGACCGCCAGATCGATGCCCCGCTTCAGATCCATCGGGTTCGCGCCAGCAGCAACGGAGCGCGCACCCTCGCGCACGATGGACTGGGCAAGAACCGTTGCGGTCGTCGTGCCGTCGCCGGCGAGGTCGTTGGTCTTGGAGGCAACCTCGCGCACCATCTGCGCGCCCATGTTCTCGAACTTGTCCTCGAGCTCGATCTCCTTGGCGACGGTAACGCCGTCCTTCGTTGTGCGCGGGGCGCCGAAGCTCTTCTCGATGACAACGTTCCGGCCCTTGGGACCAAGCGTTACCTTGACCGCATCGGCCAGGATGTCGACGCCGCGCAGCATGCTCTCGCGCGCATCGTGAGCGAATTTGACTTCCTTTGCAGACATGTTCTGTTTCTCCGAAACGTAGTCGGCTGCTATTGCGGCATGCCGCAGGCAACAACCATCGGCTCGCATCTTTCTGGTGCAAGCGAGGGTTCGAGTGCGAAAGATGAAGTTCAGCGGCCGTGGATCAGGCGGCGGCCTTCAGCTTTCCCTTGCCCTCCAGAACCCCCATGATGTCGCTCTCCTTCATGATCAACAGCTCCTCGCCGTCGATCTTGACCTCGGTGCCGGACCATTTGCCGAAAAGCACCGTGTCGCCTGCTTTCACGTCGAGGGGAACCAGGCGGCCCTGCTCGTCCCGAGCGCCGGGGCCGACTGCGATCACCTCACCCTGCTGAGGCTTCTCCTTGGCCGTATCGGGGATGATGATGCCGCCAGCCGTCTTCTCCTCGGCATCGATGCGGCGGACCACAACACGGTCATGCAGGGGGCGAAACTTCATGTTTGACCTCCAGTAAGTGCCCTAACCATGAGTGACGTTTAGAGAACAGAACTCGTGAGAGCTTCCGATCTCGGCCGCCGATTTAGGCGGCGATTTGGCACTATCAAGGGGAGAGTGCTAAAAAAAGTTTTGGGCTGGCCTTATGGCGCCGCCGAGCTCGATAATCGGATGCTGGGTGAAGATCCAACCTTCTGATTTGACAAGATTATCCCACTGGATGAGGACGACCACGTGGCAGGGCGCCCGTGCACTCCATTGGGGTCGAGCGACAGCTTGGACCAGCTGCCCGGGGCCCGCTTTGGGGCTACCGGCTACCCCCCTGCGTCTGGAGCGCATGCTGGTCGGACTCGAGCAGGTTCACCGCGCGCCACCAGGCGTCGCGACGCTATCGGATGGACGCGTAACCTGCATTCCGGCGGCGCGCTGACCGACGCACCGCGGCGATCCGGCTACAGGCGATAGACCCAGCTCGCTGTGTCATGGAACAGCGCAGCGCGCTCCGACCGCGAGTAGCCCTTGGTCAGCAGCTTGAATGAGTTCCACAGCACCGTGTAGCTGCAGCTCCGCTTATCGACCGGGAAGTTCGACTCGAACATGCAGCGGTGGACGCCGAACCGGTCGATCAGATGCTCGAAATAGCGCCGCGTCGCCTGCGCCAGCTCGGCGCTCGACGGCGGCTTGGGGCGGCGGTCCCATTCGAAGCCGTTGATATCCATGTTGAGCCCCCCGAGCTTGACGACGACATTGGGGCAGGTTGCCAGCTCATCGATCTGCGTTTTCCAGAATTGGAACACTTCATCCATCTTGCCAGCGTACGGCCCGATGCCGACGGGACCGCCGCAGTGATCGAGGACGATCACCGTATCGGGGAACGCGCGTGCGAGGCTCGTGACATCACCGATTTGCGTGTGTGCGACCCACGCCTCGAAGCTCAGCTTGCGAGGAGCAAGATGCTTGAACCCGGTGCGAAAGTCCTCGCGAAGCAGCATCCCTTCAGGAGGGTTGGTCCGGTGGTTGCGAACTGCTGGACTCTCATGCCAGAAGGCGCCGCGGCGGATGCCACGGAAGCGCCCGTTGCCCGCTGCGATTTGTGCGTCGAGGACGTCGGCAGTGGCGTCTCCGATCCTGAAGTCGACCGTGCCGACGATTCCCTTGGCAATCTGCGTCTTGCCGTAGATGCCCGACGCGCACATGGCTGCGATGCCGTTGACGAACTCGGTCTCGCCAACACAGCGAAACGCTTCCGGGCCGTCACTCTTGAACATCGCGCCGCATTCCACGAAGACGGTCGAGACGATGTTGTGTCCGCCCGAAACGTCCTCCAGCATTTCATCCAGCAGATAGCGGTCCTGCTCCCTACCGGCCTGCTTGTCCCACAAATGATGATGAGGATCGCAGATGGGAAGGTCGGGATCGAGAACCTCCTCTTTGACGAGATCCAGCCAAGCTTGGTTCTTCGACTGAACAGCCACACGATCCTCCGTCGATTTGCGCTTCTTGCTTAGAGAGCGGGTGCGCCCAACAATAGCTGCGCGTCAGCGAACTACGGTTGATCTTCGTGCAGGCCGCGACGGCCGCGCAAGCTCGCCCTCCGACTCTGCTTTCGATGCTTCCGCCCTGAGCTTGCTCACGAGGTTCTCGCGTGCATTGGCGATGTGGCAGCGCATCAACCGCTCTGCGGCATCCGGGTCGCGCCTCTCGATTGCGCCGCAGATGGCTTCATGCTCGTCCATCGCGGGATTGGTGCGCTGTCCGATGCTGGCCGAATGATAACGGAAGATGCGCAAGAGCGCGTACAGATCCCTGCACAACAGCTGCTCGAGCCAAACGTTTCGGCTGGCTCTAGCAATCTGGACATGAAAATCGTTGTCCCCCGTGCCATCCACGTAAACGCTGCCGATGCCTTCCTGCTCGACCTGCTGCGAGAACCTGGCAATACACTGACGAAGGTTGCGTGTCTCGGCGAGCGTCATGCACTCGGCGGCTTGCCTGCATGCAATGCCCTCCAGGGCTTCTCGGACGATGAGCAGCTGCTCGAAGTCCTCGACCGAGAGCTGTGTGACACGGACGCCGGAGAACGGTGTCCGCTCGACGAGCCGCCGTCCTTCGAGCGTACGCACGGCCTCGCGCAACGGGCCGCGGCCGACGCCGCAAAGCTTCGACAGCGCCTGCTCCGACAATCGCTCACCGGGTCGCAGTTCGCCGCTCAAGATCGCGCGTTCCAGCCGCGCCACTGCCTCATCGACATTCACGTTCTTCCGTCGAGGTCGGTTTCTCATTGTCGACATTGTATAAGGATTGTTGACCATTTGGTGTAGGTGTGGGGCCGGATCGCGAGCGCGTATATCGGCAATGCGATCCTGCTGGCTCTCAACATCCCGTTGGTCGGCATCTTTATGAACCCGCTACGAATCCCGTTCCCTACCTCGCTCCGACTATTCTCCTGATCCCGATCGTTGCTGCGCGTGTGCTCGTGAGCGCCTTGGTCCTGAATTGCGTTGCTGGGCCATTGCAAGCGGATGGTCTCCGCGGAGCACGGTGGATAGCGCTCGGCACTTGCGACCAGCGTGCCCGGATGCGCGCTACCGCCCCCGGGGCGGCGTCTACAGCGTCAGTCCTCCATCGACGACAACGGTTTGACCCGTCACCATAGCCGCGCCGAACCCCAAAAAGACGATCACCTCGGCGATATCATCTGGGGTGCAGCGCCGCTTCAGCAGCGCGTTATCGATGGATGACTGTCGCTGCTCCTCAGTCCACTCCACCATCCACGTTGAGTCGACCGCACCCGGTGCCACGGCGTTTACGCGCACCTGCGGCGCCAACGCGCGTGCGAGATTTTGGGTCAGGCTGACAACGCCGGCCTTCGTGGCCGAGTAGGACAGACTGCTGCCCGCGCGCCCGACGCCGGCAATCGACGCCGTGTTGACGATGGCTCCGCCGGCGGCCTTCAACGCGGGTGCCGCAGCCTTGGCGCAACGGAAGACGCCGAGCAGATTGACCTGCAGAAGCTGGTTCCAGAGCTCCTCGGTGATGAGATCGAGCTCCTTCGGCTCGATCTTGCGCCGGGTACCGGGTGTGCCAGCGTTGCTGACGAGCAGATCGAGCCGGCCGAGCTTGTCGATGGCCGCGCCGACCATGCGCTCCGCGTCGCCGGAAACGCCAACGTTACCGGGGGCCTTAATGGCCTTGATCCCGTCGCTCTTCAGCTTGGCTACGGCCTCCGGGCCGCGCGCGTCGTCGGGGAGATAGTTGATGGCGACAGTCGCGCCGTTGCGGCCGAGCATGGTGGCCGTTGCCAATCCGATGCCGGATGCCCCTCCCGTCACCAGCGCTGTCTTTCCTGCAAGATCGTATCTGACCATGATGCTCCCTCTTTCGTCATGCGGTGGCGGATGGCAGCCAAGGCTCCGGCGCGCGTGTCTCGATGTTGGTGGCGACATCGACAACAACGGTCTCGTCGGCGGCTATGGCGCTGCGCAGCACGGGGCCGATCTGCGCCGGATCCTCCACCCTGATGCCGCGCACGCCGAAGCTTTCTGCGACCTTGGCGAAGTTCGTCGGGCCGAAGCGCAGCAGCTCGGCCGGATCTCCGGGCTTGTTGCCCTGCATGCGCAGGAGATTGGGCCAACCTTGACCGAACCCTGAGTTATTGTTGACGACGAGCGCAACGGCAATGCGCCGGCGGCGCGCGGTCTCGAGCTCGGCCAGATGATAGTAAAGGGCGCCGTCACCGCTGAAGCAAACGACTTTGCGGTTCGGCGCCGCGCATTTGGCGCCGAGTGCTGCCGGAAATGCCCAGCCGAGAGAGCCTGCGGCCCGCAGATAGGTCTGGCCGGCCCCGTTCAGCTCGACCAGCGTCGAGGTCCAGATGCTGGAGTAGCCGGTGTCGGCAACGAGAATGCCGTCCTCTGGCAGAGCCGCGGTCAGCTCGGCGCAGAGCCGGTCCGGCCGGATGGGAACATCGTCGCTCGCAAGCGCTGGGGCGCGCTCGCTGCGCCACGCGGCAACGCGTGCGGCGGCGCGTTCGGCAAACCCGCGGTCTCGCTTCGGCCGCCCGAGCGCATCGAGGAGCCGATGCAACGTCTCGCGCGGGTCGCCCATCAGCCCGAGCGTGTTCGGGTACGACCGCCCGAGCTCGAGCGGATCGATATCGATCTGCACCACATGCGTTTCGATCGGCGGAATGCGCCAGGTGTGCGTGACCTGGTCCCCTGTGTGGCAACCGACGAACAAGACCAGGTCGGCCTCGTGCACGATCTGGTTGGCCGGCGGCGCGCCGTAGTTTCCGACCGCACCGATCGAGAGGGAATGCCGCGTCGGTACCAGCCCGCGCCCGCCGAGAGACGTGCCGATCGGAGCCGCCAGCACCTCGCCGAGCTTCAGCAGCTCAGCGCCGCATCCCGAAGCCCTTGCGCCGGCCCCGGCGACGACGGCGACGCGTTGGGCGCCGAGCAACGCCTCCGCTGCTTTCTGGATTTCGCTTGCCGGCGGCACCGGGCGATGCGGCGGCATCACCAGATCGAACGGCGCGCCGGCCCCGATCGGCTCGGCGATCAAGCCGGTCTCGATCACCTCAGCCTGCAGTCCGTTGAGATCGAGATGCGCCGGGCGCGGCGTACCCGTCATGGTGGCGCGCCAGGCCTGCCGCAACAGGCGCGGCAGATCAGCGGCGGCATCGACCTCCGCCGAGAACTTCGTCACCGGCGCAAACAGCGGCCCGTGCGCGATCTCCTGATAGGCGTTGCGATGCTGATGTGCCGGCGCTTTGCGGCCGGTCATGGCGATAACGGGGCTGCGTCCGAGATACGCGTCCTGCAGGCCTGCGGCGAGGTTGGCGGCGCCGACGGACTGGGCAAAGCAGAAGCCCGGCTTGCCCGATACGCGTGCGTACCCGTCGGCCATGTAGGCTGCCGCCTTCTCCGAGTGGGCGAGCACGCGCGTGACGCCGAGCGAGCCGAGCTCGATCAATGTCCGTCTCAGAACGGCGTCGACCCAGAACACGTGCGTCGTGCCGCTTGCTGCCAGCGTGCGCGCGAGCCACTCGTTTCCGGCCATAGCTTGCGTCATGATCCCCAGCCCCTTCGCAGTGCAGCAGCGCACGTTGCCTTCCTCGGTGCGCGCAATGCTCCCAATACCATGCTGCACAACACCCGTACCAGATGCCATGCGGGCTGCGGTCCAGGCGAGGGAGGATGGGAGTTTGGCCAATCAGAAGGCGCCGCGTTTCTCCTTCCAGGTTTTGCTGTCGCCACGATCTGAACTAGGATCGTTCGATCAAGCGGGCATCGAACCCGTGTACCAGTGGGGAAGCGCCATGATCACCAAGTTCGACAGCCTTTATGCCGGCCATACGGACCTCGAGAACGTCGGCTACGGCGGTACGCCCATCAATGAGCGGCGCTATTCCAACGCGCACCTGGCGACGGCGTTGAGCAAGGCCGAGTCCATGGCGAAGCTGATGGATGGCCTCGGCTACAACTGCTTCTGGATGGCCGAGCATCACTTCCAGCGTGAAGGGACGGAATGCATCCCCAACACCATCCTGATGGCGCTGCACCTTGCGCACCGCACCAAGAACATCAAGATCGGCTGCGGCTTCAACATCACGCCGATGTGGCACCCCCTGCGGCTGGCGGAGGACTTCGCCACCGTCGACATCCTCAGCGGCGGGCGCATCGTGTTCGGCGTTGGGCGCGGCTATCACACGCGCGAGGTGGAGACATTCGGCTCCCCGCTGCGCGACCAGGAGGCCAATCGTGCGCTGTATGAGGAGCAGGTCGAGATCCTATTCAAGGCTTTCAACAACGAGAGCTTCTCGCACAAAGGGAAGTACTACACTCTGCCGCCTGAGATCCCTTACCGCGGTTACACTCTGAAAGAGCTCACGCTCGTTCCGCGGCCCTTCAATCTGCCGGTCGAGTGCTGGCAGCCGATCCAGGGCGGCTCGGCGCGTGCGCTCGAGTTCATGGCCAAGCACGGCATCCAAGGTATGGTGGGTGGCGGCTCGGCAGAAGGCGGCGCCATGCACAAGGTGGTGCTGGACTGGCAGGCGGCGCACGCCAAGGTCGGCAAACATATCGAGCTCGGCGAGAGACTCTGCTTCGGCTTCCACTTCTACATGGCCAACAGCCGCGAGCAGGGCTTGAAGGAGGCCGCGAAGTACTACGAGGAGAACATGAAAATGTTCGGGGAGTTGCGCCTCGTTCGCGCGCTCACCGAGGAGCAGATCGAGATCATGCGCGATCCAAGGCGCGCTCCGACAGCCAAGCTGCCACGCATCGAGGACGCCGTAAGCTCAGGCGGCTTCCTGTGCGGCAATGCGGATGACCTGATCGAGCATATCAAGGCGCTCGAGCGGAAATATCCGGCATTGGACCGCGTCTCGGTCAGCCTGTCCGTGGGCGTGCCGGAGTCAGTAGCGCTGGAGCAACTCGAGCGCTTCGCCAAAGAGGTGATGCCGGCGTTCAAGTCAAACATGTCAGGAGAGACGAAGCGCGAGGCTCGGGCGCCCTAGGCGTTTGCGGCTCCGCTTCCTATCTGAAGACCTTGTGTGCGAAGGCGTCGGCGCGCGAGGGAGAGCCGTGCGCCGGTTCACAGTCGGGTGTTGCTCGGATCCGGGCGGCCGTCTGCAGCGTTGTTCGATAGCCAATAGGTATGAATTCGAGAGCGAGAACGCAGATCAGCGCCGGTATTTGCTGAGATATGTTCTCATTGTTCCGATATGGCACCGGATGGGTGGCCTCCGCCGCCCGCGATCGGAGGGAAGATGGCTCAGCAGCGTTCAGGGTACCGGTCTGATTCACCCGCGCATGAGGTGCTGGCGCAGCGGTTATTCGAGACCAGGCGCCTGTCACTAGAGCTCGCCGAGCCCCTGACGCCTGAGGACATGACCGTTCAGCCCATGGACGACGCCAGCCCTACCAAGTGGCATCTGGCGCATGTGACGTGGTTCTTCGAGCAGTTCATCCTGACGAAGCACCTCCCCGGTTATGAGGTGTTCGACCCGACCTTCAACTATTGCTTCAACTCGTACTACGAGAGCCAGGGCCCACGTCAGCCGCGGCCTCGGCGCGGCATGCTGACCCGCCCGTCGAGCGAGCGTGTGCTGGCCTACCGCAGGCATGTCGATGAAGGGCTGACGCGCCTTTGCGCCGATGGGATCGGGCCCGAGGTTGCACGGCTGATCGAGGTCGGCATCAATCACGAGCAGCAGCACCAGGAGCTGCTCCTGACCGACATCCTGGCCCTGTTCGCCTCCAATCCACTGCGGCCTGCGTACCGCGCGCCGCGTCCGCGCGCAGCGAAAGCCGGACCGGATGCGCTGGGCTGGGTTGAGTTCTCCGGCGGTATTCGCCAGGTCGGCCACGACGGACCCGGCTTCGCCTGGGACAACGAGGCCCCGCGCCATGATGCGCTGATCCGCCCGTTTCGCTTGGCGGACCGCCTGGTAAGCAACGCCGAGTGGCTCGACTTCATGGTGGACGGCGGCTATCGCACGGCCTCGCTGTGGCTCGCCGACGGCTGGGCCACCGTCAACCGCGAAGGCTGGCAGGCCCCGCTGTACTGGGAGGAACGCGACGGCCAATGGCTTGGCATGTCCCTGGAAGGGCTGCAGCCCATCGATCGCGCGGCGCCTGTCGCGCACATCAGCTACTACGAGGCCGATGCGTTCGCGCGCTGGGCCGGCAAGCGTCTGCCGACCGAGTTCGAATGGGAAGTGGCCGCGCAAGGTTTGGCCGTGACGGGCAACTCGCTCGCGAGCCGGGCCTTCAGGCCGCTGCCGGCCGAGACGGCGGTAGGCGGGCTGCGCCAGATGTTCGGCGACGTGTGGGAATGGACGCAGAGCGCGTATCTGCCTTATCCGGGCTACCAGCCGCCCGCGGGCGCTCTCGGCGAGTACAACGGCAAGTTCATGGTGAGTCAGCAGGTGCTGCGCGGCGGCTCCTGCGTCACGCCTGAAGGTCACACGCGGGCCACCTACCGCAACTTCTTTTACCCCCACCAGCGCTGGCAGGTCGTGGGCCTGCGCCTAGCCTCGGAGGTCGAGTGATGCTGCCACAGAACATGCGCGAGCTGCTGTCGGAGCGCTTTGCTCTCGTCGACGACGAGTTTGCCTCAGCCGTTGTCGACGGCTTATCGCGGCCGCAGAAAACTCTGCCGTGCCGCTTTTTTTATGACGCGCGCGGCAGCGAGCTGTTCGAGGAAATCACGCGTCTTCCCGAATACTATCCGACCCGGACGGAGGCAGCGATCCTGGCGGCCCACGCGGGTGAGATGGCGGGTGGCATCCCAGATGGCGGTGTCCTCGTCGAGTTCGGCTCCGGATCCAGCCGCAAGACCGAGATCCTGCTGCAAGAGCGGCCGCAGCTCCGCGCTTACATCATGATCGATGTGTCCGCGAGCGCACTCGAGGATGCCAGGAAGCGCCTCGCCGACCGGTTTCCGGCGCTCGATGTTCGGCCCGTCGTTGCGGACTTTTCTTATCCCGTTGCTTTGCCGGCGGATCTGGCGGAGTGCCATCGTACTGGCTTCTTCCCGGGCTCCACCATCGGCAACCTCAACCCGGTGGAAGCCCAACGGCTGCTCCGCGTTTTCCGCGCCGTGCTCTCGCCCGGCAGCCGCTTGATCGTCGGTGTCGATCTCAAGAAGGACTTGAGGACCCTGCTGCCGGCCTACAACGATGCTTCAGGCGTGACGGCCGCATTCAACCTCAACCTGCTCGCGCGCATTAACCGCGAGATCACACCCGGCGCTTTCGACCTCACGGCCTTCCGGCATGAGGCGATCTACAACCCGCGCGACGGACGCATCGAGATGCATCTCGTGAGTCTCAAGGACCAGGATGTCATCGTCCGCGGTCGCCGGTTCCATTTTCGGCCGGGCGAAACGATTCATACCGAGAATTCCTACAAGTACACCGTTCGCCAGTTCCAGGACCTTGCGCGCGCAAGCGCTTGGAGACCAACGCGCGTTTGGACTGATGCCAACACCCTCTTCAGCGTGCACGAGCTTGTCTGCTAGCCGGTAGCTGCGTTCGATCCGGAAGGAAAGGACCGCTCCGGTCGGGACGGGCGTATCAGGATGCTTTGGCGGTGAGCTCCGCGGCAACGGTGTCGAGGATCTCCTTCGACAGCTTCGGATCCTCTACGGCGCGCGCCAGTATCAGCGCGCCGAGCATCGATGCCATCGTCGCCACCGCCTTCTTCCGCCTGGCTGCCTCGGACCGCCCCGGAACGATGCCGGCAAGGATTCCGAGAAGGCGGCCTAATCCTTCAGAAACAGCCTTCCGTACGGGCTGGCCGTGCCGCCCGGCTTCCGGGCCGAGCGCCGCAAGAATGCAGCCCTCCCCCGGCCGGTCTCGATGCGCTTCCGACAGGTAGCGCCTGACGATCGTCGCAAGCGCGCTTGCGGGTGATGCGCTGGCAGCGGCGGACCAGCGGTTCGCGGCCTCTGCAAGGGCGCGGCCGCACGCCTGCGCAGCGAGATCGGCCTTCGACTCGAAGTGCCCATAAAAGCCGCCATGCGTCATGCCGGCGCCCTTCATGAGGTCGGCGACACCGATGCCACCGATGCCTCGTTCGCGGAACAAGCGACCGGCCACCTCGATGATCCGTTCCCTGTTCCGTGCCGCCTGTTCCCTGCTGACTTTCATACTAGCGCTCTCCGAGTGCGGGCATTGACACTTAAATTATGGGCAACATATATCGTGAGTAATCATGACACTCATAATGTAACATAGTCGTAATGCGCCTCACCAGGTAAGGCTGTTCAGATCATGCTCGCCTTTTTGGCCGGCTGAAGGACCAGATGGAGCAACCCATGGCCACGCAGGATCCAGTCGTCGTCGTCGCAGCCGCACGCACGCCACTCGGCAGGTTCCAGGGTGACTTGGCGCCGGTTGCGGCGCCGCAGCTCGGTGCGCACTTGATCCGCGCCGCACTCGAGCGCGCCACCCTGCAGCCGGAGCGGGTCGACGAGGTGCTCATGGGCTGCGTTCTGCCGGCGGGACAAGGTCAGGCTCCGGCCCGTCAGGCTGCGCGCGCGGCGGGGCTGCCCGATGCGACAGGCGCCACCACGGTCAACAAGGTCTGCGGCTCCGGTATGAAGGCGACCATGCTCGGGCACGATCTCATCAGGGCGGGCTCGGCCGACATAGTCGTGTCGGGCGGCATGGAGTCGATGTCGAACGCGCCATTCCTTCTGGCAAAGGCCCGCAGCGGCTACCGCGTCGGCCACGATCGCATTTTCGATCACATGATGCTGGACGGTCTGGAGGATGCCTACGAGCCTGGACGCCCCATGGGGGACTTCGGTGAGGCGACGGCGCAGGCTTATCAGTTCAGCCGCGACGCGCAGGACGCCTACGCGGTAGAGACGCTCACGCGCGCCCGCAAGGCGATCGAAGAGGGCGCATTCAAGAGCGAGATCGTTCCCGTTCGGGTCGCGGTGAAGGGCGGCGAGCGGATCGTCGATACGGACGAGCATCCGCTCAAGGTTTCGCCCGAGAAGATTCCGACATTGAAGCCGGCATTTCGCACCGATGGAACAATCACCGCAGCGAGCGCGTCGGCGAATGCCGACGGCGCGGCGGCCTTGGTGCTGGCGCGGCGGTCCGTCGCCGAGCGCGCCGGTCTGCCGATCCTCGCCGAGATCAAGGCTCACGCTTCGCATAGCCAGGAGCCGGCCTGGTATACGACGGCGCCGATCCCGGCGATCCGCAAGCTCCTCGACAAGACCGGCTGGCGGGTTGGCGATGTCGACCTGTTCGAGATCAACGAGGCATTCGCCGTGGTACCCATGGCCGCAGCCAGGGACCTCGGCATCGCTCGCGACCGGCTGAACGTGAACGGCGGGGCGTGCGCGCTGGGGCATCCGATCGGTGCGACGGGCGCCCGCCTGATCGTCACGCTGCTGCATGCTCTCCAGCGCCGCGGGCTGACCCGTGGTGTCGCCGCGCTGTGCATCGGCGGGGGTGAGGCGACCGGCATCGCCATCGAGCGGCTGAGCTGACATCGCGAGCTGGCGCCCGGGCGCACGCGATCTGCAAGGTCTTGCGGAATGAAATTCCGCGCCGCGACGCTTGAGCGCGAGCGCTTCCCGCCTTCCTCTCCGCCGACAACATGGCTCGCGCGATCCCCTGTGCAGTGGAATGATATTCCTGTTTTTCTGCGCAGGGTGGCTCCAACTTGGAATGAATTTCCATTAACTTACGTAGCGCTGTGCCGGCGCTTCCTGCCGGGTTGGCCGCCCCCAGCAAACGGCCAACGGGGTCATCTCCAACCAGAAGAGACGACGACGTGGATATGCGCGTGGAGTCGGGGCGAAGCCTTGAGAGCGGGGGCGCGGGTGATGAGCCATGCCGCGGACCAGGCGTTGACCGACTTGCAGACCTGGCGCCCGGTGGCGCCGCAGCTCCCCTTGCGAAGAGCCCCGAGAGGTCGAAGCACCAGGCCGCGGCGTTCGAGGCGCGTTTCGGACACCTCGATGCTCGAGAGATCCTCGAACGCGCGATCTTCGACTTGTTCCCCGGTCGCATCGCATTGACGTCGAGCTTCGGTGCGGACTCCGCCGCGCTGCTGCACCTCGTCTCCTCGATCGCGCCCGATACTCCGGTCCTGTTTCTGGACACGGGTAAGCTGTTCCCGGAGACGATCGCCTATCGCGACGCATTGATCGCACGCCTCAAGCTGACGGACGTCCGCTCCGTCAATCCGTTGCCAGCGCGCATCGCCGAGGTGGACCCGAGCGGCTACCTATGGAGCGTCGAGCCGGATCAATGCTGCGCCGTCCGCAAGGTCGAGCCGTTGGTGCGGGCGCTCGAGAGCTTCGATGCATGGATCACCGGGCGCAAGCGTTTTCAGGCTATCACTCGAGCGCAGCTACCCGTGTTTGAGCAGGACCAGCATAGGATCAAGGTCAATCCGCTTGCGACGTGGGCGGAGGCGGACGTCGCCGCCTACATGCGGAAGCACGACCTGCCGCGGCATCCGCTCGTCGAGCGCGGCTACGCGTCGATCGGCTGTGCGACATGTACCACACCGGTCGCGCCGGGCGAGCCTTCGCGTGCCGGGCGCTGGCGCAATCGCGGCAAGACAGAATGCGGCATTCATAACCGGTCGAAGCGCGTCGAGATACTGCGCGAAGCCGGCACGCAGTAATCCGCCGCAACGGGGTAGAGCATCATGGATCGTCTCGACACTCTCGAAGCGCAAAGCGTGTACGTGCTGCGCGAGGCCTTCGCCAAGCTCGACAAGCTCGCGCTGCTGTGGTCGCTCGGCAAGGATTCGAACGTGATGATCTGGCTGGCGCGCAAGGCCTTCTTCGGCCATGTGCCGTTTCCGGTCATGCACGTCGATACTGGCAAAAAGTTTGCCGAGATGTACGAGTTCCGGGATCGCTATGCGGGCGAATGGGGCTTGACGTTGCTCGTGGAGCCCTGCCCTCCGATCGATGCGGTCGATCCGACGCTGCCGCCGGCTGCGCGCTCTGCCGCGCGCAAGACGGAGGGCTTGAAGACCGCGCTTCAAAAGCACGGTTTCGATGGATTGATTGCCGGCATTCGCCGCGACGAGGAGGCCACGCGCGCCAAGGAGCGCTTCTTTTCTCCGCGCAGCCCTGACGGCGATTGGAAGGTCAAGGACCAGCCGCCGGAGCTGTGGGGGCAGTTCAACACGAGTGTCCCGCCCGGCGGCCATGTACGGGTTCATCCCATCCTGCAGTGGACGGAGCTCGACATCTGGGCCTACACGCGCCGCGAAGGCATACCGGTGATCCCGCTCTACTACGCGAAGGACGGGCATCGTTATCGGTCGCTGGGCGACGAGGACATCACTCGGCCGATCGCGTCATCTGCTGCGACCATTGATGCGATCATCGCGGAGCTGCGCGAGACGCGTGTTCCCGAGCGCTCAGGGCGTCTTCTGGATCATGAGACCGAGGATGCATTCGAGCGACTGAGAACTGCCGGCTATCTGTAGCGACCGCGCCGCGAGATCACCAGCCATGAATGCATTCACGAACCCGAAGCTGCAGCCGCCGCCGGCAGGAAGCGCTGCGCGCTCGCTGGTGCGTGTCGTTGTCGTCGGCCACGTCGATCACGGCAAGTCGACGCTGATCGGCAGGCTCATGCATGACAGCGGCTCCCTGGCAGAGGGCAAGGTCGAGGCCATCAGGGCTATGAGCGCACGGCGCGGCATGCCGTTCGAGTGGGCCTTTCTACTCGATGCCCTGCAAGCCGAGCGCGATCAGGGCATCACGATCGACACCAGCCAGATCGCATTCCGCACGGCAAATCGCGATGTGGTACTGATCGACGCCCCGGGACACGTCGAGTTTCTGCAGAACATGGTGACGGGCGCGGCGCAGGCCGATGTCGCGTTGCTCGTGATCGATGCCGCTGAAGGTGTGCGTGACCAGAGCCGCCGCCATGGGCTGCTGCTGAAGCTGCTCGGGGTTCGCCAGGTCGCGGTCATCATCAACAAGATGGACAAGGTCGCGTACTCCGAGGCCGCCTTCCGCGAGGTCGAAGCTGAGTTTGCCGATTATCTCAAGGGCCTCGATGTTGTGCCGGCGGCATTCGTTCCGGTGGCGGCGCGCAATGGCGATATGATCGTTGCGCGCGGACAGGCCATGGCTTGGTATGTCGGACCAACGGTCATCGAGCTGATCGACCGGACCGAGACGGGACAACCGCCGCGTGATCTTCCACTGCGCTTCGTGGTGCAGGATGTTTACAAGTTCGACGACAGGCGCATCGTTGCCGGCCGGATCGAAAGTGGTCGGTTGCGCGTCGGTGAGGAGCTTGTGTTCATTCCGTCGGGCAAGCACGGGCGCGTGCGCTCGATCGAGACCTGGCCGCAGCCATCGGACGGCAGCCGCATTGACACGGTATCCGCCGGGCAGGCCGTGGGCGTCACCCTGGAGCGCGAAATCTTCATCGAGCGCGGAGAGGTGGGTGCGCAGCGTCTGGCAAGGCCGCCCGCGGCTCAGACGCTCACGAGCCGGATCTTCTGGCTGGCGCAAGTGCCGTTGCACGTGGGCTCGCGCCTGACGCTGAAACTGGGCACCGCCGAGGCGCAGGCCGAGGTCGCCGCGATCGAGGCGATCGTCGACAGCGGCACGCTCAAGGCTGTCGCCGCGCGGCACATCGAGCAAAATCAGATTGCCGACATCAAGCTGAGCCTTGCTCGGCCGATCGCCGCCGACAGTCACGCGATCATTCCGCAGCTTGGGCGGTTCGTGCTCGAGAGGGATGGCCGCATCTGCGGTGGCGGGATCGTCGTCGACCAGTCGGGGTCACCGCGCCGCAAGACCAGCCCGAACGTTACGGCAGTTGCCTCGGCTGTCACCACGGCAGAGCGGATCGCGCGCAACGGGCATCGCGGTGCCGTGGTTTGGCTGACCGGCTTGCCGAGCTCTGGCAAATCGACGATCGGGCGCGCCCTGGAGCGCGTTCTGTTCGAGGCCGGCGTGAACGCGGTGCTGCTCGACGGCGACACCTTGCGGACCGGACTCAACGGAGACCTCGGTTTCTCGGAGGCCGATCGCACGGAGAATGTGCGTCGCACAGCGGAGGTTGCGAGCTTCCTGGCGCGCCAGGGGCAGGTGGCCATTGTGGCGCTGGTGTCCCCGCATGCGGGCGACCGCGCGCTGGCGCGCGAGATCGGCGGGGATGCGTTCTTCGAGGTTCACGTGCACGCCAGCGTGGCAACGTGCGCGGCGCGTGATCCCAAGGGCCTTTACGCCAAGGCGAGGGCCGGTGCGATCGAAGCGTTCACGGGAGTCTCGGCACCCTACGATGTTCCGGAGCGGCCTGAGCTGCGTCTCGAGACGGATCAGCTCACGCTTGGTGAATGCGTGGCACGCCTGATCGGCCATTTGGAGGACGCAGAGATCCTCAACGCGCGCGCGCGTTCTATCGGTCCCGCCATTTAAGGATTGAAGCACAGGAGCACGGCGATGAACTTCCAGCAGCTGCGCATCGTGCGGGAGACGGTAAGACGCAACTTCAATCTGACCGACGTCGCCAGTGCTCTGTTCACGTCACAATCCGGCGTCAGCAAGCACATCAAGGACCTCGAATACGAGTTGGGAGTCGAGCTGTTCGTGCGGCGCGGCAAGCGTCTGCTCGGCCTGACCGACCCGGGAAAAGAGCTGGTCGAGGTCGTGGAGCGAATATTGGTCGACGCCGCCAACATCAAGCGGCTGGGGCAGCAGTTCAGCAATCGCGACGAGGGGCAGCTCACGATCGCCACCACTCACACGCAGGCGCGCTACGTGCTTCCGCACGTCGTGGCGAGCTTCAAGAAGGCATTCCCCAAGGTGCATCTGGTCTTGCACCAGGGCAGCCCCAACGAGATCGCGTCGATGTTGCTCGGCGGGCAAGCCGATGTCGGAATCGCAACCGAGGCCCTGAAGGAAGCGCCGTTTCTCGCGGCATTTCCATTCTATACATGGCACCACAGCGTGGTGGTGCCAAAGGGGCACGCGCTCGCGAATGAAGTTCCGCTCACCCTCGAGGCGATCGCCGAATGGCCGATCCTCACCTACAACGAGAACTTCACTGGGCGCCGCAATATCGACGTGAGCTTTGCCAATACGGGCCTCGCGCCAGACATCATCCTGTCGGCGATGGATACGGATGTGCTCAAGACCTACGTGGAGCTCGGACTCGGCATCGGCATTATCGCGTCGATGACGTTCGATCCGAAGCGCGACACGAAACTGCAGCTTCTCGACGGCGCCCACTTGTTTCCGAGCAACACGTCGCTCATTGCCGTGCGCAAGGGCAGCTATCTGCGCAGCTACGCCTATCGCTTCATCGAGCTTTGCTCGCCGGCGCTTCCCGAACGCGTCGTGCGTGCGGCAGCCTTATCGGAGCAGACGAAAGGGGAGCCGGTGACGCGACGAGCTCCCGATCACTCCTTGCGCTCGAGCGGGAAGGCCTTGAGCCGCGACGACGTCAAGCGCACCGACTGACCCGGCGCTATGCCGAGGTTGGCGAGCTCCTGGCGTGTGAGCTCGACCTCGAAGTGCTGGTCCCTGGAGTACCCGTTGTTGCCTGTGCGGCCGGTCAGCTCCACGCGCGCCGTCGCTCCGCTGAGCAAAATCCGGTCGATTTTCGCGGCAACGCCACAGCGCTTGCTCTGATCGACGGAAATCTCGAGCTCGTGCGGGCGGGCGTAGGCGATCACGTCATCGCCGTCCCGCGCCGCCACTTCCGCAATCGGCACCGCATCATCACCGATGCGTAAGCTCTGCCCCTCGATTCGGCCAGCAAAATTATTGACCGCGCCGAGGAAGCTATAGGCGAACGCCGACGCAGGCCGCTCGTAGACGTCCTGTGTCGTTCCGGATTGCTCGATCCTGCCCTTATTCATGAGAACGATACGGTTGGCGATCTCCAGCGCTTCATCCTGGTCGTGGGTGACGAAGATGGAGGCGATGTGTAACTCGTCGTGCAGGCGGCGCAGCCATTGCCGCAGCTCCTTGCGGACTTTCGCATCGAGAGCGCCAAAGGGCTCATCGAGCAGCAGCACGCGCGGCTCCACGGCGAGCGCCCTGGCGAGCGCGATGCGCTGGCGCTGGCCGCCGGAAAGCTGTCCGGGATAGCGATGCGCCAGCCAGTCGAGCTGCACCAGCCCCAGCAAATCGTGCACGCGCTTGCGAATGGCCTCCTCCGGCAACCGGAACCGCCGGGGCTTCACGCGCAATCCGAATGCAACGTTCTCGAACACCGTCATATGACGGAACAGGGCATAGTGTTGGAACACGAAGCCGACCTGGCGCTCGCGCACATCCCGGTGGGATGCGTCCTGGCCGTCGAACAGCACGCGGCCGGCGTCCGCGCGCTCCAGCCCCGCGATGATGCGCAGCAACGTGGTCTTGCCGCAGCCCGATGGGCCGAGCAGGGCGACGAGCTCGCGCTCCGGGAAGTCGAAGGAAACGTTGTCCAATGCCACGAACGGGCCAAAGGTCTTGGTGATCCCTTGCACCTGGATGCTCATGGCGCCTCGCTTTGGCGGATCGACTGCGCCGCCTTCCATTCCACATAGGACTTCGCGACCAGGGTGACGAGGGCGAGGAGGGCCAGCAGCGACGCAACGGCGAAGGCGGCCGCGAATTGGTACTCATTATAGAGAATCTCGACGTGCAGCGGCATGGTGTTGGTCTGTCCCCGTATATGGCCGGAGACCACCGAGACGGCGCCGAACTCGCCCATGGCGCGGGCATTGCAGAGAATGACGCCGTAAAGCAGCGCCCACTTGATGTTCGGTAGCGTCACTTTTCTGAACATCTGCCAGCCGGATGCGCCGAGCACGAGGGCGGCTTCCTCCTCATCGCGCCCCTGGGCCTCCATGAGTGGAATCAACTCGCGCGCGATGAAGGGGAAGGTCACGAATATCGTCGCCATGACAATGCCGGGCACTGCGAAAATCACCTTGATATCGTGGGCCGAGAGCCACGGTCCGAGCCAGCCTTGCGCACCAAAGACCAGCACATAGATCAGCCCGGCGATGACGGGCGAGACCGAGAAGGGCAGGTCGACGAGCGTGATGAGCACCTGCTTGCCGCGGAACTCGAACTTCGTGATGGCCCAGGCCGCAGCCACGCCGAACACGAGGTTGAGCGGGACGGCGATTGCCGCAGTGAGCAACGTCAACTTGATAGCCGACACCGCGTCAGGCTCGACCAGCGCCGCGAGATAGGCGGCCCATCCCTTTCTGAACGCTTCAACGAACACGGCCAGGAGCGGCATCAGCAGGAAGACGACGAAGAAGCCGATCGAAAGCGCGAGGATGACCACTTTCACCCACGATGGATCGCGGGTCGCGGCTCTGACCTCGAAGCGGGTTGTGCCGTGGCGCTGGTCGCCGAGGGTGGCGGAAATGGCCATCAGCGCTGCCTCTCGGAATAGCGGCTCATCCACCCCTGCAGCCAATTGATGATCAGCAGGAGCACGAAAGAGACGACGAGCATGACGGCTGCGACCGCGGTTGCCCCCGTGTAGTCGTACTGCTCGAGCTTCGTGATGATGATCAGCGGTGTGATCTCGGACACCATCGGAAGGTTGCCGGCGATGAAGATCACCGACCCGTATTCGCCGACAGCCCTCGCGAAGGCCAGCGCGAAGCCGGTGAGCAGGGCCGGCAGCAGGGTCGGCAGCACTACGCGGCGTATGGTCTGCCAGCGGCTGGCGCCGAGGCATGCGGCAGCCTCCTCGGTCTCGATATCCAGGTCCTCCAGGACCGGCTGCACGGTCCGCACCACGAACGGCAGGCCGATGAAAACGAGCGCCACCAGCACGCCGAGCGGAGTGAAGGCGACCTTGATCCCGAGCGGCTCGAGGTACTGGCCGAGCCAGCCGTTCTTGGCGTAGAGCGCTGTTAGCGCAATGCCTGCAACCGCAGTCGGCAAGGCGAACGGCAGATCGACAAGCGCGTCGATGATGCGTCGGCCGGGAAACGAATACCGCACGAGCGACCAGGCAAGCAGGAAGCCGAACAATAGGTTGATCGCAGCGGCAAGCAGAGAGGCGCCGAAGGTCAGCCGGTACGATGCCAGAACGCGGGGCGAGCCGATGGCCTGCCAAAAAGTGGGCCACGACATGCCGGCTGTCTTGAGGAAAACCGCAGCAACTGGGATGAGCACGATCACCGAGAGATAGGTGAGCGTGAACCCGAGCGACAGACCGAAGCCCGGCAGAACTCGTCGAGCGGTCGCGGCAGCCATCAGTGCTTCACCACGATCTGGTCGCAAATGGCACGGTCTGCGCAGTGTTCCTGCTGCACGTTGAACCAGCCAACAGGCCTATCCTGGACACGGAACGTGGCGATCGCGGGGAGCGTTCCGCATCGCCCTCCAGGCAGCCCGCAACTGGTAGCGCCGGCCTGCTTGTTCCTCCATGGCACCTGCTGCCATGGGCCAGGACCGTGACAGCCATGACAAAGAGATAGGCGGCCGTCAGCGCCCCCCAAGCGAAAAGTTTGGCGAACGACATCTCAACTCCCAGCATTCAATTCGAAGCGACTGCAACGTAGGGCCGCGCACGGGTCGCCCTAACGAATTTGATGTGCGATTGATATTCGCCTGCCTGCAAAGGGGCGCATGAACGTCGGGGCCGGCTCCGGCCTACCTGCCGTAGATCTGGTCGAAGACGCCTCCATCGGCGAAGTGCGTCTGCTGGGCCTTGTTCCAGCCGCCGAACACCTCATCGATGGTGAAGAGCTTGACGTCCACGAACTGGCTGGAAAACTTGGCTGCCACCTCCGGGTCGCGCGGCCGATAGAAGTTCTTGCCGGCGATGCTCTGTCCTTCGGGCGTGTACCAGTATTCGAGGTACGCTGCGGCAAGTTTCCGCGTGCCGCGCTTGTCGACGACCTTGTCGACGATCGTGACCGGCGGCTCGGCCAGAATCGACAGGCTCGGCACGACGATCTCGAGCTTGTCGCGGCCGAGCTCCTTGATCGCGAGGAACGCCTCGTTCTCCCAGGAGATCAAGACATCGCCGATGCCGCGCTCGACGAACGTCGTCGTCGACCCACGCGCGCCCGAGTCCAGAACTTTCACGTTCTTATAGATCTTCGTCACCAAATCCTTGGCGGTCGCATCGCTGCCGCCGGGTTGCTTCAGCGCGTAGCCCCAGGCCGCGAGATAGTTCCAGCGCGCGCCGCCCGATGTCTTGGGATTTGGCGTGACGACCTCGACGCCTGGTCTTGCGAGATCATTCCAATCCTTGATCTGCTTGGGATTGCCCTTGCGGACAAGGAACACAATCGTCGACGTGTAGGGCGCAGAGTTGTCGGGGAGGCGCTTCTGCCAGTCGGCAGGAATGAGGCCGCCGTTTTCGTGCAGTGCGGCCACGTCGTAGGCGAGGGCCAAGGTCACCACGTCGGCTTCCAGCCCGTCGATCACGGCGCGCGCCTGCTTACCGGAGCCGCCATGCGACTGCTTTATCGTGACCGTCTCACCAGTCTGCGCCTTCCAGTGCTTCGCGAAAGCCGCATTGAACTCCTGGTAGAGCTCGCGTGTCGGGTCGTACGACACGTTCAGCAAACTCGTCTGAGCCTGCGCGACCGCTGCAAAGCCCGCGGCCGCGACGGCGGCCAGACCAAGCGTCAGCGCGCTGCGGCGGTGAATCGAAGTGGACATTGTTGCTTCTCTCCTCCGGCTGTGACCGAGCCGAGGCTACGGTCAGCCGAAAACGTCGCGAACGAAGAAGAGTTCATGAGCTTTGCAGGACGCCGGAAATGCGGTGCGCCGGATGACGAGGAGGAATTGGAAGGCAACCGGCGTCCTGCGTCTGAGAGGCTGCTACATCCAGCATGACAGAAGGATTTGGAACTCGCGCTCCCGTTCCTCGTCATCGCGCCAATGCGGCTCCTCCTGACGGAATCCTAGGCATCATGGTTGCCGCGGCGTGAGTCGGGTACCTCGGCGCGACTACATATGTGGTCACTTCGTGCGCCATCGGCGCCGAGCAGCCGATCGATCATCGAGAGCCAGCCGAGCATTGACTGCCATGGGTTGCCCAGGGTCATCTTCAGCCTCCTTGCCGGCGATGTCGCCCGCGCTCGCCGCGGGCGTTGGCGAACAGATCGACGGCACGCTGGGCAGCGGCAGGCGTCACGAACACCTGGCCGTCGAGCGCATCGAAGCTTCGGCTCGAGCTGTGAAACCGGAACCCGCGCTCGCCGGAGTGGCGAACAACGATGCCGGCGATTTCGTCGTTGGGACTATCAACCGTGTATCCTTCGGACATGGGGTATCACTCACCGGCGCAGGCCGGTGTCCTCTTGCTGTCTTTTGGGCTGTGCGTCGGGCTACCGAGCGCAATGGAAGGTGCTAGCGAGCAGGCACCCTATCGGCTGCTACTCGCAGCAACAGTGCTCGCAGGTACGACAGCAGAAGGTGGTCGCAACGTTCGATTGTGTCATGGGTCACTCCGATCGACAGGGAGTCCACGAAGACACTTCGTGGCACCTTAGCGTTTGATGACGCGGCGCAAGCTGCTTTGCGAAATCACCGCGGTTGCCGCCAATTCTGCGGCCACATGACAAAGATAGGTGGCCCGGCCCGGATCCGGAACGAATTATTGCTGCAATGCTTATGCCGGCCACAGCGGGAGAGCGCAGCGGGCTCTCGCGCTTTCGAGGGATGCGCTAGCCTTGTGGCCGCAGCTCCACCTTCTCGGCATTGAGGCTGTAGCCGGCTTCGGCAAGGCCGGTGAACGCGGGCGTGACCTTCAGCGTACCCGTCACCCATACCGGATCGAACATGCCCTTGATGTCGAAGCCCTGCTCGGCCTGCACGTAGACGATTTGGTTGGCGGGCGGCGGCGGCACGTGGATGCAGGCGCCGACGAACGGCACCAGCAGGAACTCCTTCACGCGCGTCGCCTCGAAGTCGAGCGGCACGATGTAGCCGCCAATGCGCACGCGCTTGCCGTCCAGGCTCTGCACGACGGGTGCCGGCGTTCCGCCGGACCGGGTCGGCGCCGACATCCAGCGACCTTCAGGGGTCTGTGTGGCGAGCGCGCTGTCATAGGGGTTCCGGCCGTCCGCCGGCCTGCCGGCGAAGAACGGTGCCGGTGGCTTGGGCGGGGCCGGCGGCACAAGCTGATCCCACTTCAGCTCCAGCGCCGGCTCGGCGGCCCTGAGCGCTGCAGGTCCGGGCCAGGCCAGGGTGAGCGTGGTGAAGATCGCCATTGCGCTGAGTCGCACGCCCATGATCACTTCCTCTATTCAGGTCCGCACCGTCATACCGTCTGCCAGGGACAAGCGATAGGCACGCAAAGCCGGAAGCAGGCCGGCGATGCAACCTGCCACGGCGACCGCTCCCAGGGTGGCAAGCTCCCACGGCTTCGGAGGGTCGATCGGGAGATACAGCCCGTAATTGGCATCGACGTAGGGCTGCAGGAGGAATAGGGCGCCGTAAAGGAGGGCGGTGCCGAGTCCGATGCCCGCGAGCGTGAGCAGGCTGGCCTCGGCCACCAGCAATCCGAGGATTGTGCGGGGACGCGCTCCGACCGATCGCAAGATTGCCATCTCGCGCCGGCGCTCGTTCAGCGTGGTCAGAATCATGGTCACCATGCCGAGCAGGGCGGTGGCGACGACCATGGCCGAGACGGCCTTCAAGGCCGTCTCCGCAGTTCCCACGAGCTCCCACAGCTCCTGCAATGCGGCCCCCGGGAGGATCGCGGACAGCGGCTCCTCGCGGTATTCGTTGATGGCCCTTTGCAATCGGAAGGTGGCGAGCTTCGATTTCAAGCCGACCAAGGCAGCGGTCACGGCCTTGGGCTCGAGGTTCATCTTGCGCACCTCGTCGGCGGACACCGACTGACCCGGTATGCGCGCCCCGCTCTGCCAGTCGACGTGGATCGCCTCGATCGCCTCGAGGCTGACGTGGACGGTGCGGTCGACGGGCGTGCCGGTCTTTTCAAGGATGCCCGAGACGCGGAAGGGCTTGTCGTCGTGAGCGACAAAGGAAACGGCGCCGAGCCCATGCGAGATGACGATGGGATCGCCGACCCTGTAGCCGAGCACGGTCGCCACGTCGGCGCCGATCACGGCATCGAAGAGATCCGAGAAGGCCTTGCCGGAGCTGAATGCGAGGCTCTGGGTGCGGCGGTACCGATAGTGCTCGAAATAGTCGGGCGTCGTACCGAGCACGCGAAACTGGTGATGACTGTCGCCGAGCGACAGCGGCACGGCCCAGGCAACCTCGGGTCGGGCGGCAATGTCCTTGTAGCTCGCCCACGTGACGTTATTGGTGGCATTGCCGATGCGGAAGACTGCGTAAAGCAGCAGGTTGAGGCTGCCGCTGCGCGCGCCCACGATGAGGTCGGTGCCGGAGATCGTGTCGGCAAAGCTCTGACGTGCCCCCGTCCGCACCTTCTCCACGCCGAGCAGCAACGTGATGCTGACGGCGATCGCCAGCACTGTGAGCAGCGCGGTGAGCCAGCGGTTGCGCAACGATTGCAGCGCGAGGCGGAAGACGATCATGGGGTGCCGCCCATCTTCGACACTGCGATCTCGTCGAGACGCAAGACGCGATCGAAGCGAGGGGCGAGGCTTTCGTCATGGCTGACCATGATGAGCGTGGCTCCGGCCTCCGTGGCTTCCGTGAAGAGAAGGTCGAGGAACGCGGTTTGGCGGTCGCGGTCGAGGGCCGAGGTCGGCTCGTCCGCCACGATCAGCTCGGGTGCACCGATCAATGCCCTGGCGGCTGCGACGCGCTGCTGCTGCCCGACGCTGAGGTTGGCAGCCGACGGACCGCGAACCAGACTCGCTTCGAGACCCAACCGCCCGAGCAGCCGTCCGGCCTCCGCATCGAGCGTTGCCCGGCTGGCTGCGCGCTTGCGGCGCCGCGGCGCAAAGCTAAGCGGGAGGAGCACGTTGTCGATGACCGTGCCGTAGGGCAGGAGGTTGAACATCTGGAAGATGATGCCGAAGTGCTCGGCGCGAAAGCCGTCGCGGGCAGAGGCGCTGAGCTTTGTGATGTCGGTGCCGAGGATGTCGATGCGGCCGGCCTGCGGCGCAAGGATGCCGCACAGCAGGCTCAGAAACGTGGATTTGCCGCTCCCGGAGGGCCCGATCAGCAAAAGCCGCTCGCGTGCGAGCAAAGCGAATTTCTCAATGGCCAGCGAGAAGGCGTTGCGGCCGGGCCAAGCGAACCGCACGCCGGACATGCACACGACGTCCGGCGTGGTTGCGGCCTCATCTGTCCCCACACGCATGACGTCTGTCATGCCCGGACTACATCATGCCGGCAAGATCAATTCTGGGATTGGCGCGGGTCACCTCGTACTTGCTCTGACCCTTGGGCGTGATCAGGTTGACCTCGAGCTTCTGCGCACCGGGGAAGGAGCGGAAGTAGTCGAAGTCGATGGCCGCGATGCTGGCCGGCGTCGTGCAGTCGAGTGCGTACTGCGCATGGAACTGCGAATGCCCGTGCTCGTGATCCCGATCGTCATGGTCGTTGGTGGGGGCCGCTTTGCTGTCCTTGGCCACCTTGTCATGATCTTGGTCGTGCTCCTCGGCCTCGACCTTCACATCGGCGTCCTTGACGACGCAGCCTGCTGCAGCAGGAAGCTTGAAGAGGGCCAAGGGGGTCGAAAGCTGCTTCTTTGCTGCATCGACGGCGGCCTTGTCCTTGCCGGTCTTGGCGGCGTGCTCGAAGCCCAAGATGTCGGCGCCGGGTACCTCGAGCTCCATGCTGAGCCGCGTGCCTTCAACCGCGATGTTGAGCGTGCCCTTGCCGTGCTCATGGGCGCCGAGCTCGCGATGTTGGGCCAGGGCCGGGATGGACTGAGCCATCAAGCAAAACGAGATAACAAGCCATCCGACAATGTGCATGGGCTCCACCCCGTT
>JBLNBZ010000044.1:0-84503 GCA_050260355.1 Bacteroidota bacterium | reverse complement strand
GGGCAGGATCACCGCCGCCCAGCCGGCGTAGAGCCATCCGATCCGGACCAGGGCGAGCCCGGCCGCGCAGGCCGCCAGCAGCGCGATGCGCGCCCACATCGAGATCGGAAGGTGACAGATCGCAAACAGTCCCAGCCCGATGAGGACGAGCCCGACGGCGGCAACCAAACTTCCCGCGCCGAATACACCGACGATGCCGATCACGGACAACAGGAGAAAGAAGGGCTTGCGGTAGGATTGCTCGAGGTAGTGATTTATGACGAAGCCAAAGAACGTCAGCAGTGTAATGAACTCGAAAAAGGCCCTGTTCTCTATCTGATAGAAGCGGAACGCGCTTAGCAGAAGCGCGACATAGCCGGCAACGGCCCAGAAACCGCATGCGTCGGAGGCTGTACGTTTTCCCGATAGCACCTCCCAGAGAGCGCCTGTCGCCATAAGCGCTCCGCAACACACCACGGCCGCTATTTTCTTCGGTCCGTAGTAGGGATAGGGCTCGAAATATTCCTTGACCAAAAGAGCGAACATCAACGTCGCCCCGACCACCACGGTCAGGCGCGGAGCATCATGATCCGCCAGGAAGTGACGAACCACTGCAAAAGCTCGGCGGTGCCCATTGATATTGGTTTGTGATGGGCCCAAACCTTTGCTCCCTCGAGCGGTCCGAGGTGACCGCGGCTAGCGGGCTTTGCCGATTATCATGTCCGCAATCGTGTCGAGGGTATCCAAGTGATCCACATCGACCTCATGCGCCTCGATCGTCACGCCGAACTGCTCCTCCAGGTAGGAAACGAGCTTCAGGCTCGCGAGCGAGTCGAGAATTCCGTCGCTGAAGAGCTTTGTATCACTGGTAAGGCTGGCGGGATCCTCGCCGGGCAGGAATTCCTTAACGACATAATCTCGGATCGCCCTCCTGACTTCCTCCCGGCTCAATGTTCTCTCCGTGAATAGCGTCACGACCACGAGCCGAACTGGAAGGCTCCCGCTTCGGACATTCAACCGGTGCCGCCCGCGATCGGCAACGGCCCCTTTTGGAGGGACCAGCCACAGCCAAATGTGGTGGTTGCTCCGCAGGGAGGACTAGCATCGTTAGCCCCCGGCCGGGCATATTGCGCCCGAAGCACTGTCAACGAGACCCTGGCACTCGCGCCCGGTGTGAAGCAGCGATCCACCACTACGGTGGCGCCACCGATTTATTTATCAGTTTGCCCGCCACCTGTTGGGATCGCCAGGTAATTGCCCCACGCATTGCGATCGTAGCCGCTCTCGAACGATGCTTCGTACACTCGCCAGTCGCAAGCCGATGAAGACGACGCAGCGGTGCCTCCAAGGGAGTGCCGACTACCAAGCGTTTCAAAGGATGCATTTTACGCTCTGATGGAGATCCATCCGCACGATCCCGCAAGGACGCAGATTCAATGCCGCTGGCTGCGATCAGCCCCTTTTTACACCGCCCGAGCAATTGAGATTTCGCAGGGCAGAGCTTCTTTACTGAGCCGTAGAGCGGATACCGTCTGCCCTCGGAGAGACTCGCTTTCCTCTCGGGGCCTTCTCGTGTGCCTTGCGGCGTGTTTCCTCCTTTGCCCTTTAGCATCCGCCTGAGTCACCCAAAATTCCTCCAAATGGGGTAGGGTCCGCCTTCAGAGGTGGCGAACGATGTCGAGGCGCTAGTGCTCATTTGAGAAAATCCTTGGTCGAGCCACGTGTTGCAGCTGCCGAGACAGCAACCGAACACAGCGGCATCATCAAGCGCGGCCGGCCCGGGCTCCGCGATTCGATCAGCAAGCGCCCTCCAGCTAGCGGGCGCGGCGCGCGAGTGCCTTCTCGTAGGCGGCTTGCAGCTCGCCGAACACCGAGCGCTGCGGACGCGGCGCGCCGAGGTGCAGGTGGCGCAGCTCGGCCATGAACGCGCTCCATAGCGTCGGGCCGCCCTTTTCCAACAGCTCCGCACGCACCGACAGTTCCCTGCTCGGCCGGGTATGCCGGCGGCCCCAGGCGCCCATGTGGGCGAGCAGCGGCACGAGCTCAATAGCCGCTTCCGTGAGGCTGTAGATCCCCTTCTGCCGGTGTTTCGGATCAGGGCGTCGCGTCAGCAGGCCGGACTCGGTCAAGCGCCTCAGCCGGTCGGCGAGGATATTCGAGGCGATGCCTTCCTCGCTCTGTGCGAGCAGCTCGCCATAGCTACGCCTGTTTCCAAACATGATGTCGCGGATGACGATCAGGCTCCAACGGTCGCCGAGCTGCTCGAGCGTCAAGTTGATCGGGCAGCCGGATCGCCTCGTCTGCGGCACGGCCGCTCTCCAGGATTGCTACTTGCAATATGCAAGCTGTGTAGATAGAGTTCAACTACTTGCAGAATACAAGTAGTCGTAACGGGGGAGAACCGACGATGTCGCTCGTGCTTTACGGTCATCCCTTCTCCTCGTACACGCAGAAGGTGCTCATCGCGCTGTACGAGAACGGCACGCCCTTCGAGTTCCGCTGCATCGGTCCGGATACGCCGCAGCACACGGCCCAGTGGTTGCGACGCTGGCCTCTGCGCAAGTTCCCGCTGCTGGTGGATGGCGAACGCGACGTCGTCGAGACCAGCATCATCATCGAGTACCTGCAGCTCGAGCATCCCGGGCCGGTGCGCCTCATCCCCGCGGACCCCATGGCCGCGCTCAACGTGCGCTTTCTCGACCGCTTCTTCGACCTCCACGTGATGGAGGCGATGCAGGTTGCGGTCGACAGTGCGCTGAAGCGGGTCCCGGTGAAGAGCGAGGAAGGTCTGATCATTGCCAAGGAAAGGCTGGAGCGTGCCTACACCTGGCTCGAAGGATTCCTTGCCGGCAGAACCTGGGCCGCCGGCGCGGACTTCACGCTGGCGGATTGCGCGGCCGCGCCCTCGCTGTTCTACGCGGACTGGACCTATCAGATTCCCAATGCGTTTCCGCTGCTGCGCGCCTATCGCTCGCGGCTGCTTGCCCGCCCGTCCTTCGCCCGCGCGGTGGAGGAGGCGCGGCCGTTCCGGCCGTTGTTCCCGCTCGGAGCGCCGGACCGGGATTGAAGCTCCGCGCCGCAATCCACGGACGGCATCCTGTTCCGATCTCGGCACGACATGCGGCTGGCGCTTCCGGAGCGCCGGCACAATTCGTCACCCATGTCTCCGGGCCGGACAAGGGTGAAATGGCGCGCCCAAGAGGATTCGAACCTCTGACCTTCGGCTCCGGAGGCCGACGCTCTATCCAGCTGAGCTATGGGCGCGCGCGCCGCAGAAATAACGCATTGGGGCGGCATCTGCAAACGTCGGCTGAAAGGCCGCGCATACTGCACGACTATGTTAGGGACCAGACATTCCGCGATGACGGCCCGTAGCGGTCGTCCTATACTCCAACCATCCCCGCGTTGCATCGAAAGGGCCGCACGCTGTCATGCGCGCCAAGTCAGCTGTTACCGGATCGCTCCTGTCGATGCTGGCCATCACAGCGCCGGCGGCCGCCCAAGCCCCCAAGCTCATCAATAAATTCTCGGACTGGTCCTCGTACGCCCACGACGACGGCAAGACCAAGATCTGCTTTGCGGTGTCACGGCCGAAGAGCCAGGAGCCGAAGGGCGTCACCAGAAGGCCGGCCTATTTCTACATCTCGGCCTGGCCCAAGGATGGCGTGAAGAGCGAGGTGAGCATCAGGATCGGCTACTCGTTCAAGAAGGACAGCGAGGTGACGGTGATGGTCGGCGGGATCGCGTTCAAGCTGTTCACGCAGGCTGACCGCGCCTACGTCGGCGACCCGACGCAGGAGTTGAAGCTGATCGAGGCGATGAAAAAGGGCACGAACCTGCAGGTCCAGGGGACCTCGGAACGTGGAACCACGACGACCGACACCTATTCGCTCGCCGGGCTGTCGCAGGCCATGCAGTCGCTGGCGGAGATCTGCCAATAGCCCCGGCTACCCGCGCCGCCTGCGAAGCTGGACGTAGAGAGCGCCGGCGCCGCCGTGGCGTGCGTGCGCCGGCGTATAACTCACGACAAGGGCGCGCAGCTCTCGCTCCTCGAGCCACAGCGGAACGCTGCGTCGAATGATTCCGCGCTCCTCCCCGGAGAGCGCATCCACTGTTTCGCCCGCGCGCTCGCGCTCCTTGCCCTTGCCGGTGATGACGAGGACCGTGCGCAGGCCCCGGGCCTGCGTATCGAGGAGGAACGCGCGCAGGCGCCGGTGCGCCTCGGCCTGCCGCAGCCCGTGCAGATCGATGCGGGCCTCGATTTCGATGTGGCCGGTGGCGATGCGCCGCGCCTTGCGGCGGTCCAGAACTGCTGGCGCCGGAGGCGTGGCCCCGGGTTCGCCGCGCGGAGCTTGCCTCGGATGGGGGCTCGCCCGCAGGGGTTTCGTGCTCGGATGCGATATCGGAGGCACAGGCGGCGCCACGACGTCCTGCGGCCCCGTAACGTGTGCCGCCGCGCCTGATGTGACACGCGGCTTCGCGCGCCGCAGCCGCTCGAGACTGGCCGCCGCGCGCGACCACAGTTCGGCATCTTCCCGGCTGAGAGTGCCCGGCGGAGGCCGCCGAGGAACGCCGGCTCCCTCGCCCTTCTTCCGCATTATTCGGATTGCTTGGCCGGTGGCGCAGCAGCAGCCCGCTCTGCTGCAGCCTTGGCCGGTAACAGCACGAAGAAGCGGCCTGGGTGCTTGGTGATGCCGGCGAGATTGCCAGCCGCAGTGCCCGAGCCGAAGTAGATGTCACCGCGCTCAGGCCCCTTGATGGCGGAGCCGACATCTTGCGCGATCATCAGGCGCTGAAACGGACGACCTTTGACGGCATGAGTGAGCGTCGGCGCCGTGACGTAAACGGGGGTGCCCAGCGCGTGCACGCTCGCATCGACGGCGAGACTGCGCCCTGGCGTCAGCGGGATCTCGAGCACGCCGAGCACGTTCTCGGCTTCCGCGCCGCTCAGCTCACGGAAGAAAACGTAGGATGCATTCTGGTGCATGACGGTTTTGGCCCGCTCTGGATCGGCCCGCAGCCATTTCTGCAAGGCGGCCAGAGAGAGCTTGTCGGCGGCCAGAAGGCCCTTGTCGATCAGATAGCGACCGATCGAGGTGTAGGGGTGACCGTTCTTGCCGTCATAATGCACGCGGGTCGTGCTGCCGTCCGGCAAGCGGACGCGGCCCGAGCCCTGAACCTGCATGAAGAACACATCGACGGCATCGGCCAGATAGAGCAGCTCGAGGCCTTTATTCGCGAGCGCTCCGGCGTCGATCTCGGCACGGGTGGCGTAGGGCACGATGCCCTGCGGCGTGCGCCGGCCGTGGGTCAGGACGGGGCCCTTGACGGCACGCTGCGCCTCCTCGACCAGGTTCACGAGGTCGGGCGGGCGCTTGTAGATCGGCGTCTGAAACCGGCCTTCGGGCTTGCGCGAGCCCTCCAGCACCGGCTCGAAGTAGCCGGTCAGCAGACCGGGCGCGCCCTTGTGGACGACGGCGTGCGGCCGGAACTGGGCTTCAAAGAAACTCTTTGCCTTCTTCCTGGAGACACCGGCGGGCATCTTTTCCGCCTCGGCACAGGCGGCAAGCAATTCAGGAGCAATGGCGATCTTGCCGGCCTTGTTGCCCGACTTGGCCGCGACAGCGACCCGAGAGCAGGATTTCAGGAAGGCGGCGAAGGCGGCCGCGTGATCGTCCTCCTCCCATCCCGGCAGCTCCGAGAAGGGAACGGGCTTGAATGAGATTGCACCGTCCGATGCGGACTGCGCGGTAGAACCCGGACCCGCGCCGAGCTGATCACCCAATGGCATGGTCACCAGAACAGACAAAGCGGCGAGCACGCACGCGGTGTAGCGCCGCACGACGCTGGACAAAGCCACATATCCCCCGGTTGCGCAGGCCCGATATTGCCCGCAACAGGTCCCTCATCAGTTGGGCGCCTGTGTGGCCACCAGCTTCCAATTCGGGTCCCGCGAGGTGATGTCACGGGCAAACGTCCAGATATCGACGACCTCCTTGATCCGCTTGGGATCGCCGGAGACGACGACACCGGCCCGGTCGCGCGTTGCGGAGATCAGCTCACTCACGAACTTCACCGTGACATGCGACAGGCTGCCCTTGAGCTCGGCCTCGACGATATCCGCGCGGTTGATGCCGACAAAGCTCTGGTCGATCTGCTCGCCACGGCTCTCCCGGTCGCCGATGGCCAAGGAGAAGCCATCGAACACCTCACGGCTGAGCAAACCCTTCAGGATCTTTCGATTGCCCTCTGCAAAGGCGGTGACGATCATCTCGTAGGCTTGGCGCGCGCCCTTCAGGAATTGCTCGGGATCAAATGTTTTGTCGGCCCGATGCAGCGCGACCAGGCTTTCGGCCAAAGCCTCGTCTCCGGCGGCAAAACTACGCAGGCGCGCCTCGCTGTCAGCGGACGCGGACGCAACCTGCGTCTCGCCGACAGGTTCCGGCCGATCCCGCCGCGGAAGCGTCACCACCTTGTCCTGGGCGCCCTGGGCCGCGGCGGCCCGCGCACGCTCCTGAGCCTTGTAACGCTCGACGCGTGCGTCCTCGTCACCCGTTCGACGTCCCAACACGCTGCGCAGCTTCAGAATTATCACGACCGCAAGCACCAAGAACATGATCGTGAAAATGTCGATCTTGCCGTCCATGATTACGGTCGCTTTCTCAAGCCTTGGACGTGTTGAACACCCTAGATGACGTCTAGGATGTATGATCTCCGGGTTGATCGGTCCAGATGAGCATCAGGGCGGACGGTTCTGTAACCCGGGCCGCCTCTTCGATGGACCAGCTTAAGGCAAGGATCTGGTTAAGCCAACCCGGAATGAGCCCGACGCACTCTCAAGTGCGTTCCAACACTAAGAAAACAGCCCAACCGCCGAGGGTGAACGATGGCAATAGCTCTGTTTTTTGTTTGTATTGCCTTGCCGCTGCTGGAGATCGCAGTGCTGGTGAAGGTTGGCCAAGCCATCGGGTTCTGGACGACGCTCGCGGTTCTCATCGGCATGGGAGTGCTCGGACTGACCATACTGTACTGGCAGGGCTGGAACACCCTTCTGCAGGCGCAACAGACACTGATGCAGGGCGAGGCGCCGCTCGGTCCAATGCTCGAAGGAGTCCTGCTGGCTATTGCCGGCGGCTTGTTTCTGGCTCCCGGTCTCATCACCGATGCCGTCGCGCTGCTGCTCCTGATACCACCCGTGCGCCGATTGATCGGGCGCTGGCTCCTCGGTCGGCTGGCCTACGCTGAGATTCTTGTCGAGGGCGGGCGCGCACCGGGCCAATCGACTGGAAACGGCCGGGGGCCTGTGATCGAAGGCGAGTTCGAAAGACTGGACGAGCGGTCCGTCGACCAGTCGCGGCGAAGGGACAATCGGCCCCATTGAGCTCGGCCTACCCCACTGTTGCCGCCGCTTGGCCAGCATGATAGGCCGCAATCCGCTCATAACGTTTGACGGGGAAGGCGTGATATGGCCGAGCCACTGGGGAATGTAGCCGCAGGAGGCAATGGCAAGCCGGCCGAGGCGGCGGCAGCCGTGCAAATCCGTGTGCTCGGTCAGTACGTGAAGGATCTCTCGTTCGAGAACCCGAACGTGACGAAGCTGCTGGCCGGTGCGCCGGAGAACCCGAACCTCTCGCTCGAGATCAATGTCAACGCCACGAAGGTGAGCGCGGACGTGTACGAATCGGCGATCAGCTTCAACGCCAAGGCGACAAGCAAGGTGGGCGTCATCTACGAGTTCGAGATGGTGTACGCCGGGCTGTTCAAGATCGAGAACATCCCGCCGCCGGCGCTCGAGCCCATGCTGCTCGTGAATTGCCCGATGCTGTTGTTCCCGTTCTTGCGGCGCATCGTGGCCGACCTCACGCGCGAGGCCGGCTTCCCGCCGCTGCTGCTCGACCCTGTGGACTTCGGCGCGCTCTACGTGCGCAAGAAGGAGCAGGCTGCGGCCGGCGGCCCTCCGAGGACCGTATCGTAAGGCAGCCGGCTGGCGTCTAGCCGGAGAGGCGCTCGGCTGCCTGCACAAAGCGGGCCCAGATCGCCTTGGGACCCAGCGTTTCGATGAAACGGCGGTGCGCCGCCGCCATCTCCTCCGTGACGCGCGATGGCAACGGCGCCGGCCGCTGCCGCGCTGCGGCACGACGATTGGCGGCGCGCTGCTCCTGGCTGCCGTACGCCGCAAGCACGAGCGTCGCCTGCTTCTCGCCGAGAAGCTCTACGTAGACGCTGGCCAACAGCGCAGAGTCGAGCAGCGCCCCGTGTTTGTCGCGCTTGGAATTGTCGATGCCGTAGCGCTTGCACAGTGCGTCGAGGCTGTTGGGGGCAGCGGGATGCTTGCGGCGGGCCAGCGCCAGCGTATCGACGACGCGATCCATTGGGATCAGCGGCAGGGAAGCCCGCTGCAGCTCGGCGTTGATGAAGCCGATGTCGAAGCTGGCGTTGTGAATGATGAGCGGCGCATCGCCGACAAACTCGAGAAACCGCGGCGCGACCTCGGCGAAGCGCGGCTTGTCTTTCAAGAAGGCAGTCGAGATGCCGTGCACAGCTTCGGCGTCGGGATGCACATCGCGTGTCTCGGGATTGAGGTAGGTGTGAAACTCGCGCCCTGACGGAATGCGGTTGACGAGCTCGATGCAGCCAAGCTCGATTAGGCGGTCACCGCCTTTGGCATCGAGCCCCGTCGTCTCTGTGTCGAGAACAATCTCGCGCAATGGTCCCTCCGGCAGCAAAATACCGACGCTGACGCATTACGCCCAGAAACGATCGAAGGCGGTACCAGACCGCCCTCTCAACTGATCGATAATTCGGTCGATTTGTGCCTCGGCGTCAGCAATGCTGCCACCGGTATCCACAACGAAATGAGCACGCGCGCGCTTTTCCGCGTCGGGGAGCTGCCGCACGAGCATCTGATCGAGCTTCTCGATCGTCATGCCGGGACGGTCCAGCACGCGCTTGCGCTGCGCTTCCGCCGGCGCGCTGACGACGACGACGACATCGACGTTGCGCTCGCCGCGCGTCTCGAAAAGCAAGGGAATCTCGAGCACGGCCATGTCTGCGCCACGCGCGTGCTCGCGGCGCAGGAAGTCGCGCTCAGCCTCGCGCACGAGCGGATGAATGATGGACTCGACGCGCTTGAAGCCACCCGGATCGCGAATCACCGCTGCCGCCAGCTTCGCGCGATCAACGCCCTGCGGGCCTGTGGTACCGGGAAAAACCGCCTCGATCAGGGGCACGGCCGCGCCGGCATAAAGCTTGTGCACCTCGGCATCGGCGTCGCATACGGGAATGCCGCGCGCCTTGAAGCGGGCGGCGGCGGTCGACTTGCCCATGCCGATTGATCCGGTCAGGCCAATGATCAGCATCAGCGCCCCTCGATGTCGGCGACCAGCAGAGCGCGCAGCTCGTCCGTCACCTCCGGCTTGACGCCGAACCATTTCTCGAAGCCCGGTACGGCCTGGTGCAGCAACATGCCGAGGCCATCGACAGTGCGGTGCCCGCGGGCACGGGCCCGCCGCAAAAGATCGGTTTCGAGCGGCACGTAGACGATATCCGCGACGATGCAGTCGGACCGCAGCCACGACAAATCGATGTCAAGCACACCGGATCCCGCCATGCCGATCGAGGTCGTGTTGACGAGAAGGCCGACGTCACTGAGCTGCGCGTGCCGTTCGGACCAGGCGTAGGGCTTCACGCGGGCGCCGAAGTGATGCGCCAAATCCTCCGCGCGAGCGAGTGTCCGATTGAGCACGCGAATTTCTCCGACACCGGCATCGAGGAAGCCATGGACGATCGCGCGGGCGGCACCCCCAGCACCGAGGATCGCAACCGGAGCATCGACGGCATTCCATCGAGGCACCGATTGCGCCAGATGTGTCATGAAGCCGTAGCCGTCCGTGTTCGAGGCGATGAGCCGCCCGGCGTCCAGCCACAGCGTATTGGCGGCCCCGATGGCGGTGGCTGCGGCGTCTCTCTCATCCGCTGCAGCGAGCGCGGCCTGCTTGTGCGGCAGAGTGACGTTGCAGCCGGCAAAGCCGTGACGGGCGAGGCCATGCAGGAAGTCAGCGACGTCCTCGGGCCTCACCGCCTGCTTGGTGTAGCTCCCGCCAACGCCATAGCGCTTCAACCAGTAGCCATGAATCATGGGCGAGCGGGAGTGCTCGATCGGCCAACCGATGACACAGGCGCGCTTCATGCCGCCAGCGCTCCGCGCGTTCTGAGCTCGGCGAGGAGCGGCAGCAGCGGCAGGCCGAGAATGGTGAAATAATCGCCTTCGATGCGCTGAAAGAGTTGGATACCCAGCCCCTCGAGCTGATAGGCACCCACCGACTCGCAGACGATTGGCCCCGCGCGCCGCAGATAATCATCGAGGAACTGATCGCTGAAGGTGCGCATCGTAAGATCAGCGGTGTCGGCGTACGACCACACCACCTCACCGCGTTCGGCGAGCACGACGGCACTGTGGAGCTGATGCGCACGCCCACGCAGCCTGCGCAGGTGCGCCCTGGCCCCGTCGAGGCCGCGCGGCTTCTCGAAGATCTCATCGTCGAGGGCCAGAACCTGGTCGGCGCCGATGACGAGCGCATCGGGACGCTTGCGGCTGACCGCCTCCGCCTTGGCGCGTGCCAGAACTTCCGCCACGTCGGCCGGGTCGATGGCATTGTCGCCTGCCTGCAAGGTCTCACGGATGGCGTTCTCGTCCACCTCGGCAGGCTCGACGGCGAACGATGCGCCTGCGGCCTCCAGCATTTGGCGGCGCGAGCGACTGCCCGAGGCCAGCACCAGATCGCGCGCTCGAGCCTCAGCCACCGGAGGCCTCTTCCCTGGTATCCGTACCGAGCTCACGGTCATGCAGCAGGTTGATGATGGTGGCGGCCGTCTCCTCGATCGAGCGGCGCGTGACGTCGATGACCGGCCAGCCGTGGCGCGCGCACAAGCGCCGGGAATGCGCGATCTCGTTGGCGATCTGCGTCCGGTCGACATAGTCCTCGAGATTGCGATCGGCCATCAGGCGCACGCGGTTGCGGCGGATCTCGGCAATGCGCTCCGGGCTGGCGATGAGGCCCACGACGAAGGCCTTGTGCGGCCCGGTCAGCGCGGCGGGAAGCTCGATGCCTGGCACGATTGGAACGTTGGCGGTCTTGTAGCCGCGGTTGGCGAGATAGATGGATGTCGGCGTCTTCGAGGTGCGGGAGATGCCGAGGATGATGATGTCGGCCTCGTTGAGATCGCCAGGCAGCTGGCCGTCGTCATGCGCCATGCTGAAATTGAGCGCATCGATGCGGCGGAAATAATCGGCATCGAGCACGTGCTGGCCGGCGACGATGGGCGTCTGCGGCGCGCCGAGGTAGGACTCGAACACCTTCATGATCGGCTCGAGCACGTAGAGGCAGGGCACGCCGAGCTCGCGGCAGCGGCGCTCGAGCTGCTCGGTCAGCTCCTTGTTGACGACCGTGTAGAGAACGATGCCGGGGGCGGAGGCCACCTCCTGCAGCACGCGATCGAGATGGCGCTGGGTCCGCACCAGCGGATGGATGTGCTCGATCGGACGCACCTGCGCATACTGCACGGCTGCTGCCTTGGCGATGGTGGTGAGCGTCTCGCCGGTCGCGTCCGAGATCAGATGCAGATGGAAATAGCTTGGGCTTGCGTTGGCCATGTGTTGATAAATACCCGAGTTTTCCAGACCGGTCTCGGCGGAGACGGAGGCTTGCGGCATGCACCCGTCTCCTTTCAACAGATTGATGCACAGGCTGACCCGCCGGGACGCCTTCCGGCCGCCACCTGTGCACGAGGTTGGCGTGCAGCGGTTTTGGGTGCTTTCTCATGCGCTTGTCAACAGGACATCATCGAGTTGCATGGCCGTGCGCATGGACGCCAAGGTGCTGATCTGAAAGATGGTTTTAGAGCCTAGTAGGGTCTGCCGCCGCGACCTACGAGACCTCGATGTTCGCTCGGAGGAGAGCCTGCGGCACGTGGACAGGCTGGAGACAACAAAGGATCTCCGCTATCCACGTCCCTAAGAGTCAAAATAAGAACTAGAAGACTCTCTCAATTGAATTGAAGGGCGAAGGATCGTTTCCGGCGTGCGCTCTGTGAAAAACCCGACCGTCCCGCGTTTTCTTGCCCCCTTCCGCGGCAAGGCCTCATCACCGCCGCCAATCTGGCTGATGCGGCAGGCCGGACGCTATCTGCCCGAGTACCGCGCCGTGCGCGAGCGGGCCGGAAGCTTCCTCGATCTGTGCTACTCGCCCGATCTTGCCGCCGAGGTGACGCTGCAGCCGATCCAGCGGTTCGGTTTCGACGCGGCGATCCTGTTCGCGGACATTCTCGTCGTGCCTGATGCGCTCGGACAAGGCGTGCGCTTCGTGGAAGGCGAAGGCCCGCGGCTCGATCCGGTCCGCAGCTCCGCGGACTTGGGGGTGCTGGACACCGGCAGAACGGCCGTGAAGTTCGCGCGGGTGGCCGAGACGGTCGCTCGCGTGCGACAGGACCTGCCGCCCGAGACGGCGCTGATCGGATTCTGCGGCAGCCCCTGGACGGTGGCGACCTACATGGTGGCCGGACGCGGCTCGCCGGACCAGGCGGATGCGCGGCTGTGGGCGTATCGCGATGCGTGGGGCTTCGCGCGGCTCATCGAGCTTCTGGTTGCCGTTTCAATCGATTATCTGGACGCGCAGATCCGCGCCGGCGCGGACTGCGTGCAGCTTTTCGACAGTTGGGCCGGGAGTCTGCCGGAGCCCGAGTTCGAGCGCTGGGTGATCGCGCCGACTCGCACTATGGTCGCCGCGCTCAAGGCGAAACATCCCGAGGTTCCGGTGATTGGATTTCCGCGCGGCGCAGGCACGAAGGCTCAGCGCTACATCGTCGAGACGGGCGTCGACGGCATCGGCTGTGACACGGCCATGCCGCTGGCGCTGATGCGTGATGAGCTGGCGCCGGGCGCCGTCGTGCAGGGCAATCTCGATCCGCTGCTGCTGGTCGCCGGCGGGCGTGGGATGGAGCAGCGCGTGGATGAGATTTTGCGCGCCCTCGACGGTCAGCGCTTCGTGTTCAACCTCGGCCACGGCATCGTGCCGGAGACACCGCCGGAGCATGTGGCGCGCCTGGTCGAGCTGGTGCGCGGAGCGGGTTGAGCCACATGGAGCTTTGGCTCAAAGCGCTGCACATCATCGCCGTCATTTCATGGATGGCGGGCATGCTCTATCTGCCGCGGCTGTTCGTGTACCACGTCGATGCCGAGCCGGGCTCAAAGCAGGCCGAGACCTTCATCGTCATGGAGCGGCGGCTTCTGCGCATCATCATGAACCCGGCGATGATCGTGGTGTGGGTCACCGGGCCGCTGCTCGTCTGGCGGATGGGCATGTGGAAGGACGGCTGGCTGCACGCCAAGTTCACGCTGGTGGCGCTGCTGACGGTGTTTCACCACCTGCTCGGGCGCTGGCGCAAGGATTTCGCGGCCGGTCGTGCGCCGCATGACGCCAAGTTCTTTCGCATGGTCAACGAGCTGCCGGCGCTGCTGATGGTGGGGATCGTGGTGCTGGTGGTGGTGAAGCCGTGGTAGGGGGTGGCGTTGGAGGAGAGGCCGGGCCGAAGGCAGCCCGCGCAGTGTCTGCTGGACCGGACTGACGCGGCTCCCGCGATTCGGCTACAAGCTCAGCTCATGTCCTGGTCCGGTCACGGCCGCGGCGGGCGGCGCGGCTATCATCACGGTAATCTGCGCGAGGCGCTGATCAACGCCGCGCTCGACCTCATTGCGCGCAAAGGGCCGGCCGGTTTCACGTTCGCGGAGGCGGCGCGCGCAGCCGGCGTGAGTGCCGCCGCGCCTTACCGCCACTTCCGCGATCGCGATGCGCTGATGGCGGACGTGGCGCGGCGCGGCTTCGAGCTGTTCGAGCAGCGGCTGAGCGCGGCGTGGAACGGCGGCCTGCCGACGCCGCTGGCGGCGCTGGAGGAGATGGGGCGCGCCTACCTCGCGTTCGCGCGCGACGAGCCCGCGTACTTCTCGGCGATGTTCGAGTCCGGGCTGCCGCTCGATCAGCATCGCGAATTGCGCGACGCCGGCGATCGCGCCTTCGGCGTGCTGCGGCAGGCCTGCGAGGCGCTGTTGCCCGTGTTGCCCGCGGGAAAGCGTCCGCCGGCGCTGATGCTGGCGCTCCACATCTGGTCGCTGTCGCACGGCATCGCCAGCCTGTTTGCGCGCGGCGATGCCGCCAGGCGTCCGTTGCCGATGAGCCCTGAGGAGCTGCTCGAGGCGGGGGTGCTGGTATACCTGGAGGGGCTCGGGATGGTCCGCCCGGGCGATTGAGACGGTTTGGTCCGGCCCTCGGCGCAAGAGGACGGCGGGCGATTGCCGGCCGCCGCCGTCCTCTCGATACCGGCCTCCCGAGGTCCAAGCTCAACTCGGGAGGCGAAGGTTGACTTGCCGAAAAAACGCGATTGCCGGGAATTCGTTCCCGGATCGTCCGCATCCGGATAGGGCCCAGGGCTCACCGGGCGGATGCCGTGAACCGGGTGCCGCGAGGGGTTTCTAGAGACCGCGATCCGCGGCGCCTCAGCACTTCCGCAAAGTGGCGGCGAGCTCCTTCATGTGCGCCGTGTTGTCCGGCGTGACCGTGATGGACTGCTCGCAGTGGGAGCTTACAACCCGCATCTTGGCGGCGAAGTAGCGCCCAAGCAGGGTGACGTCGAACCCGCTCGGCGTCACGCTGCCCTGTACGCTGCCGGTGAGCGAGTAGACGTTGTCCTGCCAGCTTCCCGTAACTGCGCCGCCTGCGATCTGGAGTTGGGTCGCCGCGTCGAAGCTGGTGCTGGGGCCCTTGCAGCGCACGTTTTGTTTAATGCGCGTGCCGTCCTCGCTCGGAAAATAGGTGATGACGCACTTGATGCTTTCGATCGGCCCAGAAACCGGCGTGACCGTCGCCGAGCCGGCCCAGCGGCCGGCAAGGCTCGTGATCGAGTTTGTTTCGCCGGCCCCGACCGGAGCAGGTTGCGCGCAGAGAATCGAAAGGCAGACCAACGGAGCAGAGACTGCTCCGACCAACGCATACACCATCTCAAAACTCCCCAGTGCCGGACCCCCTCCGCCGCAGCGCGATCCGAAGGCACCCTAGGCAGCTACAAGAGCCCAGACTCATGCAGATTTTAAGGCCATTGCGGCCAAAGGGTTACTGGCGGTGCGCATGCAGCATGCGTGCCATCGCGGCTCTGGCGATCCGCCGGATCGCATCCATGCTCCAGCGGCGCGAGAGCTCGCCGCGACGAACGTTGCTGTTGTTCGGAAGGAGGCCCGCACATGTTCGGCGCTGTGCGCTGCAAGATTGAGCGTTCGCACTCTTGACGAAGCGAAAAGGGCGATCCATTTATGTGAATGTTTAAAACATTTACATGATGAGGTGGACCTGAAGGAGCAGGCAGTGATGGCAGATGTGGTGGCACGCATAGACGATTACGGCAGGCCGGCCTGGATCACGCTGATGGTCCTCGGCTTCATCCTGTTCTGGCCGGTCGGGCTGGCGATCTTGGCCTACTTGCTATGGAGTGGACGCATGGGTTGTGGATGGAACCGTGGTGAGATGGAGCGCTGGCGCGAGGGTGCCACGCAACGCTGGGAGCGCAGGCGCGAGCGTTGGGAGCAGCACATGCAGCGCTGGGGCGGTCATCACCGCGGCGGGCTGCGCCCGACTGGCAATCGCGCGTTCGATGAGTATCGCGAGGAAGCGCTGCGCCGTCTCGAGGAGGAAGCCAGCGAGTTTCGTGCGTTCCTCGAGCGATTGAGGATGGCCAAGGATCGCCAGGAGTTCGACGAGTACATGCGCCAGCGGCGCAGCGGCGAGGGCGGTTCGCAGACACCTCCGCCGAGCCCTCAGCCTCAGACCTGAGGCGCGCCGGTACTCCAGGATAAGCAGCAGGGCCGGCCACGTGCCGGCCCTGTCTTCATCTCGGCGTCGAGCGCTGGCGAGCGATGGGTAAGCGGCCCGGCTACACTCCAGATCTCCCATCTTTGATGCAAAATCTTCAAACCCGGATGCGGCAGCCATTCTGTCGCTTTGCATTCCGGCGCTGATTGTTGTAGTGTTCTGAGCAACTTCGATTGGCCTGCCCGGCGCCCGCCGTGGACCAGGCCTCCCGTGAAGTGACGACGTGTCATGACACGGCCCTCCGCCCGGCCAACGGGCATTCTCCCACCTTGCTTCGACTGACCGGCACCCGAAATCCGTCAATTTCCGTCCAAGCCGCGGACAGTCTCAGAGAGCATTCCATGCAAGACGTGATCAAGGAAATGAAGCTCCAGGACCTCAAGGCGAAGTCCCCGACGGAGCTGTTGAGCTTTGCCGAGGAGGCAGGCGTCGAGAACGCCAGCACCATGCGCAAGCAGGAGCTGATGTTTGCGACCCTCAAGCAGCTCGCGGCCAAAGATATCGAAATCACCGGCACAGGCGTCGTCGAGGTGCTGCAGGATGGCTTTGGCTTCCTGCGCTCGCCGGATGCCAACTACCTGCCCGGCCCCGACGACATCTATGTTTCGCCCTCGCAGATCCGGCGCTTTGCGCTGAGGTCCGGCGACACCGTCGAGGGGCAGATCCGCAGCCCCAAGGAGGGCGAGCGCTACTTCGCTCTGCTCAAGGTCAACAAGATCAATTTCGAGGACCCGGAGAAGGTCCGACACAAGATTCACTTCGACAATCTGACGCCGCTTTATCCGACCAAGTGGCTGCGCATGGAGCAGGAGGATCCGACCGTCAAGGACCTCTCCGCTCGCGTCATCGACATCGTGGCTCCGCTCGGCAAGGGCCAGCGCGCGCTGATCGTAGCGCAGCCGCGCACCGGTAAGACCGTGCTGCTGCAGAACATCGCACACGCGATCACGGCCAACCATCCGGAGTGCTACCTGATCGTGCTGCTGATCGACGAGCGGCCCGAGGAGGTGACCGACATGCAGCGCTCGGTGAAGGGCGAGGTGATCTCCTCGACCTTCGACGAGCCGCCGTCACGTCACGTCCAGGTGTCGGAGATGGTGATCGAGAAGGCCAAGCGCCTGGTCGAGCACAAGCGCGACGTGGTGATCCTGCTCGACTCCATTACGCGCCTCGGCCGTGCCTACAACACGGTGGTGCCGAGCTCGGGCAAGGTGCTCACCGGCGGCGTCGACTCCAATGCGTTGCAGCGGCCGAAGCGCTTCTTCGGTGCCGCGCGCAACATCGAGGAGGGCGGATCTCTGACCATCATCGCCACCGCGCTGATCGATACCGGCTCGCGCATGGACGAGGTGATCTTCGAGGAGTTCAAGGGTACCGGCAACTCGGAGATCGTGCTCGACCGCAAGGTGTCCGACAAGCGCGTGTTCCCGGCCATCGACATCGCCCGCTCGGGCACGCGCAAGGAGGAGCTGCTGGTGCCGCCGGATCAGCTCAAGAAAATGTACGTCCTGCGCCGCATCCTGAATCCGATGGGCACCATGGATGCCATCGAGTTCCTGGTCGACAAGCTGCGCTCGACCAAGACCAACAGCGAGTTCTTCGCCTCCATGAGCACCGGGAAGAACTAGAGGTCGCGATTGCGCGGTCGTAAGCGATCGCGCTTTCGCTCGGTCGGCGACCAAGCTACGCTCAGCTCCGCATGCCGCATACAAATCACCTTGGTCAGCCGATCGGGCAGCCGCTGCCGGGCTGGACGGCACGGCCAAGACCGCCGCGCACGCCGATCGAGGGGCGGTTCTGCCGCCTCGAGATTCTCGACCCGCAGAAACATGCGGCGGATCTGTTTGCCGCCAATAGCCTCGACAAGGACGGGCGGAATTGGACGTATCTCGCGTACGGGCCGTTTGATCGCCTCGAGGATTATCGCGCCTGGGCAGAGAAGATGGCGGCGGGCGATGACCCACTGTTCCACACGATCATCGACCTTGCCACCGGCAAGGCGGTTGGTGTGGCGACGCTGATGCGGATCGACACTGCCGCTGGCGTGATCGAGACGGGCCATCTCAACTACTCGCCGCTGCTGCAGCGAAAGCCGGCGGCGACCGAAGCGATGTTTCTGCTCATGCGGCGCGTGTTCGATGAGCTCGGCTATCGCCGCTACGAGTGGAAGTGCGATTCGCTGAACGCGCCTTCGCGGGCGGCGGCCGAGCGGCTCGGTTTCATCTACGAGGGACGCTTCCGCCAGGCGACGGTTTACAAGGGCCGCAACCGCGATACCGACTGGTTCTCCATCATCGACAGCGAATGGCCCGCGCTGAAGCGGGCCTACGAGGCGTGGCTCGATCCAGCGAATTTCGATGCGACCGGCAAGCAGAGGCAGTCGTTGCGCGCGCTGATCGCCAAGGAACGGGGGTAGGCGCGCTCGGTCTCATCCGCTCGCCCGCGCCCGCCGCTGCTCGCGCAGCGAGCGCGCAAAGGCATCGGGCTCGGTCACCGGCAGCGAGCACTGCGGGCCGATGCAGACGTAAGCGGCGGTCTTGCCATCGACAGTGCTCTTGCCCTTCAGCATGGGCGAAGCGTCCAGATGAGTTGCATCGGGGACGGTCAGCTCGAGCGCGCCCGGCATCGCGGCGCCATACAGCACGTCCAACAAGAACTTTGGGTCTGGCCCGACGATCGCCACCTGCTGCGGCACGTTGAGGTCGAAGATGCTGGCGACCATGCCGCAATGGCTGATGAGGTTGTGCGCCAGATCGGCAGAGAAGGCCGTCGGGATCTGCTCGGCGCGTTCCAGATAATCGGGCTTGCCAGTCAGCAGGTGCAGCGCCACGAGGTTCGAGATCATCATGCCGTTCGCGTTCGGCGTCGCATCGTCGTGAGCCGTGCGCAGGCGCACGATGACGTCGGGCGTGTCGTCGGCGGAGAAGTGGTAGCCGCCCGACGCGGCGGACCAATAATGCCGATCGAGCAGAGCCGCCCAGCGCTCGGCGGCCGCCAGATAGGCCGCTTTGTTGGTGGCCTCGTATAAGCGGATCGCGCCCCAGATCATGTTGGCGTAGTCGCTCGACGTGGCCGGTGCTTTGACTTGGCCGGCGCGCGCGGCGTGCATCAGGCGGCCGCCGACCGTCATGCGATCGCTCACGAAGGCGAAGGCACGCTCCGCGAGGCCGAGCCAGGCAGGACGGTCGAAAACGCGCGCAGCCCGGGCGAGCGCAGCGATCATTAGCCCGTTCCAGTCGGCCAGGACCTTGTCGTCCCAACCCGGACGAATGCGTTTGGCGCGGTGAGCGAGCAGCTTGGCGCGCAACTCCGCCAGCCTGGCTTCCTCGGTGTCGGAGCCCAGCGTCAGGCTGGAAAGCCGGTTTAGGATGTTGTGGCCTTCCCAGTTGCCGTCGGGCGTCACATCGTAGACGCGCGCGAAGAAGCGGGCGTCTTCCTCACCCAGGACTTCCGCGATCTCCGCGGCGCTCCAGACGTAGAACTTGCCTTCCTCGCCCTCCGAGTCGGCATCGAGCGAGGCAGCGAAGCCGCCGCCTTCGGCAATCATCTCGCGCTCGAGCCAGGCCACCGTCTCGGCGACCCGCGCTTTGTAAAGCGGACTCCGCGTCTCACGCCAAACGTCGGTCAGCAGATCGATCAGCAGCGCGTTGTCGTACAGCATCTTCTCGAAGTGCGGCGCGAGCCAGCGATCGTCGACGGAGTAGCGGGCAAAGCCGCCGCCCAGGTGATCGTAGATACCGCCCTGGCAGATGTTGGTGAGAGTCGTCTCAACGGCCGCGCGACTGGCCGCGAGATCGAAGCGAACGGCGCCGCGCCAGAGCATCCAGAAGAAGCTCCACTGCGGAAACTTCGGCGCGCCGCGCAGCCCGCCGCGCGTCATGTCGACCGCGCTGACCATGCGGGTGGCCAGATCCTTCAGCACGGCGTCGTCGATCCGCGGCCGCCCGCGCGGGCCGTCGCGATCGGCTGCGAGCGCCTCGACCAGGAGCTCGGTGTTGTTGCGGACCTTGTCGGGCTCGGCGTGGAAAATGCGCGAGACTTCCCGCAGCACTGTGACGAATGCCGGCTTGCCGTAGCGCGCATCCTTCGGGAAATAGGTGCCGCCCCAGAAGGGCCGTGCATCGCTGTCGAGGAACATGGTCAGCGGCCAGCCGCCCTGCTCGCCGAGCTGATGCAGGGCGCTCATGTAGATGGCGTCGATGTCGGGGCGCTCCTCGCGGTCGACCTTGATGTTCACGAACAGCTCGTTCATGACCGCGGCCGTGGGAGGATCCTCGAAGCTCTCGTGCGCCATGACGTGACACCAGTGGCACGCCGCATAACCGACGGAGAGCAGGATGGGCTTGCCGGTGCGCTTGGCTTCGGCCAGGGCCTCGGCTCCCCACGCCCACCAGTGGACAGGATTATCGCGGTGCTGGAGAAGGTAGGGGCTGGTTTCGCGGCCCAGGCGGTTTTCGCTCATGCATGACCTCCCGATCGGGCGCGCGAAGCGGCGCGGAGCTTTCAAGTATAGGCCAACACGCCCCTCGGCGAGAGCGTTCCTGTGAGCGACAGACAAACAATATTCGCCCTTTCCAGTGCGCCCGGCCGCAGCGCGATTGCGGTGTTCCGGATCTCGGGACCGGCGGCCGGCTTGGCGTTGGACAAGATGGCGCCGCCGCGAGGTGCGCCGCGGACTGCCGCGCTCAGGATCATTCGCCATCCCGCAACGAGGGAGGCGCTGGATCACGGGCTGGCCTTGTGGTTTCCGGGCCCCAAGACCGAGACCGGCGAGGATATGGCCGAGTTCCACGTGCACGGCGGGCGCGCTGTGACGCAGTCGATGCTGCGGGCGCTCGGCGCAATCCAGGGCTTGCGGCTGGCGGAGCCTGGAGAGTTCGCCCGCAGGGCCTTCGAGAGCGGCAAGATTGATCTGACCCAGGCAGAGGCCATCGCCGATCTCGTGGATGCAGAGACGCAGGCGCAGGCCAGGCAGGCCATGCGGCAGGCGGGCGGAGCTCTCGCGCGACTCTACGAGGGCTGGCGCGGCCGGTTGATCGAGGCACAGGCGCTGACCGAGGCGGCCATCGACTTCTCGGATGAGGGTGACGTCGGCGAGAGCGCCTGGGCCAAGGCGCGTGAGATCGTCGCTGCGCTCGCGCCCGAAATCGCCCGGCATCTCGACGATGGTCGCCGCGGCGAGATTCTGCGCGACGGCTTCCATGTCGTCATCGCCGGTCCGCCGAACGTCGGCAAGTCGAGCCTGCTCAACGCCATGGCGCGGCGGGATGCCGCGATTGTGTCGGAGGAGGCGGGCACAACGCGCGACGTCATCGAGGTGAAGCTCGATCTCGGCGGTTTGCCGGTGGTGCTGAACGATACCGCCGGCATCCGCGAGACCCAGGGCAAGGTCGAGCAGGAGGGCATCCGCCGCACCTTGGCGAGGGCGCGCGGGGCCGATCTGGTGCTTTGGCTGATGGATGCGACCGACCCAGTGGCGGATCTGCCGGCGGATTTGGCCGATCCCGGGATACGAGTTCTGCGGGTGCTCAACAAAATGGACTTGGCGGCTCCGGGCCGGGAGCATTGGGCCCGGGATTGGCTGCGGCTATCGGCGCGGACAGGCGAGGGCATTGGCGAGCTTTCGCACGCCATCGAGGCGCAAGCGCGCGAGCGAATCGGGTCAGCCGAGGCGCCGGTGATCACACAGGCGCGCCATCGTCAGCAGCTCGAGCTGTGCCGCGACGCGCTAGAGGCTTATCTGGGCGGGGCGGGGAACGAGCTGGAGCTGCGGGCCGAGGATCTGCGCCGCGCCGCAACCGCGCTCGGCCGAATTACAGGCCGGGTCGATGTCGAGGACGTGCTGGACCAGATTTTCGGCCGATTCTGTATCGGAAAGTGACGGCCGTTTGTTTCACGTGAAACATAAGGTTGCAGGGGCATTTACGGCCCAGCACGCACCTTGCGCCCTTTGGCTTTGGCGCCGCGAGGCGTTTTGGGTTTCGCTTGTGCCGTGCGAGGCGTCGCGGAGCTGACCGCGTCAGCTTCGTCCGCGGGCCCATCATCCGCAAGCCCTGACAAGATGGTGCGCGCGCGGGTCTCGAGCGCCTCCACGAACTTCGGCATCAGCGGATGATCGCCGGCGGGTAAAGCGGCAACCTCCTTCGCCGTCGTTCCCGCATTGGCGAACACGGCTTTGGCCAACGTTTCGACGCGGGCAATGGTGCGCGATGGGTTCAACCCGGCGCTGGCCGCGAAACGCTGCCAGTGGCGCCGCTTCAGATGCTCTCCGCGGTTCTTGCCGGCGATCTTCTGCGCCAGATTACGCGCCACGTTGCTCCAGGCCGCCGCGCACATGACGTCGTAGATCGGTGCGAGCCCCACGCCGCGTCCGGAAATCATCAGGGAGTAGTTCTTGGCGTGGGCATCGGTGTTGCAGGCCAACACGTTGAAGATGACGTAGTCGAGCAGTGCCAGCACGTCGGGTGCACGCGAGATGCGCCGTGTGAGCGCGAACATCTGAGCCAGCGTAGGGCCGGGAATGCCGCTCTGATTGGACTCGTACTTGGCGGCCGGCGGCTTGCCGAGCGCCTGGCAGAAATCCTCTTGATGCAGGCGGCGCCAGCGTTCGCCCTGGCGGATGCGGTCGTAGCGCGCCACCAGCAGATACGAGCGCGTGCCCGCCTTGCCGGTGGTGACCTCCGGGGCATTGATGCCGAGGGTCTTCGCCAGCCGCAGGCAGAGCGCCTCGTTCTGAACGCCGCCGAACAGCTTGTCCGAATCAGGCTTCAGGATGTGGGTGGACGGCGCACCTTCGACCGGCACGCACAACCGGCCCTCGGTGTCTATGGCGACGCCGAGCTTGCTTTGCACGCCCGCGAGCGACATGGAGACGCCGTCGTCGCCGACAAGGAACGGTTTGCTCGGCAACTCGTCGAGGATGCGTTGTAGGGCCTTCTCATCGGGAATGGGATGCCACCCCCCGGTATCCGAATGCCCCGGCTTGGCGATCGACAATGCGCCGGCGGTGTCGCGGCCGATTTCGGCCAGGATGCCGATGACGTCCTCGGGCGCTGCGCCAAGTCTCAGGCCTACGGTGCGGAGCTGAGAGGCTTCAGGCAGCAGGTTGGCGGCCCAGGGGAGGAACACCTCGGGCGCGACGCGCCGCGCGGAAAGCGGCATCAGCACCGAGATCGGGAACGCGCCGCGCGTTGTCAGCCAGGCGGGGTCATAGGCGAACGCCGGGCCGTCAGGGCCGACCTCGATCTGACCAACCGTGCGGGTCTCATAATAGACGGGGACACGGGTCACGGCGCAGGCTCATCGAGATCCGGCAGGAGAGGGCCGTCGTCGGCGTGGCCTGCAGGCGAGAGCTCGAACGGGTGAAGGCCCACGGCGACAGCCACGAGAAGAGCCTTGCCGAGCTGGCAGCTCGGTTTGCCGCCTTCCAGCTCCAGAATGAAGCGGCGGCCGACCCCGGTGGCGAGCGCCAGATCGTCCTGGCGCATTTTGAGGGCCTCACGGCGCTGGCGGATCAGCGCGCCGAACCGGCGGGCGTGCTCGCGTGCAGCGGATTGGCCATCGCCTTCGAACGTGTCTGCCATGGAGACTGTCCTGTCGATGTTCCCGAGCGGGAATATGTGTACGCGCGCCGGGCGAATAAAGCCCTAATGTCACCGATCGGGAACATCGTAGAGGAAACAGGCCGATTCGGCCAGGGATGTGCGCGAGCGGGAACATTCGGCCGTAAAATTGCGGGCGCCGATGCAAGAGTACCCGATCGGGAACGTCCCTCCCGCCCTATGTTTCACGTGAAACGAGAAGCCGGAGCGCGGCCATTCCGCCGGGCGCGGGGCGGCGCTATAACCCCGCCCATGTCTGATTTGAGCTTCGATGTCGTCGTCATTGGTGGCGGACATGCCGGCTGCGAGGCGGCGGCGGCGGCCGCGCGCATGGGCGCGCGCACCGCGCTCGTCACCCATTCCTTTGGCACGATCGGCGAGATGTCTTGCAATCCGGCCATCGGCGGGCTCGGCAAGGGGCATCTCGTTCGCGAGATCGATGCGCTCGATGGGCTCATGGGGCGGATTGCGGATGCCGCAGGCATCCAGTTCCGCCTGCTGAACCGGTCGAAGGGGCCGGCGGTGCAGGGGCCGCGGGCGCAGGCCGACCGGAGGTTGTATCGGCAGGCCATGCAGGCCGCCATCCGGGAGACGCCCAACCTCGAGGTGATCGAGGCCCAGGCGGAGGACCTGCTGCTCAGGGATGGCTTCGTGGCGGGGGTGGTTGCCGGGGGGCGGGAAATCCCTGCCGGCGCCGTGGTGATTGCGACCGGCACATTCCTGCGCGGCCTGATCCACATGGGGGAGGTCAAGATCCCAGCTGGCCGGATCGGCGAGAAGCCAGCCGTGGCCCTGTCCGAGCGCCTCTACAACTTGGGCCTGCAGATGGGCCGCCTCAAAACCGGGACGCCTGCTCGGCTGGATGGGACGTCGATTGCCTGGGACCGCCTGGAGATGCAGCCGGGCGACGACGATCCCGTGCCGTTTTCATTCCTGACGGAGCGGATCGCGAACCGGCAGATCTCCTGCGGCATCACGCATACGAACGAGCGGACCCACGCCATCATCCGGGCCAATCTGGCCAGGGCACCCATGTATTCCGGCGATATCAAGAGCGTGGGGCCTCGCTATTGCCCGTCGATCGAGGACAAGGTGGTGCGGTTCGCCGACCGGAGCTCGCATCAGATCTTCCTCGAGCCGGAGGGCCTGGACGACGACACGGTCTATCCCAACGGCCTGTCCACCTCGCTCCCGGCCGACGTGCAGACCGAGTTCCTGCGCACCCTGCCGGGACTGGAGCAAGTCCAGGTCAAGCGTCCGGGCTACGCCATCGAGTACGACTACATCGATCCCCGCGAGCTGATGCCGACGCTTGAGGTCAAGAAGGCGCCCGGGCTGTACCTGGCCGGGCAGATCAACGGCACCACGGGCTATGAGGAGGCGGGCGCGCAGGGCATCGTGGCCGGACTGAATGCGGCCCTGCGCGCGTCGGGGCACAAGGAAGGGATCATCGTGTCGCGCGCCGATGCGTATCTGGGCGTGATGATCGACGACCTGGTGACGCGCGGGGTGACGGAGCCCTATCGCATGTTCACGTCGCGGGCCGAGTTCAGGCTGAGATTGCGCGCGGACAACGCCGACCAGCGCCTGACGCCCCTCGGGCTGGAGCTCGGGTGCGTCGGGTCCGGACGGCAGGCCGCTTTCTCGGCCAAGAAGCGCGCATTGGAGGAGGGGACGCGGATGCTGCGGGAGCTGTCCTTGACGCCGACCGAGGCAGCCAGGCATGGCCTGGACATCAACAGGGACGGTCGCCGGCGGACTGCTTTCGAGCTACTCTCCTACCCCGGCATCGACCTGGCGCGGCTGATCTCGATCTGGCCTGGATTGGGCCGCATCGACAGCGGCTTGCGGCCGCAACTCGAGATCGACGCCCGCTACGCAGCATACGTGGAGCGTCAAGAGGCGGACGTGGCGGCGCTCCGCAGGGATGAAGGGGCGCTCATTCCAGCCGACTTCGACTTCGGCGCGATCTCCAGCCTGTCGACCGAGGTGCGCCAGAAGTTGTCGCTGCACCGTCCGGCAACCATCGCCCAGGCGGCACGGATCGACGGCGTGACGCCGGCTGCACTGATGCTGGTGCTGGCCCATCTGAAGCGGGGACCGCGCCGGGCGGTGGGTTAGCGTGGGCGCGCCCGTCTAAGTGCCAAACGTGTCCCTGGATCTTTCAAATGCGGGTTGAGCCAGCGTTGCTGCCACATATCTCCGGTCCGAGCCAGTTTCAGGAAGCCTTTGGTGTTTCACGTGAAACGCTCGACCGGCTGAAGCTGTACGCAGACCTGCTGGTGCAGTGGCAGCGGGCGGTCAACCTGGTAGCGCCGAGCACGCTCGGCGACATCTGGCATCGCCATTTCGCAGACAGCGCTCAGCTCGTCGAGCTGGCGCCCGCTGGCGCGAGGTGGACCGACCTCGGCAGCGGCGCGGGCTTCCCAGGGCTTGTCGTTGCGATCATCAGGGCGGGAAAAAGCGCGATGACGCTTATCGAGAGCGACGTGCGCAAATGCGCATTCCTCCGCGAGGTGGTGCGCCAGACCGGAGTCGCTGTGGACATTGTCAACGCGCGGATCGAAACCTTCTCGACTCAAGCTAGAATCAGCGAAGGTGGGGTGGTTTCCGCGCGCGCGCTCGCGCCGCTGGATCGGCTGTTCGAGCTTTCGTCCGGCCTGTTTACGCGTGACACGCTGGGTCTGTTTCCAAAGGGGCGCGAACTCGGCTCCGAGATGGAGGCGGCACAGCGACGTTGGCAGTTCGAGAGCACGGTCGTGCCGAGCCGCACGGACAGGAGCGGGCGGATCGTGGAAATACGCGCGCTCAGAGCCAAGACGGAGGGTTAGCCGTGGCTGGCAAGCATTCGGGAGCCGGAAAGCTCCGCACATTGGCCGTCGCCAATCAGAAGGGGGGCGTCGGCAAGACCACCACCGCGATCAATCTCGGCACTGCGCTCGCGGCCATTGGCGAGCAGGTGCTGATCCTCGATCTCGATCCGCAAGGCAATGCGTCGACCGGTGTGGGCATCCCTCCCGAGCAGCGGCCGCTCACGACGTTTGATGTTTTGTCGGGCAAGGCGAGCCTCCAGGCGGCCAAGGTGCAGACCGCGGTTCCCGGGCTTTCGATCGTCCCGGCGAACTCCGATCTGGTCGGCCTCGAAAGCGATTTGATGAGCGATCAGAACCGCCCGTTCCGTTTGCGTGATGCGGTCATGGCGCTCGCCGCGGCGCAACGATCGGGCGCGCCCGACGCGATGATCGACTACGTCTTGATCGACTGCCCGCCGTCTTTGAACCTGTTGACGCTGAATGCCATGGTGGCGGCCGACGCGGTCCTGGTCCCGGTTCAGTGCGAGTTCTTCGCGCTGGAGGGCATCTCCCAGCTCAAGGAGACGATCGACCAGATCAAGGCGACGCTCAATCCAGCGCTCGAGATCCAGGGCGTCGTGCTGACCATGCACGATGCGCGCACGGCGCTGTCGCGCGAGGTGGCAAACGAGGTGCGCCAGTTCTTCGGCGCCAAGGTGTACGCCACCACGATACCGCGCAACATCAAGGTCGCGGAGGCGCCGTCGCACGGCAAGCCGATCCTGCTTTACGACTACGAGTGCGCCGGGAGCCAGGCCTACATCGGCCTGGCGCGCGAGATCATCGACCGGGAAAAGCGCTACAAGGCGGCCTGAGGCTGCCGGAACGGATCCCCGACGTAGAGAACGAACGGATACTGCGGGCGAGCAGATGGTGATGGAGAGAGACTGAAAATGGTAGCGCCGATGCAGAAGAGCCGGCTGGGGCGTGGCCTAGCCTCGCTGATCGGGGACACCTCGCCTGCGCAATCGCGCTTGCCGCCCGAAGGCGAGCAGCGGATGGTCGGCATCGATCAAATCCATGCGGGGCGGCTCAATCCGCGCAAGGACTTCCGCGAGGACGAGCTGACCGAGCTCGCCGATTCGATCCGCCAGAAAGGCCTGGTACAGCCGATCCTGGTGCGGCCCGATGGCGGGCAGATGTACGAGATCGTCGCCGGCGAGCGGCGCTGGCGAGCAGCGCAAAAGGCCGGACTGCATACCGTGCCGGTCATCGTGCGCGATCTGGCCGACCAGGAGGTGCTGGAGCTCGCGATCATCGAGAACGTGCAGCGCGCCGACCTCAACCCGATCGAGGAGGCGGCGGGCTACAACGAGTTGATCGAGCGCTACGGCTATACGCAGGAGGCGTTGGCCGAGGTCATCGGCAAGAGCCGCAGTCATCTCGCCAACACGCTGCGCCTGCTGAAGCTGCCGGAAGGCGTGCGGACGATGGTGCAGGAGGGGCAACTGACTGCGGGCCACGCCAGGGCTCTGGTCGGCCGCGACGATGCGGAGGCTCTCGCGCAGCGCATCGTCAAGAATGACCTCAACGTGCGTGAGGTCGAGCAGCTCGTTCAGAATCCCGGCGGAAGGACGGAAGAGCGCAAGCCCCGGGAGAAAGACCCCGATACACGCGCCTTCGAGAAGGAGCTGTCGGACGCGCTGGGGCTGAAGGTGGAGATCAAGCGGGGCTCGGGCGAGAGCGGCGTGCTCATGATCAAGTACGGCAATTACGACCAGCTCGACTATATCCGGCTGCGCCTGTCCGACCCCGCAGCCGGGTAAGGGGGGCGCTCACCGGACCTGGCGTAGTATCCTTGCAAAGGCAACCGACCCCCATCGCGACCAAAATCGCTTGCATTGCTTGACTTGAGCGCGTCCAAGGGCTGGATACCGGCGGCAACTCGGCAAGCCGGCGGACGTCAGGCATGAGCGGAACAGTACTGGAACGATTGGCGGCGACGATCAGGGCGCGGCGCAACGAGAGCGCTGCCAAGTCCTACACGCGGCAATTGCTCGACGCCGGGCCCGAGCGTTGCGCCCGGAAGCTCGGTGAGGAGGCCGTCGAAACCGTCATAGCTGCTATCGGCCAAGGCGACGAAGCATTGAAGGCGGAGGCCGCGGATCTGATTTATCATCTGCTGGTCCTGCTCGAGAGTCGCGGAGTCGCGTTCGAGCAGGTGCTACAACTCTTGGAGTCGCGGATGGGGACGTCCGGGCTGGAAGAAAAGGCCTCCCGTACGGCCAAGGGAAATTGACGGCATGCGTGACGATCTCGATCCGCAAGGCGCCGCGGGTCCGGGCCGCATGAGCGTGCAGTATTCGCCCTACCGCACGTTCTCGCGTCTGGAATGGGCGCGGCTCAGAGCCGATACGCCGATGACGCTCGTGCCGCGCGACCTGTCGGCACTGTCGGGCCTGATCGAAGATCTCTCGATGAGCGAGGTCGAGCAGATCTATCTGCCGCTGTCCCGCTTGCTCAATCTCTACGTTGCCGGCTCACAGGAGCTGCACGCCGTCACATCGAGGTTCTTGGGCCGCAAAGATGGCAAGGTGCCGTTCATCATCGGCGTTGCGGGCTCAGTGGCGGTCGGCAAGAGCACGACGGCGCGCGTGTTGAAAGCGCTGCTGGCGCGCTGGCCCGATCATCCGCGCGTCGATCTGATTACGACCGACGGCTTCCTGTGGCCGAACCGCGAGCTCGATGCGCGCGGCATCATGCACCGCAAGGGCTTCCCCGAAAGCTTCGACACCGCGCGGCTGCTGAACTTCCTCGGCGACGTCAAATCCGGCAAGGCGAACGTCTGCGCTCCGGTCTACTCGCATTTTCACTACGACATCATTCCGGGGCAGGTGATCGAGATCGATCGCCCGGATATTTTGATCGTGGAGGGGTTGAACGTGCTGCAGCCGGCGCGCTTGCCGCGCGACGGCCAGGCGATTCCGTTCGTGTCCGACTTCTTCGATTTCTCGATCTATCTGGACGCCGACCCGGATGTGATCGAGCACTGGTACGTGAAGCGTTTCATGCGCTTGCGACAGACCGCATTTCGCGATCCCGCAGCCTATTTCCATCGCTATGCCACGCTCTCCGCCGAGGAGGCGCAGGCCAAGGCGCTGGAGATCTGGACGACGATCAACCGCGTCAATCTCGACGAGAATATTCTGCCGACACGGCAGCGCGCGCGACTCATCCTGCGCAAGGGTCCCGATCACCGCATCGAGAGCGTGTCGCTTAGGAAGCTGTAGAGCTCAAAGACCGCGCGCTGCCGCAAGCTTGTTGAGCGGCGTCTCCGGCCGCGCACCGATGTGGCTGATGACTTCGGCCGCGGCGAGGCTGCCGAGCCGCCCGCAGGTCTCGAGCGATTTGCCCGACGCCAGCCCGTAAAGGAATCCCGCCGCGTAGAGGTCGCCGGCGCCGGTCGCGTCGACGACGGTCTTGACGCGCTCCGCCGGCACGGTGATCGCCTTGTCGCCGCTATAGATCAGCGAGCCCTTCTCGCTTCGCGTCAGCACGACGAGCTTGCCAGCGGCGCGCGCCTGGCGTGCAGCATCGTTGAACGAGCTCGTCTGGTAAAGCGACGTGATCTCGGACTCGTTGGCGAACAGGATGTCCACGCGCGTGCGAACCAGCTCCTGGAACTCCGCGCGATGCCGGTCGACGCAGAACGCGTCCGACAGCGTCAGCGCGACCTGGCAACCGGACTTGTCGGCGAGATCCGCGGCGTGCCGAAACGCCGCCTTGGCCTCGGGCCGATCGAACAGATAGCCCTCGAGATAGAGGATGCGGGCGGAGGCGATCAGCTCGGCGTCGATCTCGCTGCGCGCAAGCTCCGGGCTCACACCGAGGAACGTGTTCATGGTGCGCTCGCCGTTCGGCGTGATCAGGATCAATGAGCGCGCGGTCGGTGGGCTGCCCTGCCGAGCTGGCTGGGTGTTGAACGTCACGCCGGAGGCGCGGATATCGTGCGCGAAGACGCGGCCGAAATCGTCGTCGGCGACCTTTCCGATAAAGGCAGCGCTCCCGCCGAACGAGGCAATTCCGACCATTGTGTTGGCGACGGAGCCGCCAGAGATCTCGATGCCGGGTCCCATCGCCTCGTACAGCTTGGAGATGGTGTCGGCATCGACGAGGCGCATGTGGCCCTTCGGCGCTCCATGCTGGATCAAGAAGTCATCCTTGCAGCGGCCGAGAATATCGACGATGGCGTTTCCGATCCCGACAACGTCGTGCGTGAACTCGGCCATGTGTCCTCCCCCGGTGGCGCGGCGCGGCAGCACTATAGGGCGCGCGCGCGAGGCAACCAAGCAGGCGGCGCACAACTCTTGTGACTAGCGCCTTTCTAGCGCCTCGCGCCAGTGGCCCGTGGGTCCGCACTGAGCGAGACCAGGTCGAGCATCAGCCGCTCCGCAAGCGCCGTCTCCAGGGCAGGGCTCAGCCGCGCGGTCTTGGCGGCCGTAGCAATGAGCGAGAGGGCGGCCTGCAGCTTGGCCGACGTCCAGCGCCGGCACTGGGTCTCAAACGCTTGGCGCTGCTTGAAGTGCAGCGGTGGGCGCATTTGCCGGATGAGGTCATCGAGCGTGCGCCCCTGGTCCATGGCCGCGCGGGTGCGATGCAGCCGCATGAAGTGGCGCTGCATGGCGGCGATGATAGCTTGGGGACTTTCGCCGGCGGCCACCGCCCGATCGCATTCGATAACGGCGCTGCCGCCATTGCCGAGCGCGGCCGCGTTCACGAGGCGGTCCATCGCCTGCTCTGCCGCATCACCGACGATGGCCTCGATATCCTCGACCTCGATCGCGCCCTTGCCGGCGGCGTAGAGCACGAGTTTGTCGACCTCGCTACGTGACAACCCCCGGTCTGCGCCGAGCCGGGCCGCCAACTGCTGACGGGCCTCCGGCGCAATCGTCAGACCCGCAGCGCCGACGATCTCGTCGATCATGCTCGAGAGATCGCGCACGTCATCGGGGTAGCAGGGCACGCCGGCGGCACGTGGCGACTTCTCGAACAGGCTGCGCAGCGCATCGTCGGGACGCAGGTTCCCGGCCTCGACGATAAGGAAGCCCGAGAACGGGGCGCCCTCGAGCAAGGGTTTCAGAGTTTGCGCGTTGACGCGACGGCTGGCGGCCGTGCGAACGATCTTGCGGCCGCCGAACATCGGAACTGTCAGCAGCTCGACCGCCATACGATCCGGGTCCTGATCGAGCTCGGGCTCATCCAGTCGCACGATTTCGCCGGGCGGTGTCTCGCGCGCAACCTGAGCCTGGGCCAGGCGTTGTGCGCGTTCAGCCACGAGCCCCGCATCCGTGCCAAACAGCAGCACGGCCCCCACGCCACGCTCCGGCGCCGCCAGGAAGCTATCGGCGTTTTGCGCTCTTACGGCGACCATGACAGCAGAGGCGTAGCGACCGCCAAGCCGGTATCAAGCACTGCGTTCTGAAAGCCGGGCCGCGATACGTCCCTTGAGCTCCTCAGCGAGCGTTTTGGCGGCGCGGTTCTCGGCATCCTCGCGTGCGCGCACGTTGGAATAGATCGAAGTGAAGCGCTCGAAGCCCGCGCGTGCCTGACTCTGCCCCCGCAGGATGACCCGCTTGTCGGCGATCGAGATCAGCTTGAAGTCAGCATTCAAATTGTAGATCTGCTCCAGCGCCTCGCCTGTCGTTTGAACCAGGCTCGACGTCAGGGACTCGGTCAGCGTGATCTCCAGCGTATAGAGCGGCTGCGGAGCCACGCCGCCGCCTGTGTTCTGGAAAATCAGCTCGTTGCGAACGCGCTGCCCGACCCGGCTTGGGATGGGCGCGACGCGCACCTGCGCCATCTTCGCATCCACCGACGAGCCGCCGTTGAAGGCCGTGCCGTAAAGAGGCCGAAAACCGCCCTCGCTGCCGCAAGCGGCCAATGCCGGCGCCAATACCACCGTCGACAGCGCGAGCCGCAGCCATATCCGCCGGGATACAGCGGTTTTGACGGACTGCGCCTCAGACGACGACATTGACAATCCTCTGCGGCACCACGATTACGCGCTTGACCGGACGGCCTTCGAGGGCCCGCACAACAGCTTCCAACTGCAATGCGGCGGACTCGATCTCTCCCTTGTCGGCAGAGCGGGCCACCGTCATCTCGTCGCGGCGTTTGCCGTTCACCTGTACGGCAATGGTAACTGTGTCGTCAACGAGCAAGGCTGCTTCCGGCTTGGGCCAGGGCTGATCTGCAAGCAGGGTGTTGTATCCAAGCCGCGCCCAGCATTCTTCAGCCAAATGCGGCATCATCGGGCCGAACATCTGAACCAGCAGCTCGGCGGCCTCCCGGATAGCCCAATCGAGCCCCTTGTCCTGCTTGGCGTGCGCCGCCTGCAAGGTGCTGGCGAACTCGTAGATCTGGGCCACGGCAACGTTGAAGCGCAGCTGCTCGATGTTGCTGCCGACCTTGTCGAGCGTGCGGTGCGCGGCGCGGCGCAGCGCTTCCGCCTCCGGGCCGAATTCGCGCGGCTTGGGAGAACCCTTGGGCGCACCCTTCTGGACCGCCTCCTCGATGAGACGCCACAGCCGTTGCACGAACCTGCGGGCACCCTGGACGCCGACGTCCGTGTAGATGACGTCGCGTTCCGGCGGGCTGTCCGACAGCACGAACCAGCGCGCCGTGTCGGCGCCGTACTGATCGATGAATTCGTCCAGATCGACGGTGTTCTTCTTGGATTTGGACATCTTCTCGATGGAGCCGATCTCCACCGAAGTGCCGCTACCGATGTGGAACGCCTTGCGATTGTCGCCTTCGCCCTCGATGCGCACCTCGCTCGGCAGCAGCCACTGGCCGTTTTGGGAGCGATACGTCTCGTGCACCACCATGCCTTGCGTGAAGAGGCCGGCGAACGGCTCCTTGAGCTTCAGATGCTTGGTTGCGGTCATCGCGCGCGTGAAGAAGCGCGAGTAGAGCAGGTGCAGAATGGCGTGCTCGACGCCGCCGATATACTGGTCGACGGGAAGCCAGTACTTGGCCGCCTTGGGGTCGACCGGAACGGAAGCGTGCGGGGAGCAGAAGCGCGCGAAGTACCACGAGCTGTCGACGAACGTGTCCATGGTGTCCGTCTCGCGCGTCGCATCGCGACCGCAACTCGGGCACTTGACATGCTTCCAGGTCGGATGCCGGCTCAGAGGATTGCCGGGCACGTCGAAGGTGACATCCTCGGGCAGCTTGACTGGTAGATCGCTGTCCGGCACCGGCACGATGCCGCAGCTCTCGCAGTGGATCACCGGGATTGGGCAGCCCCAGTAGCGCTGGCGCGAGATGCCCCAGTCGCGCAGGCGATACATGATCTTGCGCTTGCCCTTGCCCATCTCCTCCAGCCGGCGCGCCACCTCCGCCTTGGCCTCCTCGATCGTGAGGCCGTCGAGGAACCGCGAATTGGCGAGGCGGCCAGGGCCGTCATAGGCCTCGCCGTCGAGCTTGAACGTGCGCGGGTCGCGGTCCTCGGGGATCACCACCGGAACGATGGGCAGCCCGTACTTGGTGGCGAAATCGAAGTCGCGCTGATCATGCGCCGGGCAGCCGAAGATGGCGCCGGTGCCGTAGCCCATGAGCACAAAGTTGGCGACGTAGACCTTGAGCTTCGTGTCGGGAATCAGCGGATGCGTCGCCAGCAGGCCCGTGTCGAAGCCTTTCTTCTCCGCCTTGGCCAGCTCCTCCTCGGAGGTCCCGTGCCGGTTGCACTCCTCGATGAACTGGGCCAGGTCGGGGTTCTTCTTTGCCAGCTCCAGCGATAGCGGATGGTTGGGCGACAATGCGCAGAAGCTGCCGCCGAAGATCGTATCGGCGCGGGTGGTGAAAACCTCGAGCTCCTTGAGCTTCTTCGCCTTCGGCAGACCTTTGCCCTCGAGCGCATAGCGCATGAGCAGGCCCTCTGAGCGGCCGATCCACTTCGCCTGCATCAAGCGGACTTTTTCTGGCCATCGGTTGAGGCCGTCCAAGGCCTCCAGCAGGTCATCGGCGTACTTCGTGATGCGGAAGTACCAGACCGGCATCTCGCGCTGCTCGACCAATGCGCCGGACCGCCAGCCGCGGCCGTCGATGACCTGCTCGTTGGCAAGCACCGTCTGGTCGACCGGATCCCAGTTCACCTTGCCCATGCCGCGATAGGCCAGGCCCTTCGCCAGAAGGTCGAGGAACAGCTTCTGCTGATGGTGGTAATACTCGACGTCGCAGGTAGCGAACTCGCGATTCCAGTCCAGCGCCAGCCCCATGTTCTTGAGCTGGGCCTTCATGGTGGCGATGTTCTCATAGGTCCAGCTGGCCGGATGCACCTTGCGTTCCATGGCGGCGTTCTCGGCCGGCATGCCGAAAGCGTCCCAGCCCATGGGGTGCAGGACGTTGAAGCCCTTGGCCCGTTTGTAGCGGGCCAGCACGTCGCCCATGGTGTAGTTGCGCGAATGGCCGACGTGGATGCGCCCGGACGGGTAGGGGAACATCTCGAGCACGTAGCACTTGGGGCGCTTGTCCTGGTTGGGCGCCGCGAAGATGCCGCGGCTCTCCCACACCTGTTGCCAGTGCTTTTCGCGCGAGGGCGCGTCGTAAGGTTCGGTCGCCATGATCAGGCCGGTCTCGGGTCGGTTGTGCGCTGTATGGGGGCAATCAGCCCTAACGGCGGGCGACGGTCAAGGTAGCCGCTCGTGCCGGATACGTCGATTCCAGAGCCCAAGATCGACGTATGGCAATGGATCTGTGGACGCGATCGACATATAAGCCCAAATATGTCGATTATTTCATCATCTATCGACATGTTACTATTGACATGCCGGTTCGATCGACACGTCTCATTTGTCATGTCGACAAATCAGCCTCGTGTCGACATATTTCCGCAATCCTCACCACATGCTTGACCCCAACCGCCCCTATAACGACCTCCCCCCCTTGCCGCCCAGCGCCGAGGTCGAGACGCGCGCCGTCCTCAAGAGATGTGTCGGCGCGCACAGGGCCCTCGCCGAGCTGCGGCTCGCCGGTCGCCTGATTCCCGACCCCAATGTGCTTGTCCACGCGATCCCGAACCTGGAGGCCAAAGACAGCTCCGCCATCGAGAATATCGTCACCACCAACGACGCCTTGTTCCGCGAGGCGAGCCTCGGAGGGGGCGAGACGACGCCCGCCACCAAAGAAGCGGCCCGCTGCCGGAATGCCCTGTACGCAGCCGTGAGCCCGCTCAGAGAACGACCGCTATCGACCAAGACCGCCGTTGATGTCTGCCGAATGATCACCGGCATCGAGCTCGACGTGCGCCGAACGCCCGGGACGACGCTCGCCAACACGCACACCGGCGAGGCGGTCTATACTCCCCCGGAAGGCGAGGATCGCTTGCGCGCCCTCCTCGCCAATTGGGAAAGCTTCGCCAACGGCCGGTCGGATCTCGATCCGCTCGTCAAGATGGCAATCCTCCATTACCAGTTCGAGGCGATCCATCCCTTTTCCGACGGCAACGGTCGAACGGGCCGCATTCTCAATACCCTTTGCTTAATTCAGGACGGGCTGCTGGATCTGCCGACTTTGTATCTCAGCCGGCACATTCTCGGCACGCGCGGCACCTACTATCGGCTCCTCGGCCGCGTGACGTCCCATCAGGAATGGGAGCCTTGGATCGCTTACATGCTCACCGCCGTCGAGGAAACCTCACTTTGGACGACGCGCAAGATCAAGGCAGTACGTGATCTCATGGACGACACCATCGGTTACGTCCGCGCGGCGGCACCGAAAATGCCTCAAGCGGTGGTCGAGGAAATCTTCACGCAGCCCTATTGCCGGATCGCCAATCTCGTCAGCCGCGGTACCGCCAAGCGCGAGACAGCTTCCGCATATCTGAAGCAGCTTGCGGCGCTCGGCGTGTTGCAAGAGGAAAAGATCGGCCGCGACAAGATCTTCCTGCATAGGAAATATCTCGATGTGCTGTTCAGGGACGAGCACACCTTCGAGCCCTATCCGCCAACGCCGGCGGAGCGGACCCTTAAGGCGACTCGAGGCCGGCCGTCGACCGTCTGACTTTCTTTGCTCTTTGTGCTTTTGTGCGCCAACGCTTGCACTTATACGGAGCTAAGCGCGCGCTGATGCAATGGCCTGATCAACCTAGGCGATGGCGATGTCGGCATCCAACGAAGCAATCTCCGGTGCAAGCGAGGCTGTCTCTGCGCGCCTTGCCGACGTCAGGTCCCGCATCGCGCAAGCGGCGCGCAGCGCGGGCCGCGATCCCGCCTCCGTAAAGTTGGTCGCGGTCTCGAAGACATTCGGCGCGCCGGACATCCTGCCTGTGCTCGAGGCCGGACAGCGACTGTTCGGCGAGAACCGGGTGCAAGAAGCCAAGGCGAAATGGCCGCAACTCCGGGAGCGCTTTCACGACATCGAGCTGCATCTGATCGGCCCTCTGCAGTCGAACAAGACCCGCGACGCCGTTCAGCTGTTCGATGCTATCCAGTCGATCGACCGGCCCAAGATCGCCCAGGCCGTGGCCGAGGAGATGGCCCGGCAGGGCAGGCGCTTGAAGCTCTTCGCCCAGATCAACACCGGAGAGGAGTCGCAGAAAGCAGGCGTGAGCCCGCAGGAAGCGAGAGGCTTCGTCGACTACTGCACACAGACTCTGGGCCTGGAGCTGTCAGGGCTCATGTGCATCCCGCCCGTCGACGAGGAGCCCGGCGTTCATTTCGCTCTTCTTGCCAAGCTTGCCGCTGAGCTCGGTCTCGCTGAGCTCAGCATGGGTATGAGCGCCGACTTCGAAGCTGCGATCGAATTCGGCGCAACGTACGTGCGCGTCGGCAGCGCCATCTTCGGCGAACGGTCCTAAGCGCTCAGCGGGCCAGATCGGGTCGATCGCGCAGCGTGTACGCGCAAACCCGGCGCCAATCCGTCTTCGACATATGCGTGCCGGCGTCCCACGAGGCCATGCAGTCCTGCATCGTGTTGCCTCGCGCGCCCTCACGCCTGGAGCCGCCACCCGAGGTCAAAGGCACTTGCTGTCCGGCCCGGGACTGATCGATCGGAGCGTTGGGACTTCCGGGCGGTAGCCCGCTTTGACCGGAGCCGGTCGTTCCGCCGGCCGCGGTGTTGCCACGCGGATTTGCAGTATTGCCGGCGCGCGGGATATTCTTGCCCGCTCCGGAGGCCCTCCCTTGCGTTGCCGTGTTGGGGATGGGAGCAACGGTCGACGGTGATCGGCTGCCGCGGCGAACCCCTGTTGCCGGGTTCCCGGTCGCGGGAAGGCCCGTCGCCGGATCGATGGGCGCGGAAGATCGGGCACCCGCAGCATCCCCGGTCGCCGCGCTGCTACCCGGGCCTCCCGTAGCCGTCCCGGCGCCGGCACCGGCCGAGCCGCTGCCCGAGGCGCCAGCCCCGCCGCCGCCCCCTCCGCCTGAGCCTCCTCCTCCTCCGCCACCACCACCACCCTGTGCGAACGTAAACGATGTGCTGGTTGCCAAGACCATCGCAGCCGCGGTGGTCATAGCGAGGATCGAATTGGATACGCGCATGATGAACACCTCCGCGGGCGGAACGCCCGTCGTAGGCAGCGGTTCCGGCCCGATTCTGAAGGTTTTCAACACAAAGTCCCGCGATGCGGGCTTGCGTGCCGGGAAGGCCTGCTAGGCTCGCGCGCAGGGTGATTCGCGGCGACAAAACGCACGAGGGCCGTGCATGGCGGACGGAAGCAGGACGGCGCTGATCGAGGCAGAGAATGCGGCTGCCGAGGCGGCACGCGAGGCCAAGCAGGAGGTCCTCGAGCAGGCCCCGTCGGCGGTCAGCACGACCAGGAAGCAGAGGCCCAAGGCCAGGTCCGGCAAGGACCAGTGGCACAACTTCGTCGTCGACGTCTGGATCACAAACTTCAACTCGGTCGAGTTCGGCATCTACAAGCACACGCGCAACAAGGCCAAGTCGCGCCAGTTCACGTCCGACATGGATATCTTCGCTGAGGTGCTCGAGAACGGTGAGCGCACCGGGCTCCTGGGATACCGCGAGGATCTTTGGAAGAAGAACACCGGCATGGACAAGCGCCTGGTGTTCAAGCTGTTCGGCGAGAAACTGAACTGGCATGCGACCATGGACTTGATGATCGGGCGGTCGCTGCAGCTCACGCTCGGCGCGCGCGGTCTGCCGGTGATCGCGTTCTCGATCAATGTCGGCGATCACGAGCAGATGGTCTATCTGGAGCGCTCGGCCAACAAATGGCCGCTGATGCCGGAGAACTTCTCCTTCTTCCTGATCGATGAGGGGCGGCCGCGCTTCTACCGCTTGAAGCGAGACCTGATCGATCTGGGCGGCGACTACACCCTCTACAACGATCACAACCACGCCATCGGCGTCCTCGATGGCAAGGTGTTCTCGATCGGCGGAAAGTGGAAGGGCCGCGTCCTGAGCGAGCATGCGGAGCCGCGCCTGCTCATGGTGCTCAAGCTGTTCTGCGGCATGCTGATCTTCAACAAGGACTGCTGCAGGCACATGCGGTGGCTGTCACGCCAGCTCCTCGCCGGCAAATACACGCCGAAGCTGGAGCGCCAGGAAGCGGACCTCTACATGAACCCGCGCCGGGTCCGGTAGCCTGCGCCACCGTGCGAGCGCGAGCCGGTCCGCCGGCGCGCCCGGCACATTCGACCTCCCCTGCTTGACGACAAATCCCGTCCATCGCCTTGGTTGTGTCGCCCATTGGATTGGCTATTTTGCCGCCAGGGGCTCGACGTGCTCCGGCCCACGCAAGGGGAGATGCCCGTGACTTCGAGATCGCCGTCCGCCACCCACTCGGGAGCTCTCATGCGCGCGGATCCGTCTTCAGTCGGATTTGATGCCGCCCGTCTCGGTCGCATCCGCGAGGCGCTCGAGCGCGAGGTGGCGGAGGCGCGCATTCCAGGCGCGGTGGTAGGCATCGCGCGGCGCGGCAAGGTCGCATACCTCGACGGCATCGGCTATCGCGACAAGGCAAGCGGTGCGCCGATGTGGGCCGATGCGATGTTTTCGATTGCCTCGATGACCAAGCCGATGACCTCGGCGGCGATCATGATGCTGGTCGAGGAAGGCCGCGTTCTACTCGGCGATCCCGTCTCGAAATATCTGCCCCAGCTTGCCGGCATGAAGGTCGCAAAGTCGCCGACCTCGGACATGCTCGAGACGGTGCCGGCCGAGCGCGAGATGACCGTGCAGGATCTGCTGCGCCACACCTCCGGCCTGACCTACCGCGACCGCGGTCCCGGCGCCGCTTTCAAGGCCTATCCCGGCTCCTCGATTTCCGCCGCGGTGTCCTATGAGCGGGACGATTTCCTCACCAGGCTGGCGGCCGCGCCGCTCGTCTATCAGCCGGGCACGGTGTGGGAGTACGGTTTCTCGACGGACATTCTCGGCCTGATTGTGGAGGCGGTGTCGGGCAGGCGGCTCGGCGACTTCCTCGAAGAGCGCCTGTGGCGTCCGCTCGGCATGTCCGACACGAGCTTCGTCCTCTCTCCGGCCAACGCTGGGCGCTACGCGCGGGCCTTCCCGAACGACCCGCTGACGGGACAACCCCAGACCGTTCATCACGCAACCGGCAACGTCATGAAATGGGAGTCAGGAGGCGGCGGCGCGATCTCTACCGCGGCCGACTATCTGCGCTTCACCCAGATGTTGCTCAACGGAGGGTCGCTCAACGGGGTGCGCATCCTCGGGCCGAAGACGGTCGAGCTGATGCGCGCCGATCATCTCGGCCCCGCGATCGTCAATCGCATCGTCACCATGGATCCGTCCTGCGACGGCTATGGCTTCGGGCTCGGCTTTGCCGTGCGCAAGCAGGCAGGCGTTGCCGCCATGCTGGGTACGGCCGGGGACTACTACTGGTCCGGCGTTTATGGCACCTACTTCTGGATCGATCCGGCCGAGCAACTGACCGTCGTCTTCATGGCGGCGGCGCCGGGTTTGATGCGCCTGCGCTATCGGCAGCTCATGCGCTCCTTGGTGCTGCAGGCCATCATCGATTAAGGGCCAGCGAACAAGTCGCTCAAGAACGTCGAACGGGGAGGACTCCACCGACCATGAATGTTGTCACCGGCCTCGAGGCCATGGTTCGCGGCGATATCCTATCCGCCTTCACGCGGCTGCACCGGCTGCTCGATCACGTGCCCCCGGGTCACCCCAAACCCATCGAGATGACGGCCGGCGATCCCAAGGAGACGATGCCCGGCTTCGTGGTCGATCGCATAGCGGAAGCCAAGCAGCTCCTCTCGACCTATCCGCGCATCCGGGGATCGGACGATCTGCGCAAGGCCATCGCGACGTGGATCGAGCGGCGCTATGGCCTTGCCGGCCAGATCGATCCCGCGCGCGAGGTGCATCCAATCAACGGCTCTCGCGAGGGGCTGTTCTTCGCCATCCTCCCCGCGGCCGGGCGCAAGCGGGTCGACGGTCAGCCCGCAGTCCTCATCCCCAATCCGTTCTACCAGGCCTACCTCGGTGCGGCTTCGGCTGTGAATGCGGAGGCCGTCTTCCTCGATGCGACCGACGCGACCGGACACTTGCCCGATCTCGATGCACTGGAGACCGACGAAGCGACGCTCAAGCGCACGATCGCGTTCTATCTGTGCTCGCCGGCAAATCCGCAGGGTGCCGTTGCCAGCGCGGAATACGTCCGCAAGGCGCTGTCCTTGGCCCGCCGCTACGACTTCATGTTGTTCTTCGACGAGTGCTACTCGGAGATCTATTCCGGTGAGCCGCCGACCGGCGGTCTCCAGGTCGCGGCCCGCACGCCGGAGCGCTTCAAGAACATCGTCGTCTTCAACTCGTTGTCGAAGCGCTCGAACCTGCCGGGGCTGCGCTCGGGCTTCGCCGCAGGCGACGGCGACTTCCTCGAGACCTTCGCCGAGGTCCGCAACCTGACCGCGCCTCAGATGCCGGGCGTGATCCAGCATGCCTCCACGGCCGTCTGGTCGGAGGAGCAGCACGTGGCGGTCATCAGGCAGGCCTACCGCGCAAAGTTCGACGTGTGTGACCAAATCCTTAAGAGTCGCTTCGGCTACAAGCGCCCCGCCGGCGGCTTCTTCCTTTGGCTCGATATGAGCCATTTGGGCAACGGCGTCGACGCGGCGGTAACCCTATGGAAACGTTGCGGTGTCAAGGTCGTGCCTGGCGCATACTTGGCCCGCACCAACCGTGAAGGGATCAATCCCGGCGAGAAATACGTTCGCGTAGCTCTCGTCCACGATGTGGCGACCGTCAGGGAGGCGCTCGAACGTGTGGTGGCAGTCTGAGCGTATCCGTTCGCGGGCATGGCGTATCAGGGTCCAAGCGTCGACCACAGGCCGTTGCTTCCGGATGCACTGGAAGCCCGCCTTATGGGTCTTGTGTGCAAGTCGGGGGGCATCGCCCTCGCGATACTTGCCGCCGTTGGCTGGGCCAGCCTTCTTTCCTGGTCGGTTCACGACCCGAGCCTGACGCATGCGACAGGTGGCGCGGCGCGCAATTGGCTCGGGCCACTCGGCGCGATCCTTGCCGACCTGCTCCTGCAGACCATAGGTTTCGCGGCGATCTTCGCCTTTCTGGCCGCGGCCGCGTGGGGCGTCGAGCTGCTCTTGCGCCAGCGTATGGCTAGCGTGCGGGCGCGAGCTGGGCTCTTGCCGCTGTCGCTGTTGGTTCTTGCAGGTGCGTTTTCCTCCTTGCCGGTGCCGTCGAGCTGGCCGCTCTATCATGGCCTCGGCGGGATCATGGGCGATGCTGCGTTCGGCTTCGTCAGTAGCGTCCTCGGCCCGATACTGGGCGCACGCGCCGGCGCTGTTGCGGGCTTCCTTCTGTTTGCCGGCGCTGCCTGCGCGCAAGCGGTCGTGCTCGGCCTGACGCAGCGCGACTTCATGCTGCTGCTGCAGACGGGCCGTCACCAGCACGCCCGCGACGTCGGCGCGGCTCCGAATTGGCTGGCCGGCATGGCCGCGACGATTTACGAGCGTCAGCGCGAAGCCGCCCCGCGTCCCGAGGCGCGCGAGGAGCCTCGCCTGGCTTGGCCTGAGGCAACCGAGCCCACGACCCGGCCTGCCCCAATCGAGATTACCGTTGAGGATCCAGACTTCGACGCCTCCACCGACCGCGACAGCCGGGCCATTGCCGAGCGTTTCGCGCCTGTCGGGGTCGAGCCCGCCCGCAAGTCGGCGTCCCGCGTCCTCGGCGGCCTGATGTCCTTCAAGACGTCCGAGCCGGCATATCGGCGCCCCTCGCTCAACGTCCTCAAGCGCCCTTCGGCGAGCCGGCCGAGCCCGGAGCTCACGCAGGCGGCAATGCGCGCTCAAGCGCGTCTCTTGGAGGACGTGCTGGGAGACTTCGGCGTCAAGGGTGAGATCAAGGCCATCAAGCCCGGCCCGGTTGTCACGCTTTACGAGCTCGAGCCTGCGCGCGGCACGAAATCATCGCGCGTGATCGCGCTCAGCGATGACATCGCCCGCTCCATGAGTGCCGTTTCCGCCCGCGTCGCCACGGTGCCCGGCCGCAACGTCATTGGCATCGAGCTGCCCAACCTCCGCAGGGAAACGGTGTACCTGCGGGAGCTGCTCGAGGCAGACGCCTTCCGCAGCGCAGAGGCAAAGCTGCCGATCGTGCTCGGCAAGTCGATCGGCGGCGATCCGATCGTCGTCGATCTGGCGCGTATGCCGCATCTGCTGATCGCGGGCACCACCGGCTCCGGCAAGTCGGTGGGCGTCAACGCGATGATTCTGTCGCTGCTCTACCGGCTGTCGCCGGAGGAGTGCCGGTTCCTCATGATCGACCCTAAGATGCTGGAATTGTCGATGTACAACGCCATTCCGCATCTGCTGGCGCCGGTCGTCACCGACCCGCACAATGCGGCTTCCGCCCTCAACTGGGTCGTCGGCGAGATGGAGGAGCGCTACAAGCGCATGTCGCGTCTCGGCGTGCGCAGCATCGAGATTTTCAACAACCGCGTGCGCAACGCCAAGAAGCACGGCGAGCGCCTGTCGCGTACCGTGCAGACGGGCTTCGACGAGGAGACCGGCGAGGCGATCTACGAGCGCGACATGCTCGATCTCGAGCCGATGCCGTATATCGTGGTCGTGGTGGACGAGTTCGCCGACCTGATGATCGTTGCCGGGAAAGAGGTGGAGAGCGCGGTGCAGCGCCTGGCGCAAATGGCGCGCGCGGCCGGCATTCACCTCATCATGGCCACCCAGCGGCCGAGCGTCGATGTCATCACCGGCACCATCAAGGCCAACTTTCCGACCCGTATCAGCTTCAAGGTTGCATCCAAGGTCGACAGCCGGACCATTCTGAACGAGCAAGGCGCCGAACAGCTCCTGGGCCAGGGCGACATGCTGTACTCGACCGGCTCAGGCCAGGCGATCCGCATCCATGGACCCTACGTCTCCGACGAGGAGGTGGAGCAGGTCGCCGTGCACCTGCGCGCCCAGGGTGAACCCGAATATGTCACCAGCATCACCAACCCGCCGTCGCCCGACGAGGAGGGCTCCAGCGACCGGGAGGATTCGGACGATCTCTATCAGCGGGCGGTCGCGATCGTCCTGCGCGATCAGAAGGCCTCCACCAGCTACCTCCAGCGGCGCCTCTCCGTCGGCTACAACCGGGCGGCCGACCTCATCGAGCGGATGGAGCGGGAGGGGCTGATCAGTCCCGCCAACGCCGTAGGCAAGCGGCATATTCTGGGCGAGCCGCCCCGAGCCGAGGCTGCAGCCCCCGTGCGCAGGGTGGCGCGGCGGCGATAGCGCCAAACTGTTCTTTGTCAGGTCGTCGAACCTGACTAGAATTGCCCACATCTCGTCTCAATGTTGCGAAATTGAGGGGGCAGCGATTCGGATTCGGGGGATTTGAATGATCGGGCTCGGACTCTTCAGGTACGCGAGGCTGAGCTTCGGCTTGTCCGCAGCGGTCGGGCTCGTGCTGGTCGGCCTGTCGGGCATCACGCTCGCCCAGGAAGCCAAGAAGGAGCCCTCGAACCCGGTCGGCGGGGGGACCTGGAACGCCAAGGTCAACCCTGACGCATCCGCCCCCGTGGCCGGCGCGACCCTCGATGCCAAACAGATGGAGCTGGTCAACAAGGTCAGCGCCTACTTCAACCAGCTCGACAACCTAAAGGGCGCGTTCGTTCAGACTGGCGCCGATAACAAGCGTATGCGCGGGCGCTTCTTTCTCAAGCGCCCGGGCCGGCTGCGCTTCGAATATGCTTTGCCGAGCAAGCAGTTGATTGTGTCCGACGGTCAGATGGTCGCCATCCAGGACTTCGACATCAACACCGATGACCGGATCACGCTTGATCAGACGCCCTTCCGCGTGCTCCTGCGCAAGGACGTCGACCTCCTGCGTGACGCGCGCATCCTCGATGCCCAGGAGGCCGAGGACCTTGCCGTCATCACCCTGCAGGACAAGAGCCCCGACGCGCCGGGCAAGATCAAATTATTCCTTTCCAAGCTGCCGCAGCTCGAGCTGAAGGAGTGGGTGACGACCGATGCGCAGGGCCTCGATACGCGCATTGAGGTCTCGGGCCTCGTGAAAACCGAGGAGATCGACGTGGCCCTGTTCAAGATCACAAGCCCACAGATCCAAAATCTTCAAAAGAATCAATAGCCCGCGGCGAATCGCTGTGAGCGGTTGCAACAATCAGTAAAATAACCGTGAGCGACCGAATTGCAGGTACTTGAAAACTGCCGCCGAGCCCCCAGATTTTGGCGTAGAGCAGGCGATGTCGCTCTTCATCGGTAGTGCCCCCCGTCTAGCCGAAGACATCGTCTGCAGCGCCGGCTTCCCTCCCGGCGCTATGCGCGAAAGCGCTGCTAGCGCCCGACCTCCTCCCCCGGGGTCGGGCGTTTCTCTTATATCGGGGGCCTTCAAGGCCAGCGAAATTTGGCAAGCCCTCGCTACAACTGCCTGACGCGAACGTCAAGCCAGCTGTAGGCTCGCCGCCTGCGCCAGCACGCCGTCGATGGTGCGCAGCTCCTCCGCAAGCCTTGTCAGCCGCCAGGTGATCCTGGCGCTCAGATGCTCGGCCAGGCGCGGGTCGTCACGCATCTGATCGAGCATGGCCTCGCGCGTAATCTTCAATGCTTTGACCGGTCCCTTTGCCACGACGGTGACCGCGTACTCGTGATCGATCAGCATGGCCAGCTCGCCGATCAGCGAGCCCGGCTCGACGGGTCGGCGCTGCACCTGTCCGTCGCAATGAGCAAGGGACAGCGTATCGCCGGATACGATGACGAACGCCCCGTCGCCGGGCGTGCCTGCTCGGACGATGACCTGACCCTCGCGAAAGACCATGCGCTCGGCGCGGCGTGCGACTTCCGTGAGCTGCAATGGCCTGAGACCCTGAAAGATCTCGAGCCTCAGCAAGGGGGCGACACGCGGATCGATAGCCATTTGAGCCAACCTTGACGCTTCGATGTGGCGAGCCTGTGGCGCGTTTCACGTAAGGCATCGACATCCGTTTGCGCCACGACGAGATGCAAGGCTCGGCTGATTCGGATGCCTTGCACCAGCCCATGTGGACGGAGCGGGGAAAGGTTGTGCGCAGCCTGACGTTCGCCGAGGCGCGGCCTCAGACGTAGCTCGGCCCTTCGATCACAGGATGCCGCTCGAGAAAGCGTTCATCGACATCGAGGCCGATGCCGGGCGCCTCGAGCGGGCGAACCGTCCCATCCTCCGCGACCTGATACGGTTTTTGCGAGCACAGCTGATCGCGATAGGGATTGATCTTCGAGATATCCGCCTCGAAGTAGCCGCCGTTGTCGATGGCGCAGAGAAAGTGAATGCTCGCCGCCATATTGAGCGCGCTTAGCGACGTATGCGGGTGAACCGGCAGCTTCCAGGCCGACGCCATCGCCGCGATGCGCAGTCCCTCGGTCATGCCGCCGGTCTTGGAAAGGTCTGGCTGCAGGATCGTGATCGTCCCGTCCTCGATCAGCCGGTGAAACTCGAACCGGGTGTAGTGGTTCTCACCGGCAGCAAGCGGGATGCGTGCGAACGTCTTGGCGATGGCATAGCTGCGGTGATCATGCGCCGGAAACGGCTCCTCGAGCCAGGAGACTCCGGCTGCCTCGAGTCCCGGCATCAGGCGGCGCGCGTCCTCGACCGTGCATCCCGTGTTGGCATCCGAAAGGATGACGAGCCCGTCGCCGAAGGTCTTCCGCACGGCTGTAGCACGAGCAACGTCGCGCGCAGGCGTATCCCCGACGCGCAGCTTCACCGCCTTGAAACCCGCCTCGACGAACGGGCGCACCTCCTCGACAAGCTGCTCCGGCGGTTGGTAGCCGAGCGACACTCCGCCCGCATAGGCCGGGATCGGCTTGGCGCTGCCGCCGAGCAGCTTGTAGAGAGGCCATCCGACCGCCTTGGCCCTGATGTCCCACAGCGCCATATCGATTCCGCTCATCGCGAGCGACGTTGCGGCGCCCATGCCGTGGCTGCCGAGCTGCATCTTGTAGATGCGCGACCAGATGCCGACCACGTCCGTCGCATCCATGCCGACGATGAGCTGCTTCAGCGTCGTTCCGACCAGGTGGGCAACGGTGCCGGGCGCGCGCCCGTGGTGTGACTCTCCCCAGCCGACGAGTCCGCCTTGCGTGACCACCTTCACGATGATCGTGTCGCGCTTGACCATGCGGCCGATGCCCAGCCGCACGTCGAGGTCCTGCGGCAGCGCGTACGAGGTCGGATAGGCCTTGATCTCGGCAATCTTCATGATGCGAGCCTTCGCGCGCCCCGGTGCGAGCTAGATTGCCGCTTCCGTCTGGCTGTCGAAGAAGTGGAGCCGATCGGGGTTGGCGGTGAGGCGGAGCGTGTCCTGCACCTTGGTGCGGATCGTCGGCTCCACGGACGCCACCATCATGTCGTCGCCCACGCGCACATCCAGAAGGATCTCGGAGCCGAGCTGCTCGATCACCTCGATCTTCGAGTTGAACGTCAGTCCCGGAGGATCGCCATCGTGCGCCACGCGCAGATCCTCGGGCCGGACGCCCAGCGTCACCTTCTTGCCGACGTGCGGGCGCAGACGCGCGGCCTGGCTTGGCGGCACCTCGATCTCCAATCCGGAGTTCTTGGCGGTGATGCGGCCGTCGCCGTCGGCCAGGACAACGTTGGCGAAGTTCATGGCCGGAGAGCCGATGAAGCCGGCCACAAAGCGGTTCGCAGGATTGTTGTAAAGCTCGAGCGGCTCGCCGACCTGTTGCACCCAGCCGTCCTTCATCACCACCACGCGGTCGCCGAGCGTCATGGCCTCGACCTGGTCGTGCGTGACGTAGACGGCCGTCGTCCCCAGCCGCTGGTGGAGCTTCTTCAGCTCGACGCGCATCTGCACTCTGAGCTTGGCGTCGAGGTTCGAAAGCGGCTCGTCGAACAGAAAGACTTGCGGATGCCGCACGATGGCGCGTCCGAGCGCCACGCGCTGCCTCTGTCCGCCGGAGAGCTGCCGCGGCTTGCGCTTGAGGAGCTGCTCGATGCCGAGGATATCGGCGGCCTGCTTGACGCGCTCCGCGATCTCGCGCTTGTCGAACTTCCGCATCTTCAGGCCGAACGCCATGTTGTCGAACACGCTCATGTGCGGGTAGAGCGCGTAGTTCTGAAATACCATGGCGATGTCGCGGTCCATCGGCGCGAGGTCGTTGACGACCTGGCCGCCGATCGAGATGTCGCCCGAGCTGATCGCCTCGAGGCCGGCAATCATGCGCAGCGTCGTTGTCTTGCCGCAGCCTGACGGGCCGACGAAGACAATGAACTCCTTGTCGCGGATGTGCAGATTCACGTCTTTGACGGCGTGGACACTATCGTAGAACTTGTTGATCTGCTTGAGGACGACCTGCGCCATCTGTTCTCACCTGCGTTGACTGCAAATCTTGTCGGCGCTGCGCGCCCATCGCGACACGCAGCGACGTCGCGATCACCCCTTTACCGATCCCGTCAGACCCGACACGTAATGCTCGACGAAGAAGGAATAGACCAGCGCGACGGGAATCGATCCAAGCAGCGCGCCCGCCATCAGCGGCCCCCAGAAGAAAACATCGCCGCGGATGAGCTCCGAGGTGACGCCGACGGGAACCGTCTTCTGCTCCGGCGAGGACAGGAACACGAGCGCGTAGATGAACTCGTTCCACGATAGCGTGAAGGCGAAGATGCCGGCCGACAGGATGCCCGGAACGGCCACCGGAATGATGATGTAAAGCATGGCCTGCAGGCGCGAGGCACCGTCGATGCGGGCGCATTCCTCGAGCTCCTTCGGCACGGCCTTGAAGTAGCCCATCATGAGCCACGTGCAGAAAGGTATCAGGAAGGTGGGATAGGTCAGGATCAGCGACCACGGCGTGTCGCCGAGCTTGTAGTTGCGGATGATCTCCGCGAGCGGGATGAAGAGAAGCGTCTGCGGCACGAGATACGTAATGAAGATCCCGGTGCCAAGGCTGCCGGCAAACGGGAAGTTCAGGCGCGACAGCGCATAGCCTGCAAAAACACCGCAGATGAGCGAGATGATCGTGGACGCGATGGCAATGAACATCGTGTTCCACAGCCAGTTGGCGAACAGCGTCTCCTCGAACAGATACTTGATGTGATCGAGCGTGGGATTGAGCGTCCAGAATGGATTGTAGTTCACCGAGTTCCACGGACGGTAGAGCTCGCCGTCCGGACGGAAGCTCGTAATGAGCATCCAGTAGAAGGGAAACAGCAGGAACAGCAGGAAGAGCAGCAGGGGGATCCTGAAGAAGACCCACTGTCTCCACTTGGCGCCTTCGATCATGTCAACGCGTCTCCACGCGACGGATGTAGAGGAGCTGAACGATGACGACCAGGAACAAGATCGGGAACATCGCCAGCGAGATCGCGGCTCCTTCGCTCAGAAGCCCGGTGCCGACGCCAATCTGGTAGGCGTAGGTCGCGAACAGATGTGTCGCATTGGCCGGACCGCCGCCGGTCATGACGTACACGATCTGGAAATCGGCGAAGGTCTGGATCACCGAGAACAGCACCACCACCATGGTAACCGGCAGCAACAGCGGCCAAGTGATGTGCCAGAACCGCTGCCAGGGCTTGGCGCCGTCGATCGCTGCGGCTTCGTTGAGCTCGGGGCTGATCGTCTGCAGGCCGGCCAATAGACTGATGGCGAAGAAGGGCACGCCGCGCCAGATGTTGACGACCACGATGGAAGCCATGGCGAGATCGGGATCGCCCAGCCAATTGATCCGGCCGGTGATCATGCCGAGCTTGAAAAGGATCCAATTGATGACGCTGAACGTCGGATCGAACATCCACTTCCAGGCGAACGTCGAAAGCACCGTCGGAATGATGAACGGCAGCAGGATGAAGGCGCGCGTAAACGCCTTTCCTCGGAAATTGCGGTTGAGCAGCATCGCCAGCCACAGTCCGAGCCCGAGCTTGAAGACGGTGGTGACGGCCGTATAGAGGAACGTGTTGTAGACCGCGGTGCGGAAGATCGTGTCGTTCCAGATCTTGTAGTAATTGGCGAGGCCGACGAAGTCGCCCGGAACGCCGACCCGCGAATTGGTGACCGACAGCATGATCCCGCGCACGAACGGGTAGGCGATGAACATGCCCAGCAAGACCATGGTCGGCACGAGCAGGGCGAACGCCAGCCAACGTTCATCCTCGAGCAGCCTCTGTCGCCCGGGCGGACGGGGAGAGGTCAGGGTCGTCGTTACGGCTTCAATTGCCATGAGAAGGCCTGTTGTCCGGGAGCCCGCTGCTGGTTTTCCGGGAGGTTGAGCGGGGTGGGGCGGCGCCGAGCGCCGCTCCCGTTGCTCTCCGCACACCCAACTCGGGTGCGCCCGCGTTGGCTAGGCGTAGATCTTCACAAGCTCCGATTCCGCCCACTTCACGGAGTCTTCCGCCGACGTGCCTTGGATGGCCTTGGCGTACATATCCGTGACGATGTACTTGGACAGCGCTTCCGCCGCTTTGGGGCCCGTCGGCCCAGGATAGCCCGGGATCTGCCCGAGCTTGCCGGCGACGCGATAGGGCTCCATCACCGGATCCTCGTCCCACACCTTGCTCTTCTCTGTGTCGGTGGTCGCTCCGGTCGCGAAGCCCTTTTGCGAGGCGAACCAAATGTCGAAGTTCGCCGGTGTATGCAGCCAGCGCAGGAAGTCCTTGGCTGCTTTCTGGTTCTTCGAGTAGGTCGGCAGGAAGTGAGACTGGAAGGTATGCATGCCGAACTGGCCCGCGGGACCTTTGGGCAGAGGAGCATGCAGGATGTCGGTCTTGAGCTGGGCGCCCGTCTCAGTCTTGTACTGGTCGGCCTTGCGCAGGGACTCGATATAGATCGAAGCGCCGTTCAGCGTCGATGATACCGTCCCTGACAGGAACGCGCGATTGTTGCTCGAGTCATCCCAGGCAAGCCCGCCCTCGTCGAAGGCATCCTTCCAGAACGCGGTCATGAACTTGACCGACTCGATCGTCTCCTTGCTGTTGATCGCGACCTTGCCCGCCTTGTCGACCTCGGCGCCACCGAACGACCACAGAAGCGGATAGGCGAACGTCGGCGGGTCGCCGAACGAATGACCCATCGACTGGCCGAGCGGCCGCCCTTTGGCCTTGAGCTTCTTGCCGGCTTCCCGGTACTGGTCCCACGTCTCAGGGAACTTGTTGAATCCCGCTTCGGCGAACCACGATTTCCGATAGGCGTTCATGGCGCCGACGATGCAGAACGGCATCGCCAGCCACTTGTCCTTGTTTCGGCAGTTGCCGGTCGATATCGGATAGTAGCCGCCGCCTTTCTTGCCGACCTCCTCCGCCACATCGCTCATGTCGACGGCACTTGCCGCATACAGATGCGGGTGGTTGTTGAACAACATGAAGAGATCGGGCCCGGAGCCCGACTGGATGCTGGACGTGATGCGCGGCTGCAGATCGTTGCCGTTCACGGTTTCGAAGTTGATCTTGATGCCGAGTGCTTTCTCGGCTTGCGGCAGCAGCTCCCTGCGCAGGAGCTGATCCGAGGCCGGCACGAAATCGTTCCAGCGTATCCAATGTACGGTTGTGGCCTGGGCGTACGCCGGCGCGCGGCCGGTGGCCAGGATGCCGGCAAGGCCGCCGGTGGCGACGGCAGCGCCGGCGCCCGTGACTTTGATGAAGCCGCGTCGTGAAATTCGAGCCATTCGGTTTCCTCCCTGGATGAGCTCGGCAGATTGAACTGGCCCCGTTTTGAGGTTGTTCTTGCTTCTGTAGAGCGGGGCCCGTTTTCGGGTTCTGGACGGGGACTTTAGCGGCACTGCGAATGCGCTACAAGCGCTTGCGTGAGCGCTTGCAGCGTCACGGGGCAACAAACACTCGACCGATCGGCGCCGCCTCGAGCCTTGCGGATTCCGTTACGCTGTCGAAGCGGCGCAGCATTCGCTTCGGCGGTCTTCCTTTCGCTTTCTCCCGGCCGACCGCGGTGTAATGTGTCGCCCGACCCAACCCAACGGCGCCCGACGGCCATCCGTCGGCCTGGAGGATGCAAAACGCCATGACGCTCGTCTTCAACCCCGCTGACCCGGCGGTCCGCGCCAACCCGCATCCGGTTCTCGCGAGGTTGCGGAACGAGGATCCCGTCCATTGGAGCCCCGCGCTGAAATCGTGGATTTTGACCCGTTACGACGACGTCAAGCACGCGCTCGGCACCGGGGAGATGTCGCCGGATCGCTTGACTCCGTTCTACGCCAAGCTGCCCGAGGCGACCCGTTCGATGCTCGCCGAGATGATGCGCTATCTCAATCTGTGGATCGTGTTTCGCGATCCTCCCGAGCACACCCGCGTGCGAGGGCTGGTCAACAAGGCGTTTCTGCCGGGCACCATCACTAGCTTCCGCGCGCAAATCGAGGAGATCGCGACGCAGCTTCTCGACCGGCTGAGCCCGGAGAGCGAAGCCGATCTCGTGACCCAATTTACCATGCAGCTTCCGGCGCTGGTCATCATGCGGATGCTCGGGGTGCCGAAGGAGCGGCTGTACCAGATCAAGACCTGGTCGGACGAGATCATGCTGTTCATCGGCTCGGCCCAGGATACCCCCGGTAAATACGAGACGGCCCGCCGCGGAGCCCACGAGATGGCCGCGTTCTTTCGTGAGGAGATCGCGAAACGGCGCGCCGATCCCGGCAGCGACCTGCTCACTCTGCTGATTGCGGCCCGCGACGAGCGGGACAGCCTGTCAGAGGACGAGCTCGTCGCGACGTCGATGCTGCTCTTGTTCGCCGGCCACGAGACGACGACCAACCTGCTGAGCACCGCGACGCTATCGCTCATGCGCAATCCGGAGCAGCGGGAACGGTTCGTCCGGCAGCCCGAGCTGGCGGGAACGGCCGTCGAGGAGTTTCTCCGCTACGACGCGCCGACCAATGCCATGACGCGGATCGTCCGCACCAGTCACGAGGTCGGCGGCAAGCTGCTGAAAGCGGGAGATCGCGTGTTCGCCATCATCAATGCCGCCAACCGCGACGAGTCCTATTTCGCCGAGCCGGACCGGCTCGACATCGGGCGCATGCCGAACCGGCATCTCACGTTCGGGCAGGGCATCCACTTCTGTCTCGGCGCCCAGCTTGCGCGTCTCGAGGCGCGTATCGCGCTGCCGCTGCTGCTCGATCGCTTTCCGGGGCTCGCACCTGGGCGGTCGGAGCCGGTCTGGCTCGACGCGCTCATCATGCGCGGGCTGAAGTCCCTGCCGGTCAGGCTGCGCGCCGCCAGGGCGTGATCAGGCCGCGCGCCAGCGCGTGACGAGCAGCCCGGTGGCCATGGCGAGGCCATAAGCGAGCATCGTGATACCGACGAGGATGAAGAGGGCCAAGGCCGGGGCTCCGGACGACACGAGCCAATATCCCCCCACGATGACGCCCACGAGACGCACGGTGCCGGCCAGCACCGGCCCTAGCATGCGCCCGGAGCCCTGCGACGCGAAATAAATGGCAAGTCCGAAGCCCATCGGACCGAACCCCCAGCCCGCAGACCCGAGGTAGGTATGGGTTACCGCCTTCACCACAGTGTTATCGGTGAACAGGGCCGCCCAGAGGTCGGGATGGAGGATCACCAGGCCTCCGACGATGCCGACCACGACCGCCGACAGGCATCCGGCCGTCCAGGCAACGCTCCTTGCCCTGGCGATGTTGCCCGCACCCATGGCCATGCCGACCATCGGCACCGAGGCCACGCCGATCGCGAATGCGATGGGCACCAGCAGAAACTCGAGGCGCACGCCGATGCCGTAGCCGGCCAGCGTCTCCGTGCCATAGCGAGCGACGAACCCGGAGAGCACCAGCACTGTCAGAACCGACTGCACCGGCGAAAGGCAGGACACGGCCCCGACCTTCAGAATATCGGCGAACATCTCGATCTTCAGCGACAGAGCCGACCGGCGCATCCTCAATCTGGTCTGGCCCGTGCTCAGCAGAAAGAAGAGGAACAGGGCTCCGATGCCGAAGGCTGCGACTTGACCGATGGCGACGCCGGCGATGCCAAGCCGTGGAAACGGCCCGAGCCCGAGGGACAGACAGCCGCCGATGACGATCTGCAGCGTGGCGACGGCAATGACTGTCGCCGACGGAATGCGCATGTTGCCGGTTCCCCGCACGATCGAGGCGAGCGTGTTGAAGAGCCAGATGCAAAGCACGCCCGAGAACAGCGTGTTCGAGTAGACAATGGCTTGCGCGAACACGCCGCCCTGCCCGCCCAGCAAGCGGTAGATCGCCGGCCCCCAGGTGAGGAAGAGGGCGGTCAGCAGCAGACCGATGATGACGCTGATGACTAGCGCATGCAGCGCGAGCTTGTCCGCCCGCACCTCATCGCCTGCGCCAAGCGCCCGCGAGATCGCCGAGGAAACCCCGCCCCCGATCGCGCCCGACGACATCATCTGCATGAGCATGATCATGGGGAACACGAGCGCCATCGCGGCAAGCGGCTCCGTGCCGAGGATGCCGATGTAGCTCGTCTCCGCGATGACGACGAGGGACTGGGTGGTCAGGGCGACGATGTTGGGAACCGACAGTCTGACGAGCGTCGGAAGAATGGGCGCGACCAGCAATGGGTTACGCCGGTCGGTCTGGTCGACGCTGCCGGCCGCAATTGTTGTCATGCTCAAATCACCTGAATCGAGCCGGTAACGCTCGATGCGTATGGCTGTCTGACACTATGGGGCAAACGTTAAAGACAAGAATGAGGATTGCCCGCAGGTATACTAATTTCCTGCTGCAGTGCAGCCGAAGATTGGCAGCCTCTGCAACCGGAATGCCCGTCGAGGCACAGGTCGTCGTCAGCAAACTGAGATGCATATCAGCCTGAAGCAATGGCTTCCACCTCCGCATACAATCGGGCCTCGACGGTAACTCCGCACCGGTGAGCCTGCTCGCGCAACGCGCGCCGCCGTGTCCCCGGCACCCTCGCGCCGCCATCCTGCTCGATAACTGCGGCCAGAAGTGCTGCGCGGTCGGCAAAGGCATCCCGACCGGCGAAGCCCTCGGGATCTATGGCGAGCAGGAGCTGGCCGACGCCTGGCGGTGCGCCCTCCGCCTCGAAGAACGAGCTTGCCTCGTACGCGAAGTTCGCGCCCGTGAGCGCTGCGGCGAGCAGCTCGACCATCAGCGCAAGGGCCGCACCCTTGGCGCCGCCTGCCGGCAGCAATGTGCCGCGGAGCGCCGCATCGGCGTCGGTCGTGGGGTTGCCTGCAGCATCCAACGCCCAGCCTTCGGGTATCGGCTGCCCCTTGCGCGCGGCGGCGAAGATCTTTCCGCGCGCCACCTCCGACAGCGCGAGATCGATCACGATTGGCGGGCGGTCCCTGCAGGGCGCCGCGAAGGCAATCGGGTTGGTTCCGAAAAGGGGACGCTTGCCACCCCAGGCCGACATCGCGGAGGGCGTGTTGCCGAACGCAATGGCGAGCAGTCCGGTCTCGGCGAGGCGCTCGCAGGGATGTGCCGCGACGCCGAAATGATGGGACCGGGTGATGCCGGCCGCCGCGACCCCGCATTCGCCTGCGAGCTGCGGCAACTGCCGGATGGCGGCGTCGAGCGCTGGATAGGCGAAACCATGACCGGCATCGACGATCAGGCTCGCCGTCCGCGGCTGCTTCGTCCGCACAACCGCAGTGCCATCGACCTTGCCGCTGCGTGCCTGGGCCGCATAGCTCGGCACGCGCGACAGGCCGTGGCCTGCCTGCCCGTCCGCCTCTGCCAGTGTCAATGCCTTAGCCACGGAGCGCGCGTTGTCGGCGCTCACGCTCGATCGCACGAGCGCCTTGACGATCAACTCCTCGAGCTCGGAAAGGCACAGAGTGACCGTATCGCCCATTGCCCGCCCCCCGCCGTCAGCGGCCTACGTGCCGCAGACCGTGCTCGAACTCCTCGTACATGAGCCAGCCGTGCTCATCCCACTCGGCAACGAGCATTTTCTGCTGCTCGGTCAGGAAGAAGAAGTAGCGATGCGATGGCGAGCCGCAGGTCACCACCAGCAGCGCGACGGATTGGTCGCGTGTCGAGGAGCGCGCCCAGGAATAAAATCGGGGGTCGGTGAACGTGGCCGGGATCTCCTCGACGGCAAGGCTTGCCAAGTCCCGCTCATAGACATCGCCGCAGTCCCGGCTCCCCGCGGCCAACACCCGCGACGGACGATCTCCGGCCGGCACCGCCGCCAGAGCGATCTCATCGCCATCGATAGTCACGTTCCAGCGCGGATGCCTCCAGGCGCCGTTGAACCGCTCCGCCCGCGCCGGAGCGCGAGCCGTCAAAGCGGCCGTGCCCACGCTGGAGGAGGTCAAGCTACCTGGCGCAAGGAAGCGCACGTTCACCCAGCCGGTGATCGTTCCGTAACGGATCTGCGCCCAGGTGCCTCCGCTCGTCTTGACCCGCGGTCCGAGCGCGATGATGCCGCGACCGTCAGACGGTATGCGGCCGATGATCTGCTCGCCGCCAGGCATGTCCCGAATGTTGAGCACGTCATTTGCGGCGACACCCTTTACCGAATAGGGCACCTCGGTCCGCATTCCCTGTGCCGCAGCTGGGGCTGCGAGCAGCGCAACCACGATTGCCGCTGCCGGATGGAGGGCCAGGCTCTGCAAGCTCCGAAAGCGTGGCGCGCGCATCAGGTCATCGTCCCCAGGCTGTCGCCGTAGCGTACGGCCGAAGCCTGACTTTGACGATGAGCTTGCGGCAAGACAAGGGCTGACCATGCTGACCATCGCGCCGGCGCACGCAATGGCCTTTAGCCCAGCTCCAGGCGCCGTCGCAGATCGTCCATCATCTTGGACTTGAGCTCCATCCCGATGCCGGGCGCATCGGGAAGCTTGGTGTATCCGTCGATCACCGGGATCTCGTCGGCGAAGCCGCCGTAGGGTTGGAACACGCCCGGATAGCTCTCCGAGCCGCCGAGCTGCAGTCCGGCGGCCATGTTCAGGCCGAGCTGATGCCCGCCGTGCGGCACGCAACGCCGGCGCGACCAGCCCATGCGCTCCGCCATGTCGAGGATGCGCAGGTTTTCGGTCAGCCCGTAGCAGAGCGACGGGTCCGGCTGCAGCCAGTCCTTGTGTGGGCGCATGCCGCCGTGGCGCAGGAGATTGCGGAAGTCCTGGACCGAGAACAGGTTTTCACCGGTGGCGATCGGCACATCGGTGGCGTCGCACAGGACCGCATGCGCTTGGTAGTCCAACGGATCGACCGGCTCCTCGAACCAGCACAGGCCGAGCGGCGCGATGGCGCGCGCGTAGGCGAGCGCTGTCTCCAGGTCCAGCCGCCCGTTGGCGTCTACAGCCACATTGTCTCCGCCGCCCGCGACCTCCATCACCCACTCGATGCGCTTGAGATCCACGTCGAGGGGAGCGCCGCCGATCTTCATCTTGAGCAGCCGGTAGCCGAGATCGCGCGCCTTGCGCATCTCGTCCTGAATCCCTTCGCGCTCCTTGCCTGGATAGTAGTAGCCGCCTCCCGAGTAGACCAGGACGCGCTCGTCGAACTTGCCGCCATTAAAGCGCTCGGAGAGGACGCGCCAGAGCGGCTTGCCCTCGACCTTGGCGACGATGTCCCAGATCGCCATGTCGATGCCGCCGGCGGCATAGGCACGATCCCCGTGCCCACCCGGCTTCTCGTTGCTCATCATGGCATTCCAGATCGCAAACGGATCGAAGTTCTCGCCGTCAGCCGCCAGCAGCTTCTTGGGGTCCCACTCGAGGATGCGGGGCGCGAGCCGCTCGCGGATGATGCCGGACTGCGCGTAGCGGCCGTTCGAGCAGAAGCCATAGCCGATGATCGGCTTGCCGTGGCGCACCACGTCGGTCTCGATCGCCAGCACGCTGATCGTCATCTTGTCGAAGGAGATGGCGGCGTTGCGCATGGCGGATGGGATCGGGGCCACGGCGTCGCGGATGCGCGTGATCTTCATAAGCTTTCGCTCCGGGTTGCGGCGTATCTGTGCTGTCCGTCCCGCCGCAGTCGAACGACATAGCGCAGTCTGATGTCGGGACCATAGCGGTCGTTGACGAACTCTTCCACGAGCTCGCCGCCGTTCCTCTCGATAACGCGGCGGGAGGCCGCGTTCTGAGAATCGGTCGTGATCTCGAGCCGGCCGAGGCCGGCGCCGCGTGCCTCCTCGAGCATCAATCGCAGCGCCTCGGTGGCATAGCCCCGCCGCTGCTTCCACGGCACGACCGCGTATCCGACATGGCCGAGCACGTAGGGCGGGAGCGCATCGGTTCCAGGCTGCCAGCGCAGCGATATCTGTCCGCAGAACTCTCCGTCCGACATCCAGCGCGTAATGAACGGCAGCTTGGGGACCTTCATGCCGTCGGGAAGCGTGATCGTGCCGCCTTGGCGCAGAAGGTCGTCAATAAACGCTGCGGGGTCCCGGTGGATCGCGGCGAGCTGCTCGCCGGACACGTTCGTGACGTTATTGGGCGACCAGCCTGTCTCGAGCGCCGCCGTATAGGACGACAGAAGGTCGAGCGAGGGCGTCACCAGCCGCAAGCTCGATCTCATGGCACGACTGCCCTTGCTTGCGAGGCTAGGGGTGAGAGCCCTACGCGCTGCGATAAAGCTTGGTCATCACGAACTCGCGGTGGCCAAGCGCCTCGGCTGCCGTCAGGCGCCCGTTCGCCGTTCGTATGATCATGTCGATCAAGGCGTCGCCGGCAGCGTCCAGCGTCAGGTCGCGGCGGAGAATGCCGGTCACGTCAAGGTCGATATGCTCGCTCATGGTGCGCACGGTCTTCGGATTGGCCGAGATCTTGATGACCGGCAGGATCGGATTGCCGATGACGTTGCCCTGCCCTGTCGGGAAGGTGTGAACGACGAAACCGGCCGCCGCCATCAGCGTGACGCACTCCGCCGCCGCCGAGGAGGTGTCCATGTAATAGAGGCCGGGGCCCTTGGCGGGCGTCTCGGCCGGCGCCAGCACGTCGATGTAGCGGCAGGTCCTGCCGATCTTCTCGAGGTTGCCGAGCGCCTTCTCCTCGATCGAGGAAAGCCCGCCGGCGATGTTGCCCTTGGTCGGCTGGCTCTCCGACAGGTCATCGACCTTGTGCGCCTCAATCACCTCGTCCTGGTAGGCCTTCCACACCTTGTACCACTTGTCGCCGACGGCCTTGTTGATGGCGCGCTCGCGGCAGAGGTGCTCGGCACCGGTGATCTCGGTTGTCTCTCCGAATACGCCGGTGATGCCCTCGGGGATCAGCTTGTCATACATATTGCCGACGGTCGGGCACGAGCCGAGCCCGGTCGTGGTGTCGCTCTCGCCGCACTTGGTCGAGACCCACAGCTCCTCGATGCCGCATTCCTCGCGCTTGAGCTCGGAGGCCCACTGCAGGAATTCCTTGGCCTTGTAGGACGCCTTGGCGATGGTCGCGATGTCGCCGTGCCCCTCGATGCCGAGGCCCACCACCGGCTTGCCGGTCTTGGCGATGCCGTCGACGACGCGCTTCGTCCAGCCGTCCTCGATGCCGATGACCACCACCGCGGCAACGTTCGGGTTTGAGCCGGTGCCGATCAGCGTGCGGAAGTGGAGATCCAGGTCCTCGCCGAACTGGAGGCGGCCGTAATGATGCGGCAGCGCCAGCGTGCCCTTGATGTTGTTGGCGACGGCCTCCGAGGCCGCGTTCGACAGGTCGTCGAGCGGCAGGATGACGACGTGGTTCCTGACGCCGACACGCTTGTTCTCGCGCCGCCATCCCCAGAAGGACAGATTGCTCTGGGCGCTCGACTTTCCGTTCTTTTTTGCGGCCATGGCTACCTGCCTACCAGCGCTTGGTTTTGTGATTGTGGACGTGGACGTGCTCGCCCTTGGCGGCGTTGCCGACCATCTTGCCGATGTCCTGGCCATATTTGATGACGGTTTCGCCGCTCTTCAGGTCTTTGAGGGCGACCTTGTGGCCGATCGGGATGTCGTGCCGGGCCGTCACCTTGATGGTCGTGTCGTTCTCCGTGATGACGCCGAGCATCTCCGTGCCGGCTTTCAACCCTTCCACGACGACGACGCCGACGTTATCCTTGGGACTATGAACCAGAAAGTGTGGAGCGGCCACGCGGCTTCCCCCTTCATTGATTTTCTGAGCTGGCGCTTACCTGGGCAGGGCGTCAGGCGAGTGCGTCAGGTTGGGAGCCTATAGAAGCCCCGGCAGGCACCAAGATCAAGTTGGAAAGCACGGGCTGCGCGACGGCAAGACGGCGCATGCCTCAATCTTGCGTTGATCGATCGACAGTCTACCGACCGATCGCGTGTGCCGTGGCTCATGCCAGACCGGCGTGCCGATCCAAAGACCTCAACGACAAGAGCTCGAGCAGGAGGAAGCCATGAAGGTACTGAACGGAGGGGCCGCGCTCCTCCTGGCACTATCGAGTGCGCAAGCATTCGCAGCAGACGTCAAGGAGATCGGCAGCTTCCATGTCGGAGGCCAGCAGCTCACGCTGTCAGGTCTTCCCGTCAAGGAGCTTGTCTATACGGCCGGCGGTCCCCCCACGAAAATGGACCCCAACGGCGACTTCCATACCGGGCAGATGTACGTCCAGTACGTGAAGCTCACCAATCCGAAGGCGCGTTATCCGCTGCTGATGTGGCACGGCGGGGGGCTTACCGGCGTGACCTGGGAGACCAAGCCCGACGGCAAGCCGGGCTGGCAGATGTTTTTCATCAACGCCGGCCACGACGTCTACGTCTCGGACGCGGTCGAGCGCGGGCGCGCATCGTGGTCGCGCTACCCCGAGGTGTACAAGGGCGAACCCGTCTTCCGCACGAAAAAAGAAGCCTGGGAGGCCTTCCGAATTGGCGCCGATGGCTCCTACGCCACCGATCCGGCGCAGCGCAAGGCATTGCCGGGGCAAAGGTTTCCCATCGAGGCGTTCGACACGTTCGCCATGCAGAGCGTCCCGCGCTGGGTCAGCAACGATGCGCCGACACAAGCCGCCTACAATGCGCTGGTCGCCAAGGTCTGCCCGTGCGTCATCGTTGTGCACAGCCAGGGCGGCAATTTCGCCTTCAATGCAGCGCTGACCGCGCCGGATAAGGTCAAGGGGCTGGTGGCCGTCGAGCCATCGGGCGCGCCAGACCCTGACAAGGCCAACGTCGCCTCCGTCAAGGACGTGCCGCAGCTGATCGTGTGGGGCGACTTCATCCCGCAGAGCGAGCTGTGGGTGAAACTGAGCCAAGCTTCCCACAAATACCACAAGGCGCTTTCAGGCATGGGCGCCAAGATCGACCTGGTGTCCCTCCCCGAGAAGGGAATCAAGGGCAACGGCCACATGATGATGATGGATACCAACTCCGATGAGATCGCGGAGCTGGTGCAGAAATGGATGACGGACAATGGTCTCATGAAGTAAAGGACTGGAAAGGAACGCCGCGGCGTCCCTTTCCGCGAGCAGCTCGAGCAAGGCAGGGCCATGTCTCTTTCGATGTATCAGATTTCGGTGCCGGTTTTTCAGCGCATGATGACCAATCTGACGGCGGTCCTGGAGAAGGCCGAGGCGCATGCGGCCGCCAAGAAGATCGAGCCCGAGGTGCTGATCAACGCCCGGCTGGCGCCCGACATGTTTCCGCTCAAGCGGCAGGTCCAGCTCGTCTCGGATTTCGCCAAGGGGGCGGCTGCCCGCCTCGCCGGCCAGGAGATCCCGAAGTGGGAGGACAACGAGGCCTCTTTTGCCGATCTGAAGGGGCGCCTCAAGAAGTCGATCGACTTCCTGGCTCAGCTCAAGCCGGCAGACATCGACGGGTCGGAGACCCGCGACATCAACCTCACCATTGCCAAGAAGCCGGTCACGCTCAAGGGCCAGGCTTATCTGCTCACCCACGCCTTCCCGCACTTCTTCTTTCATGTAACCACGGCGTATGACATCCTGCGGCACAATGGTGTCGAAATCGGCAAGCGCGACTACCTCGGGGCGTTCTGACCGCGCCGTGCAGCCGGTGGCAACGCCTGAGGGCATCTTCTCGCTGAAGGGGCGCACGGCGCTCGTTACCGGGGCCTCCTCGGGACTCGGCAAGCATTTCGCCGGCGTACTGGCCCGCGCTGGCGCCGGCGTCGTGGTTGCGGCGCGGCGCACCGACCGCCTGGATGAGCTCAAGCGCGAGATCGAGGCCGCAGGAGGCAGTGCTGCGGCGGTCGCGCTCGACGTGACCGACCCCGCCTCGGTGAAGCGTGCCTTTGCCGAAGGCGAGGCGGCACTGGGGCCGATCACGATTCTGGTCAACAATGCGGGCGTTGCCGTGCCCTCCTACTTCCTCAAGATGACAGAGGAGGAATGGCGCAGCGTCCTGAGCGTCAACCTCGACGGCGTGTTCCGCGTCGCACAGGAGGGCGCCCGCCGCATGAAGGCGCACGGCGGCGGCTCGATCATCAACATCGCGTCGGTGCTGGGCCTCGGCGTGATCAAGACGCTGTCGCACTATTCCGCCTCCAAGGCCGGCGTCATTCACATGACCAAGGCGATCGCCTACGAGCTCGCGCGTGACAAGATCCGCGTCAACGCCATTGCCCCGGGCTACTGCGAGACGGAGATGAACGACGCGTTCTTCCAGACCGAGGCCGGCAGGCGGCTTATCGCCAGGGTGCCGATGGAACGGCTGGGGCGCTTGGAGGAGTTGGACGGCCCGCTGCTGCTGCTGGCCTCTGACGCCGGCTCGTTCATGACGGGCGCCGTGATCAGCGTGGATGGCGGTTTGTTGTTGTCGATGGTCTAGAGGTGGGCATCGCGAATGGCCGAAGATCGACCTGAGCTTAGGAAGCGCCCGGCCAACTACGTGCCTCTGACGCCGGTGAGCTTTCTGGCGCGGGCAGCATGCTTCTTTGCGGATCGTACGGCGGTCATTCACGGCAGCCGCAGTTTCACCTATGCCGAGTTCTATGCACGGGCGCGCCGGCTGGCGAGCGCGCTGACCAAGGCGGGCATCAAGCGCGGAGATACTGTCTCGATCCTGGCGCCCAACGTGCCCGCCATGCTGGAGGCGCACTACGCGGTGCCCATGATCGGTGCGGTGCTCAACCCGATCAATATCCGGCTCGATGCCGGCGCCATTGCCTTCTGTCTGGAGCACGGCGAGGCCAAGCTGTTTCTGGCCGACCGCGAGTTCCATGCAACCATCGCCCCGGCTTTGGAGAAGCTCGGCGCGCGGCGGCCGATCGTCGTCGACATCGCCGATCCCGAAACACGGGATGCGCCGAGCTTTGGCGGCGTGGAGTACGAAGGCTTCATCGCCTCAGGGGATCCCGAGTTTGCGTGGAGTGGTCCCGAGGACGAATGGGATTCGATCTGCCTGCTCTACACTTCAGGCACCACCGGGAACCCTAAGGGCGCGGTCTACAGCCACCGCGGCGCGCATTTGGGTGCGCTTGCCAACGCGCTGACGTTCAAGCTCGACCACGAGAGCCGGTATCTGTGGACGCTGCCGATGTTCCACTGCTCCGGCTGGACCTATACCTGGGCGGTTACAGCCGCGTGCGGCACGCACGTTTGCCTGCGGCGCGTGGAGCCGGCGCGAATTTTCGATCTCATCGCAGAGCACAAGGTCACGCACATGTGCGGTGCGCCGATCGTGCTCAACATGCTGGTGCATGCGCCGGCGGAGGCGAAGAAGCCGCTGCCCGTCCGCACCAAGGTGGCAACCGGTGGTGCAGCTCCGCCGGCGGTGGTCATCGAGCGCATGGAGGCGATGGGCTTCGAGGTGCTGCATCTCTACGGCACGACCGAGAGCTACGGTCCTTCGACCTACTGCGCGCACAAGTCCGAGTGGAACGCGCTCGACGCGCTGGAGCGCTATGCGCTGATGGCGCGCCAGGGTGTGCCCAACGTCATGATCGACAGCATGATCGTCGCCGATGCCGAAAGCCTCGAGCCGGTGCCGGGCGATGGGGCGACGATTGGCGAGATCATGCTGCGCGGCAACACGCTGATGAAGGGCTATCTCAAGAATCCTAAAGCCACGGATGAGGCCTTTGCCGGCGGCTACTATCACTCGGGCGATCTCGCTGTCTGGCATGCCGATGCCTACATCGACATGAAAGACCGCTCGAAGGACATCATCATCTCCGGGGGCGAGAACATCTCTTCTCTGGAGGTCGAGGAGGTGCTGTATCGCCACCCTGAGATCATGGAGGCCGCGGTCGTCGCGCGCGCCGACCCCAAGTGGGGCGAAAGCCCTTGCGCGTTCGTGACGCTCAAGCCGGATGCCAAGCCGACGTCCGAGCAGGACATCATCGACTACTGCCGCGCGAACATGGCGCGCTTCAAGGTGCCGCGCACGATCGTCTTCGGTCCCTTGCCGAAGACCTCGACGGGGAAGATCCAGAAGTTCGTTCTGCGCGAGCGGGCGAAGGAGCTCGGTTAGCGCGCCAGCGCCCGGTCCAGGAAGTCGAGCCGATCCTGGCCCCAGAAGATCTCGCCGGATTCGAGCACATAGCTCGGCGCGCCGAACACGCCGCGCGATATCGCCTCTGCGGTCAGCTTGTCATGCAGCGCATCGAGCTCGCTGTCGGGCGGAGCGGACTTGCGGATTGAGTCGGCGTCGAGGCCGGCGCGCTTTGCGCACGCATCCAACACGGCCGAATCGGCGATGTCCTGCTCCAGCTCCCACAGCGACCTGCCGATCTCGGTGGCGAGCGCGTGCGCGTCCTTGCCCGCGAGCTTGGCGGCCAGCACGAACCTGGTGCCTGGCACCTCATTGGCGGGAAAATACTTCGGCTCGACGTTGATCGGGATCTTCAGATGGTCGCGCCAGCGCTTCATGTCCATCAGGCGATAGGCGCGCCGCTCGGGGCTGCGCTTGGGCAGCGGGAAGCCGCCGGTCTTGGCGAAAACCTCGCCGAACTTCGCCGGCTTGATGTCGACGGTGCAACCATGCCTGCGCGCGATCTCCGCAAACCTGGCGCTGCCGAGGTAAGTCCAGGGGGAGTTCACGGTCATGTAGTAGCTGATGACTGGCATGGCGCTGCTCCCCCCTGTCAGCTCTTGGTGCCGCGCACGAATTTCATGATGCTCGAAAAGTCCTGCGCGCCGGACTCGGCCATGGTCATGAACAGGCGGAACGTGGCGAGCGCATGGGCACCCATCGCGGTCGCAGTGCCGGTTTGCTGCGCCGCCTCCTGCGCCAGCGTCAGATCCTTGACCAGCAACGCAGTCATGAAGCCTGGCTTGTAGTCGTTGTTGGCGGGGCTCGTCGGCACGGGGCCGGGCACGGGGCAGTATGTGTTCATCGCCCAGCTGCCGCCCGATGATGTAGACACGACGTCGAACAACGCCTGATGGCTGAGCCCCAGCTTCTCAGCGAGCGCGATGCCCTCGCAGGTGCCGAGCATGTTCACCGCCATCATCATATTATTGCAGATCTTTGCGGCCTGACCCGCGCCGGCGTCACCGCAGTGCACGATCTTGCGGCCCATGCCCTCGAGCACGGCCTTGGCCTTCTCGAACGCTTCCTTCGTGCCGCCGACCATGAAGGTGAGTGTGGCGCCTTGTGCGCCGCCGGTTCCGCCCGACACGGGCGCATCGACGGACAGCATGCCGGCCGCCTTGGCCAGCTCATGCGCCTTGCGCGCTGATGCGACGTCGATCGTCGAGCTGTCGATAAACAGCGTGCCCGGCTTGGCAGCTTGCAGCACGCCGGACTTCTCATAGATGGCCAACGTATCCTTGCCCGCCGGCACCATGGTGACAAGGAACTCGACCTCCTTGGCGGTGTCGGCGGCAGAGCCCACCCTCTTGACGCCCATCTGGGCGGCCTTGGCGAGGTTGTCCTCGACGATGTCGAACCCCTTCACCTCGTGCCCCTTCTTGGCGAGGTTGCCCGCCATCGGCAGACCCATGTTGCCGAGGCCGATGAAACCGATCTTTGCCATGTGTTTCCTCCGGATAGATGTTTGTGCGTGGAGGTCGTGACTTCAGCGCCCCGACCAGCTTGGCTTTCTCTTGGCCAGAAAGGCGTCGAGCCCCTCGCGGAAGTCGGCGCTGGTATAGATCTTCGCGATCAAATCCTCATCCTGAACCTTCGGTGCGGCCTCGCGTATGCGGCGCAGCAGCGTCTTCGTTGCCATGATGGTGAGGGGAGCAAGCCCCGCGATCTGGCCGGCCAGCGCACGGGCGCGCTGCATGAGCGCCTCGTGGGAGTCCAGAAGCTCGGAGACAAAACCGATCCGGTGCGCTTCTTCCGCCTCGATCAGCCGGGTCGTGTAGATCATCTCGGCCACGCGCGCCTCGCCCAGCCGGTGTACCAGGCGCGACAACGTCGCCGCCGACAGCACGTTGCCCAGGGTGCGCGCGATCGGAAAGCCATACTTCATGTCCCTCGTCGCGAGCCTGATGTCGCAGCAGGCCGCTATGCCCGCGCCTCCGCCAGTGCACGCGCCGGCGATGGCGGCGATGATGGGCACGGGGCAGGTCTCGAGGGCCGAGAAGGTGGCATCGCCGCTCTTCTCGTAGGCGATGCCTTGCTCTGGCGTCTTGAAGTCGCGGAACAGGGAAATGTCAGTCCCGGCAGCGAAGGCGCGACCGCCGGCGCCCGTGATGATCATGGCCCGGACCGAGCCGTCCGACGGTACCGTCGAGCAGATCTCGCGGAGCTGCTCGTACATCTCGAACGTGAGGGCATTGAACTTGTCAGGTCGGTTGAGCGTGACAGTGGTGATCGGGCCGTCACGGGAAACGAGGATATGGTCGGGCATGAAGCACTCTGGGGCTGGCCAAGGGCGCCGCGAATTGAGCATTGGAGGGACCCGAGTGCAAGGGGCGCGGGTGATCTTCGGATGCCCGGCTTGCCGACCCGGCGCTCGCTGATAAGGTGCGGGCTCCCGATCAGCTCCGCAAAGCCTGGAACAATGCCCGGTCCAGAACGCGACGCCAGACCCGTGCCTGCCGCTGTCCTCGACCAGCTGAAGGCTGCGGTGGGTCCCGGCGGCTATATCGATGATCCGGCCGAGACGGCGCCCTACGGGCTGCCCTGGCGTGGCACATGGGTCGGGCGAACGCCCCTGGTTCTGCGGCCAAAAAGCACGGACGAGGTCGCCGCCATCGTCAGGATCTGCGCCGAGACGCGGACGCCGCTGGTGCCACAGGGCGGCAACACCGGCATGACGTACGCCGGCCAGCCGAGCGCCGACATGAGCGAGGTCGTGGTGTCGACCACGCGCATGCGGCAGATCCGCGAGATCGACCCCCTGAACGACACGATGACCGTTGAGGCGGGCGTCGTGCTGAAAGACATCCAGTCCGCCGCCGCGGACGCCAATCGGCTGTTTCCCCTGAGCCTGGGGGCGGAAGGGTCATGCCAGATCGGCGGCAACATCTCGACCAACGCCGGCGGCATCCAGGTCCTGCGCTACGGCAACACGCGCAACCTGGTGCTGGGCCTCGAGGTCGTGCTGCCCGACGGCCGCGTGTGGCATGGTCTGCGCGGCCTGCGCAAGGACAACACGGGCTATGACCTGAAGCAGCTTTTCATCGGCGCTGAGGGCACGCTCGGGATCATCACCGCGGCGGTGCTCAGGCTGTTTCCCAAACCCACCGAGACACAGTCGGCTTGGGTTGCGGTCGACAGCCCTGCGGCGGGCGTTGATCTGCTCGCGCACATGAAGGCCGTCGCGGGAGAATCGGTCACGTCGTTCGAGCTCATCCGTCGCTCGATGATCGACTACCTGATCGCAGGCGTGCCGGGACACAGCGATCCGATGCCGGAGCCGCATCCCTGGTACGTGCTGATGGAGCTGAGCGGCCAAGGTGCGGCCGGCTCCCTGGCCGACACGCTCTCCGCCGCGTTGGCAGCGGCCATGGAGAAAGGGCTCGTGCGCGACGCTGTCGTGGCCAGCTCATCGGAGCAGGCCAGACGGCTCTGGCGCATGCGCGAGGATCTACCGGACGCTCAAAAGGCGGCGGGTGGCAGCATCGCCCACGATGTATCTGTGCCGCTATCGCGCATTGCCGAGTTCATCCGGCGCGCGGATGCCGCTCTGGAAGCCGCCTATCCCACGGTGCGCCATTGCTGCTTCGGTCACCTGGGCGACGGCAACCTCCACTACAATCCGATCAGGCCGCTCGACTGGACCTACGAGCGCTTTGCGGCGGAGACGCCCAACATCAATCGCATCGTGCACGACATCGTGGTCGCGCTCGGGGGATCGATCAGCGCTGAGCACGGCATCGGCCGGCTGCGGCTCGAGGAAAACCTTCGCTACAAGTGTCCCCTCGAGATCGAGCTCATGCGAGCGATGAAGCGGGCGCTCGACCCGCTCGGCATCATGAGTCCGGGACGTGTGGTGCGCTGAAGCGAAGGAAGAGGGGCCGTCCAGGCACCACCTGAACGGCCCAGGGACTCTACCAACGCCGCCAGTGGTGCCAGCGATGGTGCCGGTGTCCCCACCACCAGCCGCGATGGTAGTGGTGGTACCCACGACAGTGAAGATGACCGCGATGCCAGAAGCAACCGCGGCGCCAGTGGGTCTTCTCGACCGGGCTCGCGGCAGCCGGATCGGACTTCAATCCGCCGAGCGCACTGCCTGCCGGGGCGGCCTGAGCCGATCCCGCGAGAACGCCGATCGCCAACGCCACTGCCGGGGCTGCTAGAAGTGACAGCTTCCTCATACTCGCTTCTCCTTGAGCTCCAGTTCCCGGCCTGATCCCCGGATCAACGTGCGATCAGCAAAGTTCCGTCGCGATGATCAATCGACTTACTTCGCTCATCACGCCGACTGCCGTGTCCTCTGTACGGGATGTTGGCTTGGCGGCTTTGTGCGCCGCCTGCTGATCTCGCCGACTTCTCTCCAGGAGACAGCACGCGCCCTGAACGGCCAATGAATGAAGGCACCGACGTGTTTTCTCGATTGCGCGGAACGCCGGGGTGCTGAGCACGTTTTCAATTGGGGCGTACCGGGGTAGCGCGCTTGTGCGCATGCGAATGAGATCACTGAAGTACATATTCCGCACATACTTTCTGGCTGAGTTCGTGTCGGCGACGGCACTCAGCCTGCGCTACTTTTTCAAGCCAAAGGCGACGCTCAACTATCCCTTCGAGGGCGATCCGCGCTCACCGCGATTCCGCGGAGAGCATGCGCTTCGCCGATATCCGAACGGCGAGGAGCGGTGCATCGCCTGCAAGCTTTGCGAGGCAATCTGCCCTGCGCTGGCGATCACGATCGAGGCGAGCCCCGCGCGCCAAGACGGGACGCGCCGCGCCGATCGTTACGACCTCGATATGGTCAAATGCATCTATTGCGGCTTGTGCCAGGAAGCCTGCCCTGTCGATGCGATCGTCGAGGGACCGAATGTCGAGTTCAGCGTCGAGACGCGGGAGGAGCTGGTCTACGACAAGCAGCGCCTGCTCGCCAATGGCGACCGTTGGGAGCACATGCTGGCACGCCGCATCGAGCTCGACGCAGCCTATCGCTGACGGGGCTCGACTCTTTCCACTGGCTTGATCGATGCGTCTCGAGCTCCCTTGCCGGGGATGGTTCGCATTGACGAGCCGTTCGGCAGGTGCGTACCTTGTACGCAAGGGCCAAAGCTGAACAAACGAGTGCCCCGGAGGAAACGCCAATGCACAAGAGCAAGCTGTCGCGCCGGACCCTGCTCAAGACGGGGGCGGCTCTGGCAACCGCGGTTACCGCGGGCCGTTTGGCATCTCCTGCCATTGCACAGACGGTCGGCAAGACGCCGACGAAGGTGCACGATTTCCTGACCTATGCAGATGTCGCCAAAGCCGAGCAGGAGGGCGAGCTCGTCTTCTACTGCCATGAGAACGAGGCAGGCACTGCCGCCTTCATGGACGGCTTCCGCAAGGACTTTCCGAAGATCAAGACCAGCTATGTGCGCGCGCAAACCGGCGCGCTCTACAACAAGATCGTCTCTGAACGCACCGCCGGACGATATCTCGTCGACGTGCTGCAGCTTTCCGACGTCGCGCCGGCCGTCGACTTCGCCAAGAAAGCAGGCTGGGAGAATTACATCGGTCCGGAGCTCGACAGCTACAAGAAGGAATACCAGAGCGAGAAGCCCGGCGACTATTTCTGGACCGGCGTCGGTTTCGCCGGCATCGCCTACAACACCGAGAAGGTGACGGGCGGCGACATTCCGAAGACTTGGAAGGACATCAACGACCCGAAATGGCGCAATGCCATAAGCTGCAAGATCTCGTCATCCGGCATGCAGTTCGTGCAGTGGTACACGCTGGGCAAGATCTACGGCTTCGATTTCTGGAAGGAGTTCGCCAAGCAGCGTCCGCGCGCGTTCGATTCGCGGGTGCAGCTGTTCGACCGGCTCGCCAAGGGCGATGACAAGGTCTGTGCCGTGGCCGAGTACGCTGCCTATGTGCTCTACAAGGACAAAAAGGCAGCGATCGAGATGGTGTTGCCGCCGGACGGGTTGCCTGCCACGCCGCTGCTCGTCGGCGTCGTCGACAAGGCGCCGCACCCGAACGTCGCCAGGCTCTACCTGGATTGGACCATGTCCAGGCGCGGACAAGCCTACCAGCAGGAGCATCGAAACCTTGTTTACGGCTCGGTGCGGTCCGATGCTCCACCGATGGCGACGGGCAAGCGGCTCACCGATTTCAAGCTGCTCTTCCCTGCCGATTGGGACGATTATGGCAGGATGCGCGACCAGTTCACGAAGGAGTGGAACGGCATGCTGGGTCTCTAGGGAGCGCGGCGCATGCGCGTCGGCTCCAGGGCCTGGTTGAATGTGTCCGCGCCGACTGTTGCCAGCGTCGTGATCGCTGGCATCGTCGGTGTGCTGGTTCTCTACCCGATTTTCTATCTCGTCCAGGCGTCGCTGAACGTCGGCGATCAGGATGTGCGCCCGCCGGCGGAATACGGCTTCTCCAACTTCTCGGGCTTGTTCGAGTATCCGCAGATCCTCATCAACACCGTCGTCGTGTCGATTGCAGCGACGGTGATGGCGCTGGTCATCGGATTCATCATGGCGTGGATCCTGACGCGGACGAACGTGCCGGTCCGCACCACGTTCGAGCAGTTGATGGCGGTCCCGTACTACGTGACCCCGCTGCTCGGTGCGCTCGCGTGGAGCATGCTCGGATCGGCGGAGAGCGGCTTCATCAATCAGATCTGGCGCGCTCTCGGTGGAGCGGAGCATCTGATCGACATCAACAACGCCTACGGCATTGCGTTCGTCATGGCACTGTTCGAGGGCTCCGTCGCCTTCGTCATGATCGGCGCCGTGATGAAGTCCATGGACCCCTCGCTGGAGGAGGCCTCGCAAGTCCTCGGCGCAAGCCGCTGGCGGACGATGCTCAGGATCACCCTGCCGCTCGTGCTGCCCGGTGTGCTCGGCGCGGCGATCTTCGTGTTCGCGGAGATGCTGGGCTCGTTCTCCGCTGCCCTCGTCCTCGGGCTTCCCAATCGCTTTTACGTCATCACGACGGCGATTTATCAGCTCGTGCATCAGTATCCGCCGAAGATCGGCGTCGCCGCAGCCATGGGCGTCTCCTTGTTCGTCGTGATGTTCGTGATGCTCTGGCTCTATCGCCGCATCGTGACGCGCGGCAGCTATGTGACCATCACGGGCAAGGCGTTTCGGCCCCGTGTCATGAGCGTCGGCGGCCTGCGCTGGATTTTGTTCAGCATCTGCATCTTTTACCTGCTGATCTCCGTCTTTCTGCCGCTTCTGACGCTCGTCTATGCGTCGCTGCAGAGGTTGGCCGTCGCCTTTCCGGCACCGTCCAACTGGACCTTGGACAACTACCGGCAGGCCTTTTCGATGAATGCCGTGCAATCGGCCCTGTCGAACAGTCTCATCCTGGGCGTCGCTACGGCGACGATCGGCATCGTGCTGATGGGCCTCATGTCGTGGATCATCTACCGCTCCCGCATACCCGGGCGCGGCGTCATCGAGTATGTCGCCATGCTGCCGCAGTCGGTGCCTCGCCTCGTGTTCGCTTTCGGCATGATGTGGGCGTGGATTGTGTTTCCGATTCCGATCTACGGCACATTGTGGCTGCTGCTGATCGCGTACCTGACCGTATTCATGCCGCTCGGTATCCGCACCATCTCCGGCGTCATGCTGCAGGTCGATAAGAGCCTCGAGGAGTGCGCGCAAATGTGCGGCGCGTCCTGGGGCTACCGCCTGCGGACGGTGACCATGCCGCTGCTGTGGCCCGGCCTCGTGGCGGCGTGGCTCCTGCTGTTCGTGGCGAGCGTGCGTGAGCTCGGCGCCTCGATCTTGCTGATGGGGCCACACTCGAAGGTCATCACGCCGGCCATCGTGGAGTCCTGGTTCGCCACCAGCTCGGAGCTGACGGCGGCCATGGCGCTCATTCAGACGCTTGTTGTGGCCCTGGCCTTGGCCGTTCTGTTGGCCATCACGCGGCGCGCCGTTCGCTACGGCAGCGAATGAGGCCGGTTGGGAACGCATCCATGCCAGCATCGCCAACAAGCAAAGCGAACCAGACGCCCGCCGAGAGTGCCGGTCACATCGAAGCAGAGAACGTCGTCGTTCAATACGGCGATGTCACAGCGGTAAGGGGCATCAGCTTCGCGATCGAGCCCGGCAAGCAGCTCACGCTGCTCGGGCCGTCCGGATGCGGCAAGACGACGATGCTGCGCGCGATCGCGGGCCTCGAGCAGCCTGCGGCTGGAGAGATCCGCATTGCCGGCGAGCCGGTCTATTCCTCCACGCGCCGCATCAATGTGCCCGCTGAGAAGCGGGGCCTGTCGATGGTGTTCCAGTCCTACGCCATCTGGCCGCACATGACCGTGTTCGATAACGTGGCCTACGGTCTGAGGGTCAGGAAGCGGAGCTCCGCAGAGATCGCCGATATGGTGCGCAAGGCGCTCGACCTCGTGCAGATGCGGCCTTTCGAGGAGCGGCGTGCCTCCGCGCTGTCCGGAGGCCAGCAGCAGCGCGTGGCGCTCGCCCGTGCCTTTGTCTTTCAGCCCTCGGTGCTGCTGTTCGACGAGCCATTGTCCAACCTCGACGCCAAGCTGCGCGCCGACATGCGTATCGAGCTGAGAGAGCTGCAGCATCGGCTCGGCGTCACCTCGCTGTATGTCACGCACGACCTCGAGGAGGCGCTGGCGATGTCGGACCGCATCGTTGTGATGCGCAATGGAATGATCGAGCAGGTCGGCACCCCGGACGAGATCTACAACCGGCCGCGCAACGCGTTCGTCGCCGACTTCGTGGGCTCTGCAAACCTCGTCGCAGGCCGGTATCGCCCGGACTTGTCGCGCGACGGCTTGGTGGCGCTGGAGATGCCCTCGGGGGCGATCATGCACGGCATAGCCGACGGCCGCGCGATCGGTGCGGAGCCGAGTTTCTCCGTGCGCACGGTGCACCTGCGGCTTTCCAGTCAGCGACCGCAGGGTGAGATCAATGTCTGGCCTGCGCGTGTGCGGCGCCTCGTATTTCAGGGCGATTTCACGCAGGCGTTCGTCAGTCTCGGCGAGCAGGATCTCATCGTGCGCTCAACGGCCATGGAGCCGCTCGCCGAGGGACAAGAGGCCTACCTCACCGTCGAGCCGCAGCGCTGCGTGCTGCTGGAGCCCTAGGTGGCCCGGCACAATTGAAGTAGTCTGAGCAATCGCACTCGTATTGGGGGCCCATCATGAACCTGAAAGATGCCGTTGCGGTGGTGACTGGCGGTAATGGCGGGCTCGGGCAGCGCATCTGCCATGCGCTGGCATCGGCGGGCGCCAACGTCGCCGTCGTCTATGCGCAGAGCGCGAAGGAGGCGGAAACTGTTGCACGCGATCTCCAGAACCGTGGGGTGAAAGCGGAGGCCTTCGGCTGCGATGTCACCGACCCGGCGCAGGTGCAGCGCCTGATGGAGTCGGTGGTCGGCCGTTTCGGCCGCATCGACATCCTGATCAACGACGCGGCGTACAACAAGTCCATCCCTTTCGATGACCTCGACAGCCTGACGTTCGAGGTGTGGTCGAAGATCCTCGATGTGAATCTTACCGGGCCCATGCACTGCATCAAGGCCGTGGCGCCGATCATGCGGCGGCAGAAACGCGGCCGCATCGTCAACATCTCCTCCATCGCGGGCCTCGGACCGCAGGGATCATCCATCGCTTATGCGGTCTCGAAGGCAGGCCTGATCCATCTCACCAAGTGCATGGCCGTCGCCTTGGCGCCGGACGTGCTCGTCAATTGCGTGGCGCCCGGCCTTCTGGAAGGCACGCGCGCGACGGCCAACCTCGCCGCGTCGCAGATTGAGCGGGCCGCAAGCGGATCACTGCTCAAGAAGCCTGCCGACAAGGACGACGTCGCCGATCAGGTCGTCACGATGTGCCGTACCGACACCATGACGGGGCAGACCGTCGTCATCGATTCGGGGCGTACCTTTCACTGACGGCGGTAGCGCGCGCAGCGTGCTACCGCAGCGCCTTGATCTTCTCGAGAACGGGCAGGATGTAGCGGCGGAACTGCGCCGGGTTCTCGCTCATCGGAAAGTGCCCGAGCTCCTTCATGATGGTGACCTCGGCGCCCTTTATGCCGGCGGCCGTGCGTTGGGTGTCCTCCGGCGTGCAGGAGAAATCGTATTCTCCCGTCAGCAGGTACAGCGGACACACCGACGTATCAATGCGCTCGATCTTGTCGCGCAGGTCGCCGTCGACGCGATAGAAATAGAGATCGCCCTTGAACACGCCGGGCCCGCCGCTCTTGTACATCCAGAGCGTTTCGTGGCGGCTGTCCGCAGGACTCTGCGGCGCCATCATGCCGGAGACCAGCGCCGCGCACACCTCGCCGCCATGCACGTCCGGTCGATGCAGCCACTCCGTGTCATACCAAGGCTGCTGGTAGGCCGCTGATTCCAGCCCGATTAGGGCCCGAAAGCGTTGGGCGTGCTCAGCGGCGAGATTGAGGACCAGCCTGCCGCCGATGGAGCAGCCCATGACCACGGGGCGCTCGAGCCGCAACGCGTTGCAGACATCGATGACCATCTCGGTGTAGGCGCGGGTCGTGAGCTTGTATTCCTCGGTCTGAAAGCCCACGGGCGGCAGCGACTTGCCGTGCCACGGCATGTCGAAGGCGATGACGCGGAAATCGCGGGTGATCGCCTCGTCATTGAGGATGTGCCGGAACTGGCGGCCGTCTGCGCCCGCGGTATGCAGACAGACGAGCGGAATGCCCTGTCCTGCCTCCTCGACGTAGAGGCGGTGAGGCCGGCCCGAAAGCTCGAGGTTCAGATAGCGCCCGACGATGGGCTCGAAGCTCGGAGTCACGCTGCAAGATCCTTCGTCAGAGCTCGCGGTGCCGCCAGCACATCCTTCACGTACTGCAGGTTGGCCATGAAGGGTTGCAGATTGCCCTCGACGCGCGCAGCGCCGCGCTTGGTCAAGGCCATGATGTCGTGCCAGCCCGGCTCAGGAATCGGGCGCAGGAACTGCAGCCAGTCGGCCGCGGACATGCGGATGGCAAACGCCCACGGCCGCAACAGAAAGGGCCCGCGCGCAACGCTCGAGACGCGGCCCTCGGCAACACTCACCATGAGCGGCAAGGAGCCGATGCCGATCTCGAAATCGCAGGTCAGAAAGCGGCCTCGGCGAATGAGATCGGCATCGCCGGCAACGAGCGACGGAAGCCGCTCGAACCAGCGCGCCACTCTCTCCGCATCTTCGCGGGCAGTCGCAGTGGTCATGGCGTGGTCACGGATACGAGCGAGCTGGCCAGGAGCACCACACCAATGGCGCCGAGCACCATGCCGGCAGCTCGCAGACGAGGAGAGTCCGCCGCCACGGGCGCCATGATCTTACGCGCGACTTCCATGACGACCGTGGCGACCAAGGTGGTCACAATCGCAATGCCGATGAGGTAGGCACCGAGCGCTGCGCGCTCAGCTCCAACAATCGACTCGCCGAAGGCATACCCGTGAAACAGGCCTGCGACCGCTGCCAGTGCGAGCCACGACGAGCGCGTCATTCCGCTATTCCAGATCATAGCGGCTCCCGCCAGCAGCACGGAAAGGGCGACCAGGGTCTCGCTGAGCGGGACATCGAGGCGTGCTACGTGGATCAGCACGCCGGCAGTCGAGCATGCGATGAATGCCGCGATAATGGCGAGCCCGTCGCTCAGTAGCGCGCCTGCAATCCCGATGGCAACGATGAAGGCCAGATGATCAGGCCCAATCACCGGGTGGCCAAGGCCCGAAAGCAGGCCCTCGATAAATGTGCTCGGCAGTCTGCCACCCATGACATGGTGCGCAGCCGCCGGCGTTGGAGCAGCGGCCGCCAGCAACAGGAGACCCATCGGTCCCCAGGTCCGGTGAATCCTGTTCCTCATGACATCCCTCCGATGAGGCGCATCTGCGGCCTCTCCTCCCTCTTGGCAACAACCGGCCCGGCAACGGCATCGCGCGGGGGCTCGCAACGTTCGCCGTCTCGTTCCTTCGGAACCGGCGCGCATCATGCCCTCGGCCCGTGCGGCTGGGAAGGGCAAGTGCGCGGCCGCGCGGCGTTTGGAGAGACATCGCGGAGCTAAAGCGCCGTCTCCGGCAGGCAGAGGATCGGTCTGCTCCCAGCCCGACGGCAACGGTCCGAGGGAAAGGTCGCTTGCCGGAGCCTCGGCGCCACCAAGCAAAATCGACGGCCAACCAAACATCGTGCGCCGCACACGCGCCGTACTTCAGTGGCATGTGGATGCCGGCCCCGCTGCCGTCAGATCGTTCGAGCCCGGTCGCCGTCAGCCGACATCGAATTTGTATTGACAGGGAACGGAATCTCGTCAAATAGAACGATCGTTCGTTTTTTATTGTGCGCTGCAACCACAATCTTGCCACAATGCCGAAGCTCAAGCCCGATACTCAGCGCGCACGCCGCGAACACATCCTGGACGCTGCGGAGCGCTGCTTCGCTCGCGCGGGCTTTCGTGGAACGACGATGCAGTGCATCTGCAAGGAGGCCGAGGTCAGCCCAGGGGCTCTCTACCTGTATTTCGACAGCAAGGAGGCCTTGATCGCGGGCATTTCCGAGCGGAACAGGGCCGAGTTTGCTGAGCGTTTGGCTCAGCTGCACGAAGCGCCGGACTTCCTCGCCGCCCTCGAGCAGTTGGGGAAGCGCTACTTCGCGGAGGAGCCCGCGCACAAGCGGCTCCTGTGCATCGAGATCGGGCTCGAATCGACGCGCAACCCCCGCGTTGGGGAGATTTTTCGCGCCGTCGACTCGTTCGTTACCGAGAGCTTCCGCACCCTGTTCCAACGGCTGAAGGATAGCGGCCGTATCGATCCGGTGATCGAGATCCCGGAGCTGGTTCAAGTCTTCACGACGCTCGGCGACGGCTTGTTCTGGCGCCGCGCCGTCGATCCGCGTTTCGAGACGAATGCGACCCTCCCGGCTGTGTTGGGCGTGCTCGCATCGTTGCTGCGGCCCACTCGAGAGCCTGATTTCTCGCAGCCGCGTATTTCTGCGGGCATGGATCGGCCATGAAAAATCTACTCATAGTCTCCGCAGTGCTCGTTGCGGGGCTGGCGCTCGCGCTGCCGTTGCAAGGCTATCTGCCTGTCCCGGCGCAGCAGCCGGAGAAGCAGACGAAGGAGCCGCACCCGCTTGCCGTCACGGTTGCCAAGGTTGCGCCAGCGGACTTCCTCGAGACCGTTCTGGTGACCGGCTCTCTCGTGCCTCGCGAGGAGATTCTGGTCGGTCCGGAGATCGAGGGCCTGAGGGTGCTCGAGGTGTACGTGGACGAGGGACAGCGCGTCGAGAAGGGCCAGGTGCTGGCGCGTCTCGTCAACGATACGCTCGATGCGCAGCTTGCCCAGAATGAAGCAAGCCTGGCACGCAGCACTGCGGCCATTGCCCAGGCGCAAAGCAGCATCGTGCAGGCCGAGGCACGGCTCGCCGAAGCGCGCAACGCGCACGAGCGCGGCAAGCCCCTGCGGGAGTCGGGCTATCTCGCCCAGAGCGTCATGGATCAGCGCGAGGCAGCCGCACGCACGGCGGAAGCACAGCTCGTCGCAGCGCGGGACGGACTGAAGCTCGCGGAGGCGGAGCGCGCCCAGGTCGAGGCGCTGCGGCGGGAGCTGATATGGCGCCGCGGCAAGACCGAGATTACAGCGCCCGCCAGGGGTCTCGTGAGCCGCCGGACCGCCAAGGTCGGTGCCACGGCCGCGCTGGCCAATGTCGAGCCGATGTTCCGGATCGTTCTGGCCGGCGAGATCGAGCTCGAGGCCGATGTGATCGAGACGAGCCTTGCAAAGGTGCAGCCGGGACAGTCTGCGCGCGTCGAGGTCGCCGGCCTCGGCCCGATCTCGGGTCGCGTGCGCCTGGTCTCGGCCGAGGTCGACCGCACGACCCGACTGGGCCGCGTGCGGATCTTCCTGGGCGATAGGCCGGAGCTGCGCGTCGGCGCCTTCGCTCGCGGTGAGGTGGAGACGGCACGCGGCCACGGCTTGGCGGTCCCGGCCTCGGCGGTTCTCTACGGCGAGAGCGGCCCCACGGTTCAGTTGGTCAACGAAAGCCGGATTGAGACACGGCCAGTTGTTCTCGGCCTCCTCTCAGGCGGCCTCATCGAGGTGCGCAAGGGCCTGGATGAAGGCGACCTGATCGTCGCCAAGTCGGGCACGTTCCTGCGTGACGGCGACGCGGTGGCGCCCTTGCTCGAGGTCAACACAACGAGCGCGCTGCGGCCATGAGCTGGAACATCTCCGCCTGGTCCATACGGCATCCGGTGCCGTCGCTGGTTTTGTTCATGGTGCTGATCGCGCTGGGCTACTTCAGCTTCAAGCAGCTCCCGATCACGCGCTTTCCGAACGTCGACATTCCGATCGTGCAGGTGCGCGTCTACCAGTCGGGAGCGGCACCATCGGAGCTCGAGACGCAGGTCACGAAGAAGATCGAGGACGCGATCGCCGGCGTCAGCGGAGTGAAGCACATCACCTCGACGGTCACCGAGGGATTGTCGCTGACGGTGATCGAGTTTCGCCTCGAGGTCGATCAGGACCGGGCGCTCAACGACGTCAAGGACGCGATCGCGCGCATACGAACGGATTTGCCGCGCACCATCGAGGAGCCGATCGCCTCGCGCCTGGAGATCGAAGGGCTGCCGATCCTGATGTATTCGGCGAGAGCGCCGGCCATGACGCCCGAGGAGCTCTCATGGTTCGTCGACGATACCGTGGTGCGGGCGGTCCAGGGCGTCAAAGGCGTCTCACAGATCCAGCGCATCGGCGGCGTCGAGCGAGAGATCAGGATCGCGCTCGATCCGGACCGGCTACTCGCCTATGGCATCACCGCAGGCGACGTGAACCGGCAGCTGCGCGCGACCAACGTCGATCTGGCGGGCGGCCGCGGGGAGATCGGCGGGCGGGAGCAGGCGATCCGCACGCTTGCCGGAAAGCACACGGTCGAAGATCTCGCTGCGACCATGATCGCTCTGCCGCAGGGCCGCAAGGTCCGGCTCGATCAACTCGGCTCCGTGACCGATTCGATTGCCGAGCAACGCACCTTTGCCACGCTCGACGGGCAGCCAGTGGTCGCGTTTGCGATCTCGCGCTCCAAGGGAGCCAGCGACACCTCGGTGGCGTCCGAGGTCGACAAGGCGGTCGACCTGTTGAGGGCAAAATACCCCAACGTCGAGCTGGCCAAGATCGACAACACGGTCGAGTACACACTGGGCGTCTACGAGTCGACCATGAGCTCGATGATCGAAGGCGCCATACTCGCCATCATCGTCGTGCTCGTCTTTCTGCGCGATTGGCGAGCGACGATCATCGCTGCCATCGCCTTGCCGTTGTCCGCAATCCCGGCCTTTTGGGCCATGGACGCGATGGGCTTCTCGCTCAACCTCGTCAGCCTGCTCGCCATCACCATCGTCATCGGCATTCTGGTGGACGACGCGATCGTCGAGATCGAGAACATCGTGCGCCATATGCGCATGGGCAAATCGCCCTACCGTGCAGCGTTGCAGGCAGCCGATGAGATCGGCCTTGCCGTCATCGCCATCACCTTCACCATCATTGCGGTCTTCACGCCCGTGAGCTTCATGGGCGGCATTGCTGGTCAATACTTCAAGCAGTTCGGTCTAGTCGTCGCTGCCGCCGTCTTCTTCTCGCTGCTGGTGGCGCGGCTCATCACGCCCATGCTTGCCGCATACTTCCTGCGCGAGACGCATCACGTGGACAGGGAAGGTTGGTTGCTGCGCGTGTACACGCGGCTGGTGGCCTGGTCGGTTGCCAATCGTTTCAAGAGCGTGGGGCTTGGCCTTCTGATCTTCGCGGGCTCAATCGGCAGCTTCTATCTGCTGCCGTCGTCCTTCCTGCCGCAGGAGGATACCGGGCGGCAGCTTCTCGCAATCGAGTTGCCGCCGGGGTCGAGGCTCGAGGATACGCGGAATGTCACCGAGGCGGTCGCGGCTCGCATACGGGAGCGGCCGGAGGTGCGCAGCGTATTCGTCAACGGCGGCAATCTGCTCGGCTCCGGTGCCGAGGTGCGCAAGGCGACACTGATCATCAACTTCGTTCCGAAGGCCGAGCGCAAGCTCAATCAGGATCAGATCAAGCAGGCCATCGGCCGTGACCTCGCCGGCATGCCCGACATGAGGTACTGGTTCCTGAATGACGACGGGCAGCGGCAATTCCAGCTCGTCGTAGCTGGCCGTGACGCCGCATCGGTGAACAAGGCGGCGGCGGAGATCACGAGCGAGGCCAAGCGTCTGCCGGCGCTCGCCAATGTGGTCTCGACGGCCGAGCTCGACCGGCCTGAGCTGCGTGTGTATCCGCGCACGGAGATTGCCGCCGACCTCGGCGTCTCGACCGAGGCCATATCCGAGGCGGTGCGCATCGCCACGATCGGCGACATCGCTGCCAATCTGGCTAAGTTCGACGTGGGCGACCGCCAGGTCCCGATCCGCGTGCAGCTCGATGAGAAGGCGCGCGGTAACCGGCATATCCTCGAGGCGCTGAAGGTTCAGACCGCGAGCGGCGCCGCCGTTCCGCTGGCGTCCGTTGCGAAATTCGAGATGAGCCAAGGTCCCACTGCGATTGATCGCTACGATCGCACGCGTCGCATTGTCATCGGCGCCGACCTCGTCGGCGATGCGCCGCTCGGCGATGTCGTCAACCAGGTCATGGATCGGCCAGCGGCGAAGAATCTTCCGACCGGCGTTGAGCTGAAGCAGTTCGGGCACGCCGAGATCATGGGCGAGGTGTTCGAGGGCTTTGCCAAGGCCATGATTGCGGGCCTCATGATGGTCTACGCGGTTCTGGTGCTGCTGTTCGGCAGCTTCCTCCAGCCGGTCACGATCCTGTTCTCGCTGCCCTTGTCGATTGGCGGCGCCATCGTGGCTCTCGCCATCGCGCAGAAGGCCATCAGCCTTCCGGTCGTCATCGGCATCCTGATGCTGATGGGCATCGTAACGAAGAATGCCATCATGCTGGCCGACTTCGCGGTGGAGGAGATCGGCCGCGGCGTGCCGCGCACTCAGGCGATCATCGATGCCGGCCGCAAGCGTGCGCGCCCGATCATCATGACGACCATCGCGATGGTGGGCGGCATGGTGCCGGCTGCGCTTGCCCTGGGCTCGGGCGGCGAATTCCGGTCGCCCATGGCCGTGGCCGTGATCGGAGGGCTGATATCCTCGACATTGCTGTCGCTCGTCTTCGTGCCGGCGGTATTCGTGGTCATGGACGATACTGGGCGCTTTTTGTGGCGCTTCTTCGGGCGTGCCGTTGGACCCGTCGATGAGGAGCAGACGGCAGTGTCATCGGCGGTCCATCCGGCACGGACCGGGGCATCGCACCCACCGCGAGCGCCGCTTGCCGCTGAGTAAGATCGAGGGCTCAGGAATCGCCCCGGACTGAACCGGGTTGCTGATCGGGCGTTCCTACCATACGCGGGGCTGATCCGTTGGCGCAAAGGAGTCCCTCAGGGTATGTTCGACGCTCGAAGCATTCTCGATGCCCTGGTGCGTAGTGGTGGTCAAGGCCAACCGATGCAACCAGGTCAGCCACCGCAGGCGGGAGGATTGGGCGCGCTCGGGGAGATTCTGAGCCAGCTCACTCAGGGGGCCGGGGCACAGCAGGCTGGGCAATCCGCGGACGGGTCGCCGGGAGGCCTTCAGGACATTCTAAGCAGAATCGCTGCGCAACAGGGCCAGCCGCCCGGTGCACCGCCCGGCGCGGGAACGGGCGGCGGCCTCGCCGATATCCTTGCCAAACTGCAGCAGCAGATGAGCAGCGGACAGGCAGCGGGCGCCGGCGGCGGTCTCATGGACGTTCTCGGGCAAGTTCTGGCGCAAGCGACAGCGGGCGTTAAGGAGGGAGCGCAGCGGGCCGACGAGGCAACCGGCGCTTCGGGCCATGTGCGCGACGCGCTTGGCAAGGCTACCGGTCAGACACCCGAGGATCTGTTCAATCAGCTCAAAGATTTCATCAACAACAACCGAGCCGCGGCGGCCGCTGCCGCGGGAGGCTTGGGCGCAGCCGTGCTCGGCACCCAGACCGGCAGGGCGCTGGCTGGAAGCGCGGTAAAGTTGGGCGCTCTCGCGCTGATCGGCGGCCTCGCTTACAAGGCGATACAGAACTATCAGCAGGGAAAGCCGCTGATCGAGGTCGGCCAGCAGCCGGCGGGCCTGGCGGAGGCGCCGCGCGGGTCGGGCTACGAGGCCGCGGCGGTCACACACGACGCGGCGCTTCTCTATATCCGCGGCATGATTGCAGCCGCGTCGGCCGACGGACGAATCGATCCAACCGAGCAGCAGAAGATCCTCGGCGGCCTGAAGCAGGCCGGGCTCGATAGCGGAGCCGAGGCGTTTCTCGCCAACGAGCTCAAACATCCCGCCACGCCCGAGGAATTGGCCGATGCGGTCAAGTCGGAGCAGGAAGCCGTTCAACTCTTTACTGCCGCACGCGTTGCCATCGACTCCGACACCGGCGCGGAGCATGAGTTCCTTGTTGAGCTCGCGCGTGACCTGAGGCTCGACGGGGACCTCGTCGCTCACATCGACGCGGCCGCAAGGGCAGCCTGACGCTCGTCTAGCGAGCGGTCCGCCCGTCGAGGCTTGCCTGCGGCGGGCGGGCGGTCTGGGACTCGCGAAGGGTGATGAACAAGGTCGCGCCAATGATCAGCAGTGCGCCGATCCAAGTCGTGACCGGAGGCACCTCGGCGAAGAAGAGGAAGCCCCAGCCCGCCATCCACACGAGCCGCACATAGTCGGCCGGCATCACGAGGCTCGCATCCGCCATGCGCAGTGCGTAGACGTAGCCATAGTTGCCGAGCGCGGCGACCGCGCCCATGCCGAGCAGGATCAGCCACGTCTTGCCGTCGGGCCAGACCCAAACGGGGACCGACATCAGCAGCGCAAACGGAGCAATCAGGAGCGGCTGATAGAAGGAGATCGTCAAAGTCGCATCGAACTTGGTCAGGTGCTTGGCCAGCAGCAGTGACACCGCCCACAGCGCGCTGGAAAAGACCGCGGCGGCCGCGACCCAAGTGAACATATCGGGCCCCGGCCGCAATACAATCAGCGTCCCCAGGAACCCGACGGCCACGGCTGCCCATCGGTGTATGCCCACGGCTTCGCCCAGTAGGAGGGCTGCGCCGAGCGTGACGAACAGCGCCGTCGTGAAGCTGAGAGCTCCGGCATCGGCCAAGGGCATGTTGCCGAGCGCGTAGTACCAGAGGCTCATGGAAAACACCCCGACCAGCCCTCGCAGCACCTGCAGGCCGGGTCTGGAGGTGCGCCAGGCGAGCTCGGCCGAGCGCAGAACGACCGGCAGGGTCACCAGGATCGTGATGCTCGAGCGAAGAAAGACGATCTCGATCGCTGGCAATACCGGGGCTGCATAGCGCACCCCGATATGCAGGAGCGACGAGCACAGTCCGGCCAGCAGCATGACGCATATCGCGGTCAGCACGGTGCGGCTGCTGACTACCGCTGCAGTGCGCTCGCTCATCTGCGCCTGGCTCACGCGCGTCGATCCTCCGTTTCTGCGCCTCCGAGCGCACTTACGGCATTCGGCCACGTGCGGCCAGCGCCATCGCGCTGCGGCTTGGGTGGTCGCACGATACGGGCCGCGGAAACGACAACGCCGCCGCTGCGAAAGCAACGGCGGCGTTTGTAGCCTACACGCAAAGAGGAGATCTCGGCTGACTTGGAAATAGCCCCACACTTCTTGGCAGACCTGGCAACGACCTACTCTCCCGCGTCTTAAGACGAAGTACCATCGGCGCTGGGGCGTTTCACGGCCGAGTTCGGAATGGGATCGGGTGCAGCCACCCCGCCAAAATCACCAGGTCGGCGAAGAAGTGTGAGACTTCTGGTCTTTGTTTCTGTGCCCATCATTGGTGCGCTTCTCACGCGCCATCGATGAGCATTGCATAATGAGAGCGTTCAAGCCGATCGAGCTATTAGTACCGGTAAGCTGCACGCCTTGCGGCGCTTCCACACCCGGCCTATCAACGTGGTGGTCTTCCACGGCTCTCAAGGGAGAACTGGTTTCGAGGTGGGTTTCCCGCTTAGATGCCTTCAGCGGTTATCCCGTCCGCACATAGCTACCCTGCTGTGCCGCTGGCGCGACAACAGGTCCACCAGAGGTGCGTCCAACTCGGTCCTCTCGTACTAGAGTTAGCTCCTCTCAATTCTCCGACACCCACGGCAGATAGGGACCGAACTGTCTCACAACGGTCTGAACCCAGCTCACGTACCACTTTAAATGGCGAACAGCCATACCCTTGGGACCTGCTCCAGCCCCAGGATGTGATGAGCCGACATCGAGGTGCCAAACGACGCCGTCGATATGGACTCTTGGGCGTCATCAGCCTGTTATCCCCGGCGTACCTTTTATCCGTTGAGCGATGGCCCTTCCAC
>JBLNBZ010000043.1:0-116366 GCA_050260355.1 Bacteroidota bacterium | reverse complement strand
AACGACCCCTACGTCGCCGCGGCAAAGCGCGAAGGCTGGCGCTCGCGCGCGGCGTTCAAGCTCATCGAGATCGACGACCGCCATCGCCTCCTGAAGCCCGGCGCACGCATTGTCGACCTCGGCGCCGCGCCTGGCGGCTGGTCGCAGGTGTCCGCTCAGCGCACGCGCTCGCTGGATGGCAAAGGTCAGGTCGTCGCCATCGACATTCTGCCCATGGAGCCGCTGGCCGGCGTCGAGATCCTGCATCTCGACTTCCTGGACGCATCCGCGCCCGCCAAGCTGAAGGCGTTGCTGCGTGGCGGCGGGGCCGATGTCGTGCTGTCGGATATGGCCGCGCCCACCACGGGCCATGCGAGGACCGATCACTTGCGCATCATGGATCTGGCAGAGACTGCCGCCGAGTTCGCCTGCGAGGTGCTTTCGCCCGGCGGTGCCTTCCTGTGCAAGGTGTTCCAGGGTGGTGCCGAGCGCGAGCTTCTGAACCGCCTGAAGCAAAGCTTCGCCGCCGTCCGCCATGTCAAACCGCCCGCCAGCCGGTCCGGATCCGCCGAGCTCTATGTCCTGGCGACGGGCTTCCGCGGCGAGCAATAGGTCAAGCCCCTCGCGAGCAGACAACCGATACCGCCACCCTCTCAATCACCGACAGGAGCAAATCCCGTGTGGCGGATCTGGCTGGCGGCGCTGTTCTGGGGCCTCAACTGGCCGGCGGTGAAGATCCTGCTCGCGAGCATATCGCCGTGGACGCTGCGCGCCGTCGGGCTGACGCTGGGCGGGCTCCTGCTCGCGGCAGTCACAAAGGCATCGGGACAATCTCTTGCGATCCCGAGGGAGCACTGGGGCCAGCTCATCGTCGCGGGCCTGCTCGCCATCGCGGGGTTCAACATCTGCGCGGTGTTTGCCCAGCTCGCCATGCCGGCCTCGCGCGCCGCCATCCTGACTTACACGATGCCGCTCTGGTCGGTGCTGTTCGCCTGGGTCATCCTGTCCGAGCCGATCGACCGGCTGCGCGGCATTGCGCTCGCTGTCGGTGCCGCGGGCCTCGGCATTCTCTCGATCCCGTTCTGGGCCGAGGTAAAGGGCGGACGGCCCCCGCTCGGCCTCATCTACGTCATGGGTGCCGCCATAAGCTGGTCGCTTGGCACCGTCTATCTCAAGCGCTGCGCCATCAAGGGCGCGCCCCTCGCACTCACCACCTGGCAAATCCTGGTCGGCGCGGCCACCACCACCCTCGGCATGCTCCTGCTCGAGACGCCGCGGCTGGATCTGTCGCCTGCGACCACGGCGACGCTCGCCTACCACATTATATTCCCGCAGGCGGTCGCCTACGCCCTGTGGTTCAGCCTGATGACGCGCGTATCGGCCTCCACCGCCGCCGTCGGCACGCTGCTGGTGCCGATCTTCGGCGTGATCGGCTCGGTCGTGCTGCTGGGCGAACGGCCGACGCCTCTGGATCTTGCCGGCTTCGCGCTGATCCTGGTCGCGGTGCTGCTCGACCAGGGTTACCGGGCCTTGAGGGCCTGAGCGGTCAGCCTGGAAAAAAGTGACACAGGGGCCGCCCCTTGCCCGGTCGCCTCGAAAGGCCGGTCCGAGCACCTTCCCCTGCTAGCCGGCGTCTGCTAAACACCTTCCCCATTAACGATTCCAACACAGCGCGGCTGCACCGTTCCGCGCGCCGGTCCGCTGGCGCGTCCGCTTGAACTCAATCGGACGGCACTCGAGGTCCAAGGAGAACGATCATGGCCGCTCGAACCTCCATCATCGAGGCCAACATCGGCCTCACGTTCGACGACGTGCTGCTGATGCCGGCGGCCTCGGACATCCTGCCGTCCCAGACCGATGTCGGCTCCCGCGTCACAAAAGAGATCTCGGTCCGCATCCCGATCCTGTCGTCGGCCATGGATACGGTCACCGAGGGCAAGCTGGCGATCGCGGTCGCCCAGGCCGGCGGCATCGGCGTCATCCACCGCAACCTGAGCCCCGAGCAGCAGGCCGAGCAGGTGGCCCAGGTCAAGAAGTTCGAGTCGGGAATGGTCGTCAACCCGGTCACCATTCACCCGACCGCCTCTCTCGCCGAGGCCCTGGAGCTGATGGCGCATCACCGCATCTCGGGCATTCCAGTCGTCGAGCCGGCCCGCACGGGCAGCAAGGACGGCAGGCTGGTCGGCATCCTCACCAACCGCGACGTGCGCTTCGCCTCCAATCTGCGCCAGTCGGTCGCCGAGTTGATGACCAAGGACGGGCTGGTGACGGTCAAGGAAGGCGTGTGCCGCGATGAAGCCAAGCGCCTGCTGCACCAGCACCGCATCGAGAAGCTGGTCGTGGTCGACGATGACTATCGCTGCATCGGCCTGATCACGGTCAAGGACATCGAGAAGGCTCAAAAATATCCCGACGCCTGCAAGGACGAGCAGGGCCGGCTGCGCGTGGCCGCCGCCACCAGCGTCGGCGAGGAGGGTTTCGAGCGCACCGAGCGGCTCGTGGCGGCGGGCTGCGATCTGATCGTGGTCGACACCGCGCACGGCCATTCCGCCCGCGTTCTGCAGACCGTGACGCGCATCAAGCGCCTGTCGAACCGGGTTCAGGTGGTGGCGGGAAACGTGGCCACCAGCGACGGGACCAAGGCCCTGATCGATGCAGGGGCGGACGCCGTCAAGGTGGGCATCGGACCCGGCTCCATCTGCACGACGCGCATCGTCGCGGGCGTGGGCGTGCCGCAGCTGACCGCCATCATGGAGTCGGTCGAGGAGGCCCAGAAGCGCGACGTGCCGGTCATCGCCGACGGCGGCATCAAGTTCTCCGGTGACATCGTCAAGGCGCTCGCGGCGGGCGCCAACTGCGTCATGGTCGGCTCGCTGCTGGCCGGCACGGACGAGAGCCCGGGCGAGACCTACCTCTATCAGGGCCGTACTTATAAGGCCTACCGCGGCATGGGCTCGGTGGGCGCCATGGCTCGCGGCAGCGCAGACCGTTATTTCCAGCAGGAGGTGAAGGACCAGCTCAAGCTGGTGCCGGAGGGCGTCGAGGGGCAGGTTCCCTACAAGGGCCCGGTGGGCGCGGTGCTTCATCAGCTTGTCGGCGGCCTGCGTGCCGGCATGGGCTACCTTGGCGCGCGCGACCTGGCCGAGCTCAGGGCCAAGGCGCGGTTCATCCGCATCTCTCCCGCCGCCATCCGCGAGAGTCATACGCACGGCGTTGCCATCACGCGGGAAGCGCCCAACTACCCAGGCGGTGTCTAAGCTTTACGTCGCCATTGCGAGGGAGGTCCGGCCGCGCCGGACCCTGTCAACGCCTTGAGCCAGGTTGCGATCGTCTACCCGCTTCTCGTGCAGGTCACGCTGACGTTTGTGCTGCTCGTCTGGATGGGCCGCCTCAGGACCGATGCGTTGCTGAACAAGCACGTCCGCCCCGAGGACATCGCGCTCGGCCAGCCCGGTTGGTCTGCGCAGACGACGCAAGTGTCCAACAGCTTCCGCAATCAGCTCGAGGTGCCCGTCCTGTTCTACGTGCTGGCCCTCCTCCTGCTGCAAACGCGACTGTCGGACATCATCCAGATCGCGCTCGCCTGGCTCTTCGTGCTGTCGAGAATTGCGCACGCCTGGGTCCACACCACCAACAACGACGTTCGGGCGCGCGGCAGCCTCTGGGGCATCGGCGCCCTGATCGTCATCGTCATGTGGATCTGGTTCGCCGTGCGCCTGCTCAGCGCGTCGGCCTGAGCCATGCGTCCCGGAGCGCGCATCCGCTCTGCCGCCGAGGTGCTGGAGGAGGTTCTGAGCCGCCACCGGCCGGCGAGCCAAGCCCTCGCCGACTGGGCGAAGGCCAGCCGGTTTGCCGGGTCGGGCGATAGGGCCGCGGTCGGCAACCTCGTCTACGACGCGCTGCGCCGCAAGCACTCGATCGCCGCGCAAATGGAAAGTGACGCGCCCCGCGCGCTCGTGCTCGGCGCCGCCAGCCGCGCGCTCGGCCTTTCGCCCGAGGCCATCGCCGCCGCAGCCGACGGCTCACCGCATGCCCCGGAGCCGCTGACGCCGCAGGAGGTCGCGAACCTGAGCCGCGCCGTGCCGGCGGACGCTCCCGACTGGGTGCGCGGCGACCTCCCCGAGTGGCTCGTCCCGTCGCTCGCCCGCGCCTTCGGCTCGCGAACCGCGGAGGAAGGCGCTGCCCTGGCGCAAAGGGCCCCGGTCGATCTGCGCGTCAACACGCTGAAGACCACGCGCGAGAAAACGCTCAAGGCGCTGGCCTCCGCCAAGCCAGCCCCGACCACACTGTCACCCGTCGGCATCAGGCTGCCGGCTCCGGATGGACCGGCGCGACAGCCGAACGTGGAAGCCGAGCCGCCGCACGGGCGCGGCTGGTACGAGGTGCAGGATGAAGGCTCGCAGGTCGCCGCATTGCTCTCCGGAGCCAGGCCGCGCAAGCAGGTGCTCGACATTTGCGCAGGGGCGGGCGGCAAGACGCTGGCCATGGCCGCCACCATGGGCAACACGGGCCAGATCTACGCCTTCGACCGCGACAAGCTGCGCCTGCGCCCGATTTTCGAGCGCCTGAAGCGTGCCGGCGCTCGCAACGTGCAGGTCCTGCCGCCGGGAGACAACGCCGCGCTGGAGGCGCTCGGCCCGCGGTTCGATGTCGTGCTCGCCGACGCGCCCTGCACCGGCTCGGGGGTGTGGCGGCGCCGGCCCGACGCCAAGTGGCGGCTGAAGCCACAAGACGTCCCGCAGCGGCAGGCCGAGCAGCGCGCCATTCTCGCCATGGCGGCGCCGCTGGTGAAGGAGGGAGGCAGCCTCGTCTACGTGACCTGCTCCGTGCTGCCGGAGGAAGGCACCGATCAGGTCGACGCGTTCGTCGAGGCCAATCCGAATTTCGAGCGGGTGCTGGTGTCGTCGTGCTGGAGCGAATCAGGGCTCTGCGGCGCCCCGCCTCGCTCGGCCGACGGCCGCGCCGACTCGCTTCTGCTCACGCCGGCCATGCACGGCACTGACGGATTTTTCATCTCGATCCTGCGTCGGGCCGGAACGGTTTCCCGCTGAGCGACGTTGTGCGCGAGGCCGCGACGACTCTCCGGTGCACAAGACAAAGAGGTCGCCGAAATCGGCTTGAACTGATGCTTGCATTGTGCACAGGACAGACTAACTATCGCGACTATTGGGGCCAAAGGGGTCTCGTGTCTCGACCGTCGGGGCGGCACAGTGGGAAGCGGCGAGCTTCCTTACAGGCGCGGCGGCATCTGTAGGAGGACGTTCGTCCATCATGGCAACAGCTTCGAAGGTGAAGCGGCCTAGGCGCGCTTCGGCGCGGTCGTGTCTTGGACCAGTAGCGGACCTCGAATCTCATCTCCCATCGGAGTGGTGGCGCAAGCTCTTCAATGCGCTCTACGTCAAGACCGATGGCGACGTCGTCGAAAATGCCGAGAATACCCGCCGAGAGGTCGACTTCATCGTCTCGGCCGCGGCCATTCAGACCTACAGCAACATCCTCGACCTGTGCTGCGGGCAGGGGCGCCACGCGCTCGAGCTCGCCCGCCGCGGGTTCAAGAACGTGATGGGCGTCGACCGCTCGCGCTATCTCATTCGGCTGGCCAAGAAGCGCGCGCAGAGCGAGGGCCTGAGTGTTGCCTTCAAGGAGGGTGACGCCCGCAACCCGCGGCTCGCCGAGAACAGCTTCGACTGCGTTGCCATCATGGGCAACTCGTTCGGCTATTTCTCCAACAAGCAGGACGACGAGCGGGTTCTGAGCTCCGTCGGCAAGATCCTGCGGCCCAGCGGCCAGCTCGTGCTCGACATCACCGACGGCGCGCATATGTCGGAGAGCTTCGAGCGCCGCTCCTGGGAATGGATCGACGAGCATCATTTCGTGTGCCGCGAGCGGTCGATCTCGGCCGATGGGGAGCGCCTGATCTCGCGCGAGGTCATCGTCAACGACGAGACCGGTGTCATCGCCGACCAGTTCTACGCCGAGCGCCTCTACACGCGCGAAAGCATCGGCAAGCTGCTGGAGAAGACCGGCTTCCGCAATATCCGGCATCATGGGCACGCCGAGGCCCTCTCGGACCGCGACCAGGATCTGGGCATGATGGCCCGGCGCATCCTGCTGACGGCCGACGCGCCTCAGCTTCCGGTCCGCAAGGCCCGCGGCAAGGTGCAGAAGATCGATGTGACCGTCGTCATGGGCGACCCCAGGCTGCCTGATGCGGTCAAGCGCAATGGCACCTTCAACGCCGAGGACTTCGATACCGTCCGCAAGCTCAAGGACGCCCTGTCGGAGCTGCCCAACTACAAGTTCCGCTATCTCGACAACCACGCGACGCTCGAGCGCGACCTCTCAGAGCTGCGTACCGAGCTGGTCCTGAACCTTTGCGACGAGGGATACAACAACGACCCCTTCAAGGAGCTGCACATCCCCGCGCTCCTCGACGTGCTCGGCCTGCCCTACACAGGCGCCGGTCCCGGGACGCTGGCCGCCTGCTACGACAAAGGGCTCGTGCGTTCGGTGGCTCAGGGCTTGGATGTGCCGGTGCCGTTGGAGACCTACGTGCGCCCGGGCGATCAGGGCGCCACGCTGCCGTCCGTGTTCCCTGCTCTGCTGAAGCCGAACTACGGCGACAGCTCGCAGGGCATCACCAAGGACGCCGTCGTCGACAACGAGAAGAGTTTGCTCGACTACCTCGAGCGCCTGCGTGCGGAGTTTCCACGCCGCCCGATCCTCGTGCAGGAGTATTTGACGGGGCCGGAGTACAGCGTTGGGCTCGTCGGCAATCCTGACCAGGGCTTGCGTGCGCTTCCGCTGCTCGAGGTCGACTACTCGCGGCTCGACCCGAAGCTGCCGCGCATTCTCGGCTACGAGTCCAAGTGGGAGCCCGACAGCCCCTATTGGACGCAGATCAGGTACCACGAGGCGAATCTGCCCGATCACATTCAGGGGCAGCTCATCGAGCACTCGGCCCGCCTGTTCGAGCGGCTCGGCTGCCGGGACTATGCCCGCTTCGACTTCCGCGCCGATGCCAGGGGCGAGATCAAGCTGCTCGAGGTCAATCCGAACCCGGGCTGGTGCTGGGACGGCAAGCTCAACATCATGGCCGGCTTCCAGGGCATACGCTACACGGAGCTGCTGTCGCAGATCCTGGCCTCGGCTGAGGAGCGGCTCGGCATCGTGGCGCGGCCGCAGGTCCTGCATGCGCCTGGCAGCGGCGCCGGCGCGACGCAGGTTCAGTTGCCGGCGGGCTGAGAAACAAGGCGGCGGCCTCCGGCCGGCGCCTTCCGCTTCCGCACTCTAGGTCTCCACTGCCAACCCTTCGACCTCGTAGGGCCACTCGGCAATGCCGCCCTTCATGAAATGGGCCGTCAGGCCCGTCTGCCGCATAAGGAACGCGGCCGTTCCGGAACGGCTACCCGATCGGCAATAGACGAGGTACTCGCGTCCCCGGTCGAGTCCGCCGGTGCGCTCACGGATCGTTTCGAGCGGCATCAGACGCGACCTCGGCAGCCGGCACAGCTCCCACTCCTCCTCGGTGCGGCAGTCGATCAACTCGATGTCGCGAGCCTGCAATCGGCGGGCCACCTCCTCCGGCGTCATGGCGTTGAGGAGCCTGCTCTTGAGCAGCCGATCGAAGTCGGTCTTGGCCAGGCGCAAGAGCCGTCCGCCTTCCCGCATGCGCACGGTTGCGTTGCGCGTCGTCTCTTGCAGCAGCGCCTCCTCGCCGAATGTGGCGCCGGGACCAAGACTGGCGACGACCTCCGGTGCGCCGCCTTCGTGGCTGCGCCAGACATCAGCCTTCCCGTCCTCGACGACATAGAAATAGTCGCCCTGCTCGCCCTCGCGCACCACGTCCTCGCCGGAGGCTGCATCTTGCACATCCATGACCTCGGCACACCGGACCAGATGGTCGAGCGGCAGCCTCCGGAAGGGAGCCGCCCTCAGCAGCGCTCCGATGCGGTTGCGCACCGTGTCGTCCAGCGCGGCAAGGCTCTGCTTCTCGTGCGCTCCCGACAACAGTGTGTCGAACCGTTCACCCTCGATGACCAGAAAGACCGAGGGCTTGGTCAATATCAGCCGCGCGCCGCGCGGAATGGTGTAGAGAATGGCCGGCTCGCGTGCGCCTTCCTCGACGCTGAAGGCCGCGAGATGGTCACCGCCGTCATGGCTGAACATGGCCAAGCCGCCCTCCAGCAGCACCACCAGATCGCCGGGCGCGGCCTCGACCGCCTCCTCGGCCTGCCCGCGCATGACGCCCGGGCGAGCGATCAGCTCGATCAGCCCGCTTTCCGGCAGGTTGGCGAACAGCCGAGTACGGCGCAGCTTGCTGGTGACAGGTTCCATGGCTTCCGCAGCGTGGTGTTGTGATCTCCGCGACCGGCCAGGCCCCTATAAGCTTGCCGTGCGCGGAAAAAGGCGGCATCGAGAGCAAAATACCATTCGAGCCGCACTGTTCCACAGGGCGCCGAATTCGTCATAGCTGTACTCGCGCGGGAGCCGCTTGACCACCCGGCCCGCGGGGTGGTGTATCAAAGGATGCGCATGCAATCGATTCCCGATACCGCTGCGGCGGCGGATCAAGAAAGCGCCCCCGGCAGCGTCCTCATCATCGACTTCGGCAGCCAGGTTACCCAGCTCATCGCCAGGCGTGTGCGCGAGCAGGGCGTCTATTCCGAGATCGTGCCCTTCAACAAAGCCGACGAGGCGCTCGAGCGCCTCAAGCCGAAGGCGGTGATCCTCTCTGGCGGCCCCTCCAGCGTGACCGAGATGGGCACGCCGCGCGCGCCCGACTGGGTGTGGTCCTCCGGCCTGCCCGTGCTCGGCATCTGCTACGGCGAGCAGACCATGGTCGAGCAGCTCGGCGGCGGCGTCGAAGGCGGACATCATCGTGAGTTCGGCCGCGCCGAGATCGAGGTCATCGACGACTGCAAGCTGTTCGCCGACGTCTGGAAGAAGGGCGAGCGCGACACGGTGTGGATGAGTCACGGCGACCGCGTCACGCAGCTCCCGCAGGGCTTCCGGGTGGTCGCGGTGTCGAACGGCGCGCCGTTTGCGGCAATCGCCGACGAGAAGCGCAATCTCTACGCCGTGCAGTTCCACCCCGAGGTCGCACACACGCCGCGCGGCACGGCACTACTGCGCAACTTCGTGCGCAAGATCGCCGGCCTGCCGGGCGACTGGACCATGCGGCATTTCCGCGAGTCGGAGATCGCGCGCATCCGTGCCCAGGTCGGCAAAGGCCGCGTCATCTGCGGCCTCTCCGGCGGCGTGGACAGCGCGGTCGCCGCGGTGCTCATTCACGAGGCGATCGGCGAGCAGCTCACCTGCATCTTCGTCGATCACGGCCTGCTGCGGCTCAACGAGGCGGCTGAGGTCGTGCGCCTCTTCCGCGAGCATTACAACATCCCCCTGATCCACGTGGATGCCAGCGACAAGTTCCTTGCAGCGCTCGCCGGCAAGACCGATCCCGAGGACAAACGCAAGACCATCGGCGCGCTGTTCATCGACGTGTTCGAGGAGGAGGCCAGGAAGATCGGCGGCGCCGAGTTCCTGGCGCAGGGCACGCTCTACCCCGATGTGATCGAGAGCGTGTCGTTCACCGGCGGTCCTTCCGTCACCATCAAGTCGCACCACAACGTCGGCGGTCTGCCCGCGCGCATGAAGCTGAAGCTGGTGGAGCCGCTGCGCGAGCTGTTCAAGGACGAGGTGCGTGCGCTCGGCCGCGAGCTTGGCCTGCCCGAGGCGTTCATCGGCCGCCATCCGTTTCCCGGGCCAGGGCTCGCCATCCGCTGCCCCGGCGAGGTGACGCGCGAGAAGCTCGACATCCTGCGTCAGGCCGACGCCATCTACCTGGACGAGATCCGCAAGGCCGGCCTCTACGATCAGATCTGGCAGGCGTTCGCGGTGCTGCTCCCCGTGCGCACCGTCGGCGTCATGGGCGATGCGCGCACCTACGACCACGTCTGCGCGCTGCGCGCCGTCACATCCACGGACGGCATGACGGCCGACTACTTCCCCTTCCCACACGAGGTGCTGGGCCGAACGGCAACGCGCATCGTCAATGAGGTCAACGGCATCAACCGCGTCGTCTACGACGTGACGTCGAAACCCCCCGGAACAATCGAGTGGGAATAATTTGACGTCCATCACGGACAATCGCCATCAATCGGCTCGGCGCGGCAAGTTGACGGAGATCACTTCCGACGATCTCCGCGCACTCTGCAGCAAGGTGAAGGATCGTGGCGCACCCGCGACGGCCCTTTACGTTCGTGACATCGTCAAGCAGATCTACGCTTTTGCGGCGTTGCACGGCGAGAAAGTCGACAACCCTGCGGATGGGGTGGGCCCAGCTTCCATTGCGACCTTTGCGCCGAAGGATCGATCCCTTTCCCCCTGCGGAGATCTGCATCGTGCTTCAGGAGTTGGAGCATGTGCCAACTCTGCCGACCATCCGATTGGGCCTGCGCCTGATCCTGCTCACCCTAGTGCGCAAGAGTGAGCTGCTCGACGCTGTCTGGGATGAGATCGATTTCGAAACCGCGGTATGGACCATCCCCAAGGAGCGGATGAAGCGCCGCAAGCCGCACAACGTATACCTGTCGCGCCAATCCCTCGACATCATGATCGCGCTCAAGACGTGTGCTGGGAACTCACGTTATCTGCTGCCGTCGCGCTATGACGCCGACGCGCCGATGTCGCGAGCAACGTTCAACCGCATCACGGTTGCTGTGGCTGAGAGGGCCGCAAAACAGAGCTTACCACTTTCACCCTTCACGGTTCATGACCTGCGGCGCACCGGTTCGACACTGCTGAACGAGTTGGGGTTCAATCGAGATTGGATTGAGAAGTGTCTCGCTCACGAGGAAGGGCGATCTTCACGAGGCGTCTACAATAAAGCCGAGTACGGACAACAGCGTCGTCACATGCTTCAGGAATGGGCCGATATGATTGATGCCTGGGCCGAGGGGCGCAGGCACGCGCCGACGCTCTATCCGCCGACCATGCAATTGATGGCGGCTGTCACTACCGTCTGACAGGACGGCTCGAGCGCTTGCGCACATCGGGATGAGGTGCAAGCTCGATCAAATGCGCGGTCGAAGCACGGCGGCGCTCTTCGATCCAGATTTCTACCCCAGAAGCATCCCAGACGACGCACCGGCGTGTGAGATAGAAACGCCGTGGGAATTCGCCGCGTTGTTCCATCTCGTAAATCGTAGTGTCTGCGAGAGGTACCATCTCCCTCAGTTGGCGGCGACGCACCGTGCGGGTGAAAACTTTTCGCACTTTGGACGGCGCAACTTCAGGCGTGGCGCTGCCACAGCAAACTCTCTTAAGCGACGGCCGCTCTGGGTGGCTCTCACCATTGTCCCGGGCCCCACGAAGCGCTCCGTTGAGCGTCTGTATTTGCACCGGCGGTTCAGGCGCGCGTGTTGAGTTGGGGGTATGTGAGCTCCGTCGCGAGCGCAGCGCATCGTTATGAGCTCGCTTTCTCTTCGATCCTTGCATCTTTGTTGAATCCACGCTGCCGCGGGTCATTCCGCGGTTAGCATCGTCTGAATTGCTAAATTGCTTCAATCGGGAAAGGCCGGAAGCAGAAGGACAGCCCGGGCAGGCCGAGGATGTCCTGGGAGGACTGGGGGACTGGGGGTCGGGAGTTCAAATCTCCGGCGCTGCGCACTCTGTGGAAGCGATACGAGGCCTGATCGCCCCCGACGCTCAGCATGAAAGATGCATGATCGAAGATGCGCTCACTCCTCAACATCGAGCGCGATTACCTCCAGCGGATCACCGACGCATCGCGCGGCCCGCGTCATGGCTATCGAGGTGGTGCCACCGGGGCCGGACAGCAGATCGCGATACAGCGGGCTTGGGTCATCATGAACCGCTATTTCAAGTTCATGCAGCGCGGCGGCGAGCAGCCCTTACCGCGCGACGAGTTTCCCGCCTTGGCTGATAGCGATGGCGGTTGATCTAACGAGCCGCCCTTGCGTACACGCAGTTGCGCTTGCGGTAGATGCCGCAGGCGGCTATAGAACAAATCACGAACGCACCACATGCGGCAAGCATGGTGCACGAGGAGATGCGCGTGCGTTCCGTCTTGTGACTGCAGGACGTGGTGGTCAGGCATCGGCTAGTCGAGATTTCAATCCGGATCGGCGAACTCGAGGGCCAGCGGCGAATGTGAATGCGCATGCCTTGCCGCGCGAAGATCCTCAGACAAGAAGGCAGGAGGTCGTTGCCGATGCCGGATGACTATCTCGATCGTATCGCGGCTCTTCTTCCGGCAGATGAATTCCAGAACTATGTCGCGATCAAAGACTCCATAGCGGCTCACCGCGACGAGCTTTGGGGACTAGAGGAACAGCTGATCGCCATCGGTCGCCGCTATGGCGTTCCGGATATCGACGCGCCCGCAGCGGAAACGACGGAACGCGTTCGGCGCCACGCCATGCACGCACGCTCGCAATGATACGTTGGACCCGGGCCGGGATAACGCCGCAGGTAGCCGGCATGCTGTGGTCGCTGTCGGTCGCGGCCGAGGTCTTCGTGTTCTTCCTGGCGGGACCGCGGCTGCTGCGGCACCTGACCCCCGCCGGTGCCATTGCGCTTGCGGCGTTGGCCGCTGCCGGCCGATGGCTGGTCGCCGCCTTCACGGCGGATTTGCCGGCGCTGATTATCACCCAGCCGCTGCACGGCATCACGTTCGCGCTGTTGCATCTGGCGTGCATGCGGCTGCTCGCCGTTACCGTGCCGGCCCATCTCGCAGCAACGGCGCAAGCCCTCTGCGGCACTGTCGGTGTCGGTGCGGCGACTGTGTTGCTGACGCTTGCATCAGGCTGGCTTTACGAGAGGTTGGGGGCGTCGGCCTTCGCGATCATGAGTGTCCTTTGCCTGTTTGCTTTGCCGCTCGCCGCCGCCTTGCGGAATGCGGAGGAACCGGCACCGTAAAGACCTCGTTTTGCAGGCACACTGCCGGCTGCAGACGACCATCCGGATAGCGCGCACAATGTCCCTCATAAAGGAGAGCAAGGCCCGTCCCGAGAAAGGCATTTGGGTCGGGACGTCGGGCTGGACCTATGATGGGTGGCGCGGGCCCTTCTATCCCGCCGAGGTGCCAAAGAAGGAGTGGCTCGCTTGGTACGCGACGCGGTTCGCGTCCGCTGAAGTCAATTTCTCTTTTTATCGGACGCCCTCCCTCGAGGCCGTAAGGGGTTGGCGTCAGCAGACCCCTGCTGACTTCCTGTTTGCCTGGAAGGCATCGAAGTTCATCACGCACTGGAAGCGCCTCAACGAGCACACCTGCCAGAATTCGCTCGACCTGATGGCGACGCGGCTGAAAGCGCTTGGGCGCAAAGCCGGCCCGGTACTGTTCCAACTACCGCCCCAGTTCGCGGCCGATCCCGTGCGGCTCGAGCGCTTCCTGCGATTGTTACCGCGACATTATTTGCACGCCTTTGAATTCCGCCATCCGAGCTGGTACGCGCGCGATGTTCTGCAAGTGCTGCGCGACCACAACGTCTCGCTCTGTATCTCCGATCATCACCACGCGCCCGCGCCGTGGATGGCCACGGCCAAACACGTATACATCCGCGGACATGGGCCGGATGGGCGCTACAAGGACCATTATTCGGACGCGACCCTTGCAGAATGGTCCAAACACATCCGAAAGTGGCGCCGGCAGGGAAAGATGGTGTTCGTGTTCTTCGACAACGATCAAAAGAGCGCTGCGCCGGTCGACGCGCGTCGGCTGATGACCATGCTCCGGATCAGCGCAGTGAAGAGCGCCGGCCGGAACATACTGGTAGGGAGGAACAAGGCTATGGCTTCATCACGACCTTGATGCAGCCATTCTGCCGATCGCGGAATTTCTTATAGAGGGCCGGGCCGTCCTCGAGCGATGCCCGATCGGTGATCACGAAAGAGGGGTCAATGCGGCCCTCTTCGACCAATTGCAGGAGTTTGGGCAGGTAGTGCTGCACGGGCGTTTGTGCCATTCGCAAGGTCAGGCCGCGGTTGATGGCCGAGCCCATGGGAATCTTGTCAACGAACCCGCCATACACACCCACGATCGAGACCGTACCGAAATTGCGGCAGCAATGGATTGCCTGGCGCAGGACATGGGGTCGGTCGGTGCCCATGAAGGTCGCCACCTTGACCCGATCGACCACCGAGTCGAAGCTCGCAGTCGAATCCGGCTCGGTGCCGACAGCATCGATGCACGCATCGGCGCCTCGTCCGTTGGTGAGGTCCTGGATGCGCTCGTAGATATCCTCCTTCATGAAGTCGAGCGTCTTCGCGCCGGCCGCCTTCGCCATCGCCAATCGCTCCGGCACGGTATCGATAGCGATTACACGCTCCGCCCCAAGCATGAAGGCGCTGCGGATTGCGAATTGCCCGACAGGTCCGCAACCCCAGACGGCAATCGTCTCGCCGCCTTTGATGTTGCAGAAGTCGGCAGCCATGTAGCCGGTTGGAAAGATGTCCGAAAGAAACAGGACTTGATCGTCGCTGAGGCCTTGCGGGATCTTGATCGGACCCACGTCGGCGAATGGGACGCGCAGGTATTCGGCTTGCCCACCCGCGTAGCCCCCAAGGAGGTGCGAGTAGCCAAAGAGCCCGGCCGGCGAGTGGCCCCATAGCTTGGCAGCCTTTGCAGCGTCAGGGTTCGATCGTTCACAGCCTGAGTAGAAACCGCGTTTGCAGAAGAAGCACTCGCCGCAAGAGATGGTGAAAGGCACCACCACACGATCGCCGACCTTGAGCTTGGTGTTGTCCCGACCGACCTCTACCACCTCGCCCATCGTCTCGTGGCCGATCACGTCCCCTTTTTCCATCTCGGGGATAACGCCGTTGTAGATGTGCAAATCGGAGCCACAGATGGCGCAGGCAGTGACCTTGATGATCGCATCGCGCGGATCCAGGATCTTCGGGTCCGGAACCGTCTCGTACCGCATGTCGCTTTTGCCGTGCCAGCACAGGGCTTTCATGACGCGCTCCTAATAACGGGAAGCAGAGCCGGGCTCGGCCTGTTTGCGATGCTGCTCGGCAAGGATGGAGGCCGGCGTGACGTTGGCGATCGCGGATTGCAGCTTGTTGTGCCAGCCAGTCACCACGTCGCCTTCACCCTTCATCATGGCTTTGAAGCCGGTGCGGGCGACATCGGCGGCATCGTCCTTTTTGCCCTGGCCGACTTTGGTGTCGAGCATGTCGGCGCGGGCGAAGAATTCCGTCTCGGTGGCGCCGGGCATCAGGCAGGTGACGGTGACGCCGGTATCCTTGAGCTCGGCCCGAAGCGCAAAGGAGAAGGAATCCAGGAATGCCTTGCTGGCGTTGTACACGGCCTGATAGGTGCCCGGCACGAAGCCGGCGATCGAGCCCGTGATCAGGATGCGGCCACGGCCACGCTCCCGCATGTCGCGACCGAGCCTTTGAATGAGGTAGACCGTCCCGGTGATGTTGGTGTTGATGACGCGCAGGACGTCATCGAAATCCTGATCGAGAAAGCCCTTGCCCAAGCCGCGGCCGGCATTGGCCAACAGGGCTTCAACCGGGCGTTCCCCGATCGCCGCACAGAGCTTGTCGACGCCATCGACCTCCGCGAGGTCGGCCTGCAGGGCTTCGACCCTGGCGCCCAATGCCTCGAAATCTTTTGCGGCCTTTGTTATCTCCGGCTCGTCGGCGACGACGATCAGATCGAACCCCTCCTCGGCGCAACATTTGGCCAGTTCGTAACCGATGCCGGTGGAGGCGCCCGTTACCACGGCGAGGAGTCGTAAATTTTGCGCCATTCCGCTTGCTCCATTCAAAAGGGTGCTTGTTTAGAACGAGCTGGACCATGGGCCGTTCCCCCGCCGGCAGCGCTTTAACAGCCGATGGCGATGCGGCTCGACCGAGCGGGCGCCAAATCGGCCGCGGAACACTGTTGCGGCACCGCCGTTACCGAACCGGCAACCAGCCCAGGCCGAGTCAGCCGTAATCGCAGTTCATCAGCAGCCGCAACAAGCGAGGACGCAACCATGCAAAGAGAGCTCCGAGCCGCTATAAGGCGGTCGCGTCCGTCCGTCCGCACAAGCAGCATCCTGGGTGTCGCCGCGGCTGCACTTGCCGCATCCGCCGTGCTCGTCAATAGGCGCGCCGAGCAGGCAGAACTGACATTTCTACCGAAAGGCCGATTCATTACGGCCGACGGCGTCAGGCTGCATTACGTGGAGCGGGGCAGGGGTCCGCCGGTCGTCTTTCTGCATGGCAACGGCGCGATGGTGGCGGACATGCTCATCAGCGGGGTGGTGGATCACGCTGCATCCGCGTATCGCGCCATCGCATTCGATCGCCCGGGGTTCGGGCACAGCGAACGGCCACGCGACCGGGCCTGGACCGCCGCTAACCAGGCGACGTTGTTTGCCAAGACTTTTTCGCAGCTTGGGCTTGGCAGCCCCATTGTCGTTGGTCACTCGTGGGGCACGCTGGTGGCGCTGGCGTTGGCGATCCATCACCCCGGGTCCGTGAGCGGGTTGGTGCTGGCGTCGGGCTATTACTTCCCAACCGCGCGCAGCGATGTGGCCCTATTTTCGGGGCCGTCACTTCCCCTTATCGGCGACCTCATCAGCTACACCGTCGCCCCAATGATCGGCGAAGTAACGGGATGGCCCCTGATCGCCAAGATGTTTGCGCCGCAACCGATCTCGCCGACCTTCGAGCGCGAATTTCCCATGCCGTTGGCGCTGCGGCCTTCACAGATCAAGGCATTCTCGCAAGATACCTCGCATATTATATCCGCAGCGCAGCAGCTATCGCCCCATTACGCGTCGATCCGTTGTCCGACGGTCGTCATGGCCGGCGACGCCGATGGGATTGTCAACGTCGATCGCCAGGCCCGGCGCCTGCACGGGGCGATCGCCGGCAGCCGCATCGACGTGCTTCCTGGGGCGGGTCACATGATCCATCATCTCGACCCTGCACGCTTGGTAAAGGCCATCGATCTCATCGCCACCGGGGGGATAGCGCGGGATAGCGTGCAAGCAGAGGCCGCAACGTGGGGAACCCCGACATAGGTGGCCTAGGAAGCCAGGAGTTCCCTGAAGGTGATGGAGTAACGCAGTGTGTCTACCGCTGGAATGCTGTGCTCCCACTGGCTCCGCGCCGCGCCGCGCAGCAGATATGCCGACCGCGGTTGCAGAACAACGTGAGCGCGCTGCCACTTTGCACCGTCCCGACGGCGCAACCGGAAAAGGCAGGAGGATGCAAAGGAGACACCGATCACGTCCCCGAAAACCGAGCGGTCCTTGTGCCAGCCGATGGCAGCGCCAGGCTTGTATTCCGTCACCAGGACCTGTTGCAGATCGGAAGGTGCGATATTTGCGAAGCGCGCGGCCTCGACGCGGAACTCAAGCAGAAACGGTGGCATGTCGTCGGTCTTTTGCAGCCCACCGCCGTTGAAGTCGTACCGCCAGCCAAACGACACCACGCGCCGCTTGCCCGTGAAGCCGTGAAACTCGAATTCCTTGAAGGGCAGGCCATGGATGGCCTGCAGCAGCGCCTGCTCCTGTGCTGTATCGAGAAGGTCGGCAGCATACCGGAAGCCTTCCGGCAGTGAACGCTCTCTACCAAACAGATCGGCGGTGCTGATGGGGCCAGGTGTCAGTGGTCGCGCCTCCGGTCAAGGCGCTGGAACGTCGACGTGGAGTGCCCTGGCTCGAATTCAACATCGGCTTCCTGGCACAACGTCTGCGCACCCGTCATCGTTTTCGTCGCCTGTGACCCACTCATTGCGATCCTGATCCTGTTCACTCGGCGCCGCGGCGAACGTGCTTTGCTCATGGCGCTCATTGTCTTCCCCAGAACGCCACCGTTCCCGTTTGGTTTCGCCGGTGCATTTGCGCTGGTTACCCAGTCTTGCCTGCGCTTGATTTCTCCCATCCAAACACTGACCGACCGTCCAGGGTGGGTGACCGCGTCTGCTCACTGGCGATGAACACCTCGAGCGACGGGCCCGAGGCCGTGCTCTCGAGAAGCCGCGCCTGATCGTCGAGCCTGCGCATTGCCTGCAGTTCTTCGGCATGGCCGAGCTTGGCTTTGTGGACCGCGGATTTCAGAACGCGGATGGTCTCGTCATAGACCTTGAGCGGCACGGGGTAGGGATGACGATCCTTCCCACCGTGCGCCAGCGAGAACCGGGCCGGGTCCGCGAAGCGGTCCGGCGCGCCGTGCAGCACCTCGGCGACCATCGCCAGGGACTCAACCGTGCGCGCACCGACCCCCGGCGTCAGCAGCAATTGCGCGAAGTCGGCAGGTCCGCGGTCCGCTGCGGCTGCGAGCGTGCCATGCAGGCGACGCAGAAAAACGTCGCTCCCGCGCACGTCATGGTGCGCAGGCATGATGAGATGCGGAAGATCAGGCTGCAGGGATGGAGCAGCAGACAGCGCAGCATACTCGCGAACGATGTCATCCGGGCCCAGATGCAACAGCAGCTCCAGCTGTGCCTCGCGCGAGCGCGCCGCACGACGATCGGTCAGATTGATGATGTTGCCCTGGCCTGGGCCATCGATGGCGCTGTGGGGCTGTTCGACGAAGCTGGCGAGGCCTTGCGAATGCCAGTGGTAGCGCCGCGCCTGTCGCTTGGGTCCGTTCATTCCCTGCTGCACGACGGTCCACTTGCCACCATCGGTGACGAAGAAGCCATGCAAGTACAAATCGAAGCCGTCCTGCACGGCGGCGCTGTCGACTTTGGCGACCAACCGGCTGGCACGGGTGAGAGCCGTGGCATCGATGCCGACACGTTCGCCGAGCATTGCCAGTTCGGCGGGCGTGCGCCGCGAATGCCTGCCGCGGCCGCCGCAGACGTGGATGCCGAGCTCACCCTGCAGCGGCGCCAAGCCACGCTTGAGCGCGCCGATGACGCTGGTGGTGATGCCGGACGAATGCCAGTCCATGCCCATCACGGCGCCGAAGGACTGGAACCAGAAGGGGTGCGAAAGCCGGCGCAGGAACTCATCGCGGCCGTAGTGATGGACGATGGCCTGACAGATGACGGCGCCGAGCGCGGACATGCGCCGGCCCAGCCAGGCGGGCACGCGGCCGCCATGCAAAGGAAGATCAGCGCTGCCCGATCGTCTCGCCATCGCCCGTCCAGATGATTCGATGTCTGGAAAAGTATCAGACAGATGGTGCGCAACCTCGCATCGGCAAGGCGGGAACAACGATCCAATGCCCGGGTTTGATGATCGCCGACCCCAAGGAGGTGCGCCATGCCGCGCGGTGACAAGTCGAAATACACCGATAAGCAGGAACGCAAGGCGGACCATATCGCCGAGGGTTACGAAAAGCGCGGCGTACCGGAAAAGGAGGCGGAGCGCCGGGCGTGGGCCACCGTCAACAAAGATGACGGCGGCGGCAAGCAGCGAGGTGGATCCGGACGAGGCCGCCGCACGGGACATCCGGCTGCGCACAAGGGCGGACGGGTAGGCGGCAAAGCTGCCGCTTCGAGGCCGGCTGCCGCCCGCTCGGCTTCGGCGAAAAAAGCTGCGGCCACCCGCAAGCGCCGAGGTCATTAGTCATGAGTGCCAAACGGCCAGAGCCGCCATTCCCTAAGCAGAAGCAGGAGATGCCCGGTCGGACGGCCAAAATGAAGCCGATGCCGGACCACGGCGAGGACAGCTATCAAGGCTCCGGCCGACTCAAGGGCAAGAAAGCCATCATCACGGGTGCCGACAGTGGTATCGGCCGTGCCGTCGCGATCGCCTATGCGCGCGAGGGCGCAGACATCCTCATCTCCTATCTGGACGAGCATGACGATGCCGAACAGACGAGGGGGCTTGTGGAGGCTGCCGGACGCAAGGCGGTGCTGATGCCGGGTGACATCCAGGATGCCGCGCACTGCCGCAAAATCATCGATAAGGCGGTGGCCGACTTGGGGGGCATCGACATTCTTGTCAACAACGCCGCGCACCAGGCCAGCTTCCGGGACATCGGCGACATCTCGGATGAGGAATGGGAGCTGACATTCAAGGTCAACATCCACGCCATGTTCTACCTGACCAAGGCAGCCATTCCGCATATGCAGGCCGGCGGCGCTATCATCAACACGGCCAGCATCAACTCCGACATGCCCAATCCAATCCTGCTGGCCTACGCAACCACCAAAGGCGCTATCCAAAACTTCACGGCCGGCCTGGCTCAGATGCTGGCGGACAAGGAAATCCGTGCCAACGCCGTAGCGCCGGGGCCGATCTGGACGCCGCTGATCCCGTCGACATTGCCGGAAGACTCGGTGACGAATTTCGGAAAGCAGGTGCCGATGAAGCGGCCCGGCCAGCCGGCGGAACTCGCCACGGCCTTTGTCATGCTGGCGGACCCGCTGTCGAGCTACGTATCAGGAGCGACGATTGCGGTGACCGGCGGCAAGCCGATCCTGTAGGCAGTTCGAACACTGATGCCAGAACGGAAGCCCGCCAGGACAACTGCCAGCTCTGCGGTATCATCTCGAAAACGGCCGCTTTTGAGCCGTGAGGAGTGGCTTGCCCGGCGGGAGGTCCGCCGCGACCAGCAGCGCAAGCAAAGCCTCGCGCGCGCCGCTAAAATGCATCGCGCGCGCATGCTTCAAGCTCCCGAGCCTCAGGCCCCCGGGAAGCTGGCTTTCACGCGTTACGTCGGCTGTTCGGGATGGTTTTACTGGAACTGGCGCAAAGGATTTTATCCGCCCGCCTCACAACCGGACGAATGGTTCGATCACTACGCACGCGCCTTCAATACCGTCGAGCTCAATGCGCCGTATTATTCCTGGCCGACCACCGCGGCCGTGAAGGCCTGGCGCAGCCAGGCGCGCAAGCGTGGGTTCGCCTACACGGTGAAAGTGAATGAGCTCATCACGCACACACGGCGATTTTCCCGCACTGCCGAGCTGGTCAAAGACTTTGGTCTGATCGCCGATCTGCTCGGCCCGGTGATGGGATGCTTCCTGTTCCAGTTTCCGGCAAGCTTCAAGTACTCACGCGCCAGGTTGGACCGGATCGTCACCCAGCTGGACCCGGCGCAGCGCAACGTCGTGGAATTCCGACACAAGAGCTGGTGGAATAAGCGGGTCTACGAGGCCTTCCGCGGGGCCGGCATTGTTTTCTGTTCGTGTAGTGGGCCACGACTGCCTGACGAGCTCATCGTTACCGCGCCCGACGTCTACATCCGCTTCCATGGCACCAAGCGATGGTATCGGCACGACTACACGCGAGACGAGCTCAAGGTGTGGGCGGATCGGGTCAAGAGCATCAAATGCGAGCGCGTGTGGGCGTATTTCAATAACACCAATGACGGCCATGCAGTCACAAACGCCAGGACGTTCAAAAGACTGCTGAGCAAGGTCGGCGCCAAGCGGGCGCCCACGCCAGCAAACTTCGATGAGCCAGGCTACGCCTGGAAGCCGGACGTCGATTACCGGAGCCATCCGGAGCTGTATCGGGTCGGCAAGGGCGAACAAGGCGTGCTCGTCTGCCAACCCTACAAGACCGAGCTGCTGCCGCTCTGGCGTTTCCGCACACCGGATGTTGCGCGTGAAAGCAGCAAGGCCGTCTTCGCGAGGTTCAAAACCTACCTCGGCGAGAATGACTTCGTCGGAGCCGACATGGCGCGTAAATATTTGCAAATGGGCTATACCAGGTCGCGGCGCTACGCCAACTACCGAGGCGGCCGGAAGTACGGCGAGGGCGGTACGCCGCTTCCACATGGCACAGGCGATCCGCTCAAATCTCGATCTGCTGAGATTTTTTATAAGGCGTGGAAGAGGGCAGAAGCAGATCAAGCCTACAGCTCGCGGAAGACGGCCTGGAAGCGGAAGTTGGGTTAGTACGCGCCTTCGGAGCCGCACAAAGTGAGCCGTCGCAAACGATAGACGGCTAGCCTTGAAAGGCCCGCACAGCGCCGTCCGAGCCGTCAGCCAGACGATTTGTGGCGCTCGCGCCTTGGATAATAGTCGCTGCCATAATCGTAGGTCAGCTCGTCGCCGGCGTTGATGCCCTCGATGCCGGCTATGATCCACACCTTGCCGTTGTCCCGCAGCACGCTGCAATTTGCATCGCGGCGCCTGTGATTGATGAGGGCGGCCCCATTGCCCCTGTCGAACCCGTCGATGTTGACATCATGGGCAAGCTCCATGATTGCGGTGGCGCCCTTCGCCGCCCGTTTGGCAGCTTCGACCCTCGAGATGCGAGCACCCTGAAACTCGATGATCTTTACACCCCAAGGGATGGCCTTGACCGCGAACACGCCGTCACCTTCGATGCGCGATTTCTTCACCACCAGAGGATATCTAGCTGTCTTGATCGTGCGCATCGGCAATCCATCTTGAACCGGATATTCCTGCAACAACGCGTCCATGTGCTTTTCGGCCAAGACGATGGTCGCAGATCAGGAAGACGCTTGCGGATGAGCGTCGGACGTTGGGACAACCAGTCCTTAGAAGCCTTGGGGAGTGCCCATTGGCCTGGGCCGTTCTACGGCCGAGGTCGGGCATGATTCCAACGTCACGGTTTACAAGAATGCGCAGAGCGCCATCATTTGCGCTCGGGCCCTGATGGGCCGGTGCCCTTTCCTCCGCTCCCGCCGTAACCTTTGCTGAAGCCTTCGCGACCTCGGCCCTTGTCGCCCGGCGTCCAGCTCTTGTCCTTGGCGCTCGAGCTTTTGTCATCGCCATCTCCCGAACCGCCGTCACTGGGATAGCGGTTCTTCCAACCCAGCCTGCGTTTGTCTTTCGCTGATTTTTGCATTGCTCGGGCTACTTCTTCTCCAGCAGAATTCTGCCGCGGCCTTCGATCGTTCGCTGTACGGCCTGGCCAAATTTGTGCAGCAGCCACGGCAGCGTCACTTCCAGGCGCACGGTGTCGTCACCGATGTGCACAATTCCTGCCGCAACTTGCCCCATGGCGCGCACCCGGAAATCCAGCCTGTCGCCGGACCACATCTCCTGTTCAACCGTCAGCACAGGAAAGCTTTGCGAGGCCTTACCCAAGGCGGGTCTAATACGACGCAACGCCTCCTGCTTGCCAAGCTTGTGCGGAATGGTGATGACGAGGGGTTCCGACATGTGACGATCCCAGATTGGCGGGAGAGCGGTTCAGCGCACACGGATGGCCTCGCCTTCGATGATAGGACCCGAGTGCGGTGCGAGCCCGCGCTTGTGCATATGGCCGCGCAGCAGTGCCATGTTCTTCATGTTGGCTCGGAACATCAGGTCGAAGGCGTCTCCCAGGATCGGAATGGCACCGATCGTCGTATCGAGCACGGTATTGGCCATCATGCGGGCAATGAGCCATTTGGGAGCGCCCAGTTGGCGTGCTTCCCAGATGAGGTAGCTGGATATCACGCCGGAGACGACATCGCCGGCCACCGGCACCAGTCCTATGATGGCATCGAGCCCGAGGCGAACGTTGGTGCCCGGAACAACCAGAATGCCATCCATCAAGCGCGCCACGCCCTCGAGCCGCGCAAGCGACTGTCTAGGGTAACGCTCAATGCTCCCGTGCATAGCTATTCTCCAAGGCTCCGCAGCGCTTGCGCCTAAGGCGTGGTGCGACGCGCGCGGAACCCGCCGGTCACCGCGAGCAGCGCAACCGCGCCGATGGTGGCCACCAAAATCGATGCGAGGTTGAAGCCTTCCTCATAGCGAAACCCGAGCAAGCTCGAAAACAGGAAGCCGCCCACAAATGCCCCGATGATACCGACGACAAGATTGGTCAGGAGACCGTGGTTACGGCCGGTGATGCGCTCGGCGAGCCAGCCGGCGACCAGGCCGACGACAATCCATGCCAGAATGCTCATGACGATCTGCTCTCAGGGTGTTGGTCTTACCTGACGACTCAACGTTGCCGCTGATGGCGGCGTTCCCTACATCAGCCAAAGCTCACAGTCGGTCTGCCTAGAAAAAGTTGTTCCGCGATCATCCTGTTAGGCCGGCGGCTGCAGGAGGCTGGGAACCTGTCAGCATCCCATGAAAACCATTTCTCGCGCGCGTCGCCGAACGCTCGCTGTCTCGCCTCGGGCCCATCGCCGGCACTGGTCGCGCCTGCTTTGAATGGCAGGGCGTCTCCACAACCTTGAAATCGGGTCGTCTCTGGATACGGCGTAGCGTTTCGCGGCTCCTCAGCGTCGCATGGTGAAGGCCAAGCTGCACTGAAGCGGTGATTTGCGGGGCATCCCTGCGTCGATGTCTCTTGCTCAGCTCGTTGGCTGAACCCAATTAACAGCCGTGACGCGCTTTATAGATCCCTGCAACCCTGTGACCGCTGTCGCTTCCCCGTTGGGTCCTGGCTGGATCCACGAAGTTGAGTTCGACGGGTGGCGCGTGCAGGTTCACAAGCATGGCGATGACACGCGCATCTACTCTTGCACCGGCTGTGACATCACCGATCGATGTGGGGATTTGCGCGATCAGGTGGTCTACCTGCCGGATTGCGTCGTCGATGCCGAACTGGTCTTCTGCGAAACCGACCGTAAGCCTGACGTCCAAGCGCTCGTGCGCAATGATCCGAACCTCTGCATCTGGTGTTTCGACCTTCTGGAGCTTGATGGTGCGGACCTGCGAGCCCGGCCACTTGTCGAGCGCAAGGCAAGGTTGCGCGAGATGCTCATCACTGCAGACGACGATCGGCTGCGCTACTCCGAGGAGTTTCCCGACCCGGTGAAGCTGCTCGATGTTGTCGACAGGATGGGTCTTGCAGGCGTCGTCTCGAAGCGCGCCGACGCTCCCTATCGGTCCGGTCGGCAGCACGATTGGATCAAGGTCGCAGCTCGCGCGGCGGCCGACCGCCGGGAGCGATCGCGCCGGCGCTCCGAGCGCTCATAGCCAAAGTTGGGCATGTGCGGCCGGCTTTACGTGGCGCGTACCGGCTTAGCGTCGCGGGGCGAGGCCGCAAAATGCACCTCTTCACCTTCCGCAGTGCCGTTTATGAGTCCTCGGACCGCCAGCTCTGCGCGTCAGTTTCCGGTCGGGCTGGTTCGCCAACATCTTGCGTTGTGCCAGATACGCCAGCATGTCCTCGAGGTTCAGGGCGTTGAGGACCTTTTGCTTGGGCACACCGCCTTTGCGGGCGATAGCGACGCCCCATTGCACCAAATCGAGCTCATCGGTTGAGTGCGCATCCGGGTTGATGCTGAGCATGCAGCCCAACTGCAAAGCCATTCGATGCCAGCGCCAATCGAGCTCGAGCCGCCACGGATTGCTGTTGATTTCCACGGCGACGCCATGGCGAGCGCAGGCTTTCAGGATCGCCTCGATGTCTACATCATAGCCTGGCCGGCGCAGAAGCTGCCGTCCCGTGAGATGCCCGAGGATGGTGGTGGAGGGATTGGCGACCGCGGTGATGATGCGTTGCGTCTGCTCTTCCCGTCCGAGACGAAAGCGGCCGTGCACGCTCGCGACCACGAAGTCAAAACGCGCCCGGACCTCGGGTGGGTAGTCGAGGGACCCGTCGGCGAGGATATCGGATTCAATGCCCGTGAGGACGCGGAAGCCCCTGCGATAGCGCCGATTGAGTACATCGGCCAGCGCATGCTGCGCGTCGATTTGCTCAAGTGAAAGGCCGCCTGCGTAGTGGGCCGATTGAGAGTGGTCGGCGACACCCAGATACGCATAGCCGCGCTGGCGCGCGGCGTCGGCCATCTCCTCCAGCGTGTTCACTCCGTCTGAAAAATCGGTATGCAGGTGAAGCACCCCACGCAGATCTTTCAGGGTGACCAGGCGCGGAGCTCGCTTTTTGCGAGCCCTCGCGATCTCATCCAGGCCCTCGCGCAGCTCAGGTTCGATAACAGGAAGCCCCAGCGGCCCGTAGACGTCCACCTCGCTGGGCGTGGAGACTTTCCTCTCGCCCTTATGCAACCCGTCCGCCGAAAGCGTGAAGCCTTTGGTTTGGGCGATGCTTTCGAGTTGCGCGACGTGCCGATCGTTGCCGGTAGCCCGCACGAGCATGGCGCCGAACTGGGCGGCAGAACAGGTGTGCAGCATCACGGGTCCGAACTTTTCCACGATGGGCAGCGCGGCCTGCGGATCAACGGCGACCAAGCGGAGATCGCTGACCAATTCGCAGCTGCGCCTGAGGTCCCCGGCAATGGTGATCTTCCGCAGCTTCGGGCGCAGGCGTGCCAGTTCTGCGATCGTGTGGTCGAGAACGGCCTGCGCCTGGTTCATGCGCAGCCGACCAGCTCCTTCGCTAACGATGGTCAATCCCTGCAGGATTTTTCGTTCAAGGGCGGCGCCGAGCCCCTTGGTGCCTGCGACTTGCCCTTGCCTGCACGCGTTGGCGAGATTCTCCATCGAGGACACGCCGAGCAGATCATGGAGCTTGAGGATGGCGGCCGGCCGCAGCCCCGGGATACTCAGCAAGGGCAGCAACTCGGCCGGCAGCTTCTGCCGCATGCGCTCCAATGACTCATCGGTCCCGCCCCGCTGCAGCGTCTCGATGCGCCTTGCGATGGCGGTGCCGACCCCGGGTATGCTCTGCAGTGCGCCTTCGGCCATCAGCTCCTCAAGAGGCCGGACCAAGCGGCGCAAGCTGGCTGCAGCCCGCACATACGCCTTGGCCTTATACGGGTTACCGGCTTCGAAAGTGGCGCGGCGACCGATCTCCTCGAGCAGGTCTGCAATTTCGGCTGCGGTGCGTTCCGGCATGCTCGACAAACGCCTGGAACGCGGCTTTGTCACCGTTGCGGAACCCGTTGGAACTACGGCCGTTTCAGGGAACCCGCGCACCGTGCACGGAGTTCCCAAGCTATCCCCTTTTCCGATGGAGCTCCAGCATGGGCCTGTTCACCAAAGATATCCGCAGCATGGATGATCTGCTCTTGCACGGGCTGCAGGACGTCTACTACGCCGAGAACCAGATCGTTAAGGCGCTGCCGAAGCTGATCGACAAGGCAACCAACCGGGAGCTGACCAAGGGCCTCAGGGACCATCTGGAAGAGACGAAGAAGCAGATCGAGCGCCTCGACCAGGCATTCAAAAAGCTGGGCAAGGAGCCGCAGGGCGTCAAATGCCCCGCCATCGACGGCTTGATCGAGGAAGGCGATGAGATCGCCGGTGAAGTGGCCGACAAGGATGTTCTGGAAGCCGCGATCGTAGGTGCCGCGCAGGCCGTCGAGCACTACGAGATAGCGCGGTATGGCACGCTTATCGCCTGGGCAGAATCCCTGGGGCACGACGACATCGTGCGGTTCCTCACCACGAACCTCAACGAGGAGAAAGCAGCGGACAAGAAGCTCTCGACCGTAGCGCTACGCGTGAACCGCAAGGCGGCGAGCTAGAGCTATAGCGCGTAAACGCAAGAAGATGCAGCCGCCGCTACATTCGACACGTGAGAGTGGCCATACCGAGGGATAGGCGACCGGCCGCGCGAACCGGACGCCGTTGATCACTCTTTCAGAAGAAAGCGCAACTTTCGCGACGACCATCTGGGGCCGGCGTAAGCCACGCCAATGCGTGGGGTCGCGATAATCTTTTCGCCCGGCTGCCCGCGCTCGAACCACAATCCGGAGGAACGGTTGCCCATTCGGCCATTCAGTTCGCCGTCGATGGCCAGCGCCCGCGTCAGCTTCGCCGGGCCTGCGAAACCGCCCGCAGCGCGAATGAGGACGGCGGCGGGATAGTCTTCCGGACCCGTCACCACATTGAGCATCCAGTGCAGCCCGTAGACGAAGTAGACGTAGAGCATCCCCGGTGCGCCATACATCACTTCAGTCCCTCGGGTACGTCCCCGCGCCGCGTGGCACGCCAGATCGTGGGGGCCTAGATAGGCCTCAGTCTCGGTAATGGTCAGGGCAATCCTTTTGCGGCCGATGCGGCGCACGAGTGCCCGGCCAAGAAGATCCCGGGCCACGACGTCAGCGGGACGATCGAAAAAAGCGGGCTGGAGAGCCTCTAAGCGGGCTGGGGCCATGATGCTTACAGCCAACGAGCGTCCAGGGAGCGAATCCTCAGCGCCGAACGTTGATAATCCGCCATGCCGCACTCGGTGAAAGAGCTTTCAGGACGCATCATGCAGCTCGCCCGGAACCGGCGGGCAACGCTTGCGACTGTGGAGTCCTGCACGGCCGGCTCGCTCGCCTATCTGCTTTCTCAGGGCGAAGGTGCGTCCGACACGTTGCATGGCGGGTTTGTCGTCTACACCAAGGCCAACAAGACGGCGGCGGTGGGCGTACCCCCCGAGCTTCTGAAGACTTACACGGCCGTCAGCGCCGAGGTGGCGCAAGCCTTGGCCGAGGGCGGCTTGGCCCGCTGCCCCGCTGACTTCGTCGTTGCCATCACCGGGGTTGCCGGGCCGGATCCGGACGAGGACGGAAATCCGGTCGGCCTCGTCTATGTGGGGGCGGCCGCACGCGACGGCCGCAGCCGGGCGGCAAGGCATGAATTCGGCAAGCAAGACAAGGCCGAGATCTGTGCCGCCGCCATGGGTGCGGCACTCGCGCTGTTGGAAGAGCTGATGACCGAACAAAGACCTCGCTGAAGAAACCGCATGCGCCGTGCCTTCCACCACCTCAGCCGGTTGGATCCCTTCGACGACGAGGGCATCTTGCGCATGGTGGTTGAAACCCCGCGTGGCGCCAGCGTGAAGCTGGTTTACGAGCCCGCCCTCGGCGCGTTCACGGTGACGCGCGCCCTTGCGCTCGGTGTTACCTACCCCTTCGACTGGGGCTTCATTCCGGGGACCGTGGCTCAGTACGGCGACCCGCTGGATGCGCTGGCCTTGCATGACAGCGCCACCTATCCCGGCGTCATTCTTCCCTGCCGGCCGCTTGGCGTCGTGGATGTTACGCAGAAGGGCAAACACGGCCGCGAGGACAACCCGCGTTTGATCCTGATCCCGACTTGGCATGACCGACTGGGCGATTTGGAGAAGGCCAGCGGTTTGCCGCGGCGGTTGCAACAGGAGCTCGAACAATTTTTTGTAACTGCCACCTTTTTCACGGGCAAGGATGCGCGCGTTGAAGGCTGGCGCGGGCCCAAGGCAGCAATGAAGCTGATCGAAAGCCTTCACAGCAAGCACCAAGCTTCCTAGTGCCGCTCCCTGAGCTTGAAAAAGATGATCCCACCAAGGAGGGCAAGGCTGACGGCATTGGCCACGATGATGACGCCGTCGCTGCGCAGGAAACCGTACACCATCCAGAGGGAAGTCCGCCTGCAAGGAGAGAAAGCATTTTTAGTGAGATGTCGCCGGTCTCGCCGGTCGTCCAGCATTTCTTGAGCTGCGGCACGTAGGAAATCGTGGTGCAAAAGGCTGCTGCCGTCCCTATCAGCGTCTCCAGAGGTTCGGGCCGAAACGCCGGCGCCGGCGGACAAGGCGCAATTGCCCACACCCTCGCCCAAAGCTCGGGGCAACCGCATCAAGGGCGGCAGCGACGTCGTCATGGGCGTGGTGATTTCCAAGCCCGACAAGCCGCTGTGGCCCGAGCCGGACGGATTCACCAAGCTTGAGCTGGCTCAGTACCTCGAGAAGGTTGGGCCATGGATGATGCAGCACTTGAAGGGCAGGCCCTGCTCGATCATCCGCGCACCCGACGGCATCAACGGCGAGCGGTTCTTCCAGCGGCATGAGATGAAGGGCATGTCGAACCTGCTCTCGGTTACGAAGGTTGAAGGTGACCGCAAGCCCTACATTCAGATCGACCGCGTCGAAGGCCTGATCGCGGCGGCGCAGATCGCCGCCATCGAGTACCACCCATGGAACAACCAGCCGGGCTCACCCGCCATTCCGGGGCGGTTGGTGTTCGATCTCGATCCGGCCCCGGACGTTGTGTTCGACACGGTGATCGCCGCCGCGAAGGAGATGAAAGACAGATTGGAGGCGATCGGTCTCATCCCCTTTTGCAAGACCACAGGCGGCAAGGGCCTGCATGTCGTGACGCCCCTTGCGGTGAAGGAAAAGGACGGCCTGGGCTGGGACGAGGCCAAAGGGTTCGCGCAGGCAGTCTGCTCGGCGATGGTTGCAGACAGCCCGCAAAAATATCTGCTCAACATGTCGAAGAAGCTGCGCGGCGGCAAAATCTTCCTCGACTATCTGCGCAATGACCGCATGTCGACGGCTGTTGCCCCCCTCTCACCACGCATGCGGCCGGGTGCGCCGGTATCCATGCCGCTGCACTGGAGCCAGGTACGCGCAGGTCTTGATCCTGCACGCTTTACGCTGACGAGCACGCCGGCTCTGCTGACGAAGAGCAAGCCGTGGCAAGCCTATTGCGAGAGCGAGATTTCGCTCAAAGCTGCCATTCGGAAATTCCTCGGGCGCTAATGGAGTTCAACCGCCTGCGACGTGGCATGTTTTTGCCGCCCATAGACATGCGTGATTTCGCCGCCGAACAGCACGATCTGGGCGGAGTAATAGACCCACACCAGCAGCACCACCACAGACGCCGCCGCGCCGTAGGTTGACTCAAGTCCCTGACTGCCGATGTACCAGGCGATGGCCAGCTTGCCGACATTGAACAGGGCGGCGGTGACCAGGCCCCCACGCCACGCATCCTCCCAATCGACGGGGCCGTCGGGGAACCATCGGAAGAACATGGCGAAGAGCAGCGTCAGCACGCCAAGCGAAATGAGGAAGTTGACGGCTTGCCAGAACAGCGACTCGCCGCCGCCCATCCAAGCCGATAGGGCGCTCAACGCTGTGCTGATGACCAGCGACATCGCGAGCAGGAAGCCCAGACCCATTATGCCGGCGAAGGAGATGAGATAGCTGCGGGCGTACCACCAGAGGCCCGCAACCTCAGGCTCCTTTGTTTCCCAGATCGTGTTGATCGCATCTTTGAGCTGAGCCACGACGCCGACGGCCGCGACCAGCAGCAGGATAACACCAAGCGCGGCGGCGAGTGTGCCCGATGCCTGCGACCCGGCACCCTTGAGCATCGTCTCGATGGCCTGACTGCCGAGCGGCCCCAGCAGCGATTGGAATTGGCCGGTCAGCGCGGTGCGGACGGCATCCTCGCCAAAAAACAGCCCCGCGATGCTCACGACAATCAGCAGCAGGGGACCCAGGGAGAAGACGGAGTAGTAGGCAAGCGCCGCGCCCAGTCGGGCATCGCGATGGCGCACCCAATCACTGGCCGCTGTCGTGAGAAGGTTCCACATGCTGGCGGTACCGGGGTTCTGACTGCGCCTGCTGCCGCATCTCGTCCAGGGCGCGGGCAGCATGAGCCAGGTGCACCGGCCGGCCGCTGCGACGGTACTCCGCCAGCTCTGAAAGTACGACGTCGAGAAGGTGCATGAAGCGCGTATCTGCGGGGGATCACTGGCGACTTGCTGCACCCTGAACGCCGCTGGATTTGCCGAGTTCCAAGGACCCCCCGAGGCTCGCCTGACGTGCGCAGACCGACCGAGAGACCAAAGACCGCGCCTCGCGTGCGCTGCCCGTGGGTGGGATATCGAAGCCGGCCGCGTCCGAGAACTCATCGAGGCCGTGCGCATAGCGCTGGCCAAGCTCGGCAGGCAGTAGCCGGTGACGGGCGAGACGCACTCGTGCAACGAACGATAGTCGCATGCAGGCGCAAGCCATTGAATGGGTTTTTGAAAGCAGCGCCGGGCAATGAACAAATCAGAGGGTCCAGTTCTTGTGCCAGGTTGAGCTCAGGAGCACCTTCGCCATGGCACAAAGCACCCGTACCGGAAGCCGGACCGATGATCTCGTCGATAAGGGCACAGAGCAGTTCAAGAAAGTCGCGGACCGCGTCGAAGGCCTTGCCAGCGGTGCCGCCGATCAAATGCGCGAGGTTTCCGACCGCACAGGTGAAGTCGCCGGTAACCTCAAGAAAGCGGTCGAAAAGTCCATCAAGGACCAGCCCATGGCTACTCTCGCCATGGCGGCCGCCGTCGGCTTCGTCCTGGGCGCCCTCTGGAAATCGTAAGAGGCCCAAGTGTTCGCAGGCCTTGTCAACCAGGCCAAATCGGCTGTTACCGGACTCGTTCTCAAGTACGTCGCGCGCGCGTCGGTGGCGATACCGTTCGTCATTGCCGCTGGGTTCGCGTTGGCTGCAGGCACAGTCATGCTGGTCGAGCGCTTCGGTCACGTCACGGCGTATTGGGCCATGGCGGGCGGTCTCGCCGCCGTCGGCGTCATCGCGGCCATAGCTGTCTCGGTCAAAGAACATGAAGAGGAAAAAGCCCAGCAGCTTGCCGAGGAAGCCGACACCGGAGAGGTGATGAGTGACGCCACTGCCCAGGCCGCAGTGCAGGCCCCGATCGCCCTCCTTGGCACGCTCCTAACCACCGGCGGCGGTGCAAGCTCGGCTTTGAGCGTTGCGCGTGTTCTTGGGCGTAATTTCCCTCTGGTTCTGTTCGTGGTCATGATCGGGGCCCTGTTCTGGCCGACCAAGGACGCCGATCCAATTGAGGTAGATGCCGATTTGGCACTGCGGCCCAACGGTGCCGATGATCTGACCAGCACAACGCGGCATTAGCCTCGCGCTCCCCTCTGGCGTTTGCGGCGCCGTAAATCACTCCGAAGCGCAATACATCGTCAAAATGCGCGGTGAGGCCGCGCTGTTGGTGTGGGCGGGAGTGCGATACCGTGCTCCCGCCTTTTCATTGGTGCGGATGCCGGCGTGCCTGACAGAAAGCTGCGAAAAGTCTTCATAGTCGGAGCCACCGGGCTGGTGGGATCGGCCTTGAGCGCCCGCTTGATCACGGATGGGTGTCAGGTGCTGGCAGGGACCCATCGCGTGCGAAGGGTCAGCATCGCAGCCGATGACTGGGTGCGAATCGACATGCAGGCGATGACGTCGGCTGCAGACTGGCTGCCTTTGCTCAAGGACGTCGACGCGGTTGTGAATTGCGCGGGCATTCTCCAGGACGGCGGCGGCGAAGCCACGGCCGATGTGCATCACGCCGGGCCGGCCGCGCTATTTTCGGCTTGCGAACAGGCCGGCGTGCGCCGCGTCATTCATGTCTCGGCCATCGGCGTCAACCATGAGCAGCCGACAGCTTTTTCCGAGAGCAAAGCTCGGGGCGACGCAGCATTGGCGCGAAATCTCGATTGGGTGATCCTGCGGCCATCGGTCATTGTTGGTCGCGCGGGCTACGGAGGCAGCGCATTGTTTCGGGCGTTGGCTGCTTTGCCCGTGTTGCCTGCGATGCCGGACGCAGGCGAACTGCAGGTCGTGCAGCTGGATGATGTCGTCACGACCGTCTTGTTTTTCTTGCGCGCAGATGCCCCGACGAAGCTGGAACTCGACCTTGCCGGTCCGGAGCGCCTGTCTTTTGAAAACGTGGTGGCAGCGTACCGTTCCTGGCTGGGGCACGCCCCCGCACGGCTTATCAGAGCGCCGAATTGGGCAATGCGTGCAGCCTACCGCGCAGGCGACCTGGCTGGGCATCTCGGATGGAGGCCACCGATCAGAACCAATGCCAGGCTCGAGATCGTCCGCGGCGCGACCGGTGATCCGGAGCCATGGATGCGTTTGACCGGCATTGAGCCATCAGGCCTGCGCGAGGCGTTGCGCCGTGAACCTTGCACGGTGCAGGAACGCTGGTTCGCACATGCCGCAGCCGACAACCAGCCTCTGCCGGCCGAGTATCACAAGCTGTTCTGGACGTGGTTTGTTTTTGGATTTCCAGCCTTCGGGGCTGCGCTCACCATTTTCTGGCTGATGATGGCCAAACCGCAGCTCTGGTAGGTAACGCGGCTGCGGCGGGCTCCCTGCAAACCCATTCGCCAAGCTAAGACCAGGCCGCCGATGTCTCCGCAAGCTAACGCGGCCGGAACGCCAACAGCAACATGGCGTTAGAGCCTAAGAGCGCCCTCCCCAGCTCTTCCCCCGAAAGGCCTTCCATGTATCACCATGTCAAGAAGCTCATGTACACGGTCCGCGTCGACGACCCCGATCCCCGATTTGGCAACATGCTGCTCGAGCAGTTCGGCGGCGCAAACGGCGAACTCGCAGCCGCCATGCAGTATTCCATTCAGGGCCTGAACTGCGAGGATCCCGCCCGCAAGGATCTGCTGATGGACATCGGCACCGAGGAGTTGAGCCATCTGGAGGTCGTCGGCACGCTCGCGCGGCTGCATCTGGCGCCCATGAAGTTCAAGCGTGAGGCGGCGGAAGCCGATCCGCTTATCGCCATCGCCGGTGGCGGCGGCATCAACCTATTCAACTCGATGGGCAATCCCTGGACCGCCGACTACCTGAAAATCACCGGCGAGCTCGACGTCGACCTCCGCAGCAACATCGCCGCCGAGGCACGGGCCAAGATCGTCTACGAGCGTCTGATCGACTTCTGCGATGACGTCGGTACCAAGGACGCCCTGCAGTTCCTCATGACCCGCGAAATCACCCACATGAAGGCTTTTGCCGCCGCCCTGGACAGTCTCGGCAAACCTCGCTTCTCGGTCGGCAAGATCGCCCCGTCGAAACCTCTGGTGGACCAGTACTTCAACGACTCCACCGGCCAGGGTGACATGGGTGAGATCGACACCAAGGGTCCCTGGAACGAGGGCGAGTCCTGGCAAGTGGTCGATGCCCCGGCATTCCAGGACGCGCGAAGCATGAATGGATCGACCGAGATCCAGTCCGAAGCATCCGCAGCTTCCGATCCGGAGGTCATTCGGGAGCTTTTGATCGACCAAATGCGGGACCTGCTGCACGCAGAGAAGCAATTGGTCAAAGCACTGCCCAAGATGCGCGAGGCTGCCAAGTTGGAGCAGCTTTCGACGCTCATCGATCAGCATCTGGCGGAGACCGAGACGCAGGTGGACCGCCTGACCGAAGGGCTGAAGATGCTCGATGCCCCGTCACGGGCCAAGCCGTGCAAGGGTATGATGGGACTGCTCGAAGAAGGCGAAGAGGTCATGAAGGAAGGCAAGAAGATGGAGCCGGCCGGTTCTGACCTCGCTCTCATCGGGGCGGCCCAGAAAGTCGAGCACTATGAGATGGCCGGCTACATCACGGCCCGCAATCTCGCCCAGCAACTGCAAATGCCGGACCTGGTGCAGCTCCTCCAACTTTCGTTGGCCGAGGAGGAGAACGCGGACCAGCTACTCAACCAGATTGCGCGGCCGCTGATGTCGGCAGCGAGGATGCCTGAGCCTGTTGCATGAAGCGACCGATATTTCCGGCTCCGGGCCGCGCCGGAGCCGGATGCGGTCCGGTTTTCGATGACATTCGGGGGGGCAATCATCCGACGATCGCTGGTGCGGACGCCCGACAGCTGCCTATGTCATCCGCTCCGCAAAAGCGCCTTGTTCACTGCCAGCGCAGCGCGCGCACCTTCGGCCGCAGCGATCACAGCCAGCTGAACATCCCTCGATACATCACCTGCCACATAGACACCTTCAACCGAGGTTTCTCCCTCATGGCTGCACACCACCCCGCCGTTCTCATCAAACGCGCAACCAAGCGTCTGCAACAGCGGCGAACGAACGTGCTGCCCGGTGCTGAAGAACAGTCCCTGTCTTGGGAGGCTTGATCCGTTCGCGAAAACCAAGCGATGCAGCCTTCCATCGTTCCCTTCAAGCCGGACAATTGGGTGCTCCACGACCTTCACGCCTAACGTGCCGAGTGTCGCCTTCTGAACTGGCGCTACGCCCTCACCATCTGTGCACCAGGCGATGTCCTTGCTCCATTGCGTGAGCAGCCGCGCCAGCGAAGCGCCCTTCTCACCTCGTCCATATGCTGCGATGGCGGCGTCGCGGTGCTCCCAGCCGTCGCAATAAGGGCACACATGAACGCTGACACCGAAGAATTCGGCTAGCCCCGGCACACGGGGCAGCTCGTCTTCCACCCCGGTGGCAATGATCAGCTTGCGTCCATCGGCGGATTGGCCGGACGATGTACCAATCTGGAATTCTTCCTTTCTCACGCGGACACGCTCGACGCTATCGCGCGCGAACTCAACATTGTCGTAGCCGGCAAGCTGCGACCGGGCCAGCGCCAATAACTCCTGTGGAGGCCGACCATCATGGCCCAGGAAGCAGTGAAGCGCCCTCGAACGCTGGTTGCGATATCTTCCGCTGTCATAGACCAGGACCCGCCTGCGACAGCGCCCGAGCACCAACGCAGCGCTAAGTCCCGCAGGCCCGCCGCCAATGATGATCGCGTCGTACTCGGTCGCTGAACTCATTACAGGTCCTCACGACGGGACAGCTCACTGAATTGCCCTCCCGCACGATGTTTGCGATTGAGCCCAGGCTGGCCGGACCCCTTTGATAAAGTGTCGAGGACCAGCCCAAGCGTCGCGCCCCAGACAATGTGGGCCGCAATCATCATTGCATTGCGCGCCGGCGGCTGCCGAGTCGCTGGAAGCATAAAGCGCCCGAGCGGTACCCAACCAAGATAGCTGGCCGCCCAGACGAAAAGACCATAGCCGATGCCAGTAGCCACCGGATGTTGCCGCTGTAGTTGAATGTGGGTCGCACCGAAAAGAGCACCTGTGGCGGCACCGAAGGCGGAATGAGCAGCCAACATCGCCCATGGGTTGGGGCGAGGCATCAGCCCGTCGGGAATTTGCGTGCCATAAGCAAGCCGCTTGGCGATCAGACTTGGCGGCAATGGATAGCGCTGCGTGAAGGGAAGACGCCGATGCCATGCAACCATCAATAATGTCATCGGCGCCGTGGCAACTAGGCCTGCCGCGGCTCCCTTGAGCAACAAGCGCCCCAACGATTCCACTTTTTGACGACACATCGAGCCATCACTCACGTTGCTTTCGACCGCGGCTTTCCTGCCTCTCAGCAACGCCGCGCTCCATGCGATCTTTTTCGTTGCCACCACTCAACACCATGCATCTGCCGCCGGGGCACTCTTGCTGAAACAGTGGGTTGGCGTTCTTCTCCTCCTTGGAGTTTCGGGCGCGTCTCGGCTGAGCCGGAACGCAGCGTGAAACATCAGGTTCCCATCTGACAGGACGGTGGAGGTATCGATGAGTGAACGGTTTCGCACATTCGCCGAGTATGCGGCTCATGCCGTGGGCAGCTATTGGGCTTTCTTGCTGGCGATTACGGTCGTACTCGTGTGGGGCGCGACAGGGCCGCTCTTTGGCTATTCGGACACGTGGCAGCTTTGATCAATATCGGCACCACCATCGTCACCTTCCTGATGGTGTTCCTGATCCAAAACACCCAGAACCGGGAAAGCCGCATTGTAGCGCTCAAGCTGGATGAGCTCTTGCGCGGCGTTGAGGGCGCGCGGACGGCCTTCATCAACTCAGACCACATGTCGGACGAGGAGCTGCAGAACGTGCAGCGGGAGTTCACTCGTCTTCGCGACAAATTTGCGCCCTTGGTCGACGATGACCTTGCCCATGTCGAGCGCGAAATCGGCCAGCGGCGGCTGCGCAAGGCACGCTAGGCCGTGAAGCTGAGGGACGGTTCAGCTCATGCTGCAGCAGCTCTTGGCCTGTTTTGAGCGGGTGGAACTACACGGCATCCGACCGCGCTTTTTCAGTCATGCGGCGCACCTATCGACCTGCGCGTTTGTGAAGGTGGCTACGCTCATCGCGTCGCCACTCTCATGGTTGCGCGGTGCGGCAGCAAGTCCACTCACAATCGCAAAATTCGCGGACGGTGGTACGACCACGACAGGAGACTCTCATGTCAATCGACTGGAACGCGGTGTTTTCGCCAACGCTTGGAATTCCCGAAATCGTCCTGCGGGGATCGATCATGTACCTGGGTTTGTTTGCCGTAATCCGGTTCATGAGCCGCCGCCAAGCAGGTAATTTCGGACCGGCTGATCTTTTGGTCATCGTGCTTATTGCCGACGCGGCTCAGAACGGTCTTGGCAAGGAGTACAATTCCGTGACAGAGGGGCTGCTCCTTGTTTTGACGATCCTTGGATGGGAGTACCTCATTGACTGGCTGCAATATCGTTATCCCGCCTTGCGTCCGATACTGGCCGCGCCGTCACTGACACTCATCGAGAACGGGCGCCTGAACGCGGCGAATCTTCGCAAGGAGCTTTTGACCGAGGAGGAACTGCGCTCGCAACTGCGGGAGAAGGACGTCCTGAGATATGACGAGGTCAAGCTTGCCAAGCTCGAGGGCGATGGACGCCTAAGTGTCATTAAACAGAGCCGATGACAGCGGGCGTTCACAGTCAGGATTTTTATGGCATTTGCAGTACACGATATTTCTGGCTGAACGATTTTAGCGTGCAGTTCTCTGGCGGCGCGCACGCCCAGCAAGCTTGTGGATGCTCCGCAGGTCGCGGACAAACTCCCGGTACTGCCTCTCTCTTCCGCTCCTGTCTGGGAAGCGTAGCAGATAGGATGGGTGGACCGTGATGTAACCCGCACGGCCTTTGAAATCCGCTGTGCCACGAAATTTCGCGATGGGAAGGCGTTCCCCGACAAGCGCAAGGACCGCTGTCGCCCCCAACGCCACCACCAGTCGAGGGTTTACCAGCTTCAACTCCTGATCAAGCCACCACCGGTAGTGTTTGACCTCGCCTGCCGTCGGTCTTTGGTGAATCCGACGTTTGCCTCGGTGCTCGAACTTGAAGTGCTTGACGGCATTGGTGACATAGATGCTTCGCCGATCGAGACCGGCTTCTACAAGGGCTCGATCAAAAAGTTTCCCTGCCTGACCGACAAAGGGGTGCCCCTGTACGTCTTCCTGGTCGCCAGGCTGCTCGCCCACGAAAGCTAAACGTGCTGCGATTGGTCCCTCGCCCAAAACAGCACGCCCGCTGCCTTTGACCCATGGGTGCGATGCCGAAATAGCCTTATTCAGAGCCTTAAGCGACTTGAACTCTGCACCGGCGTTCTGAGCCCTTGTCTTGGTAGCGACCGTTGGCGATGTTGTGCTGCGGCGCATGCTGCAACTTTCGAGTACTTGGGGCGACGGACGCACAACGCCAGGAACCGCGCTACGTTTCGTGTCCATGCTGCCGTCTAGGGCGGAACCTCAGAACGTGTGCCAAATGCGGTTGACGTCGGTTGGACGCACGCCAGGTGGTCCGCCGCGAGCGCCGACCTGACACTGCCAACGATAACGTCTGCTCAGACCGCAGCGTCGAACGCCGCTATGGGTAACGCTGCTGCTGAGCTTAGGATAGAGGGACATGCGGTGTTCCGGGTTTCGGGGCGCTCCGCGACACTATCGTCATTGAAATCGATAGCAATGCGGCTCTGGGTCAGTAGGCTCGCCGGATGCCGGTGGTGAAGCGTCAAACGAAAGGCTGGGTGGCGAGCCTTCACGTGGGGTCGGTTAAGAGAGCCCCCGGCGGGAGTGTCGACTCGTTCATGCTGACTTTCACAGGCATTGTTGCGGATGTGCATAGCGGCGCCACCCGAGCGGCCGGCCCGCGCGACCCCGCGTTCAAACGCGGGACGATGCTTGCAAATCTGCGGCAGGTAAGCCTGGTTAGCACCGAAGAGCTGGCAACGATCGCAACGCGCATGGACATCGCACGATTGGATCCGGCATGGCTGGCTGCGAACATCGCCATCGAAGGAGCCGGGCCCATCACGCAACTCCCCCGCGGCACCATCATCCGCTTTCCATCGGGTGCCAGCCTCTACGTCTCCGATCTGAACTCACCTTGCAAAACAACAGCGAACCTCATCCGCGAACATGCGCGCGCGACACCCGAACAAACGTCTTCATTCGTAACCCACGCTCTAGGACGGAGAGGGTTGGTGGCATTCGTCTATTCCCAGGGACAGGTTGCCACAGGTGACGCAATCGAATTTCTGTTTCCACAACCCGAACTTCCCAAATCATAGGCGTGGGTCCGGCCGCTCCGTGACTTGGCGCTGGGACGCGGCCAGTAGATGTCGCAGGATTCAGCTTGATTGTGCTTTCGTCACCTATCGCGGACCATCGCCCCCAAGCAGAACGACGTGACCGTACTCTCGACGGTACTTGCCGCTGCAACAACAAGATTGTCTCGATAAATCGAGAGCACGTGGGGCAGAAGACGATTGAGTGGGAGTGAGGGAAGCGGGATGCTCTGGAGGGCTCTGGAGGGGAATAGCGTGGGAAAATAGAGGGTTAGAGGATAGCTCGTTGATCATTCGCCCTCGTTCGTTGCGGACGACCGGCAATGGAGGAGGCCGGACACAAGTCCAGAACGACCTCAAGGCGGTTCCTCTGAGTGCGTACGGCAAGGCGCAGGCTTCTCCCGTCCAGGAGCCCGGCACGTCGAACAGGATGAGCGTCAATTTTTTGACGGCCCCGTAGTTCGGATTTCTGTCATCAGCTTGGGATTGCGGAATCCGGGAAGGGAGATGCAGCAATCAAGTCGCAGGCGTTGGGGCTCTGATACCCTGGCATGAAACGTTCACAGACGCCGGCGTTGACGGTGCCGTAGGTGGTCGCGGGCTTGTGCGCAAAGCCGGCGAAGTACTCCTCAATGAACCTTTTTTTGAAGTTTGTGCGGGGGTATTTGGCGACGATTTCCTCGCGCAGCTCCGCAGGGAATTGATCGAACCCCACCCCCAGCACATCGAGAAGAACACCTGTATTGAGGAGCGCCACTTCGGGGCGCATATACTTCGGGATGCCGGGGGTGGTGTGCAGCGCGATTGCTTCCCAGACAGCCTGCACCTGTTCTTCAGCAATGTTGTGGGTGCTGAGGAACTGTCGGGCGGCATTTGCGCCGTCGACCTCGAAGCGTTCGTTCGGGCTCGAGAACTTCTTGATCAGGCCGAGATCGTGAAACGCGGCGGCCACGTACAGAAGTTCGGGGTCGAAGCGCAGTTTCCTCTGACGACCCTGCTCAGCCGCAAACAGGTAGACGCGGATCGAGTGATTGAAGAGCAGCTCAGTCGAATGCTCACGCAGGATCTCCGTAGCCTCTTTCGCGAGCAAGGAATCGGGAATGACGAGGGCGTGGTCGGGATTTGGCGTGGTCATTGTTGCGTCCTTTCGAGAGCAACTGGGGGGCTTGGTGGCGCGCATCCAGGATCGCGATCGCAACGAGGAGGCCTGATTGATCAACTCGCTCCGACGGCAAGCACGATCTTTCCTTTTGGCCGAGGCCGCACGCGCTCCAGCATGAGGTGGGCCTCGCGCGCATCCGCGAGGGGAAGGACTGCCCCCACGTTCGCTCTTAGTTCCCCGCTATCGACAAGGCGAGCGATCTCCGTCAGATACTGGCTTGTGACGCTGACCAGAAAGAATGCGGCTTCAACGCCGTGGCTTTTTGCAAGATGCTGATCCGGACGGGACACCGCTGAAATCAGCTTGCCGCCTCGACGAAGAACCTGAAACGAGCGGTTTTGTGTTTCGCCGCCGACTAGATCAATGACAGCGTCCACGTCCCGAACTTGTTCCTCAAAGCGCTGGGTCCGGTAGTCAATCACCGTGTTTGCGCCGAGGTTGCGCACGAAGGAAATATCGTCCGTGGCCACGGTCGTGATCGTTTGCACGCCCACGCGACGGGCCAGCTGTACGGCATAGGATCCAACGTTTCCGGCCGCCCCGTGAATAACCACTGTTTGACCTGCCTTGAGTTGGGCTTGATCAAACAACGCCTGCCATGCCGTCACGGAAACGACAGGAAGAGACGCAGCTTCAACGTAGGTTAGCGAGCTCGGCTTGTTTGAGACCATCGCCGCAGAAGCCAAGGCATACTCCGCATACGCCCCGATAAACTCGGAATTCGTAACACCATAAACCTGATCTCCCACCCGCAACTCGGAAACCCCTGGCCCTATGGCGACGATTTCACCAGACAGATCCGAGCCCAGAGTGAGGGGGAGCGGTTGTGGCAAAGCGCTCTTTCCGGCCCTAATCCAGCCATCCCATGGACCGACCCCAGCGCCTTCCACTTTGACCAGGACCTCGCCAGGGCCAGGCTTGGGCCGAGGGACCCGCTCCAACCTCATGACCTCTGGCGGCCCAAACTCATGCACGCGCCAGGCCATCATTGTGTGATGAGTTCCCACCTGATTAGCGTCCGTGACCAGTGCGCTGGCGGGGTTTGTCGTGGGTGGTTGGGAGACGCTCATGATTCGCCTTCTGTGTGTCCAGCGGGTGGGACGGAACGGCCCTCGGGCGCGATGTCAGAAGCCGAGATCGCAAAGCCCGAGATGATCGTCGGGTCTGCGACCTGGCGATCAATGGAATTAACGCGCGGATCCGGCGATTGGCTGCTCGTTGATGCTGGCGATGCGGCGACGCATCAGTCCGTCGCGTCGAATTCCCAGCTCTCGTTGCCGTAGACGCGGAACCAAGTGCCGTTGTCGTCATGGAACTCGTAGGCGAAGCGCACGGCAACGCGGTTCCCCGTGAAGGCCCAAAGCGCTTTGATCAGCCGGTAATTTTGCTCCCGCGTCCATTTGTGCGTGAGAAAGGCCTCGATCTCCGCGCGGCCGTTGATGAACTCGGCACGGTTGCGCCATTGGCTGTCGGGCGTGTACGCGGGCGCGACTTTGGCCGGGTCACGGCTGTTCCAGGCATCTTCGGCGAGGCGGACTTTCTCGATCGCGCTCGTTTCGGTGAATGGTGGCAGCGGAGGAGGGCGCATGGGTCGTTTCTCCAGAGCGAGTGACCGGATGGGCTTGTCCGTATTTCGCATTGGAGTTCTGGCGCGAACAACGAACGCGATCCTGCGGATCAGGACAGCGATACGTCGTTTCCTGACAATCGCCCGTTGCGCCTTCGTCGTTGGTACCGGGCAAATCGTCGGTTTATGGGTTTGTCCGGCCGACGAAATGAGTTTGCCCGTAACGCCTAAAGCGCCCGCATGCTCTATTCCAGGATCAGCCCAGATCTTGGTAAAACCTCAGGGAACGTTCAATTCGTAGTGGTAGCGACCCGCCGGCAAGGCTGGAGATATCGGCGATGGTGCGAGGTCGATGACGCGAAGGGGCCTTCAGGCGGGCCGGCCAGAAATGAAGGGCTGGCTCGCATAGTACAGGCGTAGACTGGAAGGGACGTTGCGGATGCCGACGCAAGCTGTCGCGATCGTCGTCTACGAGGGAGTCCAGGCCCTGGACGTGGCCGGTCCGATGGACGTTTTCAGCGAGGCGAACACGTTTCTCGGCAGTGCCGACCGCTATGAAACAGTATTGGTTGCCGCTCACCGCAATCCGCTGCGCGCGTCGAACGGCATACGAATGGTGGCCGACCTGACCTTCGAGGAGGCGGCGGGCGGCTTCGATATCATTCTGGTGGCCGGCGCTCCGACGCCACCGGAAGCGGAGCCCGAACCGTGCGTGCTTGAGTGGGTCAAAGAGTTGCCGTGGCGCTCGAGCGTTTATGGATCGATCTGCACCGGGGCATTTGTGCTTGGCTATGCCGGTCTCCTGGACGATCGGCGTATCACAACCCATTGGCAAGATGCACAGGCGCTGGCGGCCAGGTTCCCAAAAGCAAAGGTCGAACCCGATTTGATCTATGTCCGCGATGGACGGCTGATCACCGCGGCCGGCGTGACGGCGGGGATAGATCTGGGCTTAGCGCTCGTCGGGCAGCGGCACGGCGCGGAAACGGCGCTCAAGGTCGCCAAGCGGCTGGTCGTGGTTGCTCAGCGCCAGGGCGGACAGTCGCAGTTCAGTCCCTATCTCACAGCACCTGCCGATCCGGAATCGCCGATCGCACGCATCCAGGACCATGTCATGGCCAACATCGGGGATCGCCATACCCTGGAGACGCTTGCCGCAGTCGTCGGCATGAGCCCCCGGAATCTGTCGCGACATTTCGTGCAAGCGACCGGCGTCACACCGCACGAATTCATCGAGCGCGCCCGCGTTGATGCGGCGCGCATGATGCTGGAAGGAAGCGACCGGCCGCTGAAGGCCGTCGCTTTCGACTGCGGTTTCGGTTCGGCCGACAGGATGCGGATCGTCTTCAGCACGCGTCTCGGCGTCACCCCTGTCCAATATCGCGCCAGCTTCCGACGGGCTGAACCGGAATAGATCGCGAGCTATCTGACGACGAAACTGCTGTCTTCTGCTGTTGCGAAGGCTCCCAAGGGCCTTTGTCAGAAAACGACGTATCGCTGTCCTGATCCGCAGGATCGCGTTCGTTGTCCGCGCCAGAGCTCCATTGCGAAATACGGACAAGTCCGTCCGGTCACTCGCTGTGGAGAAACGATCCATGCGCCCTCCGCTGCCCCCATTCACCGAGGCCAGCGCGATCGAGAAAGTCCGCCTCGCCGAAGACGCCTGGAACAGCCGTGACCCGGCCAAGGTCGCGCCCGACAGCCAGTGGCGCAACCGCGCCGAGTTCATCACCGGCCGCTCCGAGATCGAGCCTTTCTCACACGCAAATGGACCGGGAGCTGGACTACCGGTTGATCAAGGAGCTTTGGGCCTTCGCGGGCAACCGCATCGCCGTTCGCTTCGCCTACGAATTTCACGATGACAGCGGCACCTGGTTCCGCGCTTACGGCAATGAGAGCTGGGAATTCGACGCGACGGACTGATGCGTCGCCGCATCGCCAGCATCAACGAGCACCCGATCGCCGAGCCGGATCGCAAATTCCGCTGGCCGCTCGGCCGCCGGCCCGACGGCCACCCCAGACTTACCGATCTCAATTTCTGACATCCGCTCCATCCCATTGTGAAAACAGGAAGCACACCATGAGTGATCCCCGTCCACCCATGACACACGCAACTGGCGCACCGGTTGCCGACAATCTCAACATCATGACTGCAGGTCCGCGCGGCCCGGCGCTGCTGCAGGACATCTGGCTCATCGAGAAGATGGCGCATTTCGACCGCGAGGTGATCCCCGAGCGGCGCATGCACACGAAAGGATGGGGCGCCTACGGCACCTTTACGGTCACGCACGACATCACCCGCTACACCAAGGCGAAGATCTTCTCGCAGGTCGGCAAGAGAACGCTGATGTTCGCGCGCTTCTCGACCGTCGCCGGCGAGCGCGGGGCCGCCGACGCCGAGCGCGACATCCGCGGGTTCACGCTCAAGTTCTATACCGAAGAAGGCAATTGGGACATGGTCGGCAATAACACGCCGGTCTTCTTCTTCCGCGATCCGCTGCGCTTTCTCGATCTCAACCACGCGATCAAGCGCGACCCACGCACCGGCCTGCGCTCGGCCGACAACAACTGGGATTTCTGGTCGCTGCTGCCCGAGGCACTGCACCAAGTGACCATTGTCATGTCCGACCGCGGCATCCCGAAGAGCTTCCGCCACATGCACGGCTTCGGCAGCCACACCTTCTCGATGATTAACGCGGCCAACGAGCGCGTGTGGGTCAAGTTTCACTTCCGCACCCAGCAGGGCATCGAGAACCTCACTGACGAGGAGGCAGCCGCGCTCGTCTCAAACGATCGCGAGACCCATGGAAGGGATCTGCTCAATGCCATCGAGAGCGGCGACTTCCCGCGCTGGACGCTATTTATCCAGGTTATGACGGACGAGCAGGCCAAGGCTCACAAGCACAATCCGTTCGACCTCACCAAGGTGTGGCCGAAGGCAGACTATCCGCTGATCGAGGTCGGCGTGATGGAGCTCAAGCGGTGGCCTGACAACTACTTCGCCGAGGTCGAACAGGCCGCCTTCTCGCCGGCCAATGTCGTACCGGGCATCGGCTTTTCCCCCGACAAGATGCTGCAGGCGCGCCTGTTCTCCTATGGCGACACGCAGCGCTATCGGCTGGGGGTGAACTTCAACCACATCCCGGTGAACGCGCCGAAGTGCTCAGTCCACAGCTATCGCCGCGACGGTGCAATGCGCACCGACGGCAATCTCGGCGGAACTCCGAACTACTGGCCCAACAGCAAAGGCGTGTGGATCGACCATGACCCGCGGCTCGCCGAGCCGCCGCTCGAATGGTCGGGTGCGGCGGCGCATTGGGATCATCGCATCGATGACGATCACTACGAACAGCCCGGCAACCTCTTCCGCAAGATGACGCCGGCGCAACAGCAGGTCCTTTTCGAGAATACGGCGCGCGCCATGGGCAACGCGCGCATCGAGGTCAAGGAGCGCCACATCGCCAACTGCACAAAAGCGGACCCGGCCTATGGCGCGGGCGTAGCGAAGGCGCTGGGACTTACGCCGACGCAGGTCGCCGCCGAATAGCATCGACGGGCCCGCTTTCCACGATCCGTAACCATCGCGCCGTGATTTACGCCACCCCACAGGCTGACCCAACGAAGGAAACCATCCATGTCCGAGATCATTGCCGGCATCCGCGTGCCGGACAGCGCCATCGCCCGCGCCGCCACCCAGCTCGTCCGCGACACCGAGGACGACCTGCTCTACAACCACAGCCGCCGCGTCTTCTTCTGGGGCGCGCTCACCGGCGAGCGCCGCGGGCTGAAATACGATCCAGAGCTTCTCTATCTCGGCGCCATGTTCCACGACATGGGGCTGACCGAGAAATATTCGAGCCCCGACCTGCGCTTCGAGGTCGACGGCGCCAACGCCGCGCGTGACTTCATGAAGAGCTACGGTGTCTCCGAACGCGACATCGAAGACGTTTGGACCGCGATTGCGCTGCACACGACGCCCGGCATTCCCGAGCACATGCGCCCGACGATCGCGCTGGTGACCGCCGGCGTGGAGATGGACGTGCTCGGCATCGCCTATCACGACTTCACCCACGAGCAGCGGGAGCATGTGTGCGCGCATCATCCGCGCGAGGCGAACTTCAAGGAAAACGTCATCGATCATTTCGCAAATGGCATCAAGAAGAAGCCGGCGACGACCTTCGGCAACGTCAAGGCCGATGTGCTGGCGCTCAAGGACATGAACTACGTCCGCCAGAACTTCTGCTCGATCATTCTCGGTTCGGCCTGGCCGAACTGACGCTCGTCGCCGCGAGCTCAGGAGCTTCAGATGGCCGCCAATCGCACCTTCCTCGACGGCGGTGGATGGATCGGCCGAACGGCCATCTGATCTGTCCGCCACCTTACACAAGGAAGCACCATGACTTCACCGTCGGTCCTGATTACCGGCGCGCTCACCGGCATTGGGCGCGCGACGGCCTTCGCGTTCGCCGAAGCGGGCGCAAGGCTTATGATTTCTGGACGCCGAGAAGATGCTGGCCAGGCTCTCGCCCGGGAGCTGCAGGAAAAGGGCGTCGAAGCCGTGCCATCGGCCAGTCACACTTCATGACTGGCCATTCGATCTCCGTCGACGGCGGCTTCACAGCATGAATATGTTGGCGATGGTTCCTCACATCGAAAGTCACGAATTGTAGGAGCAGCCAGCATGATGAAATTGGACAGCGTTGCCATTGTCGAGAATTTCTGGCGCGAGGTATGGCAACAGCCGCAAAACCCGGACGCGATTGACCGTCTGGTTCATGAGGATTTCGTCATCACCTCGGGAGGCAGAGACATTGTCGGTCGGGAGCCGTTCAAAGCCTGGGTCAAAGACTTCCTGGCCAAGGTTCATGACTTTCAATTCCACATCGTCGAGACCTTCCAGAACCACGACGGCAGCCGCGTTGCGTCGCGGTGGCGCGTGACAGGGCGCAACAACGGACTGATGGGCACCGAGCCGAATGGTGTGCCCTTCGAGATGACTGGAACCGCCGTCTGGGAAGTTGGCCCGGATGGTCTGCTGCGCCACAATTGGGTCGAGCGCAACGCCTTCGAGGTATACGGAGCTCTAACCCGCCCGGATGCGCGCCCTAACGCGTTCTAAGGGATACGAGCGATTCGAGAAGCGCAGCGAGGGAGCGCGCCGCAGCGCTTTCGAGCCGAAAAAGCCATGCGCGCGGTAGTGTGCAAACAGCCGAAATCGGCTCCCGAAATGCTACTGCAGCTGGCCTTCTGCATCTCAGATAGCTGAGCGGGCGTGGGCGTGTGAGATGCTCCGGAGGGAGAGAAAAAGTTTAAGAGGGGTAGTGGCTTATTGGCGGACCAGCATACGTGTGACATGAGTGGGATTATAATTTCGAGCAACAGGCGTCCCGTCCGGAGGGCTCGGCTCATGGATGGGATCGTACGAGTTAGCCCTTTTGCCTCGTCATTAGCTCCCGCCAGCGTAGCGGGTGAAACAAATACGCGACATCCGCGTTTGTGCTGCGTTTGACGTGTTCAACGTCGTAAGCGGCATGACAGCGGCGCGTTCAACGGGGACGCGTCGATGTTTGTGTCCTGGCGAGTCTGCATTATGCGCGCGCGTTGCGGCGCAGACATCTTCCTCACTGCATTCGAACCCATTTAAGGGTGTCCAGCCATCGAGAAGGGAGGGTCAACCATGAAGATCGTCGTCATCGGCGGCACGGGCCTGATCGGCTCGAAGACCGTCGCCATTCTGCGCCAGGGCGGCCACGAGGTCGTCGCCGCCTCGCCCAAAAGCGGTATCAACAGCATCACCGGCGAGGGACTCAAGGAGGCCATGGCCGGCGCGCAGGTGGTGATCGACCTGGCCAATTCGCCCTCGTTTGAAGACAAGGCGGTGATGAAATTCTTCGAGACCTCCGGCCGCAACCTTCTCGCGGCGGAGGCTGCCGCGAGCGTCCGGCACCATGTCGCACTCTCAATCGTCGCAATCGACCGGACAGAAAATGACTATTTCCGCGCCAAGGTCGCCCAGGAGAAACTGATCGAGGCCTCCTGCATCCCATACACCATCGTTCGCTCGACCCAGTTCCTGGAATTCCTCCGCGGCATCGCCGATTCAAGCGCGGATGGAAACAAGGTCAGGCTCCCGCCCATCCTGTTCCAGCCCATTGCGGCGGACGATGTTGCTGCCATCGTTGCCGATGTGGCGCTCGCTGCGCCGCGAAACGGCATCGTCGAGATCGCCGGCCCGGAACGAGCGCCGTTCAACGAAATCGTCGCCCGATACCTGAAGGCGGTCGGCGACCCGCGTAAGGTCATGAGCGACCCTGAGGCCCGATACTTTGGTGGCCGGGTCGAAGAGCGCTCGCTTGTGCCGTTGGGCGAGGCACGCCTCGGCCGCATCGGTTTCGACGAATGGCTTCGCCGCTCACAGGCAGGAGCCTGATCCCGCATCCGCCAACCGAAGAATAGGGGCTCCATGAAACGCTTCGTCTATTCGCTGCTTGTCGCCATCCTGCCGTTCGGCAGCGCCCTCGCGGATGCGCCGAAGGAGAAGAACGCCAAGGTGACCCTCGTCTACCAGCACGAGCTACCGAACGTCCCCGGCAAGAGCATCAAGGGCGTGCTCGTCGAATACGGCCCGGGCGGTTACTCGGCTGGCCACACGCATGCCAAATCCGCCTTCATCTACGCGACCGTGCTCGAGGGGGCGATCCGCAGTCAGGTCAACGACGGTCCAGTGACGACCTACAAGGCCGGACAGCGCTTCTCCGAGCTGCCCGGCGACCGCCACGGTGTCAGCGCCAATGCCAGCAAGACGAGGCCGGCCAAACTGCTCGCGGTGTTCGTTGTGGACACGAACGAGACGGAGCTGACGACCCCATTCGGGAACTGAGGTTTGCGAGGGATGGCTCCAAACGGAAGAGCTCAGGGAATGATCCGCGTCTCACGCAGCTGAGCAAACAGATCGAAGAAGCTGTCATCGCTCGCCTGATAATCGAGGAAGCCGAGCTTGCGGCTCTTCGTCATGTCGGTCACAACCTCGATCGGACGGCCAAGGTCGGCATCGGTGTGCCAGGCCGAGGCAAGCATCGACAGGTCCGCTTCCTTCAAATTGTGCTTGCCAGCAATGTCGGCCCAGATCAGACCTGCATCAGCCAGTTGACGCTCGAGTGGAATGCCTTCGCCCGTGAATGGCGCGGGCTCCAATCCAAACCAATCGGCGAGGCGCGTCCACATCCGGCTCCAGCGAAACACGTCGCCGTTTACAACGTTGAACGCCTGATTGCGTGCCGCCTTCTTCGTGGCCGCCCATTCCAAATGACGCGCCAAGAGTCGCGCATCCGTCATGTCGGTGAGGCTGTTCCACTGAACAGCGGAGCCGGGAAATACAAACGGACGGCCTGTTTCGCGGCAGATCGCGGCATAAACCGCAAGCGTCACGCCCATGTTCATAGCGTTGCCAACGGCATAGCCGATCATCGTGTGCGCTCTGTGAACGCTCCAGCCAAAACCATCGCGCTCCGCAGCAGCGAAGAGCTCGTCCTCCTGCGCATAATAGAAGTTGGCGACATCGAGCCGCGGCTGCTCCTCTCGAAACGGCGTCGGCGGCAGCTTGCCTTTTCCGTATGCCTCGAACGGACCGAGGTAATGCTTGAGCCCCGTCACGAGCGCGACGTGCTCGACCGAGCCGGAAGGCGATAGCGCCTCCAGCACGTTGCGCACCATGGCGCCGTTGACCTTGATGTTTTCCGCCTCGGTGCTCTGACGAAGCCATGTGCCGAGGAAAACATGCGTCGGCCGCAATCCACGCAACGCTGAGCGAAGCGAATTGGGGTCCAACAGGTCCGCCGCCACCGGCAACAAACCGTCGATATCGGCCGGTGGCCGACGCGCAAGCCCGTGGACCTCCCAACCTCGATCGCCGAGATGCCGGGCGAGATTGCTGCCCACAATGCCGCTGGCTCCGACCACCAGAGCTACGCCGCTCACGGTCTAACCTCTTCCTGATACACTTAAAGAAGAGATAGAAGCGGTTGCGCTATCAACAAGAGGGGCCCTTGCAAGGCTGCGCAGGCAGCGCAGCCGCGTCACTCCTCTCGCCGGCTTCGACGGGACGGGCTCCGCTAGGCTCGCCCGCGAGCCTTGAGGAAATCCTCGCCGCGACTTGTGACCGCGACGAGCACACCGCGCTCGCCGGCCGGCTTGCACTCGACGTAGCCCCGGTCCACCGCGTCCTCCCAAACGGTCAACCGCGGACACGAGGTGCGCCACGCATCGAGCACGTCGGCATAGGCGCGCGGCTCTTTCGCCACCCATTCGACGAGATCAAGCACCAGGGGATCGAGCGTGCTCGACATGGCGGGCTCCTCAGAAGCGAGCTGGAAACGCGGCCATAACCGGCCAAGCCGCGGTTTTTTAGCCGCACATCTCTAAGCGCGCGAGCGCAAGCATGGCAAGAAGGCGAGCAACAATTTTCGCAACCGCAAGTTGGTTCAAAACCGTGTGGGTAGGTGATGACAGCCAGCGGCGTCGCCACCGCACGCCGTATCGCGCCTTACTTGGTCACGCGTCTGTGAGCGTCCTTGTCTTGCTCCGGTGCGCCGCGAAAGGTTAAGTGTCTGAATGGTTTGCCGCGTGCCCCGCGGCCGCCGTCTGGGCGACCAACGCAGGACTTCCAGGTACGCATGGCTCGCTTATCAGCCCGCTCCATCTGCCTGAGCCTTTTGCTCGCGGCCTGGGCGAGCGTGTGGGCGATAGACTCCGCCACGGCCGCGCAACCCCCTCTGGTCAAAGCCGACCTCCTCGCCGAGACGAGCACGATCCGCGCGGGAGAGCCGTTCTGGGTCGGCATTCGCCTGCGTATGAAGGAGCACTGGCACACCTATTGGCGCAATCCCGGTGATTCAGGGATGGCCACGGACGTGAAGTGGACGTTGCCTGAAGGCTATACCGCCGGTCCCATCGTCTGGCCGACACCGACGCGCATTCCCGTCAGTCATCTCGTCAACTTCGGCTACGACGGCGAAACGACGCTTCTCGCCCAGATCACACCGCCTCGCGATCTGGGCGCCAGGACATCGGACACGCTCGAGGCCGCGGTCTCCTGGCTCGTTTGCGAGAAGGAGTGCATTCCGGGCGACGCGAAGTTGTCTCTGTCGTTGCCAGTGCAGGCTGGCTCCGCCGGCGGGCCGCCGTCTGCGATACAGCCGGTGTTCGATGCGGCTCACGCCGCGGTGCCGCGGCCCTCGCCTTGGCCAGCACGCGCGAGCCTCGGCGAGGACGAGCTCATCCTTGCCGTCGACGCTCCTGGCCTGAAGGCCGATACCATTCGGTCCGTGTTCTATTTCCCGCACTCAGGCATGCTGATCGAGCATGCCGCACCGCAGCAGCTTACCATCACGCCGCAAGGACTGACGCTCAGACTCAAGCGCGGCGCGCTTGATCCCGGCGAGACGCCCGATCTAGGCGGCGTTCTCGTGATCGAGGAGGCGATCGGCAGCACGACCGCACGTCAGGCATTCGCGCTGAGCCCGCCGCAAGTCGCAGGCTCGGCGGCGTCAGCTACGGCGACCGCGTCGCTCGCCGCGATCTTACAGGCTGCATTCTTCGCGTTGCTCGGCGGCATCGTGCTCAATCTGATGCCGTGCGTCTTCCCTGTGCTGTCACTCAAGGTCTTGGGATTGATGCAGCACGCAGGCGAGCCGCCCGCGCGGGTAAGGCTGCACGGCATAGTCTACACTACTGGCGTGCTCGCCTCGTTCGTTGCGCTTGCGGCGGCGCTGCTTGCCGTGCGCGCGGCCGGCGTCCAGGTCGGTTGGGGCTTCCAGCTCCAGTCCCCTGTCGTCGTGGCGATCCTCGCCTATGTCATGTTCGCCTTGGGACTGAGCTTGTCGGGCGTATTCTTCGTGGGCGCGTCGCTCGCCGGCGCCGGAAATGGTCTTTCGCAAAGAGGTGGGCTGGAGGGCTCGCTGCTCGCTGGCGTCCTGGCTGCCGTCGTCGCAACGCCGTGCACCGCGCCATTTATGGGAGCCGCCGTCGGCTTCGCGCTCACCCAGCCGGCCACGACGGGCCTCGTCGTAATCCTCGCCCTGGGCCTCGGCCTTGCGCTTCCGTTCCTCTTCCTCACCTTTGTGCCGACGGCGGTCGGCTGGCTGCCCCGCCCGGGCCCGTGGATGGAGACGCTGAAGCAGGTCCTGGCCTTCCCGCTTTACGCTACGGCGGCCTGGCTCATGTGGGTGCTCAGTCAGCAGGTCGATCCCTCCGGCCTTTTGGTGGCGCTGATCGGCTTGGTGCTCGTCGGGTTCGCAGCTTGGGCTTACAACATCGCTGTAACAGCGACGCGGCCCGCCGCCGGTCGCGTTGCGGCCAGTGCAGCGTGTGCGGCACTGCTCGCGACAGTGGGCGGCCTGGTAACGCTCGGTGAAGCCCGCGTTGGCGGATCAGCGACAGCAACCAAGGTTGCCGCTGGCACCTTCGAGCCGTTCACCCAGAAGCGTCTTGATGCACTGCGTGCCGAAAATCGTCCCGTCCTCGTAAATCTGACGGCGGCCTGGTGCATCACCTGTCTTGTCAACGAGCGCACAGCGCTGTCGGCGGAGGCCGTGAAGGCGGCGCTTGCGCAGAAAGGCGTCACCTATCTGAAGGGCGATTGGACCAGCCAGAACCCGGAAATCACGCGTGTCCTCGAACGTCATGGACGCAGCGGCGTTCCCCTTTATCTGCTCTATGGCTCGGGCAGCGAACCCGTTGTCCTGCCGCAGATCCTCACTCCAGGGATCGTTCTCGAATACCTGGACAGGATCACAGCTCCTTCGCCTCAACGGGGTGCGGGCGATTTTGGCACCAGCACGGAGAAGGCTTTATGACGTTTGTTCAACGACGTGCGGTCCTGAGCGGATTTGCGCTTGGCGCCGCGGCACTCGTCGGCTCGCTCGCTGGCATCCAGACCGGCTCGGCAACCGATCGTCAACCGATTCGCGTCGGCGCGCCCGCGCCCGCCTTTACGGCAACCGACAGCAACGGCAAGACGGTGTCTCTTTCCGATTTTAAAGGAAAGACTGTCGTGCTGGAGTGGACCAACCACGATTGTCCGTTCGTGCGCAAGCACTACACGGGCAACAACATGCAGACCCTGCAGAAGAAGTGGACGGGGCAGGGCATCGTCTGGCTAACAGTCATCTCATCCGCTCGAGGCGAGCAGGGCTACGTGACGCCCGAGCAGGCCAACAAGCTGACCGCGGAGAGGTCCGCATCTCCCTCAGCAGTGCTGTTGGATCCGAAGGGCGAGATCGGTCGTGCCTATGGCGCGCAGGTTACGCCGCATATGTACATCATCAAGGGCGACGGCACGCTCGCCTACATGGGCGGCATCGACGACAAGCCCACGACCAGGCTCGATGACTTCAAGGGAGCCAAGAACTTCGTCGACGCGGCATTGACCGAGCTCGCAGCCGGCAAGCCGGTGTCCGTGACGACATCGCGGCCTTACGGTTGCACCGTGAAGTATTCGTCCTGAACTGTCATGGCGCGGGCGGTGCGGGCCGCCCCGCCTTCATCAGAAGCACGAGAGGCAGCGTCGCGGCGCACGCTGCGGTGAACAGACCGAACGCATTGAGATAGCCGATCATCGCCGATTGCCGCGTGATCTCGCGCGACAGGGCAGCGAGTCCCCGGATGCTTTCGACGTTCCAGGCCCCAGTGGACTGCGGCAGGCCGAGCCATTTGTTGAAGGGCGATATGAACTCGACCATGCGGCCATAGTTTCCGCTGGTGGAGCGCACGATCTCGGCCACGCAGATCGAGATGAAGAAGCTGGATCCGAGATTGCGCAGCAAATGATAGACGGCGGTCGCTTCGGCCATATCCTCTTTGCTGACCGTGGCGAATGAAACGGTCGTCAGTGGCACCCAGATCAAGCCGATGGCAAGTCCCTGCAGCACAGCATTGGCCATTAGGTCCGCAGCAGTGACGTTGAGATCGATACGCATCAGCCAAAGACCCGCCGCCAAAAGCATGCCGAAACCGATGCTCATGCTGAGGCGGGGCTCCATGCGATTGGCGAAGCCGGCAAGCAGGAAGCCGACGCATCCGCCGAGGCCACGCCCGGCTACGACCAGGCCGACCAGAGAATCGGGATAGCCGACGTATGTCGTCAGCAGAGGCGGCAGCAGCACCATCGGCGTGAAGTTCAGCATTCCGTAGATGGTCACGAGCAACAGCCCGATCGAGTAATTGCGGTTGAGCAGCTGGCGCGGGTTGAGAAACGGCTTTTTCGCCGTGAGGCAGTGAACCACGAACACCCAGAAGGCGAGCACTGCGACGGCAGTCTCCGTGATGATCTCGCCGGACTCGAACCAATCCAGCCTTTGCCCGCGAGAAAGCGCGAGTTGCATCGCAGCCAGCGCGATCGACAGAGTGAGGAAGCCCGTCCAGTCCAACGCGATCCGATCACGCGGTGAATCCGGAGGGAGCGCGGCGCGCAGACCGATGATCGACAGAACACCGACAGGCACGAGGCAGTAGAACGCCCAGCGCCATGTGTAGAGCTCGGCCATGAGGCCGCCCAGGCTCGGCCCGATGACGGGGCCGATGACCACGCCGAACCCGTACAGTCCGAGAACGAGCGCATGCCGGCTCCTGGGGAACGATTCCAGGAGTATGGACTGTGCCAGGGGTGTGGTCGGTGCCCCGAACGCGCCTTGCGCGACACGCCAGAAAATCAGCCCCTCCAGGCTTTCCGATATCGCGCACATCAGCGTCGCGATCGTGAAGCCGGTCATGCTGCCCACCATCACACTGCGCGTGCCGAAGCGGGCTGCCAGCCATCCCGTCGCCGGCGTGACGATGGCCGTTGCCAGAATGTTGAAGGTCATCGACCAGGCGATCTCGTCCGCGGTCGCCGAGAAAGACCCCTGCATCTGCGGCAGAATTGTCGACACGACGAGCAGCGTGGTGCCGTACAGCGTGGTCGCCAGGATCACGCTCAGGAGAATGAGCACGCGGCGGAGCGGGGTCAGATGCACTGATCCTTCCGCAGCTTCGCTCATGGGCCCCCGTCCTCGCCGATCCCGCACCAAGATTTGCACGCCTGCAGGCTTTGAGCCAGTTTAGCCCCCGTGCTTCGGCGCGCCTTCATCGGGCACATCGCATGATCCAAATCGCCTTCGCTTCACGTTCCCTGGCGCAGGCGCGCGAGCAGCTTTAGACCAGCATAGCCGTCGGCCGGAGTCATTCCGACCTTACGCTGATAGTCACGCACGGCGACCATCGTATCGCGCCCGACGCGCCCGTCGGTGCCGCCTGTATCGAACCCCAGCGCCGTGAGGCGCCGCTGGATTTCCTGCACCTCCGCAAGCGTCGGCGTGCGCTCGCCGCCCGGGAAGGGCTGCACAAACGGGCCATCTCCACGAATGCGATCGCCGAGGTGGGCAATGGCCAGCGCGTAGGTGTTCGCAGGGTTGTACGACTTCACGGCGTCGAAGTTGCGCGTAAGGAGCAGCGTGGGCCCGCCGGGCGCCGGTCGCCAAAGCCGCGCCTGCTCCCCCGCTTGCGGAAGCGGCTTCCCGCTCGCTCGCGTGACGCCGAGCTTGTGCCATGCCGCCATGCTGCGCGCGCCGGTCGCACTCACACCGGCAGGCAAGCGCACCTCGCAGCCCCAGCTCTCGCCGCGCCGATAGCCGCCGCGCTCGGCCAGATAGCGCGCAGTGCCGGCCAGTGCGTCATCCGGGGGACCGAATGGCGAGATACGTCCGTCGCGGTTGAAGTCGACGCCCATGCCGAGCCACACCTCCGGCATCCATTGCGTGTGGCCCATGGCGCCCGCCCATGAGCCGATCATCTCGTCCGGCTTTGACCAACCGCGCTCGATGATGATGAGCGCGTTCAGCAGCTCCTGCTCCCAGTAGGCGCGCCGGCGCGGCTCGCCCCATGCCAGCGCGGCAAGCGCCGGCAGCACGGGCCGCATATGCTTGGGATTCTCGACGACATCGCCGAATGCCGACTCCATGCCCCACAGTCCGAGCATGATGTAACGGTCGACCCCGTAGCTACGCTCGATGCGCTCCAAGAGCGGCGCATGCTCGCGAGCCCGCACCTTGCCCGTCATGATGCGCCAGTCGGACACGCGACGGTTCAAATACTGCCACACCGCTTCGCGAAACTCGGGCTGCGCACGATCGAGCGCGTAGACCGAGGTATCGGGCTTGATGGACCCCATCACGCGGTTGTATGTGGCATCCGAAATGCCCCGAGAGAGCGCGCGGGTCCGGAAGCTCTGCACCCAGCTCGCAAACGTCATGCGTGAGGACTGGCCGAGCGACGGGCTGCCAGCAACGCACGCCGAAACAGCCCCAAGTCCGGCGGCAATCAGTGCGCGGCGGCTGATCGCTTCGGTCATCGGTTCTGCTTCATACGGCCAACTCGACGATCTCGGGATGTATCACTTGGCCCGAGACGCTGAGCCGCGCAACCGTCACTGGAAGGTTGAAGCGGCGCGGTCCTGCACTGCCCGGATTGAGATAGAGAACCCCGTCGCGCGTCTCGATCGACGGCTTGTGCGAGTGGCCATAGATCACCGCGGCGATCCGTGCTGCGACAGGATCCAGTGCGAGCTCTGAGATGTCGTGCAACACCCAGAGCCTGAGCCGCCCGACCTCGACGGCTTCAGTCGCGGGAAGAGCTGCCGCCCAGGCCTGCGTATCGACGTTGCCGCGCACGACGAACGTCGGCGCCATGACACGCAGCGCGTCGAGCACTTCCCGGCGTCCGACATCACCGGCATGGATGATGAGCTCCGACCCGCGCAAGGCATCGAGCCCCTGCGGTCGCAACAGCCCGTGCGTATCCGAGATGACACCGACCCGTATCTCCCGATCGCTCATGGAGCTCGATCCGGCTTGATCACTCCCCGGGCCTACCCGCCGCGACCGATCAGCTTCAGCCAATCGTCCTCCGAGAGCACCGTGACGCCGAGCTCCTGCGCCTTGGTCAGCTTGGAGCCGGCGTCCGCACCCGCAATCACATAGTCGGTCTTTTTCGACACGGAGCCGGCGACCTTGGCCCCGAGCCGCTCGGCCTGCGCCTTGGCCTCGTTGCGCGTCACTCGCTCGAGCGTGCCAGTGAAGACCACCGTCTTGCCGGTGACGGGCGAGGATACCGCGGCCGGCCGAACATACGGCTCCACCGTGATCTCGGCGAGCAGATCGTTCACCGCCTTGACGTTGTGCGGCTCACCGAAGAAGTCCACCAGCGCGTCCACCACGGTCGTGCCGATGCCCTCGATATTGTCGATGTCGCGATAGGCGTCGCTGTCGCGGCCACCCTTGACTGCCGCGTTTACCGCGTCGCGGAAATCCTTGACCGTGCCGAATGCCCGCGCCAGGTCGCGCGCCGTCGTCTCGCCGATATGTCGAATGCCGAGCGCATAGATGAAGCGGTCGAGCGTGATCGTACGCCGGGCTTCGATGGCCCTGAACAGATTCTCCAGCGACTTGGCGCCGAAGCCTTTCTTGGTCGCGAGCGGCTCGGGGTGATGCGCATCGCGCCTCTGCAGGGTGAAGATGTCAGCAGGCTGGCCAATACGGTCCTCGTCGAAAAACAGCTCGATGCGCTCGCCTCCCAGGCCCTCGATGTCGAACGCATTGCGTGACACGAAGTGCTTGAGCCGCTCCTTGGCCTGAGCCGGGCAGATGAGGCCGCCCGTACAGCGGCGCACCACGTCCGCCTTGCCCGTCTTCTCGTCGACCTCGCGCACGGCATGGCTGTCGCACACGGGGCAGCGCTCCGGGAATACGAAACGCCTGGCGCCCTTCGGCCGCTTGTCCAGCACGACCCCGACGATCTGCGGGATGACGTCGCCGGCGCGCTGCACGATGACGGTATCGCCGATGCGCACATCCTTGCGGGCGATCTCGTCCTCGTTGTGGAGTGTCGCGTTCGAGACCACGACACCGCCCACCGTCACGGGCTCGAGCTTGGCTACCGGGGTCAGGGCGCCCGTGCGGCCAACTTGGATCTCGATGTCGTTGAGAACCGTGGTGGCCTGCTCCGCCGGGAACTTGTGGGCGATGGCCCAGCGCGGCGAGCGCGACACGAAGCCGAGCCGCTCCTGATAGTCGAGGCGATCCACCTTGTAGACCACACCGTCGATGTCATAGCCGAGCTTGGCGCGCCTCTCTGCCATCATGCGGTAGAACGCGAGCAGCTCATCGGCGCTCTGGCAGACGCGCCGCAGGGGATTGACCGGCAGGCCCCAGCGCTCATAGGCGTCGAGCACGCCAGACTGTGTGTCCGCCGGCAGCCGGGAGGCAGCCCCCCAAGCATAGGCAAAGAACTTGAGCGGCCGGCGCGCCGTGATCCTGGAATCGAGCTGGCGCAGCGAGCCCGCAGCAGCATTGCGTGGATTGGCAAAGACCTTGTCGCCGGCCTCGGCCTGCGCAGCGTTGAGCCGGCGGAAGTCGCTATGCGACAGGTAGATTTCGCCGCGCACGTCGATCAGATCCGGCACGTCCTTGCCGGCCAGCCGATGCGGGATCTCACGGATGGTCATGACGTTGGCCATGACGTTCTCGCCCGTCATGCCGTCGCCGCGCGTCGCCGCCTGCACCAGTTGGCCGCCTTGGTAGCGGATCGAGATGGAAAGCCCGTCGATCTTGGGCTCAGCCGCAACCGCCAGCGGGTCATCGGCAGGCACACGCAGGAACCGGCGCACGCGCTCGATGAACTCGATGATATCCGAATCGGCGAACGCATTGCCGAGCGACAGCATGGGAACGTCATGACGCACCTTGCCGAACGCCTCGACCGGAGCGGCGCCGACGCGCCTCGAGGGACTGTCCTCGCGGATGAGATCGGGAAAGCGCGCCTCGATGGCGGCGTTGCGCCTCACAAGCGCATCGTATTCCGCATCCGAGACCTCCGGCGCGTCGTGCCGATAATAGAGCTCGTCGTGGCGCGCGATCTCGGCGGCAAGGCGCGCGAGCTCTGCGCGCGCGGCTGCCTTGGTCAGCGATTCGACCGGCTTATTTGGGGTAGACGTTTTGCTCATGCAGCAGACTGTGCACCAGCACGCCCGATCCCGCAAAGCGCCTCGTCTGGATGACGAAGCCCGGCCAAGCGACTCAATTGACGCTCGTGAGCCCCATGGGCTTGCTGCGCGTGGTACTGGCCGTCGGAATATCCTGCGACGGCGCCGTGTTGGCAGGCGGGATCTGCTTGTTCGGCGCGACCGGCTCAGGCAAAGGCTCGGGCTTGCCATTCGGACCCCGCCGGATCTCGCTCTTCCACTGCTGGCCGACCCAGCTGTTGGAATTCATCTGCGGCTTCAGGCCGACACGCTGCAACAGCCCGTAAGCATCGGCATACCAGCGCGATTGCGGAAAGTTGTGCCCGAGCACCGCCGCCGCCGACTGCGCCTCGTTCTGAATGCCGAGCGACAAGTAAGCCTCGGTGAGGCGCATCAGGGCCTCCTCGACATGCACCGTGGTCTGATACTCGGAGACGACCGTTTTGAATCGATTGATCGCGGCAACCTGATTGCCGCGCTTCAGATAGTAGCGGCCGACGTTCATCTCCGCTGCGGCCAAAGCATCCTCGCACAGCCGAATCCGATTCTCCGCCTGCTTGGCATACGGGCTGTCGGGATACTGCTGAACGAGCGTCTTCAACTCGGCCAGTGCTTTGCGCGTCGCGGTCTGATCGCGCGTTGGATCCTTCATCTCGTCGAAGTTCGACGAGGCGATGATATGATGGGCGAGCGCCGCATCCTTGGTGCCAGGATGCATAGTTGTATAGCGTTTCGCGGCAACGATCGCTTCCTGATACTTGCCGGCCTTGTAGTATGCGTAAGCCGCCATCACCATTGCGCGACGGGCTTCGGGCGCATAGGGGTGATCGCGGTCGAGATCCTCGAACTGCTTGGCCGCATCGTCCCAGCGCCCCTTCGCCATGTAGGCGTCAGCTATCGCGTACATCTTGTCGGGAGGATCGGGGTTGAGCAGCTTGGTGGTGTCGATCTTCGATGCGCAGCCCGCAACGAGACTGGCGCACGCAACCAGCAGGACGGCTACAAACGCACTCGAGTGCGAGAAAATCGATCGCCGAACTGCCATTCGCCTGTCCCTGCTCGAGGCCGGCTTCTTGTGACCGGTCCATCAACTCGGCGTTGCCGCCCCTGTCCGATCAGGCGCGAGTCGCGCGCAACGGACCAAACCGCTTAGCACGGCACCTGTCGCGAGCCAATTGCGACCTGCCGCCTCTCCGATAATCCCCACCTGGGCCACAGCATAAACACGTGAAGCGCCAAAAATATGGCGCTTCACCAAAGGCTTCGTGTCACGTGATCAAGCTGGTGTGGGAACGCCGACGGGAAGGAGAATTCAGGACCGGTCGGCTGCAAAATTGGCCGCGGCCATGCCGAGCGACAGGTCCACCGGAATGCCCTCCCGCACGCGCGGAGCATGCACGTAAGCCCAGGCATCGGGATCGGCCAGAAGCGCTTGCACCACATGGGCGTTGAGCCGGTGGCCGCCGCGCACGGACTTGTATGCGCCGAGGAGCGGAGCGCCTGCCAGCGCCAGATCGCCAACCGCATCCAGCATCTTGTGCCGGACGAACTCTTGCGGGTAGCGCAGTCCCTCAGGATTCATGATGCGGTCGTCGCCGATCGCGACCGTGTTCTCGAGCGAAGCGCCGAGCGCCAAGCCCGATTTCCAAAGCTTCTCGACATCGCGCATGAAGCCGAAGGTCCGGGCGCGCGACAGCTCGTTACGGTAAGTCCCCGGGCTCATGTCCAGGCGCATGCGCTGGCGACCGATCACCGGGCTGTCGAAATCGATTTCGACGTCGAGCTGGAAGCCATTGTAGGGTGACAACTCGCCCCAGCTGTTGCCTTCCTGGATCCGTATCGGCTTGATGACCTTGATGAATTTCCGTGAGGCGGCCAGCTCGCGAACGCCTGCGTCATCGATCGCCGATACGAAGGCAGCCGCGCTGCCGTCCATGATCGGCACTTCCTTGCTGTCGATCTCAATGTAGCAGTTGTCGACGCAGAGCCCGCGCACGGCGGAGAGGAGGTGCTCGACGGTTCCGACCGTTACTCCCCGGTCGTCACCAACCACGGTGCAGAGGGTCAGGTTCTTGACCGACCGCACATCAGCACTGATTTCAGAGATGATTTTGCCGCGCTTGGAGACCAGAAAGCGCAACCCGGTCTCCGCCGGGGCTGGGTGGAGCACCACCGATGCTGGTGCTCCGCTGTGAACGCCTGTACCTGTTATCTCGATTTCGCGCGCAATCGTCGTCTGGCGAGCGCCGATGAATCGCTTCGACATTGTAGCGCCGTCCCTCGATCCCCTATTCGGCTCAGGCTGGCCTATCCCCTGACCTGCTTGAGCCCCCCATGGCTGGCCTCGCTCACTCTCGGCTGAGTTCGGCTCGGCTTCTTCGTGCCGGGCCACTGCGGAGCGAATCGAAACTGCCCTTAACCAACACGATAACGCTCGGTGATGCGGCGCGACAAATCACGGATTCTTACACTCTGTTACGCGCCGGATACAGCTGGAAGGCTTGCGACTAGTGCTTGACATCATTGGCAAATGCGGTTGCGCGCCGCGACTACTTTCCCTGATTCGGCACCACGAACTCGCATTCTGTCGCGACGTCAAGTCTCAATCGGAACCGCCCTGTCGGCCAGCTGCAACCAATCGCTGAAGAAGGCTCTTCTTGCGCGGAGCTTGACGCGGTGCGGACGATGCGCAAGCCCGCGGAACATCGTCCGACTGCTCGGCGTACTGCGCAGACTTCGCATGGTACTCACGCTGCGCAACCTGGGGGAAGTCGGCGACGTCAGGCGTGCGGCGGCGCTCTCTTTTCAGAGGCTGAGGCGGTCCCGGCGTAAACCCGTTATGCGCAGTAGGATCGAGCGGCGGCGGCGCCGTCCGGTTCGGCATGCCAGTCGAATTGAAAGGCGGCAGCCCTTCCTCGATGACAACCCCGCCTGGCGCGCGCCAGGCCTCGCGTCCGGCCGGGCGGCGCGGTTCTTCGCTGGCATGCCGTATATCCGCGGCATGCCGTGTGTCAGGAGCTGCATCTTGCGGCCGCATCCCGTCATGTCCGAGCTCCTCGGACAGTCGCTGCTGCATCTCGTGAGGTACGGGCGCGCGGCCTTGGCGTGGCGCAACGAACGGCGGTTCCGGTCGCCGGTAAGGCTCGCCTGAGCTGCGATCGCCGTGGGACGGCGACGCGCCGAAATGCCTGGAGTTGGATGTGCTTCGATGCTCTTGCAGCGTCGTCCGCGCCATGCCCGAGGCCACGATGGCGACGCGGATGCGGTCTCCCATGGACTCATCGAAGGTCGCGCCGACAATAATGTTGGCCTCCGCATCGACCTCCTGACGGACACGGCTCGCCGCCTCGTCGACCTCGTAAAGCGTCATGTCGCGACCGCCGATGATCGACAGCAGCAAACCGCGCGCGCCTTTGAGCGTGACGTCATCGAGGAGAGGATTGGAGATTGCCTCCTCGGCCGCAAGCGTGGCGCGCCGCTCGCCCGAGGCCTCGCCGGTACCCATCATGGCGCTGCCCATGCCGCACATCACCGTGCGCACGTCGGCGAAGTCCAGATTGATGAGTCCCTCTTTGACGATCAGGTCGACGATGCAGGCAACCCCGGCGTAGAGCACTTGATCGGCAAGCTCGAACGCCTCGGCGAACGTGGTTTTCTCGGTCGCGACGCGGAACAGGTTCTGGTTGGGAATGACAATCAGCGTATCGACATACTTTTGCAGCTCAGCGATGCCGGCCTCGGCCGTGCGCATGCGCCGCGTGCCTTCGAAATGAAACGGCTTCGTGACGATGCCGACGGTGAGAATGCCGAGCTCTCGCGCCGCACGCGCGATGACGCCGGCAGCGCCGGTTCCCGTGCCGCCGCCCATGCCGGCAGCGATGAAGACCATGTGCGAGCCTGCCAGATGGCTCTGGATCTCGGCCAGCGCCTCCTCGGCAGCCGCCTCGCCGATCTCGGGCTTGGAGCCTGCGCCGAGCCCCTCGGTCAGGTTGACGCCGAGCTGAATGCGACGCTCGGCGCTCGAGGCGGCAAGCGCCTGCGCGTCCGTGTTGGCGACGATGTACTCGACGCCCTCCAGCCCGGACGCGATCATGTTGTTGATTGCGTTCCCGCCAGCCCCACCGACACCGATCACGGTGATGCGCGGCTTCAGGTCGACCGGCTTCGGAACCTGCAGCTTGATGCTCACGGATGCCTCACATCGCTTGCGGCAGCTGGAGAGGACGTCGAGCGAGCACGGCAGCGGCGCTATATCCCTCCACCACGGGCACGGTCGCTGTGTCAGAAGCTGTCACGGATCCACCCATGTATTCGCCCAAGGTAGCTACTCCCCGCCGGCGCCGAGAGCGCACCCCCGCTCGTCTCGGAGCCCGCCTCCGGCGACATTCCCGCGATCACCAGCCCGACCGCGGCCGAGAACGCCGGGCTGGACATGGCGGAAGACAGGCTTTCCAAAATTCGCGGGCGGCCGGTCCGAGCGACCGAGCCGCATCGTGCTGACCACCACTCCGCAAGCCCCACAAGCTGGCTCGCACCACCCGTCACGACCACGCGGCCCCCAACAACGTGTTCCACGCCGCTCTGCGCCAGTCGCTCCGCGACGAGCCCGTAAAGGGCCTCCAGCCTCGCCTCGATAACCGCACGCAGTTGTGCCTTCGTGGCCTGAAAGGGCGCCTCCACGCTGTTGTCCGCACTTTGAAAGGCAATCACCTCGCTCTCATCGGAGTGAGCTTGCACCAGCGTGCCGTAAAGCGCCTTGATTCGCTCGGCTTCCGCAAGGGGGGTCGAGAAGGCGCGCGCAATATCGTAGCTGACGTGGCTTCCGCCTACCGGCACGCTATCGACGAAAACGGAACGGCCGTCCACGAAGATGGATAGCGTGGTGGTGCCGCCGCCAAAGTCGATGCACAGTACCCCCAGGCGCCGTTCCTCCTCGGTTGTTGCTGCAAGCGCACTGGCGAACGGCGCTGCGACCAGGCCCTCCGCCTCGAGGTAGCAGCGCTCCACCACATGCAGCAGGTTGCGCAGCGGCGGCTCGTCTGCGGTCACTGCGTGCATCGGGAGCGATAGCTCGCGCCCCGCCATGCCGAGGGGATCGCGCACCGCTGGCTGACCGTCCAGGCTCCAGTCGCCGTGCATCAACTGCACGACGACGCGGCCGTTGCGCGCGGCGAAGGCATCGCCGGCAGCAAACACGCGCGCGATATCACCTCGCCCGACGCTGCCGTCCGTCAGCGGCGCGCGCGCCACGAAATTGCTCGACTTCAGCCGCCCGCACGTGACCGACACGAAGACACGCTCGAGCGTGTGGCCGGCCATGCGCTCGGCCTGGCCGACTGCGGCGCGAACGGCCCGCTCCGCCTGGTCGGGATCGACCACAACACCCGCCTTGAGGCCGCGCATGCGCTGATGGCCGAAACCCACGAGCCGCATCTCCTCCGGGCCATCGACGGCCATGATGAGGCAGCAGACCTTGCTGGTACCGATGTCGAGCGCAGCGATCACCCGGCTGGTCTTTGCTTTGGTCCCCCCACGCCGTAGCTTCAGCATCGTGACACTCCCAACTCAACTCAGCTGCGGCCGCCGGGAGAATCGAGCGGATCGGAATTGCGCCCGAGCAGCACATCGCCCTTGCGAACCGCAATCCGATGCTCGAGCCTCAGATCGATGCTGAGGGAATTCCGGTCGAGGACGTGTTGCTGCTTCTCCAGATCGGCCAGCCGTTCGAGGGCACCCTCCAGCGCGTGTGCGGGTAGAAGCACCTGCGAGCCCCCCTGGAGCGAAAGTGTCCAGCGCCGGCCGCCGATGCGGTCGGCGGTTTCGACTCGCCTCGAGATCTCAGGATGCCGGCGCAGCGCTGCAAAGAGCTCTTCGGCCGCAGCCGGCGCGCCCGCACCACGGATGCGCGGCAGCTCCGGCATGGCTCCCGGCGTCACATAGGCCAGAACTCGCCCGCTGCCATCGACCAGGGCCTGCCGGCCCTCATTGATCCAGACCGCGAACGGCTTGCGCTCGCGCACCTCGATCCGCAGCCGATCCGGGAACAAGCGCGTCACGTCGGCTGTATCGACCCAGGCCAACTGCTCGAGACGCGCGCGCGCCTTGCGCGGATCGAAGCGAACGAGCGAGCCCGCCGTCTCCAGGTCGAGAGCGGCAAACAGGTCGGAGTCCAGCGTGTAGCGGTGCCCGGTCAGCCAAACCTCGTTGATCCCGAAGCCGGCAGCGACAAGCAGCGCATCGATCTGGTCGGATAGCGGAATGGCCGGACGCACGATGCGCCCACCATCGGTCAATCCCGCGAAGACCAGGCCACCGGTCAAACCACAGGCCACGAACAGAAGGAATCGTCTTGGCCCCCGTCGCCGGAAGCGCGGCAGCGGAGTCATGGGTTTGCTTGCGCCGACGCCGCCGCGGACGGAGCCCGAACCGTGGACCGGCGCCCCCGGAGCCCTCCCCCTGGGCCACAGTCTCAGATGCGACCGATCCTGATGCACCGTTTCACCTTAAGCGAGCCCGTCGCGCGGCTCTCCGGCGGTCTGCCGCTGGAGGATATCCGGCCAAAGCAGACTTGCCCGGAGCCGATTGCGACCGGGTGAGCCAGCGTTAACCCTTAATCATGCCGGTTAATTAAGCGTGAACGGGTCACGTCGAACGGCCGCTTTAGCGGTCGAGCCCCGCATCCTCGACCAGCCAGGCCAGCAGCTTGCCAAACGGCACTCCGGCGTGAGCGGCAAGCTCGGGGATGAGCGAGGTCGGGGTCATTCCCGGTTGCGTGTTGACTTCGAGGAAGATCAGCTCGTCCTTGTCCTCGTCCCAGCGGAAGTCGCTGCGCGTGATGCCGCGGCAGCCGAGCGCCTGATGCACGGCCAGCGTGTGCTTCTGCACGGCCCGCCGCACGCTATCGGGAATCTTGGCGGGCAGAATGTGCCTGGAGCCGCCTGGCGCGTACTTGGCCTGGTAGTCGTAGAACTCCAGCGTCTCGGCCGGGACGATATCGATGATATCGGTGACACGGTCGCCGATGACGCCGCAGGTGAGCTCGCGCCCGGGAATGTACCGCTCGACCATGAGCTCGCCATCGCGCGTCACCGGAATGGAGCGGATCGCCTCCGGCGGACGGTTGGCGCCGTGCTTCACGATGACCACGCCCACGCTCGAGCCTTCGGCGACCGGCTTGGCGACGTACGGCGGCTCGAAGACGTGGTCGGCCATGGCCTCTGCCGTCGTGACGACGCGACCGTCGGCAATCGGCACGCCCACCGCACGCACAATGCGCTTGGTCTGCTCCTTGTTCATCGCCACCGAGGACGCCAGCACGCCCGAGTGCGTGTAGGGAATGTTGAGCACCTCGAGCAGGCCCTGCACGCAACCGTCCTCGCCCCATCGTCCGTGCAGAGCGTTGAAGCAAACGTCGGGCTTGAGCTCCGCGAGGCGCGCTGCCAGGTCGCGGTCGGCGTCGACCCGCGTTACCCGGTACCCTTCGCCCTCAAGCGCGGCAGCACACTCGCGCCCCGACGACAGGCTGACCTCGCGCTCCGCTGACCACCCGCCCATGAGAACGGCGACGTGCTCGTACTTCCTGCTTGTGTTGCGATCCGTCATGACTCGACCGTCTCGGCAAGGGCCTCCCCGACAGGCCGTCCGGCCCGCGGCTCGCCCACGCGAATGATTTCCCACTGCAGCTCCACGCCGCACGCGGCCTTCACGCGCGCCCGCACGGTCTCGCCGAGCCGCTCGATGTCCTCGCTCGAAGCCTGCCCGTCATTGATGAGGAAGTTGCAGTGCATCTCCGACACCTTCGCGCCGCCGATGCGGAGGCCGCGGCAACCGGCCTGATCGATCAACTTCCAGGCGCTCGATCCCGGAGGGTTTTTAAAGGTCGAGCCGCCGGTGCGTTCCTTGATCGGCTGATTTTTCTCGCGGTACTCGGCCACGTCGTTCATCTCGCGCGCGATCGCCTCCGGATCTCCCGGTTCGCCCTGGAAGAGAGCTTCGGTGAAGATCCAATCCTTGGGCACGCCGCAATGCCGGTAGCTGAATTTCATGTCGGCCAGCGAAAGGACATGGATGTTGCCCTGCCGGTCCACGGCCCGCGCCTCCACGAGTACGTCTTTCGTCTCGCGGCCGTGAGCCCCGGCATTCATGCGCAAGGCGCCGCCGACAGAACCTGGAATGCCGCGATAGAAGGCAAGGCCCGAGAGGCCCGCGTCGCCGGCCGCGCGCGCAACCTTGACGTCCGGAACTGCGGTGCCCGCGCGCAGCCGATGACCAGGCTCGATCTTGACGCCGGAGAACCCTCGCCCCAGCCGGACGACAAGACCCGGCACGCCGCCGTCGCGGATCAGCAGATTGGAACCAAGACCCATTGCGAACACCGGCAGGTCGCGCGGAATGTGGCTCAGCGCGTAGGCAAGGTCGGCCTCGTCGGCCGGCGTGAACAGCACCTCGGCCGGTCCGCCGGCGCGAAACCAAGTGATGTCCGCTAGTGCCGCCTGCTCAACGAGCCGGCCCCGCAACTGCGGCAGCGCGGCCTTCAACTGCGCGGCGAGACTGGATCGGGTCACACTGCGCTCCCGACCCGCACCGCCTGCTCGGCAAGCCACTGCGGCAGAGCATGCGCCCAGTCCGTGGAGTGGCCAGCGCCCAGACACACGACCATGTCGCCGGATCGGGCCATGCTGCGTATGGCCCCGGCAATATCCCGCTCGTTATCGACAACGACCACCGATCGATGCCCCGCGCGGGCGATGCCATCGGCAAGGCTGCGGCTGCTGATGCCCTCGATCGGCGGCTCGCCTGCCGAATAAAGTGGCGTCACCACCACCGCGTCTGCATCGCCGAAGCATTGGCTGAACTCGTCGAAAAGATCCCTCACGCGCGTGTAGCGGTGCGGCTCGATCACCGCGATGAGCCGTCCGCGGGCGCCGGCCCGCGCCGCGCTCAGCACGGCTTTGATCTCGGCCGGGTGATGCCCATAGTCGTCGAAGATCGACACGCCGTTCCAGGTACCGGTCAGCTGGAACCGGCGCTTGACGCCCGAGAAGCCTTCGAGCGCCTTTCGGATCACATCGTCACCGATGCCGGCCTCGGTCGCGACGGCAATCGCCGCGAGGGCATTGAGCGCGTTGTGATGCCCTGGAAGGGGCACACGCCAACCCTTGATGCGCCGCGCGCCGCCGGCCACCCGCGGACCGAGCACCGCATCGAACGCTGTCGTGCGGCCCTCGATACGGGCGTCCTCGAGGACCAGATCGGCATCGCTGCTCGTGCCGTACGTCAGCAGACGCCGGCCGTCTCGCCGTAGAGCCAATCGCTCGATCATGTTGCGTGCGACCGGGTGGTCGCAGCAGGTCACGGCCAGTCCATAGAAGGGAATGTTGCGGAAGAAGGCTTCGTACTCGTAGTGCATGTTCTCGACGGTCTTGAAGTAGTCGAGGTGCTCCGGGTCGATGTTGGTGACGACGCCGATCTGCGTCGGGATCTTTACGAATGTCCCATCCGATTCATCAGCCTCGACAACCATCCAGGGGCCACCGCCGAGTCTCGCATTCGAGCCCCAGTCATTGATGATCCCGCCGGTGATGACGGTGGGATCGAGCCCGGCCTCGACGAATATGTGCGAGATCAGGGATGTCGTGGTGGTCTTGCCGTGCGTGCCTGTGACCGAGATGGTGGAGTAAAGCCGCATCAGCTCCGCGAGCATCTCGGCGCGGCGGATGATGGGCAGCCCCTTGGCGCGGGCGCCTTCGAGCTCGGGATTGCCTGCCTTCACGGCCGTCGAGATGACGACGTAGCGCGCGCCCACGAGGTTCACCGCGTCGTGGCCGACGAAGACGCGGATGCCCTTGGCCCTGAGCCGCCTGACATTGGCGCTGTCCTTCTGGTCGCTGCCCTGCACGGTGTAGCCTTTGGCGCGCAGAATCTCGGCGATCGCGCTCATGCCGATCCCGCCAATGCCGAGGATATGGAAGGTTCCGAGCTCGCGGGGCAGTTCCATTCGTCCTTGTCCTCTCGGCTATTGTGCCGGCCCACTTGTGACAGATGCAGCTTCGCGCTGCGGCCTTGCGGAAGCGCGCCGGTGCATCAGCTCCTCGACCAGATCGGCCAGCCGGCTTGCGGCATCGGCACGCCCGACGCTCTTAGCCGCGACCGCCGCGCGTGCGAGCTCATTGCCCGTTTCTATCAGCTCCGCGATCAGAACCGACAGCCGCTCCGTTGTCAGATCCTTCTGCTCGATGCACCACGCGGCACCGGCTTCCGCCAACCGCTTGGCATTATGGAGCTGATCGTTGTCGAGCGCGTGCGGCAATGGAACGAGGATCGATGGACGGCCCATCACGGCGAGCTCGGCGACACTGGAGGCCCCTGCCCGGCCGATGACAAGATGAGCGGCCGCCATCAGCTCCGGCAGATTGGTGAAGAAGGCGGCAAGCTCCGCCCTTATTCCAGATTCGGCGTAGGCGCGCCGCACGCGATCGAGGTCCTCCTCGCGGCACTGCTGCACGACATAAAGCCGCTGCCTCAGCCTGTCGGGAAGCGCGACGAGAGCGGGAGGGACCGCGTCGGAGAAGAAGCGGGCGCCCTGGCTCCCCCCGAACGCGAGGAGCCGGAAAGTCTCGCCTTGCGCCGACGCACGGTAGGGAGCAGCCGCGCGCTCGATGACGGCATCGCGCACGGGGTTGCCCGTGAGCCGGACCTTTGCCGCCAAGGACGGATCGAGCAGGTGCACGGTCTCGAACGACGTGGCGATCGCCGAGACGCGCCGGCTGAGAAGACGATTGGCACGCCCGAGCGCCGCGTTCTGCTCATGCAGCGCCGTCGGGATGCCGCGCAGCACCGCGGCCGCCAGCGGCGGAACACTCGGATAGCCGCCGAAGCCGATGACTACGCGCGGAGCAACATGCCCGAGCTGCCGGTAAGCGGCCCAGACCCCACGCAAGAGGGTCGCCGCGGTACGCGCAGCAGCAACAGGAGACCGGCCAGCAAATGTCGCCGATGGGATCTGATGGACCTGCCGCGCAGGAAAGCCGGCGCCATAGCGGTCGCCGCGTGTATCGGTCATCAGGTCGACAACGATGCCGCGCCGTCCCAGCTCCTGCGCCAAGGCGAGCGCGGGGAACAGATGCCCACCCGTCCCGCCGGCAGCCAGCATCGCCACCGGCTCCGTTGCAGTGCTGCGGCCCACCTAGGTTCCAGGCTCCCTCAGTTCGATCGTGGATGCGTGCATGCGCAAGGAGGGCTTGCGGACACGGGCGGCATCGGGCCGGCGCCGCGTCAGTGACAGCAGCATGCCAGCGAGCAGGGAAAGCGCAAGGTTGGACGAGCCACCCGAGGAAATGAACGGCAGCGTCAACCCCTTGGCGGGCACGAGGCCCAGATTCACGCCCATATTGATCACGGCTTGCAAGGCAAACATCAACGTCAAGCCAACGACAGCGAACCGCGTCGACAGGTCCGGCTCGGTGCGCACACGCCGCAAGGCACGGAACACGATGAAGGCGAATAGCGCCACGATCGCCAAGCAGGCGATGGTGCCGTACTCCTCGCCTATGACCGCGAAGATGAAATCAGTGTGCGCGTCGGGAAGGATATTCTTGATCGTACCCTCGCCGGGCCCGCGCCCGAACCAGCCGCCCTCCGTGAACGACTCGATGGCGCGATCGGTCTGATAGGTGTCGCCCGAGGCGGGATCGAGAAAGCGCAGAATGCGAGAGCGCACGTGCGGGAACGTGCTGTAGGCGGCCGCCAACCCGGCTGCGCCGGCGAACCCCAGCGTTGCAAAACGCACCAGAGGCTGCCCTGACAGGAAGAACAGAGCCGCCCACACAAGGCTCACCAGCAGCGTCTGACCGACATCGGGCTGCAGCACGGTGAGAGTGGCAAAGACTGCGTAGGCTCCGACGGCAAGCGGCAGGGCCGGCATGTCAGGCCGGCGCTTGGATTCGGCAAAGAGCCATGCCGACAGCACGACGAACGCCGGCTTGGCGAGCTCTGACGGCTGGAACGAATGCCCGCCCACGCGCAGCCAGCGCTTGGCGCCATTGATCTCCGGGCCGGACAACAGAACGGCGAGCATAAGCGCGAGTGCGCACACGAACAGGGCAAGCGCAAGGCGGCGCACCTGCCGCGGCTCGAGCACCGAGACCGCCAGCATCACAATTGCCCCCAGGGCGGCGAACAGCATGTGCCGCTCGACGAAATAGTAGGCAGGAAGCCCCTTCTTGATGGCAACGGCCGGCCCCGCCGCCAGAGAGAGGACGACGCCGATGCCCATCAGCGTCAGGATGGCGGTCAGTAGCGCGCGGTCGACGGTGAACCACCACTCGGTCAGCAGGCTGCGGTCGGTGCGCGACAGCCTCACGGCACTCGCCCCGTCTTCAATTTGATTCCCGGCAGCTCCGAGACGGTCTGTCGGAAGGCATCCCCCCGATGCTCGAAGCTCTTGAACTGATCATAGGACGCGCAAGCCGGTGACAGGAGCACGACGGGTTCGATGCCTGCGCTGGTTGCTGCATCGCGGGCAGCCGAAGCAACCGCAGCGGTCAAGGTGCCGGATTGCTCGAATGCCACCCTGCCCGAAAGTGTCGCCGCAAAGTCCTGCGCGGCACTTCCGATCAGATAAGCCTTGGCGATACGCGGAAAGTATGGCGCGAGCGGCGCGATCCCACCCTCCTTCGGCAGCCCGCCGGCGATCCAGAAAATATCCCGTTCGAAGGAGGCCAGCGCTTTCTCCGTCGAATCGGCATTCGTAGCCTTGGAGTCGTTGATGAACAGTACCCGGCCGAGCCGGCCGATCTCCTCGAGCCGATGGGGCAGGCCCGGAAAGCTTTCCAGGGCGGATTGCAGATCAACTCCGGCGAGGCCCAGCGCTCGCACCGCGGCGGCGGCAGCCAACGCATTCTGGGCGTTATGCCTGCCGCGCAGCGTCAGGATGCCGTTCAGGCGCGCGATCGCGGACGATCGTCCCGACTTTGCCAGCCGCAGTCCGTCACCGGCCAGAAAGTATCCGTCCGACAGCTCGCGCGTCGTGCTGAAAACGATCGTCGGATGCCCGCCCTTCATTCGGCGCTCGGCGATCGCCCGGCAATGAGCATCATCGATGCCGATGCAGGCGCTCGTTGTGCCGGCCACGAACCGCTCCTTGATGGCTGCGTAGTTCTCCAATGTCCCATGCCGGTCGAGATGATCGGGGGAGACGTTGAGCAGCACGCCGACGGATGGCGCCAGCGACGGCGTCAGATCGATCTGGAACGACGACATTTCGATAACGTGGAAGCGCTCGGGCGCCGGCGGCTCGAGTGACAGGATGGCGGTGCCGATGTTGCCGCCCATTTGCACGTCCTTACCGGCGGTGCGCAGGATGTGGGCGATCAGCGCCGTGGTGGTCGACTTGCCGTTTGTGCCCGTGACGGCCACCACCGGGCTCCCTGGACAAAGCGCAACCCGCTCCCGGAAGAACAGCTCGATATCGCCGATGATCTCGACGCCGGCGGCCTTGGCCTTGCCTACGGTCCAATGCGGCTCGGGGTGCGTCAGCGGCACGCCGGGTGCCAATACCAAGCAGGCGAACTGCGACCAGTCGGCCGCAGAAAGATCGACCACCGGCAGGCCCGCCCTTCGCGCTGCCTCGCGGCCGGCCTCCCCGTCATCCCAGCAGGCGACCGTGGCGCCGCCCGCGACCAGCGCCTGCGCGGTGGCGATCCCTGACCTCGCGAGGCCGAAGATGGCAAGTGTTGGGCCGGCAAATGTCGTGATTCGAATCATCTGCGGGATGATAGCTGTGTTCGCGTTCCGATTGCGCTCAGCCATCAGCGTAAACGAACCGGATCAAGGCGAAAGACTACCGGAAAGAACGTATCCCAGCCGATCCATCGGCGGGAGCCGGCTTCGCTCAGGCTCCAGAGCTGCCCGCTGGCATCGAAAGTCAGGTCCTCGATGCCTGCGGGCACGAGATAGCGGGCCTCCACCTCGCCGCTCGCTGGATGCAGTTGCAGCAGCTCGCCGAGCCGGCTGCCACTGCGCGATAGCCACAGTCGGCCCGCCGCGTCGAAGGCCGCACCCTGGGCCAGGGTCGGCAGGGGCAAAGAGGCTGCCGCGTCCTCCTCCGACAGTTGCAGCTTCAAGGCCGCAAATGGGAACTTGTAGAGCTTGGCATCGGATGCTTTCGAATAGGTCCCGAGCCAAAGCGAATCGCCGGTGCCGGCAGCGAAGGACCCCCTCACAGCACCCAACAGCTCGATCGAGCGCGCGACGCGGCCGATGACCGGATCGCGGTCGTCGCCCAGCTCAATTTCGAAAACCTCGTGCGTATCTGAGACGAAGAGGCGGCCGGCTGGCCCCTTGGCGAGACCTCCCGCGTGCCCGCACTGCGGCGGCAGGTCGAGCTGACCGGTAACCACACCGCTCCGAACGTCGAGGCGGTAGAGCCGGCAAGGCCCTCGCCCCTGCCGGGGATCAATGCTCTTGTAGGCGGAGAGATAAAGGTCGCTGCCGATCGCAGTGAGCCCCTGCGGCACGTAACCCTCATCGAGCCCAGGCACCCAGATCCGCTGCGTCATGGCCGCCGCGTTTGCAACGTCGCTCAAGGCGCGATCGGTGTAGGTCGGGCGGGCAGCGAGAGGGTCTGCGGCGAGAGCCGGCACGCTCGACTGCACGGCGACAAGCACCACCATCAGGCAGAGGGGTCGGCCTGCCCGCGTCATCGGAGCTTGAGCGTCGCGAGCCCGACCAGCGCCAGCACGACTGAGATGATCCAGAACCGCACGACGACCGTCGACTCCTGCCATCCCTTCTGCTCGAAGTGATGATGCAGCGGCGCCATGCGGAAAACCCGCTTGCCCGTTGCCTTGAACGAGGCGATCTGAATGATCACCGACAAGGCCTCCAGCACGAACAGTCCGCCGACGATGGCGAGAACGATCTCATGCTTGGTCGCAACCGCGATCGCTCCCAGCGCGCCACCCAGCGCCAACGATCCCGTATCGCCCATGAATATCATGGCTGGCGGAGCGTTGAACCACAGAAAGCCCAATCCCGCGCCAATCAGTGCCCCGCAGATGATGGCAAGCTCACCGGCGTTGGGCACGTAGTGAATCTGCAGGTACGTGGCAAACCTGGAGTTGCCGGTGAGGTAGGCGATCAACCCGAATGTAGCCGCGGCAATCATCACCGGAACGATGGCGAGGCCATCCAGTCCATCGGTCAGATTGACGGCGTTTCCGGCACCGACAATGACCACCGCGCCGAGAATGAGAAAAAACACGCCGAGCGGAATGATCATCGTCTTGAAGAACGGGACCGTGAGCGCATCGGAAAAGCCGGGCTTTCCCAACTGCACGACCGCGAAGGTCGCAATGCCCCCGATCACGAATTCGAGCAGCAGGCGACCGCGGGCGCCGAAGCCGCTCGTCCTCTGCGTCGTCACCTTGAGATAATCATCATAGAAGCCGATGGCGCCGTAGCTCAGCGTCACGCCGAGCACGATCCAGACGTACGGGCTGCTCCAATTGGCCCAAAGCAGCGTCGACACCGTGACACCGGCCAAGATCATGAGGCCGCCCATCGTCGGCGTCCCCTTCTTTGCAAAATGCGACTGCGGGCCATCGTCACGAATCGGCTGCCCCTTGCCCTGTCGGATGCGAAGCAGGTCGATGATGGTCGGACCGAACAGAAACACGAACAGCAGCGCGGTCATGATCGCGCCACCGGTCCGGAACGTCTGGTAGCGGAAGACGTTGAGCGGTCCGATGTGCTCGCTGAAGTTTACCAACTCATAGAGCATTCAATCTCCTCCCGAGGGACCGCTGAGCGACCACCTGCCGAAGCGTCAGGTCGCGTTGCCGTTGTCTCGGCCAAAGCGTGCCCTCACCGCCTCGACGAGCGGCGCCATGCGCGTGCCGAGAGAGCCCTTGATCATCACGACGTCACCGGGCCGTAGCGCGGCGACAAGGCTGTCGACGAGATCGACCGAGCGTTCCGACCAGTGAGCTCGCCGGGTCGGGGCCAGATCATCGAACAGCAGCCGCATGTTTTGCCCGCAGGCAAAGACCAGATCGACACCGGAGGCGTCAACTGCGGCTTTCAGTCCACGATGGAACTCAGCCGCCGCTTCGCCAAGCTCCAGCATATCGCCCATGACGGCGATGCGGCGTGGGAAGGCCTCGCGCGGCACGGTCGCCATGGCGGCGAGCGCTGCCCGCATCGACGCCGGATTGGCGTTGTAGCTCTCATCGATAAGCAGAATGGCGCCGCCAGGAACCCGGAACGTCGTGCGCGCACCGCGCCCCCGCGGAGGCGAGATGTCGGCGAGCGCAGCCAGGCACGGCTCGAGCGGTAAACCGAGGACATCGATGGCCGCCGCGACCGCGAGCGAGTTCATGGCGATGTGCTCGCCCGGCGCTCCGACCCTGTAGCGCAACGTCCGGCCACCGACAGCGATCGTCACGTCAGTGCCGCTTGGACCAGCCTCCATCGACGAAGCGCGAATGCTGCTGCCCGGGGCCGTTCCGAACGAAACTATGCGCGCACCCTTGTTTGTGGCTCGGGCCTCCAGCAAGCCGAAGTGCCGGTTGTCGCGATTGAGGACAGCTATTCCATCGCGGCCGAGACCGGCGAAAATTTCAGCCTTTGCCTCGGCAATCTCCTCCTCGCTCGCGAACTGGCCAAGATGAACCGGCAGCACGTTCGTGACGATGGCGACGTGGGGGCGAGCCATGCGAGTGAGCGGCGTGATCTCACCCGGGTGGTTCATGCCGATCTCGAGCACAGCGAAACGGGACTGGACCGGCATGCGCGCCAACGTGAGCGGCACGCCCCAGTGATTGTTGTAGGATTTCTCCGCCGCGTGCACGCTGCCTGCGCGCGCCAAGCACGCCCGCAACATCTCCTTGGTCCCGGTCTTACCGGCACTGCCCGTAACGGCGACGACGCGAGCCTCGGGCGAGAGCCGCCCGCGAGCGGCGGCGCCGATCTGCTGCAGGGCACGCAAGGAATCATCGACACGGATCAGTGCCCCGTCGGGCTTGGCGCGTGCATAGCTGTGGCTCACGATCGCGGCGGCCGCTCCGCGCTCGAACGCGGCGGGCACAAAGGCGTGGCCGTCGCGCTCGGCCTTGAGCGCAACGAATACGTCGCCTGGCTCCAGCGAGCGCGTATCGATGGAAATACCCGAGATGGTCGATGCGGCGACACCATCGGCAATCCCACCGGCCGCCGCGACCAGATCCTCCCACCGCCAGAGCGCAAGCCCGTCAGCCATGCGTGCCGCCTCCTTCGAGAGCAGCCAGGACGGCCTCGTGATCCGAGAACGGCAACACAGTGTCGCCTACAATCTGGCCAGTCTCATGACCCTTGCCGGCCACCAGCAGCACATCACCTTTGCCGAGCATGGCGACACCTGCGCGGATGGCCTCCGCCCTATCCCCGATCTCGCGCGCGCCTGGCGACGCGGCCAGGATCTCGGCGCGGATAACCTCCGGCTTTTCACTGCGGGGGTTGTCGTCGGTTACAATGACAATGTCAGCCTTCTGTGAAGCGATGCGTCCCATGATCGGCCGCTTGCCCTTGTCGCGGTCGCCTCCGCAGCCGAACACGCAGATGAGGCGGCCTGACACGAACGGACGAAGCGCGTCGAGGGCCGCCGCCAGCGCCTCCGGCTTGTGCGCATAGTCGACCACGGCCAGTCCGCCAGCCCGCTCGCCGACGATGTCCAGTCGCCCCTTGACGCCGCTCAGATGCCGGATCGCCTCGATCGCTGACGCCGCATCCTCGCCGGCCGCAATCGCAAGGCCCGCCGCGACCAGCGCGTTTTCGACCTGGTATGCGCCGAGCAAAGGAAAGCTCAGATCGAAATTGCGACCCGCATGTCGGACGACGATGCGTTGTCGGAAACCGTCACGCGCCAGCGACCTCAGCTCGATGTCGCGGCCTTGCCGGCCGGTGGCGAGGACGCGAAGCCCGCGCGCACGTGCAACGGCGCTGGCATCTTCCGCCCGCGCCCCGTCAGCATTGATGACCGCAGTCTGACCCGCTGCGAGGCGTTCCGAGAAGAGCCGCATCTTGGCGGCGAAGTAAGTATCCTCGCTCGGATGATAATCCAGATGGTCGCGCCCAAGGTTGGTGAAGGCAGCTGCCGTCAGCCGCACGCCATCGACGCGGTGCTGCTCGAGCCCGTGCGAGGAAGCCTCCAGCGCAACGTGTGTCACACCCTCACGAGCGAGCTCCGCCAGCGTCTTGTGCAGGGAAACCGGATCAGGGGTGGTCAACGAGCCGTAGACCGCGCCATCGGGCTTGATGAGACCGATCGTCCCCAGCGACGCTGCGGAGCGGCCGAGCGTCGCAAAAATCTGGCGCGTGAACTCGGCCACAGACGTCTTGCCGTTGGTGCCCGTGACGGCGACGGAGACTTCCGGCTGCACGGCATAGAAGCGCGATGCGATCAAGGCCAGCGCCTGGCGCGCCTCCACGGCACGCAACATCGGGACTGCCACCGACGGGACCACGGCCCGCGCATCCACAACAACGGCGACGGCACCTCTTGCCACCGCATCGGCAATGAAACGCGCACCATCAACCTTGGTGCCCGGCAAAGCGGCAAATAGAAAGCCGGGTTGGACGGCCCGGCTGTCGGCCGTGATGCCCGTTACCTCGATCCCCGAGATCGCCTCGGATGCGACCACCTCTGGCCCTGTCAGCGAGGAGAGCAGCATCGCGCCTTCGGCTCTTGATCTGCTTGGGCTCGGTCCGGCAGCAACATACCCGGCGAAGCCAGGAGCTTCTTATTGGGCGCCGCGGGCCGCGTCAAACACCTCCTCACGGGTTTGCGGCGCCGACCTCGAGCCGCTCGGGCAAAATGCCGAGCATCGGCGCAATTCGTGCCACCAGCCGCCCGGTGGCCGGGGCCGCATTGAGACCGGCGGTGATCTGCCCCTTCGTTTCCTCGGTGCCGTGAGGCTCGAAGATCGATACGAGGGTCAAATACCGCGGCGCGTCCATCGGGAGGACCCCGACGAACGACGCGATCACGGATTTGCTCTGATATCCGCCTTTGCCTGGTATTTCGGCGGTTCCGGTTTTGCCGCCAACGCGATAGCCGGGGACCTCCGCTCGCCGCCCGGTCCCGGCGGCCTGCGCAACGTTCAGTCGGAACACTTCGCGGATGCGCGCGCTCGTCTCCGCCGAGACGACGCGTTCACGATTTGGTACGGGCTCGTGTACCGCCAGGAAAGTCGGGGTGACCCGCAGCCCGCCATTCACCAGCGCGGCAACTGCGCCGGCAAACTGGATCGGCGCGATGGCAAGCCCGTGCCCAAAAGCGATCGTGACGGTCTCCACCTCGCCCCAGCGCTTCGGCAAGAGCGGCGGCGCGATGGGGCCCGCCTCGGTCCGCGTTCCCGAAAGGAGACCCAGTCGCGACATGAAACCGATCTGGCGTGCGCTGCCGGCCTCGAGCGCGATCATGCCCGCACCCACGTTGGATGAATGAATAAAGACGTCGCGCACGCTCAGTGGCCGGCCGACAGGATGCAGATCGCTGATCACGTGCGGACCGACGTGCAAGGGCGTGCGCACGTCGTAGATCTTTTCGAGGGTAGCGGTGCGCTCCTCGAGCGCCATCGCAACGGTGAAGGTCTTGAAGATCGAGCCGAGCTCGTAGACACCGGACGACAACCGGTCCAGACGATCCACGCTCAGCGCCTCTCCAGGCCGGTTCGGGTCGACCTCGGGCAGCGATACCGCAGCCAGCAGCTCACCCGTATTGACGTCCATCACCAGCCCCGCGGCGCCGCTAGCCGAATACCGCGAGACGGCGTCTTTCAGCTCCGCGGCAAGCGCATACTGGACGCCGATGTCGATCGACAGGTTCAGCGCACCAAGCCTCGACTGCGCCGGCGCCTGCACCGCCTCGACACCCTGGGATTCATCGATATAGCGCTCGAGCCCCGACAAGCCCTTGTTGTCGATGTTGACCTGACCGACCAAGTGGCCCATCAGCGTGCCGCCCGGATAGACGCGCTTGGGCTCACGGCGGAAGGCGAGACCCGGCAGGCCGAGATCGTGCGCACGTTGCGCCTGCTGCGGGGTGAGGCCGCGCTTGATCCAGGCAAAGCGCCGCGTCTTGTCCTGCAGAGCGCGCCGCAGCTCGGCCTCGTCGAGGTCGGCAAACAGGCCGCAGAGCATTTCGATGGTCTGGTCGAGGTCGATGATCAGCGCCGGATCCGCATAGAGCGAGGAGACGCCGACATCGGTCGCAATCAATCGCCCGTTGCGGTCGACAATGTCCGGCCGCGCAAACACGCGGCCGATCGGCTCGGCCAGCGAGATGCGCAGGTCGCCATTCGACACCACGGACAAGCGTATGAGCTGCCCGGCAATGACGAAGAACAGGCCGGCGATGACGATGGAGATGATGCCGCCGCGAACCCGCGTCACGAACTCGCTGTGGGAGCCGTCGACGTCGGCCGAAGCTTCGGTGCCCGTGCTCATCTGGCACTCGCTCCAAGTGCGGCGGTGCTAGCGCCCGCGATTGGACCGAGGCTCTCGATCTGCACGTACTGACTCTCCCGGATCGCACCGAGGCCCTGCTTACGCGCGAGCTTCTCGATGCGCTCCGGCCGCGCCAGATAGGCGCGTTCTGCTTTGAGTACGGCGATGTCGCCCTGCAGACGCTCGACCGTGCGCTCGTCCGCTTGCACGCGCGCCTCCAACCGTCGCGTGTCGTATTTGACGCCGTAGAGGGCGAAGGCCATGCCGAGAGCCCCGAAGGCGGCGATAACGGCGAGCAGGCGAAGCATGACCAGACACCTCGTCGCGCCCGGTCGTCCGGGCCTACAATTGCGGAACACCGAGCTCGGCGAGGTCCTCGAGCGGCCAGGCCGGAGCGTCCGTACGCTCGGCAGCCCTGAGCCGCGCCGAGCGGGCTCGCGGGTTGGCTGCCGCTTCCTCTTGCGATGTGGTTAACGGCCTTCGGTTAACAATCCGAAAACTCGGGCGTGATAATTCGATCAATCTGCCAGGTTGATGGCGCGACCCGGACCCGGCCTTGCCGCTGCGCGCGGCAAGAAAGCGCTTTGCAATGCGATCTTCCAACGAATGGAACGTGACGACTGCGAGCCTGCCGCCCGGCCTCAGCAACCGCTCGGCCGCGGCAAGGCCGCGAGCCAATTCACCGAGCTCATCGTTAACGCGGATGCGTAGCGCCTGAAAGGTGCGCGTGGCCGGATGCTTGTCGTCGCCGCGCGCCCTCCCCAGCGCCCGTTCGACAATCGCGGCAAGACACCCCGTGGTCGCGATCGACTCCTGCTGGCGCGCTTTGACAATGGCGCGGGCGATGGCACGTGAGCGCCGCTCCTCGCCGAGATGATAGAGAATGTCGGCGAGTTCCTCTTCGCTCGTCTCATTGACGATGTCGCAAGCCGATGGGCCGTCCTGGCTCATGCGCATATCGAGCGGGCCGTCGCGCAGGAACGAGAAGCCGCGCTCAGGATCATCGAGCTGCATGGAGGAGACGCCGATATCGAGCACCACGCCGTCGACGGCCGCGAAGCCTAGCCGCTCGGCCTCCTGCTGCATGCGGCTGAACTCGGCTTTCACGAGCATGAGGCGCGTCGGGAACTCCTTGCGCAGCGCCTCGCCAGCGAGAAACGCTCGGGGGTCACGCTCGATCGCGAGCACCCTGCAATCCGCCGCGCCCAGAATGGCGCGCGTATAACCGCCGGCACCGAATGTGCCGTCGATGAAGATCTCACCCGCGGCCGGTCTGAGTGCCGCCAGCACCTCCGGGAGCAGCACGGGAATGTGGCGTTTCCGCACTCCGGAGCCCGGTCCCCCGCGGCCGCCCGGTTGCGCCATCATTCCCGCGCCCCCTCGCCGCCCCCGCCCCCTCGCGGGTCGCGGCGCCCCGCGCCGAACAGATTGCGATGCTGCTGGACTTTTGCGCGAGCCTGCGCGCGCCGCTTTTCGAAGCGTTCGGGCTCCCACATCTGAAATTTTTCGCCAAGGCCGACAAAAGTGACGTGGGTTGAAATGCCGGCATGGCTGCAAAGTGCGCGAGGAAGCACGATACGTCCGTCCTGATCGACGACAAGGACCTGGACGTCACCATAGAGCGCGACAGACAGCTCGTCCCGCTCGTCCGAATAATCCGGCAGGCCCGCGAGAAGCCCATCGATTTTTTGCGCAAGTCTTTCGCCGCCTGCATCGAGCGCCGGAGCGTCGAGCGAGGGGTAGCAGTAGATCCCTCCGGAGCCGCCCTGGCTGTAGCCGTCGCGCTCGAGCACGAGTCTGAAGGGTGCCGGGATCGAGACTCGACCCTTGGCGTCGATCTTGTTGGTGAACGTCGAGACAAAGCGGTCCATCCCCGTTTCGCAAGCCTCAACCAAACACAACGATCACGCGCACACCGATCGCCAGACACATCGGACCGGGCGGAGCGCGGGCGGTCGCATCGGCCTTCGGCCCTCAACGAAGACCTGCGCCGCGGCCCGCGCCCCCTCGCCCGGTGCGGTCGGGCACATATGGGATTGCATGGGATTTTATGGGTGTCAACGGTCCATTAAGGAATTGGGAGAAATCGCGTCAGGGGATTCGTGGGTGTGGTCGGAGGGCAACGGCGGCGGGGTCGGAAGCAGGTCAGGTCATGGGCATAGCGTCGCGCCGACGCGCTTCGGCAACGGCCGCGTTTAATTTCGCGCCGTAGCTTGTCGCAGCTAAGTCACCGCCGTAACGCTGACGAATCGGCATCCAACGCATCGGAGGAGCAGGGGATGATGCGCAAAGCGTTGATGGTTGTTGCGATGGGGCTTGCGGCTGGAGCATTGGCCGCAACGCCGATTTTCGGCGCGCCCGCGCAGGCCGCGGAGAAGAAGGCTTCTAAAAGCGGCAACTGCGCGCCCAAGCGCGGCCGCGGCTGGGCGCCGACTCAAGATATGGCCAAGTTCCAGGCATGGGAGATCGTGGCGCAGACGACCGGCAACTGGCCGATCGTGACCGACACGTTCAAGAACGAGCGCTACAAGTGCAAGCCCGATCCCGCGGGCTACGTCTGCGACAGCTGGATCGACGTGTGCAAGAGCTGAGGTGAGAACGGGCGCCGGATGCGTGTCCGGCGCCCGCTGGGAGAGGCACGGGCTCGCGCACGGCGCGGCCCGTGCGACGTATCAAGCTGCGTCCTGCACCTGCCCGCCATTTTCCAGCGGCAGATTTCCTTCGACCCAGTCCTTCTTGCCGCCCGCGTAGACGCCGACATTGCTGTAACCCAGCGCGGCCAGCGTCTCCGCCGCGATATGCGAGTTCCGACAGGTCTCGGACGCGCAATAGACGACAATCTCCGCTCCCTTGTCGGCAATGAGCGCCTGCGCCAGCGCACGGGCGCGATCGTGCGGGAAGTGCAGCGCACCCGGCAGATGCCCCTCCCTGTAGTATTTCGCGGGCAGGGCCTCGAGCAGCACCGGCGCCGGCGACGCGGCCAGGCGCGCCTGCAGCATCTCACGCGTCACAATCTTGGGCATGCTTGCCTCCAGGTTAGACGTTGATATCATACTGATTGAGATCATTACATATGCAACTATTTATATGGAGCAGGCTCGAGACATGACGAATCACGATTACGAGAGGTCCCCCAGTGGTAGGCTCTGAGCACGACACCGCCGTACGAGATCGGCAGTCGCCATGGCCGCTGTTTCTCGGCGTGCATGCGACTTTGATCGGCCGCATCGAGGAGCGTCTGCGCCACGCAGGGCTGCCCGAGATCGCCTGGTATGATGTGCTGTGGACGCTCGAGAGGGCGCCGGATACACGCCTGCGCATGCACGAGCTCGCAGACATGACCGTGATCTCGCGTACCAATCTGACGCGGCTCGTCGATCGTCTGGAGGCGGCAGGGCTTGTCGTTCGTGCCCGCGATTGCGACGATCGACGCGGCGCCTATGCGGTGCTAACGCCGGCCGGACGGGCCATGCGCAGAAAGATGTGGCCCGTCTATGCGCGGGCGATTGACGAGCTTTTCGACACCCACCTCAGCGCCGCCGAGCGCCGCCTCATGCGCAAGGCTCTGACCCGCATCCTGCAGGCCGCCCGCGCCGGCAAGCCGAAGCCCTGACTGTCAGGCGATGCGCTGCCAGACGAGCTCGCGATGCTGCAGCACCCCACGCCAGAGCTGCGGAGGTGGTGTGAGGATCATCTGCTCGCCGTCGAAGACCACGCCGCGCACCTGGTCGGTTCCCATGCGCCTGGGGTCCGACGCTGCGTCGACCCGCGTAACGAGCTTCTTGCCGTCGAAGATGTAGTTGCCGCAATAGGAGTTGTATTCGCGCTCCTCCCCGCTCGGCAGGCTGGGACGTCCATCACACAGAACCGACTGCATTCGGCCGTTGTCGGAGAACCAGACGGTGCCCATCGGCTCCGGTCCGTACGGCGGCTCGCACGGCTCGCCAGCTTCGTTCTTGGCGCGCGTCTCGACCAGACGCCAGGTGCCGACGATGCTTCTCATGACTTCATCCTGTGATGGAGATTGGTCGGACGCGAACCATAGTAGCGGGCGCTCACGCGCCCGCATCGCGGCGCAGCGCAGCGTCATTTATGCCGGAGCTAGGCCACCTTGGCGAGCTTTTGCAGTGAACGAATGTGCTTCGGCATAGGCGTGCCGGGGAAGCTTTGCGGCCAGTTCGTGTAAGCCACTTCGCCAAGGTAGATGTCGCCGCGGGAATCAAGCGCAATGCCGTGCGGCGCCATGAACTTGCCCGTCTCGACCCCGGGCCCATTCTCGCCGCCGAGCCGCGCGATGCGTTTGCCCTTCGCATCGACGATGGTCAACCTCGGGCCGAGGTTGGGCACCTTCAGGTTCACCGGCAGGCTCGGACCGAGCTCGCCGATGATGAAGTGCGGCTGTTTGCCGGCGCGGCATGAGCAGTAGAGCGCACAGGGCCGATGCAGGTTGTTCCACTGCGTCTCGTACTTGCCGTTCCCGTCGAATACCTGCACGCGATGGTTCTCGCGGTCGGCAACATAGACCCAGCCGTCGGGATCGGTTGCAATGTTGTGCACGATGTTGAACTGGCCCGGATCAGTGCCTGGCTCGCCCCACGACATCAGCAGCTTGCCGTCGGGCGAGTACTTGTGCACGCGCGCATTGCCGTAGCCATCCGATACATAGATCTCGCCTTTGGGCGACTGCGCCGTATGCGTGCAGCGGTGGAATGGCTCCCCGCTCATGTACGGCGCAGGCTTGTCCGGCAGCCCTATGGTCAGGAGCACCTTGCCGTCGGTCGTGCACTTTCTCACCGTGTGGTCGCCGTCGTCGGTGCACCACAGATGGTCGTGCTCATCGATGTGCAGGCCGTGCGCGCGCTTGAACAGGCCCTCGCCCCATGACCGCAGGAAATTGCCCTCGCGGTCGAACACGATCATGGGATGCTCGCCGCGATTGAAGACGTAGACCTGGTCCTTGCTGTCGACCGCAACGGCGCCGACGTCCTTGAACGACCAGCCATCGGGCAGCTTGCCCCAACCCTCGACAATCTTGTAGCGATGCTCCCCACTGCCGAGTACGACCGACATCCTCGTCTCCTCCTCGCCAAGCTGCTTCTGCTATTTCCCCGAGTGTTCCGCAAAATCCGCGCGGACGCGAGCGCCGAACACCGGAGCCTGCCGGGAAGCAGAAAAATTGCGACTTGAACCGTCAATAGTTGTGCTATGTGCATCACAACTAAAGTACATGACATGGCAGGAGTACAAGAGGCCCAACCATGATCACTGCTGCCCAGATGCGCGCAGCTCGCGCTCTGCTCGGTATCGACCAACGGCGACTGGCGGATCTGTCAGGCGTGTCGCTGCCAACAATCCAGCGCATGGAAGCAAGCGACGGCAACGTCAGGGGCGTCGTCGAGACTTTGGTCAAGGTCGTGGAAGCGCTCGAGACGGCTGGTATCGAGCTGATCGGGGATAATGCGTCCAGCACGGGTGGCGGCCGCGGCGTTCGTTACAGACAGGCCAAGTCCGTCGCCGGTACGCGCGCTGCGCGCAGTCTCGTTGGCAGCGTGGGCAGAAAGAGGCGCGCAACGTGACCACGGCCGGCAAAGCGTCACCACTGCAAACACCGGCTGAGGTGTGGCCAGACTCGATTGGCCGAAGTTGTATGTCCGCAAGAAAATTAAGCATTTTGCGGGATTAAGTTGGAGGTCCTGCAGGCTTCTTAACCCGTGCTCCTCTGAGATCCGGGCACAATGCCAAGCAATGATGCAGAGCTATTTTGCATCGGCAACGCCTCCAGGGAGTCCACAACGATGAAGTCACGTCTCACATTTGCTTCGCTGGCAGCCGCCGCTGCCTTGTTCGCCCTGCCAAGCACCTCGCAGGCCGGCTTCGTCCATGACGGCGACGATTGCCTCGGCTGGCTCCGCACGCACGCCGACGACATGATGCGTCGCGTCGATGACGGCATGCGTCGCGTCGACGACAGCATGCGTCACATGGATGACTGCCTCACCGTCTTTCACCATCGCGAGGCGGCAGTCGTGAAGGGTCACCACCACGCCAAGAAGGGCAAGAAGGCCCGCAAGATGGCCGCCATGCCGAAGAAGTGAGGCGCTTTCGAGCAAGTGTATTGAGCCCGGCGCGGCGAGCGCTGGGCTTTTTCTTTGCCCCTGCGGCGCACGCATCTTCCGGCGCCGGCGGCGCCCCGCCATCGCTTCTCGGGATGCAACGCTGGATCCGCCGCAGCGAGGCGGATCGACGCAACTAGGCATCGCCCCGGCGTCGGAGCCTGTGCCACCTCGCCGCCGACGTGGTAAGTCGTGGGCGATGGCGTCGCCAGACGACATACCGAAGATGTTCGATCCTCCCACCCACCGCGACCGGGAGGTTGAGATCCGCGTGCGTCGCATGCACCGGCGCGACATCAATCGAGTCTGGGAGTTTCTCAAGCTCGTGTTCCGCGGCGTGAACCGCGAGACCGTCGAGTACCAGAGGCCCCGGCAAAAGAAGCGCTTTCTCGAGATCTACGAGGAAGACGGCATCGAGCAGCTCGTCTTCGAGATGAAGCGCGGCCCCAAGTACGATCTGGTTGGATACGCAGAATATGCCTATGAGATCGTCGGCTCCGACAGCTGGATGAACCACCGCTATTTCGAGACGCGTGGTATGCGGCCGTTGTTTGTCGAGGAGATCGCGGTTCATCCCAGCCATCACGGCATGGGCATCGGCACGTACATGTTCGCGCAGATCGAGCATGCCGCGCGGCTTCGTGGCTGCACCCACATCGTGCTCGAGGTGGCGGAGAACAACGAGGAAGCGCTGCGCTTCTACCGCAAGCGCAACTTTCACAAGCTGGACGCCGCCATCTTCCTGTCGCGCAAGCTCGACAGCGGCGGCGATCTGCTGAACCCACGCATGCTCAAATTGCGCCCCAAGCTCGAGCAGCGTTCGGCCTCCACATGGACCGACTCCGTGCGGCGCGTTGCAGCGCACCCGCGGGATCTGCAGACGGCCGGAGACGGCGCGGCCGGGCGCAAATCGGGCTGCTCGGAGGTCTTCCGGATTCAACGAGATTTTAGGATTGAAATGAGATAAATGTCTCATTATAAGTCTTGCCGTTCAATGCGACGCCGAAGGGAGACCGCGCATGATGATGACCCGCGCCGAGATGGACCGGAAGATGGATGAACACTTCGGTTTCGAGGCTGAGGACGATGTGGAGGGCGTTCTGGCCACGCTGGCGCCAGATGCTGAGCACGACATCGTGGGCTGGCCCCTCGGACCGACGAGCGGCCGCGAAGGGGCACGCCAGTTCTACGAGACGATGTTCGTGGACCTCGCCGAGAGCAAGATCGAGTGCCTGCGGCGGCTTTACGGCGATCGGTTCATGGTCGACGAGTCGCTGTGGCGCGGAAAGGCCCCGGGTAAGCCTTTCGGGCTGGAAGGCAGAGGCCGGCCGCTCGAGTTCCGGCTGCTGCACGTCGTCGAGTTCGCCGACAACGGCGACATCAAGCGCGAGAACGTCTGGGTCGACCTCGCCGCCATCATGCGCCAACTCCCGCAGGACTGACGTGGCAGACACCGAGACGAGCGGGCGTCCCAATCAGAGGCGACGTACGCGCAAGGATCTGTTGCAGGCCGCGTCGCGTCTTTTGAAGCAGGGCCGCAATCCGAGCTTGGAGGAAATCGCGGAGGAAGCGCTCGTATCGAGAGCGACCGCCTATCGCTATTTCCCGAGCGTCGAGGCGCTTCTCATCGAGGCATCGTTCGATATCGCCATCCCGGAGCCAGGCGAGCTATTCCGCGGCGATGCCTCCGTCGACCCAGTCGCACGCTTGGAGCGGGTCGATACCGCGCTTCACGACATGATTCTGGCCAATGAGGCCGCGCTACGCATGATGCTGGTGCATACGCTGCAGCAGGGGCTCCCGGGCCGCGACGAGGCCGGACTGCCCCGGCGCCAAAACCGACGTACACCTCTGATCGACGCCGCGCTCGCTCCGGCCCGTAAGCAGTTCAAGCGAGGGGCTCTGGAGACATTGAGCAGGGCCCTCGCCCTGATCCTGGGCCCGGAGGCAATGGTCGTGTTCAAGGATGTCCTGCAGCTCAGCGACGCAGACGCGCGGAAGGTCAAGCGCTGGGCGATCCGCGCGCTGGTGGAAGCGGCAAGGGAGCCCGGTGCGAAAGCGTGACTTGGCGTCTAGCGCAGCTGACCCGGCGGCACGGCGACCAGCGCGACGGGCACATCATCGGCACGGCCCTCCAACTCGCTCGCTGCAAGCGCCAGTGCCTGATCCAGCGTCTCGACGCCCGAAAGGTCGACGACGTGGCCATCGAACAGCAGGAACAGGCCGGGGACGACGATCTGCTCGCGCCCGTCGCCTCCCACCTCGTTCCACATGCTCGTGAGGGCCGCGGCCGCAGAGCGTGGGGTGGATGAGCGCACCATGGCGCGACTGCGCTGCACGCGGATCGCACCTTCGCGATCCACCGCACGCACCGCGCCGAGATCTCCAGGGCTCACCTGGTAAACGCGCAAAGCGGGCGTCGCGGCCGCCAAGCGCAGCGCATCCGGGGCAACCCCCATCGACCGCGCCGCGATCGCGCGGGCCTCGCGCTCGGTGATCGAGCCTCCAGGGTCCTTTACGTGCATCTCGGCGGCGCCCATGGCGATGGCGCGCACCCGATGCGTCACGCGATCGATCTCGATCGTGACATCGACGCTCCTCGCATCGGCGCCCAGCCTCACCGCAGCCTCGAGGGCCTCGCGGCGGATCGCCTGCAGATCCTCGGGCTGCGCATGGGGAATGATGCGCTCGACCACGTCGCGCACCAGAGCCAGCGCAACGCCGATCGAGGAGATGACCTCCGCATCCTTGGATATCTCCTGCTTGTAACCGCTGCGCTCCGACAAATAGGGGATGATGGCGGCGGCGCCACCGCCCTCCCCGATCAGCAGGCATTGGTCGGGGTCGAGGCGGTATTCCTTGATCAGGCCTTCGACCACCGGAATGACCTTGTCGGTCGCGCAGTCGAGCACGGCACGCGCCGCTGCCTCCGTGCCACAGCCCAGGAAGCGGCCGAGCGCAGCAAAGGCGCGTCGTGCCGCCGGCGGATTGCCGTAGGCGTGCAAGCCGGGCTTCGCATACCCGAGGACGTTCGCGGCGCAGGTCGTCGTCAGGGCATAGCGGCGGCCGCTCGCCACGCGTACCGCAACGTAATCGTCGGCATCGCCAGGCGCCGGCTGGAAGACCTCGATCGCGGGATCGACAATCTCCTCCTCATCCGCGAACGCCGCATAGGGCAACCCGGCGATATGAGCGCTGCGTGGGCCAACGTCGACGAGCCGACCCCGGGACGCGCGCACGAGGCTTCCGCCGGCGATACCGAGCACGCGCACGTCGAGCGAGCTGACATAGGTTTCGTGTCCCCCGACACGGGCGTAAGTGACGGTTGGCCTGCCGTTGCGAATGACGCCGATGTTGGTGGATGTGCCGCCCACCTCGAAATAGATCCCGTCGGAAACGCGTAAATGCATGAGCGCGCCGGCGACACTGGCGGCCGGGCCCGACAGCATGGTCATGACAGGCCGCCGCCGCATCTCGGCGATGCTCATGACACCACCGTCGCCGCGCATGATCATCAGGGGCGCCACGATGCCGGCTTCCCGCACGCTCGCCGCGGTCATATCCGCTGTGGCGATCATGCGGGGTAGGATCGACGCGTTGATGACGGCGGTGCGTGTGCGCGTGGAGAGCCCATAGAGGCGCGTAATCTCATGGCCGCAGGTCGTCAGGAGACCGGCCTCGGCGCCGAGCTTGCGCACGAGCTCCTCGCTGCCCGTGTTGTCGACGCCGAAAGCACCGGAGGCAACCAGAACGCGCGCGCCTTCGGCCATCAGCGCAGCGATCGCCTCGCGTACGTCGCGTTCGCTCATGCCATCGGTGACGAGAAACCGGTTGGAGGTGGCAAGCATACGGCCGGGTGCAAGCTCGATCGCCTCGACGCGGACCTGCGGCTCGGCCAGGGCCGCCGCGCTTCGCCCGGACATTCCGAGCACGCCCACCGGGGCAACGTCGCCCTCGAGTAGCGCATTGGTCGCCTGCGTCGTGCTGTGGGCGAGGAAGACCACCTCCTCGGGCGCAACGTGCGATTGAGCAAGGACGTTGCGAAAGACCTCGACCACGCCGTGGGCGACGCCGCGCTCATGTCTGTGCGTGGTGAGTACGGAATAACGGCCGACCACGGCATGGCTGGCGTTATCCACCAGCACCGCCTTGGTAAACGTGCCCCCGACGTCGATGCCGATGCGATAGGCGCGCGTTGGAAAATCCCCGTCAGCCATCGCTCAGCAGCCGCGGTGCCCGGCGCCGCCACCAACGCCTTCCATGTTCATGAAGCTTCGTCCTCGCGTATCGCCGCATCATAGACTGACGGGGCACAGGCGCGGTCTCGCGGCGTGTTGCCGCGCCTGGGACGCAGTTGCTCATGCAGGTCCCGAACCTCGTGCGCTCGAGCGACCGGCTCCGGGCGCTTCGGGCGAGGCTGCCATGCGCCTGCCGCTTCTTGACGCATGCTGGTCTGTCGGCGTTAAAGGAACATAGACGGCGAAGCCGAAGGCCGGGGAAATCTATAGAGGAGGCAGGGCATGGACAAGTTCACGACGCTGACGGGCGTGGCTGCCCCCCTTAGCATGATCAACGTCGATACCGACAAGATCATCCCCAAGAACTACCTCAAGACCATCAAGCGCACCGGGCTCGGCAAGGGGCTGTTCGCAGAGCTGCGCTACGACGAGGCTGGCCGCGAGAACCCGGACTTCGTGCTCAACAAGGGACCCTACCGCAAGGCCACAATTTTGGTCGCTGGCGAGAACTTCGGCTGCGGGTCCAGCCGGGAGCACGCACCCTGGGCGCTGCTCGATTTCGGCATCCGCTGTGTGATCGCGCCGTCCTTTGCCGATATCTTCTTCAACAACACGTTCAAGAACGGCATCCTCCCCGTCATTCTGCCGGAGGCGCGCGTGGACGAGCTGTTGCGCTTCCTGATGGAGCTTCCCGGTGCCGAGATCACCGTGGACCTGCCTGCTCAGACCGTGCGCGGGCCGGACGGAAAGGTCGACAAGTTCGACATCGATCCGTTCCGCAAGCATTGCCTGATCAATGGCCTCGACGATATCGGCCTCACCCTGCAGAAGGAAGCCGCCATCACCACCTATGAGGCCAAGGCCAAGGCCGATCGTCCCTGGCTGTGAGTAGAACGCGGGCACGTCGCGCAGTGGTCCTGGGCGACGCGTCGCCATCCGGGGCGCTTGCAATAAGCCTTACAGCGTTCCGGCGTAGGCGCGCTCATAGAGCTGCCGGCTCGCGGCGGCATCGAGCGGCACCGGATTGCCGCCGGCGGTCGGATCCTTTGGCGCCATGTCGCTCATGACATCGAAACGCGCATCGTCGACGCCCAGCTCCTTGAGCGTGTGCGGGACGCCAAGGTCGCCGCGCAGTGCGAGCGTGCGATCGAGGAAGGCCGTAAATGTCGGCTTGAGGCCCATGAAGGCCGCAAGGCGCTCGATCTTCGGCTCGATAGCAGCACGGTTGAAGATCAGCACGTAGGGAAGGAACACGGCGTTGGTGAGCCCGTGGTGCGTATCGTAAAGCGCGCCGACGGGATGCGAGAGCGCGTGGATCGCGCCGAGCGCCTTCTGGAAGGCGGTGGCGCCCATGGCCGCGGCCGACATCATGTGCGCGCGCGCCTCGAGGTCCTTGCCGTCGTTGTAGGCGCGCACGAGGTTATCGTTGACGAGGCGCATGCCCTCAACGGCGATACCGTCGGCAAGCGGGTGGTAGAACGGGCCGCAGTAGGCTTCCAGACAGTGAGCGAACGCGTCCATGCCGGTGCCGGCAGTGATGACGCGCGGCATGCCGACCGTAAGCTCAGGATCGCAGATCGTCACCTTCGGCATCATCAACGGATGAAAGATCACTTTCTTGGTATGCGTCGCCTCATCCGTGATGACACCGGCGCGTCCGACCTCCGAGCCCGTGCCCGCCGTGGTCGGGACCGCGACGATGGGTGCGATGCCCTTCGGGTCGGCGCGCGTCCACCAGTCGCCGATATCCTCGAAGTCCCACATCGGGCGCGTCTGGCCGGCCATGAAGGCAATGACCTTGCCGCAGTCGAGCGCCGAGCCGCCGCCGAAGGCGATCACGCCGTCATGGCCACCCTCGCGCAGAGCCTTGATGCCGGCCTCGACGTTGGATGCGACCGGATTGGGCTTGATCTCTGAGAAGACCGCGGCCGCGATGCCTGCGGAGGCTAACGTGTCCAACGCGACCTTGGTCATCGGCAGCTTCGCAAGCGTCGGGTCGGTAACCAGCAGCGGCCGCTGCATGCCGGCAGTCTTGGCGGCATCGGCAAGCTCTGCGACCCGTCCGGCGCCGAAGCGCACCGAGGTCGGGTAGTTCCAGTTGGCGTGCAGCTTCATGTATGCTCGGACCTCGCGGTTGATCTCAGGCGAGCGGCGCAGGCTTGAAGCCCAGCAGGGCGTGGAAGCGCTCGCTGTACTTGGGCCAGGCGGCTTTGTTGATGAGCCGCGGCGGCACCTTGCCGGACAAGATCTCGATCCATTGCTCGGCCGTGGCCGCCGCCATGTTGGCCAGCGCCTCGTGCGTCACGCCGGCATTGTGCGGACTGACGATGACGTTGTCGAAGGCGAACAGCGGATGGTCGGTCGGCGGCGGCTCCTCGAGGAAGACATCAAGCCCGGCGCCGGCAAGCTTCTTCTGCCGCAAGGCCTCAACCAGATCGTCCTCCTTGTAGGTGCCGCCACGCGAGGTGTTGATGAAGTAGGCGGTCGGCTTCATGCGCGAGAATTGCTGGAAGCCGAACAGGCCGAACGTCTCCTCGGTGCGCGGGCAGTGGAGGGTGATGTAGTCCGACTGCTCGATCAGATCGCCGAGCCCGACCTTCTCGGCGCCGCGTGCCGCGATCTGCTCCTTGCTCAGGTAGGGGTCATAAGCGAGCACCCGCATGCGGAACAGCCCGCGGCACAGCTCCGCCGTGCGCGTGCCGATGTTGCCAATGCCGACGATGCCGACCGTCTTGCCGACGAGATCGTTGCCCGTAAACAGGAAGCGATCGAGGTTCTTGTCGCGGCGCATGGCGCGATCCGACAGCACGATCTTCTTGGACAGGGCCAGCATGAGGCCCAGCGCGTGCTCGGCAACGGCCTCCTTGTTGGTGCCGGACTGGTTGCAGACGATGATGCCGGCCTTGGTGCACGCATCCACATCGATCACGTCGTAGCCGGCACCCATCGACGAGATGGCGAGCAGGCTCGGACACCTGGCGATGAGGTTGGCATCACCGAACCAGGGATGGCGCAGCTCCGTGCGTGCGCCGATTTGATAGCCATGCGCACGCGAAAGCTCGCCCCAGTTGTCGCCCTCGGCACCGGCGTAGGAGAGGCGCACGAGGTCAATGTCATCGCGTGCGCCGAGAATGCGCTCCGCGACGGGATCGGCGAACTTCTCGAAGAAGGCGAGTCTCTTGATATTGGTGACCATTGTCTCGGTGTTTCCCCATCCCGTGAATTGATGTCAGAGCGCCCGCAAATGGAAGCTCTTGGGTCGTGTCAACATCTCGTATCCGATGCTGGAGAGCGAAGCCCCGCGCCCGGTATCCTTGACACCGGTCCAGGCGAGGCCAGGATCCAGGTAGTCGCAGCGGTTCATGTAGACGGTGCCCGTCTCGATCTCACCACCGATGCGCTCGGCCGCTTTGAGATCGCTCGTCCAGATCGAGGCCGTGAGACCGTACGGCGAGTCATTCATGAGACGGATCGCCTCGGCATCGTCCTTGACGCGCATGATGCCGACAACCGGGCCGAAGCTCTCCTCCATCATGACGCCCATGCTGTGATCGACATCAATCAGCACCTGCGGCGCCAGCCAGGGCGTGCCGTCTCTGTCGCGCTTGAATGACTTCGGATCGATGCAAGCCTTGGCGCCTTTGCCGGTGGCCTCGGCGGTCTGCTTGCAGACCACGTCGGCAAAGCGCGTGGCGGCCATGGGACCGAGCGTCGTCACCTCGTCGAGCGGATCATCGAGAACGTACTGTTGGGTGAGCGCCGCGAAGCCTTCAACGAAGTGGTCATACACGCTCTCGTGCACATAGATGCGCTCGACGCCGCAGCAGCTCTGGCCCGAGTTGAAGAAGGCTCCGTCAACCAGGCTCTCGACCGCGTGCTCGAGCTTGGCATCGGCGCGCACGTAGGCCGGATCCTTGCCGCCGAGCTCCAGGCCGATGGACGTGAACGTGCCGGCGGCCGCGCGCTCGATGGCCCGTCCGCCCTCCACCGAGCCGGTGAAGCTCACATGATCGACATGGCCGCCAGACAGGATGCGCGCGGTGTCGTCATGGCCGAGCACGAGATGCCGGAAAAGCCCATCGGGAATGCCGGCGTGATCCATCGCCTGCTGAAAGCGCCCGCCGGTGAGGATGGTCTGGGAGGCGGCCTTGAGGATCACCGCATTGCCCGCGATCAGGCCAGGCACGACGGTGTTCACGGCCGTGAGAAACGGATAGTTCCAGGGCGCAACGGTGAGGATGACGCCGAGCGGATCGCGGCGGACGTAGCGCGTGAAGCCAGTCTTCGGCTCGGGAGCTACAGGAGCGAGCGCCTGCTCGGCAATGCCGGCCATGTAGGTGACGCGCTCCTCGAACGAGCGGAACTCGCCGCCGTAGCGCACGGGCCGTCCCATCTGCCGCGCCAGCTCCGGCACGATCTCAGCGTTTGCGGCCCGCATGGCATCGAGGAAGCGGAGCATGGCGGCGGCACGCTCCCTCACTGGGACACGCGACCACTCGGCCTGCGCCTTGCGCGCGGCTGCGAGCGCACGCTCGATCTCAGCCGCCGTGGCAGTGCTGCGGCGTGCGACCTCGCTGCCGTCAATGGGTGAGATGCAGACGATATCGGTCATCGATACACGACCTCAGTACCGTTCGAAGCCGCGCATCAATTCCCAGTCGGTGATGCGGCGGTCGTATTCGAGCTGCTCCCACCGGGCGGTATGGACATAGTGATCGATGACGTCGGAGCCCAGCGCCTTGCGCAGCATCTCGGAGCCGGCCAACCGCTCGGTCGCCTCGCGCAAAGTCTTGGGCACCTCGGGCAGGCTCTGGCCGATGTAGGCGTCACCCGAGAACGGCGGATCGAGCTCGAGCTTCTCGTCGATGCCGGCCAGCCCCGCGGCGAGCAAGGCCGCGAAAGCGAGATACGGGTTGAGGTCGGCGCCGCCGATCCGGCACTCGATGCGGATCGACTTGCTGCCCTCGCCACACAGGCGGAAGCCCGCGGTGCGGTTATCGCGGCTCCACACCGCCTTGGTGGGTGCGAATGTGCCGACCTGGAAGCGCTTGTACGAGTTGATGTAGGGCGCGAGGAAATAGGTGATGTCACCAGCGTATTTGAGCTGGCCGGCGACGAACGCCTGCATCAGCGGCGACATGCCGAACTCGGCCTTGGGATCGCGGAACAGCGGCGTCTTGCCGTCGCGGTCCCAAAGCGACGCGTGGATGTGCGAGCTCGAGCCCGCAAGGTCGTAGCGCCACTTCGCCATGAAGGTGACGGCCTTGCCCTGGGCGTGCGCGATCTCCTTGATGCCATTCTTGAGAATGACGTGGCGGTCGGCCATCTCCAGCGCATCGGCATAGCGGACGTTGATCTCCTCCTGCCCCGGCCCCCATTCGCCCTTCGAGTTCTCGACTGGAATGCCGGCTCCTTCCAGGCCACGGCGGACGGCGCGCATGAAGCCCTCCTCCTTGGTGGTCTGGAAGATGTGGTAGTCCTCGATGTAGTAGCCAGCAGTTTTCAGATCCGCGTAGCGCTTCTGATGCGCGGCCTCGAAGCTCTCATCGAACAGGTAGAACTCTAGCTCTGAAGCGAGGTAGGCGGTCATATCGCGCTCGGTCAGCCGCGCCACCTGCGACCTGAGGATCGCGCGCGGACTGTGCGGCACATCATGATGGTGATGATCAAGGATGTCGCACAGGACGAGAGCCGTGCCATCGAGCCATGGAACGCGGCGCAAGGTCGACAGGTCCGGCTTCATGACGAAATCGCCGTAGCCCTTGCCCCAGCTTGCGGCCCGGTAGCCGGGAACAGGCTCCATATCGATGTCGTTGGCGAGCAGGTAGTCGCAGCCATGCGTCTCCTCGTGAGCGCCGTCGACGAAGTATTGGGCCTGAAAGCGCTTGCCGATGAGGCGGCCCTGCATGTCCACCATGCAGGCGAGCACCGTATCGATGCTGCCGGCCCGAACCGCGCTTTTCAGCTCCTCGAAATCGAGGTTTCCAGCCATCGCCCCTTCTCCCTGCCCGACCCGCGCCGTGCACCCGGCAAATGTCCGGCCATTGTCGCCCGGCGCGTTTCCCCTGTCGACGCAAGACATTGCCGATCATCCGGATTTTCGGCGGCTTGATGCAGGCTGTAATGCACCCCACGTGCAATGCTAGGGTGGATCGCCGGACTCGCAAAGGAAAGGGATGACCCATGAGCACGCCGCTCGAGATCTCCTTCCATGGCCTCGAGAGGAGCGATGCCGTCGAGGCGCGCATCCGGGATAAGTTCAACAGGCTTCAACATCATTTCGATCGTATCATGCACGCGCGCGTCGTCATCGAAACGCCGCGCAAGCACACGCTGACCGCCAAGGTCTTCCACGTGAAGATCGAGCTTCTCCTGCCAGGGCAGAAGCCGCTGGTCGTGTGCAACGAGCCCGAGCCTGAGCAGACGCGCACCGATCTTTCCACCAGCATTCGAGATGCGTTTGCGGCGGCGCGCAGGCGGCTCGACGAGGCGGCGGCCAAGATCAAGCATCCGGCCAAGCGCGAGCGGGCGCGCAGACGGCCCAATCGCAAGGAAGTCGCGGTAAGCTGAAGCAGACGGCGTCAACCGTTTGGTGCTGCGGTACGCCGCGCCTTGGCAGGTGCCAGCTTGATGGGAGTCGACGGTCGCGGCGCAAAGGCGCTCGCATCGATAGGCGGCGGCTCGGGCTTCGGCCACGAGAAATCGTCAGCGCGCCCGGGCTTCGGGGCGAGGCGCTCACCTTTGACCAGAACGCGATAGTAGGGTGTCTGTGTCGGCGGCAGGCGGCGCCGGTCGCCGGAGAGGGCATCCCCGGTCAGCGTGACAGAGCTGACGACCGTCAGTCCGCCACCGATGTCAGCGGTGATCGAATCGCCGATCTGGCTGGCGCGATCAGGCGACTCGCGCCTGGTGATGACCGCAAGGATGGACGCCGGGATCGCCGGCCGCACGATATCGATCGTCACGCTCTCTTCCTTGCCGCCCGAGCCCATCGACTTGAGCGTGACGCGCGCGTTGTCGGCGCGGACGTCGCCTTGACCGCCCGCGTCTCCGGTCGACGACCTGGCAGGAGATCCGGCCCTGTCACCCTGCTGCGGTTTGCTGTCCTTGGCGGCAGGCGTGGAAGCCTTGGGCACGACCGACGTTCCGGTCCCGGCCGCTCCTGCCGTCGCCGTCGCGGCTTTGGCCGGGCGAATACGCTTCTGCTCGGCCTCCGAGCCCGCAAGCGGAATGGTGCGCTCCGCCTTGGCCTGATTGAGATCGCGCCGCAGCTCTCGCTCCAGGAAGTAGGCAAGCTTGCGAGAGCCAGCCTGGGTAAAGTGCACACCGTCGGCTTCGCGCAGCAGGCGCGCCTTGCCGTCCACGTCGGGTCCGTAATTGCTATATCCGCCGTTCTCGTCCGCGAACTGTGAGAACACATCGATGAACTTCTGGCCGTTGACATAGGCCCGCTCGCGCACGAGCTCGTTGAGCATCTGCATCTCGTCGCTCAGCTCGGTCCGCCGCATGATCGGCAGCCCGACCCAGTAGAGTGCGACGTTCTTGGCCTTGAACATCTTCATCAGGCGGTCGACGCGGCGACTGTACTCGGCCTTCCACTCCTCCGAGCCCACCATAGCGCGCCGCCCACCCTGAGGCGGACGCCAGGAGTTGCGGTCATAGATGCCGACCATGACCACGGCGATATGCATGGGCAGCCGCGCGAGGTTGCCTTCGATCGTCCGCAAGTCCTCGTCGAACTCGTTGCGCAACAGTCCGTTCAAGGCGTGGCGACTGCGCTGAATCTGGAGGCGCGTGTCGCCGGTGAAGGCATCATTGAGCCCGCTGAGCAGCCCCTCCGCGAGGCTGTCTCCGTAGACCTGCAGCCGATAGACGTCGTTATCGGGGAACGGGGTGACATAGCTCGACCCCGAAATGGCGTCCTGCGCGTCGACACGGGGACAGGCTAACAGCGTCGCCGCCAGCACCACGAAAGTCGCAGCACCGAGCCGCGACCAGCCCGCTACATTGCGCGCGCGTCCGAGGCCTCGTTCGAAAGACCAGATGGTTCTCGACATCCGGTCCTTCCTACTCTCCTGCGCTGCCAGTCACAAGACCGCCTCAGCGCGACATTCACCGTCATGAGCGCTGGGCGCGGCGCAGGGCGTCGAGCAGGGCGGGACCAGGATGGCCATCGGTCGGAAGGCCGCTCGAGCGCTGGAAAACACGAATCGCCGCTCGGGTCTGCCCGCCGATCACGCCGTCGATGTCGCCGGCATCGAGGCCCAATGCCAAAAGGCGCTGCTGCAGCTCCATGCGTTCGGCCCTGTCGAGCGCACGATCGTCGGCCGGCCATTTGGTCGCCAGCTCCGGTGCCCCGGCGAGCCGGTCGGCGAGATGGCCGACCGCGAGAGCATAGAGCGTCGAGCTGTTGTATCTGAGGATCGCCCGGAAGTTGCGCGTCACCAGGAAGGCGGGGCCGCGGGCCCCAGCCGGGAGGATCAGCTGCAGCGGGCGGGCCGTCGGCAGGAACGTGCGGCCGGGCGGCGGCCGCACGCCGAGCTCCAGCCATTCGAACAGCGAATGCGAAACTGCGGGATCCGCGTGCGCGCAATCGAAGCGGGGCGGAAGCACTGCCTCGTAGCCCCAGGGTTCTCCGACCAGCCAGCCGGAAGCTTTCAGATAGCTCGCCGTCGACGCTAGTGCGTCCGGTACCGAGCTCCAGATGTCACGGCGTCTGTCGGCGTCGAAATCGACGGCGTGGGCGGCATAGCTCGCCGGCATGAACTGCGTGTGACCCATGGCGCCGGCCCATGAGCCCACCATCTGCTCTGCGGTAACCTCGCCGCGCTGCAGGACCTTGAGGGTGGTGAGAAGCTCGCCGCGCCAATATTGCGGGCGGCGGCGGTCTCCGAACGCCAAGGTCGCAAGCGAGCGGACGACCGGCCTCCCGCCCATGGCCGTGCCGAAGCTCGATTCCACGCCCCATATGGCCAGCACAACGTGCCTGTCGACCCCAAAGGCAGCCTCGATCCTCGCCAGCAGGGGCCTCAGCTCGGCGAGCTTGCTCCGCCCCGCCTCAATGCGGAGGGGAGACACGAGCTGGCGCATGTATTCCGACGCGGACTTGGTGTGCTCGGGCTGGTTCTCCAGGTGGCTCAGAACCTCCTGGTCCAGGGTGACGTCGCGCAAGACCTGGTCGAAGGTGGCGCGCGAAATGCCGCGCGCTGCGGCTTCGGGCCAGAGTGCGGCGAGGAAAGCCTGAAACTCCCCGGCATTGGCGTCGGCGGCCGGGGACTGCTGCTGCGGCGGCCGAGGCACGAACGTCGCGATCTCCGGCGACGTGCTGGTCCGGGTCTGTGCCTCCGACGGATGCGGCTGCCCACAGCAGATAAGGGCCGCAACGGTCGCGGCGATCGCCCCGAACGGATTTGAGCGACGGGCGCTCATTGTGATGCCACCTGGCGCAAGGCTTTGAGCACGGCCTCCGAGGGCCAGCAGTCGATCGCCATGCGGCTCGCCTTCTGATAGGCCCCGATCTGGTTGCGCGTGTTCATGCCGGCTCGGCCGTCGACCTTCTCGACATCGTAGCCCAGCGTCTTCAACCGGCTCTGAATCTCCTCGATGTCGCGATTGGGGAGCTGGCGGATGGGGCTCCAGGGCGTCCGGAACTCGCCTCCGCCGGCAATGCGATCAGCGAGATGGCCGACGAACAGGACATAAAGGTCGGACATGTTGTAGCGCTTGATCACCAGGTAATTCTCGAACGCAAGGAACGCCGGTCCCTGGCGCCCTGCCGGCATGATGAGGAAGGCCCTGTCCTCGAAGCGAGCCGGATCGATGGGCTTGCCGTCGGCGCGCGCCACGCCGAGGCGCACCCACTCGCGAACGGGCCGGCCCTGCGGAATGCCTTCCCACAGGCAGCTCGCCCCCGCCGGAAGGAGCACCTCGTAGGCCCAAGGCTGGCCCGTGACCCAGCCCTTCTGCTTGAGCTGCATCGCCGCCGAGCCCAGCGCGTCCGGCAGCGAGTGCCAGATGTCCTTTCTGCCGTCCCCGTCCATGTCGACGGCACTGGTGTAGAATTCGCTGGGCATGAACTGCGTCAGGCCCATGGCGCCGGCCCAGGAGGAGCGCATGTTCTCCCGGGAGATGGCGTTATCCTGCAGCATCCTCAGCGCCGAGAGCAGCTCGGTGCGGAACAGCTCCTTGCGCCGTCCGAGATAGGCCTGCGTGGCCAAAGCCCGGATCGCATCGTAACCCACCTTGTGGCTGCCGAACGCGGTCTCCCGACCCCAGATCGCAAGCACGATGTGGCGCTCCACGCCGATTTCGCGCTCGATCCTGGCAAGCGTCGCCGCGTGCCGCGCGAGCAACTCGCGGCCCTGCGCGGTCAAGCGACTGAGGTGGTTGGAGTCCAGATACTCCACCGGAGTTTTGGAGAACTCGGGCTGATCGTTGCCCGCGGGCCGCTTTTGCCCCGGCAGGATGAGGTCGGGCAGCGTGAGGTCGGGCTGCACATCCTTGAAGGCGGCGTCGTAGGTCTGCCGGGAGACGCCGAGAGCCTTTGCCTCGGGCCACAGCTCCTCCACCCAGCGGCGGAAGTCCTGGTTGGCCGATGCGGCCGGCGCAGGGGCAAGACCAGCAAGGGCGACGACGACCACAACCGACCGCGAAACGCGGCGGACCACGGCCGCACACGCCTCGATCAGGCGTTGCCCTGCAAAGATCACTCCTCCCGCCCTCACCACTGCGCGCTGCTCCTCCACCCGCGACAAAAGCGCGGCATGCGACGCCGTTGGTCTGACACTAGATGACGCGACTTCCGGGCGGATTTGCGGCCTCCGGCGCGGAGGCGAGCGGCAATCTCGCTTCCCACGCCAGAGCATGCGCGACGATCCTGTCGAGATCGTCCAGCTCGGGCTTCCAGCCCAATGCCGAGCGGATTTTGGCCGAGCAAGCGACGATCGTCGCCGGATCGCCAGGGCGCCGGCCGGCCAGAACCACCTCGAAATCGCGACCGGAGACGCGTTTGACCGCCTCGACCACCTCCAGCACCGAGTAGCCCCTGGAATAGCCGCAGTTGAAGACGTCGGACGTGCCCCCGCCACGCAGGTGGCGTAAGGCCGCCAGATGCGCGCGGGCCAGGTCCTTGACGTGAATGTAATCGCGCACGCAGGTTCCGTCCGGTGTCGGATAGTCGGTTCCGAACACCTGCATGCGCTCACGTTTGCCCAAGGCTGCCTCGCAAGCGACCTTGATGAGATGCGTGGCGTTGCGCGTGGACTGCCCGGATCGACCCTGAGGGTCCGCCCCGGCCACGTTGAAGTAGCGCAGCGCGACGTAGCGCAGATCGTGCGCCTTTGCCGCGTCGGCCAGCATGATCTCGGTCATCATTTTGGACGACCCGTAGGGGGAGAGCGGCGCCAGCGGTGCGCTTTCGGGTACCGGGATCTGCTGCGGGTTGCCGTATACGGCAGCGGTAGACGAAAAGATGAAGCTCTTGACGCCAGCCTCAACGGCCGCCGCGATCAGCGCGCGCGATTTGACCGTGTTGTTGTGGTAGTAGCCGAGCGGGTCGGCAACCGAATCTGGCACGACGATGGAGCCTGCAAAGTGGATGATCGCCTCGATCTTGTGGCGGCCGAGCACAAGCCGCGCCAGCGACTCGTCGCCGGCATCGCCAACAATGAGGTGCGCGGGCTTGGCCACCGCCGTGCGGAACCCGGTCGACAGGTTGTCCAGCACGACGACCTGCTCGCCGGCGTCGAGCAGCTCGAGGACCATGTGACTGCCGATGTATCCGGCACCGCCTGTCACCAGAATTGCCATTTTGTTCCCTTTGTCGCGACGCCCGCTCTGCTACGCCGCGTTGCGAACCAATCCATATTGTCAGTACGCTCTACGACGTGAATAAACCGCCAATGGCGCATCATAAGCCTTTTCGTACGTCGTGAAGTAAGAAGCGGGAGCAAAAGCATGCCAACGTCAGCCCGACGCATCCGCAAGGCCGTGTTCCCGGTTGCGGGTCTCGGCACGCGCTTTCTGCCCGCGACCAAGGCGGTTCCCAAGGAGATGCTGACGGTGGTCGACCGGCCGGTCATCCAGCATGTCGTCGATGAGGCGCGTGCCGCCGGCATCGAGCACTTCATTTTCGTCACGGGCCGCAACAAGGCGGTGATCGAGGACCACTTCGACAGCCAGTTCGAGCTGGAGCGGACGCTGGCCGATCGCGGCAAGACCAAGGAGCTGAGCCAGCTCGCGGCGGAGCTGCCCGAGGCCGGCCAGACGAGCTTCACGCGCCAGCAGGCGCCGCTGGGGCTCGGTCATGCGGTTTGGTGCGCGCGCGCGATCGTCGGCGACGAGCCGTTTGCGCTGCTGCTGCCGGACATGCTGCACCACGCCGCAAAGCCCTGCCTGAGCGAGATGATCGAGGCCTATCAGGAGCACGGCGGCAATCATGTGGCGGTGTCGCCGGTGCCCGACGATCAAACGCACCTTTACGGCATTGTCGGCGTGAAGGATCCGAAGGCGAAGGTGTCGCCGATCACGAGCATGGTCGAGAAGCCACCGCCTGGCACGGCTCCATCGAACCTGCACGTGACGGGACGCTACATCCTGCAGCCCGAGATCTTCGGATTGCTGGCCCGCAAGCAGCGCGGCGCGGGCGGTGAGATCCAGATCACCGACGCAATGATCGAGCTCGCGCGCGATCCGGCGCAGCCGTTCTTCGCCGTACGCTTCGACGGCAAGATCTACGACTGCGGCATGAAGCTCGGGTTCCTGCTGGCCAACATCGCCTATGCGCTCGAGCGCGATGATGTCGGACCTGCTCTGAAAATGGAGCTCAAAAAGCTGGTATAGCGCCCGGCTGACACGGGTGGCAGGGGCCGAAGACCACTCCCTGTGGCCGTTGTCCACAACCGCATTGGGCTGGTCCGGTCCACGCGGCAGGTCCACCGACCATGCGCTGCCGGCCGACGGTGGAGTGGCCCCTTCAGCGTCCGTATGCTTATGAGGCGCGGAGGTGGCGACTACTTTTGATTGCGACGAGTCCGCATGTCGATTGACTTTGCGGCCGGATTTAGGGCGGTTATCGCCTCGCTTGGGCCACGGCAATCCAGAAATCGCTGAAGCGACAATCTATGATTGAATCGAAGTGGCGATGGCCAAGCTTGGGTACTGCAACGAAGTCAACGTGATCGATTCGGTGCAAGACAGTGGCGATCTGCACCGATATCCACAGGCCGCCACGATTGCCATTTTTCCGCCTGACTCCGATAAGTTGCGCTGCTAACTTGGTGGTGCCCGAAAGTGCGTTCGCTTATCTAGTATTGCGTAAACGGCTCCTGCAGTTTTCAGGCGCGAGATCTGGACAAGCCCCCGCGTTTGTCTTTGAGGATTTTGCGCCTGACTTTGCGGGAGCCTTTTTCGTTGCAAAGGTCTTCCTGACGTCTACGGCCGCCGCCTGAGAAACTCTACAACGCCCTCCTTGTAGTGCCGATCGCCGACCGCTTTCATGTGATCGCGCCCCTCGATCACCAGCGCTTCTGCTCCAGGGATGAGCGCAGCCAGATCGCCAGCCGAACCTCCGATGACATCATCGCTCCCCACTGCCACCAGCACGGGGCAGGTGATCCGGAGCAGATCCTCAGGCGCAATCGGATCACGCGAGCCGCGAATGCAAGCCGCGAGCGCTTTGAGGTCGCTCCTGGTCGAATCCGCAAATGCACGGAATGTCCGTGCGGTCGGGTTGGTCACGGCGTCGATGCTGGGCGCCTCCAGCGCTGCAGCGATGGGGCCTGTGCCCGCCATCGGCCGCACCATATTGACGCCCAGCCCGCCGAAGATCGCGCTTCGCACCCGATCCGGGTGATTGATGGCGAGAAAGGCCGTGATGCGGGTCCCCATCGAGTAACCCATGACGTCGGCGCGCGGGATGCCAAGATGATCGAGCAGCCGGCGCGCGTCCTCGGCCATCTTGGCGGTCCCATAGTCGGCAGGGGAGTAAAGCTTGGCGCTGGCGCCGTGTCCGCGGTTGTCGATCGCAATCGTTCGGAATCCTTCGCGGTTGAGGTGGCGCACCCAGCCGGGGTCGACCCAATTGACGGTGGCACTCGAGGCAAAGCCATGAATCAGCAGAACAGGGTCGCCGGCGCCCTCATCGATGAAGGCAATCTCGATGCCATCGGAGTCGAAAACCGGCACTGTAGGGCCTCCCAACTGCCTGCCAGAGTGTGTCGCCCTCGCGATGCGACGCCACTCCCCTACCATCCTGATCGGCGCGGGGCTATGGTGCGCCGTTCCGCGACTTGGACCAGCCCATAGGGACCGCTGCACATGGCCGCATCTGTCGTGCCGCACTTCGCCAACGACCTCGGAGTCGAAAAGATTTTCATTGGCGTCAAGGAGTTCAAGTGCATGGGCGCACGGCCGCCGCATGATCACCCGCACGTCTACCTTGACATGGGCGCGGACAGCCAGATCCTCTGCCCCTATTGCTCTACTCTGTATGTGCACGATGCCAGGCTCACGCCGGAGCAAACCGAGCCAAAGGGATGCCTTGCCTCGCCGCTCGAGGAGACGGCCTGAACGCCGCAGGCCCTGAATGATGCGATCCGCCCCCGTCCTCATCGCCGGAGGTGGCATCGGGGGGCTCGCGGCGGCACTGGCACTGGCGCGGCGCGGCATCCCGGCGTGCGTGCTTGAGCGCCGCGAGGAATTCTCAGAAGCGGGAGCCGGCATACAGATCGGGCCCAACGGCGTGCAGGTGCTACGTCGGCTCGGCGCGGACGGGGCGCTGGCTGCGAGCGTCGGGAGGCCCGACGCAATTGTAGTCCACGAGGGGCACTCGGGGCGGAAGCTTGCGCGACTGCCGCTCGGTGACTGGATCGAGGCCCGGCACGGCGCGCCCTACTGGGTGGCCCACCGGCGTGATTTGCAGGCGGCCCTGCTGGCACGGGTCAGGCAGGAGCCGCTGATCGAGATTCGGACCGGGTTCGAGGCATCGCGATTCTCGGCCAGCGGCACGACAGTCACGCTGCATGCCTCCTCAGGCGATGCGATGCACGGTGTGGCCCTGATCGCGGCAGACGGCCTGCATTCGAGCCTGCGTGCGCAGCTCGTCGACTCACCGCAGCTCCGATTCTCCGGCAAAACGGCCAGCCGCACGGTTCTCGACTCCGCCGCCGTTGCAAATCTGCTCGATACGCGCACCACGGGCGTGTGGCTCGCGCCCGAGGCCCACGTCGTGCACTACCCCGTGCGTGCCGGCCGAGAGGTCGCAATGGTGGTGATCATCGCCGATGACTGGCAGGCCGAGGATTGGGCTGCGCCGGCGGATGCCAGCGAGCTGATGCGACGCCTCGACCGCTTTGCTCCGCCACTCCAACAGGCGCTGCGCCGCGCTGACGATTGGCGGCGCTGGTCGCTCTACGATGCGGAGCCGCTGGCATCGTGGACAAGAGGGCGCGTCACCCTGCTGGGCGATGCTGCGCATCCGGTGCTGCCGTTCCTGGCGCAGGGTGGCTCGATGGCGCTGGAGGACGCGGTAACGCTGGCGGACTGCCTTGGCGAAGGCGCAGGTGACATCGAGCGAGCGCTCGAGTGCTACGAGCGCAAGCGGCTGCTTCGCACGGCGCGGACCAGCAGAGCCTCACGGCGCAACGGGCAGATCTTCCACCTGTCGGGCGTGGCCGCAGCGGCGCGCAATGCGATGCTGCGCAGCCTGCCCGGACCACGCGTCATGGCCGGCTATGACTGGCTCTACGGGTGGGGGTGCGAAGGGTGAGTTTCAGCGGCCTTGAAACTTGGGCCGCCGCTTCTCCTTGAAGGCGGCGACGCCTTCCTCGAAGTCCTGTGTCGACATGGCGACGGCCTGGGCGAAGGCTTCGACCTCCAGGTACTCGTCGAACGAGCCTTCGTAGGCGCGTTGCAGCAATCGCTTGATGAGGCCGAGCGTCACCGTCGGGCCGGCGGCAAGCGCCTGCGCGGCTTCGATGGCGTTGGACATCAGCTCCGACGGCTCGGCAAGCCGGGCGACAAGACCCATCTGCCAGGCCTCCTCGGCAGGCACCTTGCGGCTCGTCAGCAGCATGTCCTTGGCCCGGGCCATGCCGATGGCGCGCGGCAGGGTGGCGATAAGGCCGAGGTCGGGCACGACGCCGAGGCGGGCAAAGGCCGTCGTGAAGTAGGCCGTGCGCGATGCGATGATGAGATCGCCCATCAGGGCGAGCGACACGCCCGCTCCCGCGGCTGCGCCGTTCACCGCCATCACGACCGGCTTCTCTGCCTTGAGCAGGCGGCCAGCCCAGCCTTTGTAATGGCGGTGCATGCGGGCGCGCGTATCGGTCGGGCGGCGATCGTCCATGTTGCGGATGTCGCCTCCGGCGCAGAACGCGCCATCCGTGCCGGTGATGACGAGGCAGCGCACACCGGGGTCGTCGAGCAGGCGAGGTATCTCGCGGGTCAGGCCCTCGCGGACGCCCGCCGACATGGCATTCATGGTCCTGGGCTCATTCAGACGAACGATGGCGACCTGGCCTTCGCTCGTGACAACGACCGATTGCTCTCCCATGGCATGCTCTCCCGCGCGCGCCTCAAAGGTCGATGATCCGCCCGACGCCCTGCTGCTTTGCGCTCTGATAGACCAGGTTGGCGACCACCATGTCCTCCATGGCGTTGCCCATCGACTTGTAGACGGTGATCTGCTCGGCAGACGTGCGCCCTGGCCTGAGGCCGCTGAGCAGCTCACCCAGCTCGATTCCGCGCTGCGGATCGAGGCCCTGAAGCTCGGCGCAGCCAACGGGCGGCGCGCTGAACGCATTCCTGGTCTCGACATACACGCTCGCCTGCTCGGCTAGCTCCCGCGGCAGCTCACCGCCCGGCGGTGCAAATCCGACGGAGGTGACGTGCGTGCCGGGCCGAACCCAAGACGCCTCGATCACCGGCCGGTCGGAGCTGCTGGTCAGGCAGACGATATCGGAGGAGCGGACGGCCTCGGCGACGTCGGTGACGACGCGAGCGCCCGCGACACCGCGCGCGGCCCGCTCGGCGCTCTGGCGCGTGCGCGAGATCACGCGGATCTCATCCAGGGGACGCACCAGGCCGAGCAAGCGCGTGTGGTCGCGGCCCTGCACACCGCCGCCGATCACGGTCGCCACTTTGGCATCCATGCGCGCGAGCTCGCGCACGGTCAGCATCGCCGCCGCCGCCGTCCGGAGCCCGGTGATGACGGCACCGTCCATGATGGCAACGGGAACGCCGGTCTCGGGGTCGAAAAGCTGGATCACCGCGACGTGGCTGGGCAGACCGAGGGCGTGGTTGTGATGGAACACGTTGACGGTCTTGAGGGAAATGAGCTGGCCGGGTGTGCAGGCCAGCATGGCCATGGCAAAGCCCTTGTCCGGCACGCTGACCATCGGCCTGGGCGGCACCTGCACGCGGCCCGCGCTCAGTGCCTTGAATCCCTCGGCCAGCACGTCCATGGCCGCGAGCGGATCCAGCAATCGCTCGACCTCGGCGGCGGAAATCGACAGGATCTGCATCGGCCCTCCGGATGCACTCGGCCTTGCGCTGAACTCACGGGTCCGGCCGCAGCTACACGATACCGTTGACGAGACGGCTTTCGCCCCGGCTCAGGCGATCGACATTCTCCAGCAGGAAGTCGATGACGCGATCCTCGTAGCGCCGCGTCTCGCCTGCCGAGTGCGGCGTGACGATCACGTGCGGCATCGCCCAGAGCGGAGAGCTGGATGGCAGCGGCTCCTCAACCGTGACGTCGATGCCGGCGCCGGCGATCCGCTTGGCTTGAAGTGCTGCGATCAGCGCCGGCTCGTCGACGACCTTGCCGCGCGCGACGTTGACCAGGAATGCCGTCGGCTTCATGGCTGCGATCTGGGCCTTGCCGAGCAGCTTCTCGGTCTGTGGCGTGAGCGGGCACGTCAGCACGATGAAATCGGCGCTCGGGATCAGCGCGTTGAGCTCGGTATCGGCGTGCACGGCGTCGGCTGCGCCCTTGCCCGCGGCAGGATCACGCCTGGTGGCGATCACCTTCATGCCGAAGGCCTTGCCGAACTCGGCGAGACGCTGCCCGATACGGCCGAGACCGACCACCAGCAGCGTTTTGCCCTCGATCTCGTCCTCCCGCACGTTGCGGTCCCCCTGCATTGGCCGCCAGTGCCTGGCGGCCTGAGCGTCGCGCAGGAGATGCAGTTGGCGCGACAGCGCGAGAACAAGAGAGATGGCGTGCTCGGCCACGGCATTGGCGTTGACGCCGCTGGCGCTGGCGAGACGGATGTTGTGCGCCCTGAGAACCTCGCGCGAGAACTGATCCGTGCCGGCCCCGATCGACTGAATGAAACGCAGCCGCGGTGCCTTGGCGGCCAGCTCGTTCTTCCAGAGCCCGGAAATCACCAGCACGTCGGCGTCCGCGATGCGGGCATCGAGCTCGGCGGCGGACCTAGCCTCGATGAATTTGAGGCCCGATCCGCGCGCCGTGAACGGCTCGGCGAAGTTGTAGGCAACGTGGGCGAAGAGGATCTGAAGGTCGCTTTTGTCCGGAAAGCCGCTCATGCACTGATGTCCATTGCGCCGTTCGACTAGATCGGATCCCAGCTGAACACGTCCTGCGACCGCTCCAGCGGGTAGAGCGAGGCCTTCAACGCCGGCAGGGCATGCTCGGCGATCGTCTGCGGTGTCCAGCCCTGATCGCGCTGGACCGAGCGCAGCGGGCGGTTCTGACTCATCAGAAAGATCTCGTTCATGCGGCACGCGAAGATATTGCCGGTGACGCCCTTGGCGAGATCGGAGACCAGAAACACGGCCAGCGGCGCGATCTTGTCAGGCGTCATCCGCTTGACCTTCTCGACGCGCTTCTGCTGCTCGGGCGTGTCGGTCGGGATAGTGCCGATCATGCGGCTCCAGGCAAAGGGCGATATGCAGTTCGAGCGCACGTTGAACCGCTGCATATCGAGCGCGATCGACTTCGACAGACCGACGATGCCCAGCTTTGCGGCCGAATAGTTGGCTTGGCCGAAGTTGCCGATCAGACCCGAGGTCGACGTGAAGTGAACGAACGCGCCGGACTCCTGCTCCCTGAAGTAGTTGGCCGCGGCCCGGCTGACGTAGAAGGCGCCGTTCAAATGCACATTGATCACCTGCTCCCAGTCGACCACGCTCATGCGATGAAAGATGCGGTCGCGCAAAATGCCGGCATTATTGATGACCGCGTCGATGCGGCCGAACTTGTCGACCGCGGTCTTGACGATGTTCTCGGCACTCTTGGGGCTGGCGACGCTCTCGAAATTCGCAACCGCCTTGCCGCCGGCCTTGGTGATGGTCTCGACCACCTCATCGGCGGGCGCAGCACTCGCTTCGCCCTCGCCGTCGGTGGCAACGCCCAAGTCGTTGACGACGACGCTAGCGCCTTCCTTGGCGGCCAGGATCGCCATTTCGCGGCCGATGCCGCGCCCGGCGCCAGTCACGACCAGAACCTTTCCCTCCATGCACTTCGCCATCGGTGTTTGCTCCCATATGCCCTGTCCGCGCCGAAGGCTGGCACGGTGCAATGCGGCACGTCAAACGCCGCGCGGTCATCTCGGCTCTTTGCCGCAAGGTGGGAGAGGGAATTCGTGGCTCAGGAGACTCCGTGAGCCTTGAACCACTCGGTTGCGCGCTTCCAGCCGTCCTCAGCCGCTTCCTTCCGATAGGACGGGCGATAGTCGGCGAAGAACGCGTGCGGCGCCACGGGATACACGTGAAGCTGGGACTTCGAGTTGGGCCCGAGCGCCCTGCGCATCTGCTCCACGGTGTCGACGGGGATGCCGGGATCCGCACCGCCGTAGAGGTCGAGCACGGCGCCCTGGATCTGCGTCGCGACATCGACAGGATACGTCGACTTATTGTCGGTCTTGTCACCGACCAGTTGGCCATACCAGGCCACACCTGCCTTCACCTCGGGATTGTGGGCCGCATAGAGCCAGACGAAACGGCCGCCCCAGCAGAAGCCCGTGATGCCGAGCTTGGACTCATCTGCGATGCCCTGCTTCACGGCCCAGAGCACGGCCGCATCGAGATCGCCAATGACCTGCTTGTCCGTCACCTTGGCGACGATGGGTCTGATCTGGTCAATCGATGCGAGCCTGGAGACGTCGCCCTGGCGTTGATAGAGATCGACGGCGATCGCGCAATATCCGAGCTTGGCAAGGCGCCGGCAGATGTCCTTGATGTGCTCGTGGACCCCGAAGATCTCGTGCACGACCAGGATCAGGGGGCGCGACTTGGCCCCGCTTGGGATGGCCCGAAATGCGGCAATGTTCTCCGAGCCGACTGGGATCTGCACCGTGCCGGCATCGAGCCCGGTCGGCTCCGTGACGATCATGGTTTGCGCCATCACCGGCTGCACCGCCATGGCATAGCCAGCAATAACCCCGGTCACGAGTCCGGACTCGATCAGCTCGCGCCTTGTCAGAGCCACCAGGCGCCACAGCTTGTCCATTTGGACCATTGAAGGGCTCCCATCTGCCGCTTGACGCTTCAGCCCATTTTGGCCGCTGGCAGCAGGGCTGTCGACGCCTGGGCGCATCACAAGTACGTTTGACGACCGGCAACCGCTCGTGCCACTGTCCCGCGACCCAAGCGAGCGACTTTCCCCACCTAATGGCTTCTGCAACTTCCACTGCCAGACTTGCCGTCGATGTGGGCGGCACGTTCACCGACGTCGTGCTCGCGGCACGCGACAAGCAATTCGCAACCAAGGTTCTGACCACCCCGGACGCGCCGGAGCGCGCCATCCTGGAAGGGACGCGCGTGGTGCTGGCCGAGGCTCAGCTTGGCCTTGCGGATATCGGCATCGTCATCCACGGCACGACGCTCGCCACCAACGCCATCATCGAGCGCAAGGGCGCCAAGACCGCGCTGATTGCGACGGAGGGCTTTCGCGACGTCATCGAGATTGCCGACGAGAGCCGCTACGACCAGTACGACCTCCTCATCGACAAGCCGAAGGTCCTCGTCCCGCGCCGCCTGCGCTTCACCGTACCCGAGCGGGTGGATGTCGAAGGCAACGTCAGGCTGCGGCTCGACGAGAGGGCGGTGGCACAGGTCGCAAGGCAGCTCGCGCAGGCGGGCGTCGAGGCCGTGGCCGTCGCCTTCCTGCACTCCTACATCAATCCGGCGCACGAGCAGCGTGTCGGCGCGCTTTTGCGCGACGTGTGTCCAGGCCTCGCAGTGACTCTCTCGAGCGAGGTTTGCCCCGAGATGCGCGAGTACGAGCGCACGTCCACCGCAATCGCCAATGCTTATGTGCAGCCGATGATGGCGGGCTACCTTGAGCGGCTGGAAGCTGCCTTTGCCAAAGAAGGATACAGGCGGCCTATCCACCTGATGACATCGGGCGGCAACCTCATGAGCCTCGCCACCGCGCGGCAGTTCCCGGTGCGGCTGGTCGAGTCCGGACCGGCGGGAGGCGCCATTCTGTCGGCTCACGTGGCCGCCGAGCGCGGCGAGGACAAGGTGCTGTCGTTCGACATGGGCGGCACCACCGCCAAGATCTGCCTCATTCGCGATTACACGCCATTCAAGGCCAGGACGTTCGAGATCGATCGCGCCGCGCGGTTCCTGAAGGGAAGCGGCCTGCCGGTGCGCATCCCGGTTATCGAGATGGTGGAGATCGGCGCAGGCGGCGGCTCGATCGCCAAGCTCGATGCGCTGAAGCGCATCACCGTCGGGCCAGAGAGCGCGGCGTCCGTTCCGGGACCCGCGTGCTACGACCGTGGCGGCACGGCGGCTACCGTCACCGATGCCGACGTCGTGCTCGGCCGCATCGACGTGGAGGGATTTGCCGGCGGCATGCTGAAACTCGCTCCGGCGAAGTCGGCGACCGCGCTCGATGCAGCGATCGGCACCCCCTTGCAACTCTCGACCGAGACCGCGGCCTACGGCGTGGCCGAGATCGTCGACGAGAACATGGCCAACGCGGCGCGCGTGCACGCGGTCGAGCGCGGCGTCGTCATCGGCGAGCACACGCTCATTGCCTTCGGCGGTGCGGCGCCACTGCACGCCGCGCGCCTCGCCGAGAAACTCGGGCTGCAACGCGTGATCATTCCGCGCGATGCCGGCGTCGGCTCGGCCGTCGGCTTCCTGCGTGCGCCAGCCGCCTACGAGCTGGTCAGAAGCCGCTTCATGCGGCTCGACACGTTCGAGCCCGAGATCGCCAACGCGTTGCTCGGAGACATGGGCCGGGAGGCGCGGGCGCTTGCGGAATCCGCCGCCGGTGGGCGTCGCCTGGAGGAGCAGCGGCTTGCCTACATGCGCTATACGGGCCAGGGCCACGAGATTGCGGTGGCATTGCCGCTGCGAGACCTGACCGCAAAGGATGCCGACAGCATCCGCAAGCAGTTCGAGGCCGACTATCGCAAGCTCTTCGAGCGGCACATCCCCGGAGCGCGCATCGAGATCCTGAGCTGGTCCGTGCTAGTGACGACCGCAAGCGAGCCGCCGGCGACGCTGCGGGCCGCGCGATCGGCCAGCCCGCCGCGTCCGTCAGGAGCGCGCGAGGTGTGGGACACCGATGAAGGCCGTGCCGTGTCCGTGGCGACCTATCAGCGCTCGGCCATCAAGCCCGGGTCGCGGCTCCAAGGTCCCGCGCTGATCCTCGAGGCCGGCACCTCGACGTTCGTCACCGCCGCATTCGAGGCCAGTGTCGATGGCGGGGGCGCGCTCGTGCTCGAGCGCAAGAAAGCAAAGAAGTCGAAGTGATGCCGGCCAATATCGGAAGGCTCGAAGCATGAAGTCGAACCGCTTGGGCGAGATCGAGCTGCAGGTGATGTGGAACCGGCTCATCGCCGTGGTCGAGGAGCAGGCGCAGACGCTCCTGCGCACGGCCTTCTCCTCGATCGTGCGCGAGTGCGGCGATCTCTCGGCAGGCGTTTTCGATCGGCAGGGCCGCATGCTGGCACAGGCGGTTACCGGCACGCCCGGCCATGTCAACTCAATGGCCGAGTCGGTCAAGCATTTCATCCGGCACTTCCCGCTCGAATCCATGAAGCCGGGCGACATCTACATCTGCAACGATCCCTGGCTGGGTACGGGCCATCTCAATGATTTCGTGCTGACGACGCCGTGCTTTCATCGCGGCAAGCTGGTCGCACTGTTCTCGTGCACGAGCCATCTCATGGACATCGGCGGGCTGGGCTTCGGACCCGACGCCACCGACGTGTTCATGGAGGGGCTGTATATCCCCATGCTGAAGCTGGCCGAAGGCGGCAAGCTCAACGAGACGCTGATGGCCATGATCCGCGCCAACACCCGGCTGCCGATCGACACGGAAGGCGACGTCTACTCGCTTGCCAACTGCAACGACGTAGGCTGCCGGCGGCTGGTCGACATGATGGAGGAGTTCGACCTCGCCGACCTCGACCGGCTAGCAGAGTACATCTGCGACAGGAGCCGCAAGGGTGTGTTGGCCGAGATCGCCAAGCTACCCGAGGGAAGCTGGACCAACAAGATGACGATCGACGGCTACGACGAGCCGATCGATCTGGTGGCGACGACGACGATCAGCAAGAGCGGCATTCACGTCGACTACACCGGAACCAGCAAGGCGTCGCCGCGCGGCATCAACGTGCCGCTGGCCTATACGACCGCCTACACCGTCTTCGGGCTCGCCTGTGTGGTGGCCGCGCGCATTCCCAACAATGCCGGGTCTCTGGCACCGCTTACTGTGTCGGCTCCCGAGGGCTCGATCCTCAATGCGCCCAAGCCGAAGCCCGTGCTGATCCGCCACGTGACCGGTCAGATGCTGCCCGATGTCGTGTTCGGCTGCCTGCGTCAGGCGATCCCCGACCGCGTGCCGGCCGAAGGCACATCGTGCCTGTGGAACGTCAATCTGCGCGGGCAGACCGCAGACGTGAACGGCAATGGCAACTACGGATACATGATGACGTTCACCTCCAACGGGGGCACCGGCGCCAGACCGCAGAAGGATGGCTTGTCGGCGACGGCCTATCCATCGGGCGTGCGCGGAACGCCGGTCGAGATCGCCGAGTCGATCACGCCGCTGCTGTACTGGCGCAAGGAGTTCCGCCCGGACTCGGGCGGCGCAGGGCGCACGCGCGGCGGCCTTGGCCAGATTATCGAGATCGAGAGCGCTGTCGGCCGCCCCTTCGAGCTGCTGGCAGCGTTCGATCGCATCGACCATCCGCCGCGCGGGCACGACGGCGGCATGAATGGGGCTGCCGGGTCGGTGAGCCTGAAGTCTGGAAAGAAGCTCAAGGGGAAAGGCACGCAGGTCGTCCCTCCAGGCGACCGGTTGATCGTCTTGACGCCGGGCGGGGCCGGCATTGGCGCGCCGGCCTCGCGGGCGAAGGAGCAGATCGAGGCGGATGTCGAGGATGGCCTCGTCAGCGTGGCTGCCGCGCGGAGGATCTACGGAGCCGCGAACGGCCGGGGCGCGAAGTCGCACGGCGCCGGCAAGCGGCCGCGCAAGCGTGCATAGCCAAACGGCCGCCCCGCCTAGCGTCCGAGGACTTTCGCCAGCAAAGCGCGCAAGCGCTCGGCAACGACCTGGACCAGAAGGGCGAGGCCGTGCAGCGGCGCTGCAGGCGGCATAAAGCCGCCGGGGTGCCTCAGCTCGGCATCGATGTTCTGGGCGAAGGCTTCTCCGATGCGCCGGGCGAGATCGCGCGCCAGCGCGGAGCGGCCCAATTGCGCGAGCCACCCCGTCAAGGCGTAGCGCATGGTGGCATCCACACGAGTCGCTTCCTGACCTGCGCTGCCTGCAACTACGGAGAGGCGATAGTCGATGCTGCCGGAAACCCGCGAGCCGCTTTTGCGGTCGCCGCCCTCTCCCTCGATGACCTGGCGATACTCTGCGGGCAACTGCCGCAACGTGCCTTGGCCTGCGAAGCTGGCCGCGACCGGGCCGAGCTTGACGCTGAGCCGCCCCTTGACCTGGTTGTCCCGCGGAGGGCCGTCCAGTACGGCACCCGGCATACAGCGGGCCACGGACTCGAGGTTGGACATGAGCTTCCACACGGCGTCGCGCGGATGGTCGAGCACGAAGCTCTGCGTCAACTGCACCGCCCCGTCCACCTGCTCGAAGGCGCCGACCGCCACATCGATGCGCCGGGAAGCGGGCGCGGGTTGACGGCGATCGAGCGCGGCAGACCTCACCTGAGCGGCGCCGTTGGCGTCGCTCTGGACGGGAAGCGTGGCTGACCGGGCGGTTGGCCCCGGCATAGGTCCGAGCCAGGGCGCCCCCGTCCGCGGCGGCTGTGATGCCACCGGTCGGGACTCGGAAGAGACCCGCTCGATCGCATTGACGATGCCGACATACCCCGTGCAGCGGCACAGGTTGCCGCTCATCTCGGTGCGGATCTCAGGCCGGGACAGCGCCCCCCGCCGGCGCACGAGATCGCGCGCGGCAATCAGCATGCCCGGCGTGCAGTAGCCGCATTGCAGAGCGTGCTCCTGAGTGAAGGCCTGGCGCAGGCGGATCATGAGAGGGTCATCATCGAAACCCTCGATCGTGCGCACCTCGGCACCATCGCAAGCGACGGCATAAGTAATGCAGGAGCGCGCGATCTCGCCGTTGATCTGGACCGTGCACGCACCGCAGATGCCATGCTCGCAACCGATGTGGGTTCCCGTTAGCAACACGTGCTCGCGCAGGAAATCGGCAAGATGCGTGCGGGGCGCGACATCCGCCCGAACCAGCCTGCCATTGACGTTGAGCTCGATGGCGGTCATGCGGACAGCGCCCGTGTCAGTGCGCGATGCAGCGCGGCCGCGCGCACGCGGGTCTCATAGGTGCCGCCGCTGAAACCCGACTGCCGCACCAGGTCCTGCAACGGCGCTGCCTCGCCTGGAGGCGATTTCCACAAGTCGATGCCTCCGCTGGCATCGATCACGATCGGCGCACCCTGGGCCGTGCTTACGGCAAGCCGGAAGCAATCCGTGTCGGGATCGCGCACCACAACGCCGATCGCCTCGGCGAATTCGCCTGTCTTGCGGCAGATCTTGTGGTAGCCGAAACGCGCGCGCGCTGAGAATTTTGGGATGCGGACGGCGCGGATCAACTCGCCCGGCGCCAGGTTCGTATCCATGGCGCCGCGAACGAACTGG
>JBLNBZ010000042.1:0-12782 GCA_050260355.1 Bacteroidota bacterium | reverse complement strand
CGAGCAGTTCGAGAGAGCCAAGCCGGAAGAGTGAGCCATGATACGTGGGAGAGCCGACGTACAGAGTGAGGAGAAAGTCAGCATGATCAAAGCGCCGTGGACACCCGAGCAAGTTGAGGCGCTCAATGCCTACCAGAGAAGCGGACGCTTCCATCCCTTCACATGCGGCAACGATCGCTTCGATCAAGCACATGCCGTCTACACCATAACCAACGGCCTCTCCGATTACGGGATACTCATCGCCACCGAGCAGGGCTGGATCTGCCCGTGCTGCGATTACAGACAGGATTGGGCCCATGCGGCAATGGCGCAGCCGTTGTCGGATCGCGCGAGCTATCGCCGAAGCCTGGACCTGCCCAATGCTGGCCTCGACGAGCGCGGGCCGGACAAGCCGAGCGACTAGGCGCAACGTGGCCCTGAAACTTGTAAAGTGGCATGCCAACGGCGGCGTGCTCGAGAAGGACGGCAAGCCGCTGCCCTATTTCTGGCGGCGGCCGTTCAGGGCCGGCACGATCGAGCGCGCCGATTATCTCGAGCTTGTCTCCTTCGGTAATCGGCCGATCCTTTCGGCCAGCGACGAGTCTCAGCTGTTGGCCGCAGCTGCCATGCGGTTTGAAGGAAAAAAGTCGCTTTGATAGTCTAAAGAGTGTGGACTTGGCGGGATCGAGCAACCCGCTTCGAGCAAGAGCAACGGAGCACCTGCATGTCGAATGAACACAGAGCCGAATGGGCGCGCAAAGCCCTCGCAATCTTTGCCCGCGCAACTGGTCAGGACCTCGCCCACGAAATGGATGAAGCCATCGGCGACCTGATCTGCGACCTGCTGCACCTGGCCAATCAGCGCGGCCGCGCTCCCATCGCCTCATTCCTCAAAGCCGTGCAGGTGTTCGCCTCCGAGCTTTACGACGAGGACGACGTCGGACCTGAGCCGGCCATCGAACTGCGCATCGCCGGCAAGTCGGTCCGCGAGTTGATCGACAATGGCCGCTGGCCCATACGGCTCCACCGCGACGGCGTCCTCGATCTCGACCTCGACGCCAGCGGCATCGCCTGGCAAGCCTGGGGAAAGACCGCCGGCGCCGAGAAGGGCAAGCTGTTCGCACGCATCGATATCGACGGTGTGCGCCACTACCTGGAAGCCATCGAGGTCACAACCCCCGAGGACGGGCCGCAGCGCGCCGCTCACGCCGAGTTCAATGCGGCCTTTGCCGAGCTCTCCGAGTACGTCGCCGGCGATGGCCCGCTCAACGTCGTCACCATCGAGGGGCGCACCTATGCGCTCTCCCTCGTTCCCGGATGCCAGTGAGGTTGCGCCATGAACCGCGAGGCTCTCAAAGACCTCATCGAGTATGGCCTCGATCAGGCTGCGCGCGTCGTGCGCAACGATGGGCAGGCCCACTGCATCTTTTTCACCTGGTCACGCGACGGACAGCAATGCAGCTGGACGCCGAGGTGGGGCAACGAGGAGCAAAAAGTTGCGGTGCTGCGGGCAATGCAAATGGCATTCGCCCTGCTGCGCGTCGAGCGATATGTCAACATCTACGAAGCCTGGATGATCACGCGACCGCCAAGCGAGAAATTCGACGAGTTGCTGCCGCCCAGCCAGTACCCGGATCGCGAGGAGGTCCTCATCGGCTGCGCCGCCGATCATGAGCGCATAATGATTGCCAAGCGCGTCATCGAGCGCAAGCCGCTCGGCGGCAAGATCGCCAGCGATGTAGGCCCGACGATCTGGAGTGAAGAGCAGCCTGTCAGCGATTATTCGGGTCGCCTGATGTTGCTGCCGCCACGCAATTTCGACCCGCCGGAGGACCCTCGGCTGATCGCACGGCTGTTCGACGCCCTGCGGGCCTGCGGCACGCGCATCGAACCGATACAGGAGATAGTCGCACCATGACGCAGCATTGCTTCGATCTGCTGTTCAACGTGCGCCTGGCCATCAGCTTTGAACTCAACAGCGATGCCTCGCACGAAGAGCTCATCGCCAAGGCCAAGGCCTGGGCTCAGCATTGGCTCGACCAAAGCTGGCGCCTCGACCAGCACGCAACCATCGCGCCCGCCTTCGGCAGCGTCCTTCTCTATGAGCACGAGCTGCCCGAGCCCGTACTCATCATCACCGATCGGCAAAGCCAGGGCGAGACCTGGCTCGAGCTCGGCGACAAGCCGCATGCCATCGACGCCATCAAGCTCGTCAAGGAGCTCGCCGAGCTCCAGCTTCCGGCGACTCGCGCAATCCCCGAGCTCGCCACCTTCATCACCCGCGCGCGTGAGGTGTGCGGATTGCAGAAAGCTGCCGCCGATCAAGAACAATGGAGCGCGAGCGATGCGTGAGAAACGTGACGACTGCGAACACCAGTGGCAGGAGAACCCGTATTGTCAGCCCGCCTTGCGCAATAGCTATCGATGCCCACGTTGCGGCGCGACGTGGGACGACGATTGGTCGGCCGAGTGCGACGACGATTGTCCCAAGTGTGGCATGCGCCATATCACGCCGATTGAATCTATCGAGATCGCCCCATGCGCCTGTCGCCACCTGGGCGACTAGTCAAGCTAGGAGAGCAGAATGAGCAAGCGTACCCAAACACCGACGATGCAGATCGTCACTATCACGCCGGAGATGGCCAAGAAATGGCTCGGCAACAACACCGAGAACCGCGGCCTGTCCAAAGCCACCATCGCCGCCTACGCGCGCGACATGGCGCAAAGTCGCTGGATCGCCGACGGCAGCCCGATCCGCTTCAACGGCGACGGTCTGATGCTCGACGGCCAACACCGTCTGCACGCCTGCATCGAGGCCGGCGTACCGTTCCAAAGCTTCGTCGTGTTCGGCCTGCCCACCGACGTGCGCCGGACAATCGATACCGGCCGGCCGCGCCGCATAAGTGACTACCTGCGCATCCAGGGCCTGCCGCAATCCAACAGGCTCGGCACCGTCGTCGCCAATTTGTGGCGCATCAAGCAGGGTCGAGTCGAGGGGCGCGTCACGATCTCGGAGTCGCTCGAAATCCTCGAGCGTCACAAGAACCTTCTCGAATGGGTGCGCATATCCGACCACAATCTGGGTATCACCGGCGTGTCGCCCGGCATCCTTGCCGCCGTCTCCTATCTGGGGGGCGAGCTGCTCGGCGAGGATCAGAAGGCGCGCAGCTTCGTCGATGTCTTTCGCACCGGCATACCGGCCTACAAGGGCGACGCCGCCCACGCTCTGCGCGAGCGCACCATCAAGGGGCGCATGAGCGGGCCGCACTACGCGCTGCGCCAGCGCTCCCAGCTGTGGGCAGTCATCCACGCCTGGAACCTGTTCCGCAAGCGCACACGCATGGACAAGTTCCCCCTGCCCACACGCCCCATCGCCATGGATGGCCTGGACGTGTCGAGGATCTGAACGAAAAGCGAAGGAGACCGTGCCATGGCGCCGCTCAAGCTGCGTCCGTCCGACATCGCATTCCTGCAACGCATCGCCGCCCACAACGAGGCCACCGGCAAGTTCTTCCCGGTCAAGGAGCTGCCCGACACAACACAGCGCCTGATCCGCCAGAAGCTGCTCGAGCGCGATCAGCGCCAAGCTGGACTGCACGTGCGTATCACGCCGCGCGGACGCGAGGCCGCAGGTCTGTAACCATGCCGCCCGCCACGACAGCCGATGCCGATGCCGGCGTGCGCGCCGCCTCGCGCCGGGAGATCGGCGGCATCGACACACTGCTCAATACTCTGCTGGTGCGCATTCTCGCCAGCCGCGACTTCGAGGGTCTCGACATCCTCACGCGCCAGCTCCTGCAGGTGCTGGCGCAAGCCTTCGTTGCCGGCGCGCAGGGTGATCCGGAAAAAGTGCTCGGCGTGCTCGAGCTGAATACCATGATCCTGCGCGAGCTCGTCATCGAGCAGCTCAATCGCTGGGAAGCCACCAAGGAGAACGCATCATGATCACGCAATACGCTCGCGACCGGTTTGCCGACAAGCTCGTCGATGGCCTCGGCACGGCCCTATCCTTCGTGACGGTCATCCTCGCCATCGGCGTCACCCTCGTCGCCTTTTGCGTCGGCGTCTATGTCTATTTCGATCGCAACGGCTGCCTGGAAACTTGGGCGCTGCAGGCCGAGAACGTGCAATGGTCGTTCCACTCGGGTTGCATGGTGCACGTCGGCGGACGCTGGCTCAGCACCAGGTTCGTCGGCATCGAGGAGCGCGACGGCAAGGCGGTGTTTGTGCCGCGCGAGAAGATCAAATAAATTTGCCGGCGGCGTGTTGGCGGGCCCGCGCTCGATCGCCTAAAGGCCTCTCCCTCCGAAGGGACCGAGAGGGAGAGGCCATTGCGAAGCTCGTGCCTTGCCCAAGCTGTACGGGAGAGCAGACAAGAGCCTCGCCAAGGCCATGCCGGCAGCGGGGAAGATACGCAAATGCGACACGTGCCGACACGGCTTTGCCAGCGCGCGGGGTGGCGCCGGCAGGTCCACAGTATAAAGACCTTCGTGGTGAAGCCGGGGAAAAATTGCGACATGAAAATGACGGCGGCTTTTTTGCTGATCCTGTGGACAAACGCCGCCGGCGCGCAGAACAACGCCGCCATCGTCGATGGCGCGCGCGCCGCCGCCCATATCGACTGGGCACAGCGCCACTGCGCCGGCTACGCCGCCCCCACCGCGCATATCGTCTTCGACACCCTCATGCGACGGCGGCCGCAGACCTACTTCCACGCCTACGCGCAAGCCAGCGTCGACATTGAAGCTCGCGCCGAAATGCACGGCATCGCCGATACCTGCCAGGCGATCATAACCTGGTACGGCCTCGACGGATCGCTCGTGCCGAACATCTGGGTGGCGCCGCGCTGATGGCCGTCAATCGCGGGATCGTCGGTCGCAATCCGTGTCCACAGTGCGGCGACACCCCGCAACTGCTGGCTGGCGCCGTGGTATTCGGCAACGACGCCGACAAGAGCCTGCGCGGGCTCTACGTGCTCGTGTGCTGGCCCTGCCATTTATACCGGCTAGTGCAGCGCGGGCAGGACTGGACACCCATGCACGGCGTCCCACTCAACGCCGCTAGGCGCGGCGCGCGTAGCGCGCGCGGTACTCGCCCTCCTTGAGCGCCACCACCTCGCCAAAGCCGGCACGATCAGCCAGGACGAGGCCGTGAATGCGCACGGTGCGCTCGATCTCGCGCCGACCCTGCTCGGCCGTCAACTGCAGCACGCTCTTGCGCAGGATCATGCCCTTGGCCGCAGCTTTCTGCAGCACAGCCTCCTCGATGCGCTCCACGATCCGGCGCGGCGCCCAGCCTTCGTAGCGGATCTCGGTGTCGGCCGCCGTGCAGTTGCGGCGGATCACCGCCAGCTGGTTGTCGGGATCGTTGGTGATGCCGAGCCGCACCGGCCCCCTCGGCTCACCGATCAGATAGATCGCCGCCCAGTCGAGCTCGGCGATGACCGCCTTGCGCAGGCTCGCCGCCGTGTGCCGTCCACCGCGCCGCATCATCCCGCCTCCACCACGCGCCGCTCGGAACGCACGCCGGCGTCGGACGCTTGTGCGGCGCGCATGTTGGCGCCAGGCACGTAGACGATGCCGTCAATCGGCGTCCGCGACGTCTCAGCCGCCTGAGCAATAGCCTCCACCCACAATCTCAGCACGCAGTCGGCGTAGCGCTGCGACATGTACTGACGCGAGCAGTTCTTGAGCTCGGCCAGAAACGACAGGCTCAAGCCCCAGGCCACACGCTTGACGATCCAGCGGTCGTCGGCGTCGAGAACGCGAAACCAGTCGAAGGGCCGCGTCGACAGGTTGCCCTCGAAGTCCGATACGTCCCGACTGGTCGGCTCGAAGCGGCTGATGATGCTATTCAAGTGCGCGCGCTCATCCTCGCTGTCGTAGCGCCGCCACTCCTCCCAGCGCTCCGGCGGAATATCGGGCCAGGCCGTTTTGAATCCGAGCCGATAGCGCCGGTCGAGATCGGGATAAACGCGCAGCGTATTGAGCGCACGCTGCATGCGCGTCTCCACACGCTCGCACGTGACGTCGTTCGCCACCATCCAGCTCTGCGAGGGCAGCGTGATGATACGCTTGCCAGATTTGGGGCGCGCCCGCAGCACCGCCTTGCGCTGGCGCTCGAGCTTGCGCGTCTCGAATGTCGTGCTCAAGCGACCCCCGTCGAGCCAAAGCCGTTCGCCCCACGCGGCGTGCCGCCCAACACCTGCGCCTCGATCGCCACCGCCCGCACCACCGGCGCGATCACCAGTTGCGCGATGCGATCGCCCCGCCTGATTTCGACTTGCGTGTCGTCGAGCCCACCGCGGTGCGTGAGGCACACGAGGATCTCGCCGCGGTAGTCGCTGTCGATGGTGCCGGGACTGTTGGCAACCGTGATACCGTGCTTGATGGCATAGCCCGAGCGCGGCCGGACCTGACCCTCGAAGCCAGGCGGAATCTCTATGGCAAAGCCGGTCGGAAACAGCATGCGATGCCCCGCACGCATGAGCACGACCTGGTCGGGCTGAATGGCGGCGCGCAGGTCGAGACCTGCCGCACCGGCGCTCGCATAGGCCGGCAGCGGTAGCCCCTCGCCGTGCGGCAGGCGCTTGAAAAACACCATGGGCGCAGGCAGCTCATGCATAGACAGTCTTCCTCAGCAGGTTCCAGGCCTCCAGCTGCGCGATGGCTTGATCGAGCCCATGGCTGACGGCGATGGTGACGCCGGCCGCCCGCAGGCGTTCGTGCATGGCGAGCTGAACTTTCGAGATGCGTCCGTTGAGCGACTTGAGCTCGAGCGCGAAGACGCGCCCGCGCACGATCAGAATCAGATCGGGAATGCCCGCCACAACGCCCATGCCGGAGAGCTTGGCGGCCGTCACGGGATGACGCGCCTCGCCGTTGGCCGGATGGAACCACACGAGATCGGCCACGGCGCGCGCTTCCAGATGTTTGATGACCGCGCGCTGAATTGCCATCTCCGACAATTCCCGCGACGCGAGCAAACGCGCCAGGCGGCCCTTAACGGTGCGATCGCTCATGCCTGGACCTTCAGTCGTACCAGGACGGCTTGGGCCAGTTCGGCATGTAGAAGCTCTTGCGTGGCAGCCGCTCGATGGGCTGGTCGGCAAAGCGCTTGTCGATCTTGCGCTGCTCGGCAATCTCCGCCGCCGTCATCGGCTGGCGCGCAGGCTCAGCCTCGGGCCCAGCGCGCGCGCCGTCAGCCGGAGCGCCCGCAGGAGCCACAGGCTCCACCGTTGCCATGATGCGCGCGCAGGCCGTGCCGCTGCGCCGCTCGAAGCGCACGGTGCGCCCGTTGTGCTCGAGCCACACGTCGTAGAACGGCACATCGAGCGCGTGTGAGATCGAGAGCCACGGATGCTCCGAGACGCACGGATCGAAGTCCTCGCTCAGCGCCAGATAGCGCACGCGGTTCTCAGCAGGAAGACAATACGCATGCAGCACCACCAGGCGCTGCATCAGCGTGCGCACCGCCTCCCGGTCGCGCATCAGCGAATCATAGGCAATCTCAACCCAGCCGATCCTGTTAGCGTCCCGTTTCAAGTCGATCAGCATCGCCGTCCCCTCGCAGCAGTTGCTCACCCGCCAGAGCCAGACTCGATACGCCAATCACCAAATGCTTGGGATTACAGCAGTTCTTGCTACCACAGGCGTTACGCACATGACCCGCCGGCGGCACCTCGCCATAGTGCGCCGCATACATAACGCGCCAGGGGTTTCGCACAACCCAGCGCCCGTCGAGGCGCACGCGCATGAGCCCATAGCCGTTCTTGCGCCGCGCCCCGACCCAGATCCAACACGCCCCGGGATCGCTCGTGCCAGCGCAGTGGGCCATAATCCGGCACACCACGCCGCAGTAGGCGCCCCGCGAGACGACGCCACAAAACGCACACCGCTGCCGGCGGCCACGATCCATCAGCCCACGTCACGTTTCATGGGAAACAAAGGCATCGCGCCCTCGGCAGACCAGAAAGCAGGACGATGCCCGCAGTCGCCCACGAAGTCCATAGACTATGGACTTCCGGCGCGCGACTGTGAGCGATCTGCCACACGCCCCTAACCTATAGCCGCGCCGTGGCGGGCGCTTTGGATCGTACTCATCGCCTCGAACGCCGACAGGCCACAGGCACGCGCCGCCCGCATCATTTCCGCCTCCACCTCGGTCTCGCGCAAATTGACCTCGTGCGCAATGCGAAAGGCGATGAAAGCCTGCCGGTTGAGCGTGTGGTTGCGCTGGTGCGAGTTGGGCGCCGTCGTCGCCACCACCTGCGCCAGCTCGGCAATGCGCCGGCGCGCCCAATCGGCATCGCGCGGCAACTGGCGACTGGGCGGACCCGAGCGTGGCGGGCTCCAGTGCGACCGACCCGGCCGCGCCTGCCCCATCGGCCGGGGTGGCCCTGACGCCGGCGTTCCCTCCCTCCCCCTCGAGGGAGAGGGCCCTTCCCTCTCGCCCGCCTCGTCCTGCGGGCCATAGCCCATGTCGTCGTAACGGCGCATCTTCTCCTTGAGGCGATGGCGGTCGATCTCGTCGATGAGCCGAGGAACCCACAAGGGCAATGGTTGTAGCGGGCACTCGAGCGGCGAGGGCGCCCAGCGATAGAGCGTGCCGCGGATGTGGCGCGAGGGCGGCAGCACGACCTGACCGCCATCAGCGCGGATGTCGATGCCCTTGGCGAGCTTGGAGGCGCTGGTCTTGAGGCCGGCCGGGCAGCGATAGTAGAGATGGCGCCCGCGTCCGGTAAACACGGTCGCCGTCGCCGGCAAGTCGTAGTTCATGCGCGCCAGCATGGCCACGCTCGCCGCGCCGTCCTCACCATCGATGTCGACCACGACGATGCCGGTGGCCGCACCCGTCGGCATGGCCAGGTTGGCGTCGGGGTAGAGCTCGTCCCAGGCGTCGATCTGATCGGCGTCGGTGGTGGCATCCAGCATGCCGCGCCCGCCATCGCGCTTGCGGATGCGCGGATGCTTGCCTGGACGCTCGCAGTCCACCCGCCCGCAGGTGCAGCGCGCCTCGTCGCTGCCGAAGTCGACGATGCCGTGCAGGGGAAACACCGGCCAACCCAGCGCCTCGCGGTAGCGGCGCGCCTTGTCGCGAAAGCTCACGGGCGCCTCGCGCGCAGATCCTTGGCCAAATGCTCCGCTCCGCCGAACTCGGCGAGGATGTGGGCCGGCACCATGCAGCCGGCCTCGCCGGGCGCAGGCCCGAGCCGCTGCGGCCAGGGCGCGTTACGGTGCGAGGCCTCGGGGCCAAACATGATCGCCAGCAGCCGGCGCCAGCGATCGTCGTTGTACTCTTCCGGCGGCGGCAGGTACTCGCGCTTCATGAGGGGATTGCGGAACTCCTGGGGCGGCTCGCGATCGCCCCGGTCTCCACCCCCATCAAAGCGCGGACGCGGCCCTGGCGGGCCTCCCTGGGCCGCCTGCGGGCCATTCTGCGCGAGAGCGTGGCGTTGCGCCTTGATGAGGCGCGCCGCCTTCAGGAGATAAGGGTAGGCGCGCGCCACCGGCTGCGTCGCCATCGTTGCCTCGACGCCGGCAAAGGCCTCGGCCATTACGTCGGCGCCATAGATGACGATGTTGTTGGCGAGCATCTCGCGCGCCCGATCGAGGCTGACGTGGGCGTGGCGAGCGATGAAGCTCACCATGGCGCGCGTGAGCCGCCCACCCGGCGTGTCGCCGTCCTCCAAACCCCATGGGTCTGCGGCTGCTGCCGCGCGCGCTTGCGCGCGAGCCCCAGACTCGGTGGCAGTTGAGGATGAGGACTCTCCTTTTGGTTCTGGATTCTGGATTCTGGATTCTGGTATGTCGGGCACCCTCGACGCATTTGGCGGGGACCCCTCCCCCTTGGTTTCGTTGAATTGATTGGGTTTTTTTGGGGTCAACCCCCCGAGTTGCGAATTGGCAACTGGGGGGGTTACTGGGGGGGTAACTAGGGGGGTTACTGGGGGGGTAACCGGGGGGGTTGACCCCGGGGTTGCGTCTACAGTTGTAGCAGCGCCTCGCGTCAGTTGCGCCGTCAATCCGCGCGTTGAGCCGAGCGGCAGCACGCCTTGTCCAGCACGCTCCGCCTGCTTCTGCGCCTTGAGTAGTTGCTTGGCGTGATAGCGCTCGAGCTCGCGCATCACGCGCTCGTTGTACAGCACGCGTTGGTTGTTGCGCTCGGCACGCACAATCTTGCCTTTGGCGATGAGCGCGCCCATGACCTTGCGGTACTTGTGGATCTGGACGTTGAGCAGGCGCGCCGCCGTGCTGTCGTGATCGGGGATCGGCTGGCCGGTGTCGTATTGATAGGCGCACACGCGCACATAGAGCCCCTCTTCCTCCAGCGTCAGCACCGCGCAGCCGCTGCGCCAGTCGGAGGGATAGAACGGGGCATAGGTCATGCCCGACTTGTAGGTAAGATCGATCAAGCCGGTTTGCAGCATGGCTGGCTCCTGTTTGTGACGTGCTGAATCGAGAGGTTGGGGTAAAGGTGGCGGGGTCTTGCGCATGGCTCAGGCCCGCTTCTTGTCGATGACGACGTTGCAATCCATCCACACGCCGACGCTGGCGGTGCCGGTCGGCCCCTGCCGGTTCTTGCTGACGATCAATTCGAGGTTGTGCTCGAGTTGTCTGTGACGCTCTTCACGTGCGGCCTCGGCCTGCACGTCATCCTCCTTCTGGCGCAGGTAGTAGGCCTCGTAGTAGGTGAAGATGACTTTGTCGGCGTCCTGCTCCAGGGAGCCTGAATCGCGCAGATCGGCGAGCAGCGGCCGTTTGTTGTCGCGGCTTTCCACACTGCGGTTGAGCTGATGCAGCGCCAGGATCGGAATGCCGAGCTCGCGCGCGGCATTCTTCAAGCCGAGGCTGATCTCGCTCACCTCCTGCACGCGGTTGCCGCGATAGGTGAGGCTCGGCCGCAGCAGGCCCAGGTAGTCGACCACCAGCAGCTTGAGGGTGCGGCCGGTGAGTGCGCGGCGGCGCTGCAGATCCTGCGTCCAGGCGACGATCTCGGGCACCGACAGCCCGGACTTGTCCAGAATGTCGAAGGGGGTGTGGCGCTGCGCGATGCGTTCCAGCGTGTCGGCATCGCGCGGATCTCCGTTGACGATGCGCGCATAGGGAATGCCGCGCTCGGGCTCCGCCTCCCAGCTCAGGTTCGAGAGCACGCGGTGGGCAATCTCGGTGTCGGCCATTTCCAGCGAGACGTAGCCCACCGCATGATTGGGCAGGCGCGACACGTTGAGGGCAATTTGCAGGGCCGTCATGGTCTTGCCCGAGCCGGGCCGTCCCGCCAGAATGACGAAGTGGCCGGGCTCCAGACCGCCAATCAGGCCGTCGAGCGCGGCAAGGCCCGTGCGCAAGGCGCGCGGCCGGTCGGGCTGGCGCATGATGGTGATGACGTCGCTGATGGCCTCGCTCGAGGAGCGGCTGGTGTCGTTGGCGCTGCGCGCCTTGATCAGGGCCGCCTCGAAGTCGCGGGTGGTCGTGGCCACGAGGTCGTTGAGCTTGGCGTCCTTGGCCTGGGCGCTGACGCTCAAGCGCTGCGCGGCGTTGATGAGCTGGCGCTGGCCGGCATAGCGCACCACCTCCGCCACGTAGCCGGCGAGTTTGTCCTTACTCGGCGCCTCGACCTTGGCCAGCAGATTCAGATATTCGGCGCCGCTGACGCTGCCGATGGTCTTGTCCGCGATCACTGGTTGCAGGCAGGCGGCATCGGCCAAGCGGCCAGCCGTCACCAGCTCGCTGATCCAGGCGAACACGAAACCATGAAACTCGTCGGTGAAGTCGGCGGGAGCGAGTCGGCCGCAGTAGGCCTTGAGCAGACTGTTGTCGATGAGGAGGGCGGTAATGATGCCGGCCTCGCAGGCGGTGTTGCCCAGCGGCTGAGGCTCGTAGCGAAAGGGACGGACGTTGTCGGCCACAGGCGTTCCGTTGCTCTGAGAAGTCTATAGAACCTAGACCGGCGGAACGCAGTAGAAGTGCCGATCGGCCCGCGCTCGAGGGCCCTTCGTGCAACGCAAGACTCGGAGGCGAAGAGCGTCGAGTGTCGCACCGACCTAGACCCGGCGGAAGTCTTCTCCCCCGCTTTGCACGCGCTCCCCGCCAGATCGCGTTCGCTTGTCGCTTGGGAGACACAAAAACTCAGACGGCGGAGACTGAAGGGCCCGCACGCTGGCGGGCCCGGCAGATTTTGCGATGTCTGGCATCGACCCCTTGTCTTTCAGGGCTTGCCGGCATGAGGGGGAGCTGCCGGCCGTCGCCGTAACGCATAACGCTGTGCGTCGCTCCAGGCGCCACGCGCGGACACAGGGAGCGGGTTGTAGGGGTCGCCCGGACGGCGACCCGCTCGGATGATGCTCTACGGCACGCGATAGTGCGGCACGTCCTGCCCGCCGGCCCGGGGCCCGCCCGACCGGCCGACGGGCTCAGGCGCTTTGGGCACCGAAGAACCTCCATTCCGAGCTGTGCGGCGCGATGCGGAAAATGGCGGGCTTGAGACGCAAGCCTTCGTATTGGCGATAGTAGCGATTGCGCCGCGCCTTCATAGCGCCATAGGGCTGCACGGCGGCCAGAAACGATTTGAAGAACGGCGATTCGTGCGGCAGCTCGCTGGTGAGCAACGAGTAGGCGCGCAGGATATTGTCGGCCCGCTCGACATAGTTCGGATGATAATCAAAACAGCGGGCGGCGAACTCCTCGATCGAGTTGACTGTCACGGCATTGGGGCGCACGAGCCGCACCACGTTGGGACCGAGGTCGTCGTCGGCCTCGGGTGACAGCGTCGAACGAACGGGTGACGGCGTCACCTGCGTGACC
>JBLNBZ010000041.1:0-2511 GCA_050260355.1 Bacteroidota bacterium | reverse complement strand
TGTCAACCGACGTCCGGAACTGGACCCTTTTCGACATTGAGAACTGGACCCCCGGTTAGGTTTTTTGCTGCCCCAGGCTCGGTGCTGGGGCGGCTTGTCCAGGTAGTGCATAGGAGGGACCCGCGCGCCCCCGACGCGACCGCCACGAGTCTGGCGGAGCGGCGCGCGGGAGGTACCTGTGCACCCACCTGGGCAAGCCTTGCTCACGCCGGTGCCGCCGCGCTTTCGGTGACCGCGGGGGCTTTCAGCAGCCCGGAGCGTCGCTTCTCGCGCAGCCGATAGCTGTCACCCCGGATCGTGATGACGTGGCTGTGGTGCAGCAGTCGGTCGAGGATCGCGGTCGCCACCACGGCGTCGCCGAACACGGTGCCCCACTCGCTGACCGCGCGGTTGCTGGTAATCAGCATGCTGCCGCGTTCGTAGCGACGCGACACGAGCTGGAAGAACAGATGCGCGGCATTCGGCTCGAACGGCAGGTATCCAATCTCGTCGATGATCAAGAGCTTCGGCTTGCCGAAGTGGAGCAGCCGGTCCTCGAGCCTGCCTTCGCTGTGCGCCTTGGCGAGCTGGGCGACGAGCGTCGGCGCGGGCACGAACAGCGCCGAATAGCCGGTCAGGATCGCCTGGCGGCCGATCGCCACGGCCAAGTGGGTTTTGCCGACGCCGGGTGGCCCGAGCAGCATCACCACCTCGGCATTGGCAATGAACCGCCCGGTCGCGATCTCGCGGATCTGCTTCTTGTCGACCGAGGGCTGGGCGGCGAAGTCGAAGCCGTCGAGGTCGCGCACGAACGGGAAGCGCGCCAGCCCGATGCTCATCTCGATGCGGCGCTCGTCCTTGCGCGCGATCTCGCGCTCGCAGAGCAACGACAGCGCCTCCCGGATGGTCAGCTCCCGCCGTCCTGCCTCGTCGATCAGGCTGTCGAGCTGATCCCTGATTGCGGTCAGCTTCAGCCGGTTCAGCATCTCGACCAGGTGATCGTGCTCCATCACCAGCGCCCTCCGGCCAGCCGCTCGTACTCGAGAAGCGGGCGCAGCAGCTCGGGATCGGCAATCTCGGGTGCAGGCGCGGCGGCGACAGCAGCTTTCGATCGGAAGCCGACGACGCCTTCGAAGTGAAGCGGGTCGACGCGTCGCTCAAACCGGCCGGCGCAGCGCTGATGCACAGCGACCTCATGGCCGGCATGGCTGACGCGCAGTTGTCCGCCGGCGAGGGTGACGCGCACCGTTTCGCCGATGAGCCGCCACGGCACGGAATAGGCGTTGCCGTCGACCTCGATGGCACAGTCGGCCTGGACCTTGCGTACCAGTTCGCGGCTGACCGCGAAGGGCGGAATGCCGGCGATCGACCGCAAGGCATTGGCCTCGGCTCGCCGGAAGCGCTCGATCGGCACCTCGCCGGTGGTGCCGTGCACCCGCTGGTCGGCGATCTCGCGCGTCCACTCGTCAAGGTGCGCCTCGAACGCCGACCAGCTCTCGAACCCTCGGGCTATCGGCATCACGATCGTGGCGCACGGAACCCGAGGGGCGGCCGGCAATCGCGTTCTTCTTGACGTAACCGACGCCGCGCTCGTCCTTCCCCTTCGTTCGCGCCCGATATGGTGCGCAGGCCCGCGGCCGAAACCGCCAGTGCCGGGCGAAGGCATGCAGTCGGACATTGAACTCGACCTCGCGGGTCTGGCGGTCGTGCCGGACCACCAGCCCTCGATCGTTGTCGAACAGCACCTCTTCGGGGACGCCGCCGAAGTGGCGGAACGCACCTTCCAGCCCGGCGAACCAGCTTTCCTGGCGCTCGTTGCGGAAGGCCCGGACATACAGCCGACGCGAATAGCCGAGCGTGGCGACGAACAGGTACACCTTGACGCTCTCGCCGCCGATCAGCGCCCGGCGCTCGCCGAAGTCGATCTGCAACTGCTTGCCCGGGGGCGTCTCGAAGCGAATCGTCGCCCGTGCTTCCGCCTCCAGCTCGCGCCGCAGCGGTGCCACTTCGCGCTCGACCGTGCGCAGACTCAGCTTGATGCCCTTCTCGGCGGCAAGCTCTTGGCGCACAACATCGGCGTTGCCGGCATGGCGGCGAAAACACTCCGCCAGCCAATCCTCGAGCCCGGCCAGCGCACGCCGTCGGCGGCCACCGCGATAGGGCAGCCAACCACCCTGCGCGACATAATGCCGAACCGTCATGTGGCTGCAGCCCAGCTCTTTCGCGATCCGCTTGATGCCCCACCCCAGCCCCTTCAAGCGCAGCATCGCCGCGACCTCGTCCGGCGTCTGCATCACCTCCCTCCGCGGCAAATCCCCCCGCGAAAGAGGCTGCATCGATTCTTCCATCCGACCCTCCTCGTCAGTGAGGGGGTCCAGTTCCTGTTGTCGCCAGGGGTCCAGTTTTATCTGTCGCCCGACAAGGATGCTGACTACGGCCAGAACGCACAGACCGAGGCCCTGTTCTGCGAGAACGTTGCGCCAGAGTGCGTCCACTGCGCGCGATGGCCTGCCTTATAGCAGGTCGGCTCCG
>JBLNBZ010000040.1:0-8559 GCA_050260355.1 Bacteroidota bacterium | reverse complement strand
AATCGCCCGGGATCCAGGTGCGCGGCTACTTGCTCAGTGTACGTTTGCGCACAGGAGCCGCCGCCAGTGCTTCAACCGCGAGGCAGAATCTGCTGGCCGGCTCATGGATCCCTGCCTGCGCAGGGATGACGCAAGTGGGGGGCGTGTGCGAGCTCGGCGCCCGAGCTTGCGGAGCGACGCCCACGTCTTCGCCGATTGCGAAGTTGGCCCCATCACCCTGTTCGCCGGGTGACTTGCTCGCGCTTGCCGATCGCGCCGCACGGCTGTGCTGAGCGCTCGCAAGTCATGGCGAACAGCCCTCGCCCCGCCGGGGAGAGGGAGAAGCTGGCGCGGCGATCAAGCGTAACGCGATTTGCGGGGCATGGGGGACTATGCTCCGCCCCCCACCGAAACGGAGCCGACCCCAGAGAGTCACCTCTCGTCACGCTGAAGAAGACGCCCAAGGCTTTCAAGCCGCCGGAGCAGCCGGATTCTGGAGCCGCGTCGATGCCGGCTCCCTCTCCCACGCGAGGGAGAGGGAGACTGCGTCCCGTGCGATTGCAAAATGCGCTAGATCAGCTTCTCGGCCTCGGCCTCGAGCTTGTTGCGGAAATCCGGGTGCGCGATGGCAATGAGAGCCTTCGCGCGCTCCGACACGGTGCGGCCGCGCAACTCGGCGACGCCGTACTCGGTCACCACCACGTCCGCATCGCTGCGCGACGTCGTCACGATGCCGCCGGCCAGCCTCGACACGATGCGCGAGACGGAGCCGCCGCGGGCCGTCGACTGCATCGCGACGATCCCCCTCCCGCCGCGCGAGCGCATAGCGCCGCGCATGAAATCGGCGTGTCCGCCGACCAGCCCGACATGCCGCGTTCCCGCCACCTCAGCGTTCATCTGCCCGGTCAGGTCGACCTCGAGCGCGGTATTGATGCCGTACAGGCTCGGTATCTGGCTCGTCACCAGGTAGTCGTGCGTGTAGCGCGGCGAGCGCAGGCGTAGGAGCTCGTTGCGATGCGCCCATTTATAGAGCCGCGAGGTGCCGATCAGGCCGGCCGTGACGCACAGCCCCGTGTCGACCGGCTTGCGGCGGTTCGTGATGACGCCGCTCTCGACGAGGCTCACCACCCCGTCGGAGATCGTGCCGCTGTGCAGCCCCAGATCCTTCTTGGAGCCCAGCGCTTCCAGCACCGCATCCGGCAGCGCGCCCAGGCCCACCTGCAGCGTGGCGCCGTCCGGAACGAGACGCGCGACATGCTCGCCGATGGTGCGCTCGAGTGGACCGATGGGAGCCGGCGGCACCTCGATCAGCGGATATGAGACGTGCACCAGATGGTCGATATCGGCGCGTGCCACGGCGGTGTCGCCCAGCAGGCAGGGCGCCTGCTCGTTCACCTCACCGATCACGAGGCGCGCTCGCGGCAAGGCATCCGCTACGTAGTCGATCATCGCCGTCAGCCGGCAGTCGTCACCATCTGCGGCGAGCTGAACCATGGCGACGTCGATCTCGAGGACGCCCTGCGCGACGAGATCCGGCGTCGCCGAGTAATGACAGGGCAGCACATCGAGCGCGCCGACGTCTTGCAGGCGGCGGTTGGTGGACGCGCCACCCAGCACCTTCACGCGCATGCGCTTTGCCAGGTGCAGCAGATCCACGGTCTCGGCCAGGTTCAAGCCGATCAGCGCGGTTGAGGGCGGCACATCGTCGAGCTGCGCGTTGAGAGCGGCGAGACTGTGGCTCGGCTCGGCGGTCCCTCCGGTCCAGGCCAGCGTCTCTCCTTCGCGGATCAGGCGCTTGAAGTCGAGGGCGTCAGACATAGTTGGCCCGCCGCTTCCCGCGGAATGCCGCCACACCCTCGGCGAAGTCGGGGCTCGCACGCACGCGGTCGCCGAGCTGCTGCTCGAGCGCCTCGCGGCTCTTGGCGTAATCGGCGATGCTGGCGCTGACTTGTGTCTTGACCGCCTGCACGGCGGCCGGGCTGTTGGCCGCGATCGTGCCCGCCGTCTCGACAGCCCAGTCGAGCAGCAACTCGGCCGGCACGATCTGATTGATGAGCCCGATGCGCTCGGCGAACGCCGCCTCCACCAGCCGGCCCGTCAGCAGCAGGTCCATGGCGTGCACGTGGCCGATCTGCTGCGCCAGCTTCACCGTCGCCCCGCCGAAGGGATAGATGCCGTAGCGCACCTCCGGCAACCCGAAGCGCGCGTGCGGCGCGGCCGCGCGAATGTCGGTCGATAGCAGCAGCTCGAGGCCGCCTCCTGCGCAGTCGCCGTTGATGGCGGCGACGATGGGCTTGGAGAACGTCGAGGTCTTGAGCAGCGCGCGGTTGACGGTGCGGGCCGTCTCCTCGCCGGCGCTGAGATCGCCGCCGATATCGGCGCCTGCGCAGAATGCCCTGTCACCGGCTCCCGTCAGGACAACGCACCGGCACGCCGACGCATCGAGCGCATCCCAGAGGGCGGCGAGCTCGCCCAGCATGGCCCGTGACATGGCGTTGCGCTTGGCCTGATTGTCCAGCGTGATGAGCGTGACATGTGGCGCCACGTCGCGCGTGATGATCGGCATCGCACATCTCCTTGCCATGTGTGGACAGGCGCTCGCACCTTGCTATCCTGCGATGAAACAACGCTAGGTCGGAAGCATGCGCGCAGTACTATGCCGGTCCCTGGGTGACGTCGCGGCTCTCAAGGTGGAGGAGGTCGCCAGCCCGGCCATGAGGCCGGATCAGGTTCGCATCGCCGTCAAAGCTGCGGGCGTCAATTTCCCCGACATTCTGATGGTCGAGGGCAAATATCAGGTCAAGCCCGAACTTCCCTTCATTCCGGGCCTGGAGGTGGCCGGGACCGTGCTCGAGTGCGGCGCTGAGGTTTCCCACGTGCGGCCGGGCCAACGCGTCGTTGCCTTCGCCCGGCGCGGCGGCGGCTATGCCAGCGAGATCGTGCTCCCTGGCGCCATCGTCACGCCGATCCCGGATGCGATGGACTTCATTACGGCCGCGGCCTTTCCCGTAGCCTACGGCACGGCCCATTTCGCGCTCGAGTACCGCGGCCACCTGAAGCAGGGCGAGACCCTGCTCGTGCTCGGCGCTGCCGGCGGCGTCGGCCTCGCCGCCATCGAGATCGGCAAGCTGCTGGGGGCCCGCGTGATCGCCGCGGCGGGCGGCGCCGACAAGCTCGCCATCTGCCGCAAGCATGGCGCCGACGAGGTCATCGACTATCGCAGCGAGGAGCTGCGCGATCGCGTCAAGGAGCTGACCGGGGGCAAGGGCGCAGACGTGGTGTTCGACCCGGTCGGCGGCTCGGCCTTCGAGCAGTCGGTGCGGTGCATCGGCTGGGAGGGCCGCATCCTGGTGGTCGGCTTCGCCTCCGGCGAGATCCCGCGCGTGGCCGCGAACATGATCCTGGTGAAGAATTTCTCGGTGATCGGCGTGGTGTTCGGCGAGCACAGCGCGCGTTTCCCCGATTCATCCCGACTGCGGCTCCAGTCGCTGATGCCGGCCGTCGCCGATGGGCGGCTCAGGCCCACCGTGTGGCGCACGTTCCCGCTCGAGGAGGCCCCCGCCGCGCTCGCCGAGATCACCGGGCGGCGCGTCATCGGCAAGGTCATCCTGACGATATAGAGGCGGCGCATGCGCAGCTCGCCCCAAAGAGTGCGCTCCTCTTCGGTAGGCCTTCGCCTGAGCAGGCGTGCACACTGCCGGACATCACTCTGGAAAATCCCCCCACCCTGACCTTCCCTCAAGGGGGGAGGGGACGAAAAATGATGGGCCTCACCCAATGGACCTCCGGGAATAGACCTCCGGCAATAGGCCCGCATCAATAGGCGCCCTCCAATAGGTGCACTCCAACAGACCTCCTCAATGGCCCTCCTAAATACGCCTCCTCCGATAGGCCGCCTCCAATCAGCCTCGCCGATAGGCCCCTTCAAAATAGGCCTCCTACACCAGCCGAGCATGCCGTGACCGCAGCCGCGCCCTGCGCGCTGTTACTTGCGTAACCGCGGCGGAAGCTGCCGCTTGCTAGCTCCACCGCTTTGCTCGGCCGCCTTATCGAGACGACCAACGATGCATGAGCCAATCGACAGAGCAGCGCAACCCAACTCCCCGCCGCCGTCCACGTCCGGTGACAGACGCTGCGTGCAGCTTGGCCGCAATGCGGCTGGGCTGTGGGTCATTCGCGACAGCACGGGCCGCAGCGCCGGCATGTTCAAATGCCGTCGCATGGCACTGCGCTTTGCGCGCCGCGAGATCGCAGGCGAGAGCGCATCGATCGTTCTCGTCAACGATTGCCTCGAGTTCGACTACGCTGCCTAGCTCGCGTTCACGGGTTGCATGTCGAGCGGCGGATTGTTGGCGCTGCACCAGAGCGGGCCTCTCGCTCGCTCATTTGCGCCACATTGCGCGCCCACGATTCCACAAGCGATTCGCCAATCAACGACATCGAGGTGGACAATGGGAAATCTGGCTCAGCAGATCGAACAGATGCTGGCCCGCGTGAACGAATTGTCCGGCAATGAGCAGGGCCTGATCCGCGCCCTCGGCGACGCACTGAACCGCATCGATCAGCAGCTCCTCGACGAGGTGCGCAGCGTCACGTTGGAGCACGAGATGCGTCGCGGCGTGGTCCTGATGGAGCTGCAGACCCTGGCATCACGCATCGGCGCGCTGCCGGCACCGCGCGAGCCGCTGGCGCGGGCATCTATCGCGCACGAGCTGCCGCCCTACGAGGCGATCGACCAGCAGCCCGAGACGGCGCTTGCGTGCGGCGACTGGCGGCGCGCGGCAAACAACATCCAGGACGAGCTGGACTTCCCGCTCAACGGTCATTCGCCGCACTGATGCGCTTGCTCGAGCCTGCGGCGCCGGCCTGACCTCATCCGCGCAAGGCTAGGTGCCGCCCGGCTCGCGCATCAGGGTCCGCTCCACCAGTCGCGAGTAGAGCGCAACACCGTACGGGATGGCCTCGTCGTTGAAGTCGTAGCGCGGATTGTGCACCGGTGCGCTGTTCTCTCCGTTGCCGAGATTGATGTAGGCGCCGGGCACGCGCTCCAGCATGAAGCTGAAGTCCTCGGAAGCCGAGGCCGGCGGCTTGTTGCGCTCGACCTGGGTCTCTCCGACCAGCTCGGCCGCCGTATCGGCGATCTCGCGCGTCGCCTCCGCGCTGTTGACCAGCGGCGCGAAGATCAGCCTGAAGTCCACGTCGGCCTTCACGCCAAGTCCCGCAGCGACGCCGGCGACGACGCGGCGCAGCCCCTCCTCGAGAAGCGTCATCGTCTCCCGTCGCATCGCGCGAACGGTGCCGGCCATCTTGGCGCTTTGCGGGATGACGTTGTAGGCGTCGCCCGCGTGGATCTGCGTGACGCTGATCACGCCCATATCGGCCGGCGGCATGTTGCGCGCCACCACCGACTGCAGCGCCGTGCCGACGTGGCAGGCTGCCAGCACCGGATCGATCGAAGCCTCGGGCCGGGCGCCGTGCGCGCCCTTGCCGGTGACGGCGATGTCGAAGAATCCGCCGCCTGCCATGGCGGTACCCGGCGTGATCGAGAAGTGCCCGACCGGCGCGCCGGGCCGGTTGTGCATGCCGTAGACGGCATCGCACGGGAAGCGCTCGAACAGGCCATCGTTGAGCATGGCGAGCGCGCCGCCCATGCCCTCCTCGCCCGGCTGGAAGATGAAGTTCACGGTGCCGTTGAAGGCGCGGGTCTCGGCCAGATACCGCGCTGCGCCGAGCAGCATCGTGGTGTGGCCGTCATGCCCGCAGGCATGCATCCGGCCCGCGTTGCGGCTGCTGTAGGGGGCCGACCTCGCCTCCTCGATGGGCAGCGCGTCCATGTCGGCGCGCAAGCCGATCCGCTTCGGGCCATTGCCGCAGCGCAGCACACCGACCACGCCGGTCCCGCCGACGCCGCGATGCACCTCGATGCCCCACGACTCGAGCAGCCCGGCGACGATCTCGGCAGTCCGATGCTCCTCCATGCCGAGCTCGGGGTGTGCGTGAAGATCGCGCCGCACCTCAGTCAGGTCGGCGTGATACGCGCGGACCTTGTCCAGGACCGATCGGGTTTCAGACATCGGGCAGCTCTCCATGCGCGACGGGAAGGGTTGCATGCGAAGGCGCAAGCATCGTCAGACGGCTCGCCTCTGGCAATCGAAAAGCCCATTGGCGCACACCTAGCACACTCCGTCAGCAGGACGCGCATGCCGCCACTCCGAGCCCGGGGCGCATGCCCGTTCGGTTGGCACAAAAAGCCGCAGCAGCCCCGTCGCCACGCCATCCGCCGCGATTTACGATGCCGTTCAATAGGTCCACTCGCCGACGCCATCACGAAGTGCAATGGACGATGCGCCGAGCGCGTGTAAGCTGGCCTATCAACGACAAGCAATGGAATGGGGAGGGAGCTGAATGTCGAATGCCGACGGGCGCACCACGCGATTCTCACGCGATGTCTGCGCCGGCCTTTTTCTTCTTGCCATCTCAGCATTCGGCTTTGCCGGAACCATGGATCTGCCCTCGATCTGGGCCGGCGTGGGACCCGGGCTGATGCCGAAGCTCGTTGCCGTTCTCATAGCCGCGTTGGGCTTGCTGATCATGGGCTTCGGCCTCGTGCCATCGGCCGAGGGACTGCAGGCGTGGACCTTGCGCGGCCCCATCTTCGTGCTCGGGGCAGCTATCGTTTTCGCGGCGACCATCCGCACGCTCGGCCTGGCAGCCGCCGGCCCGCTCGCCTGGATCGTCGCTGCGTTCGCGGATCGCGAGAGCCGAATGTTCGAGACAATCCTGTTCTCTGCTCTCATGACTGCGCTTTGCATCGGCTTGTTCAAGGTGGTGTTGAAGCTGCCGATTCCGCTCTGCCCGCCCATTCTCGGCTATTGAGCTATCCGCGCCATGATGGAGCTTATCGGCAATATCGGCTTGGGGCTGAGCGTCGCGCTCGGCTTCAACACGCTCGCGCTATGCTTCCTGGGCTGCCTGATCGGCACGCTCGTCGGCGTGCTTCCCGGTGTCGGTCCCGTCGCCACCATTGCGATGCTGCTGCCGATTACCTTCGGCATCGATCCGGTCGGCGCGCTCATCATGCTTGCCGGCATCTACTACGGCGCGCAGTACGGCGGATCGACCACGGCGATCCTCGTCAATATCCCGGGAGAGGCCACCTCGGTCGTCACCACGCTCGACGGCCACCAGATGGCGCGCCAAGGCCGGGCGGGCGCCGCCCTCGGCGTTGCCGCCATCGGCTCCTTCTTCGCCGGCACGATCGCCACCATCATCATTGCCGCACTTGCCGTTCCGCTGACCAAGTTCGCGCTTCTGTTCCAGCCCGCCGATTATTTCGCGCTCATGGTATTCGGGCTGATGGTCGCGGTGGTGCTTGCGCGCGGGTCGGTGCCCAAGGCCGTCGCCATGATTCTCGTCGGCATACTCCTCTCTACAGTCGGTCTCGATCTCGAGACCGGTGAGGAGCGCTTGACCTTCGGCTGGATGGATATCGCTGACGGGCTCGAGGTCGCCGTGATCGGCATGGGCCTGTTCGGCTTTGCCGAGATCCTGCGCAACCTGGAGGCTCCCGAGGCGCGCGGCGTCGTGCAAGGCAACATAGGACGCGTGCTGCCGACGGCAGCGGAGCTGCGCCAGTCGTTTGCGCCCTTTGTACGCGGCACAGCTCTCGGCTCGCTGCTGGGACTGCTGCCCGGCAACGGCGCCGTGCTCGCTCCCTTTGCCACGTATGCGCTGGAGAAGAGGCTCGCTGCCGATCCCTCCCGCTTCGGACAAGGCGCTATCGAAGGCGTGGCGGGGCCGGAGGCCGCCAACAACGCCGGCGCTCAGACCGCGTTCATACCGCTTCTGACGCTCGGCATCCCGCCCAACGCCGTCATGGCGCTGATGGTCGGCGCGATGACCATCCACGGCATCGTGCCCGGCCCCGAGATCCTGACCAAGCAGCCCTTGCTGTTCTGGGGCATGATCGCCTCCATGTGGCTGGGCAACGTGATGCTGCTGATCATCAATCTGCCGCTGATCGGACTGTGGGTGCGTCTGCTCAAGGTGCCTTACAGGCTTCTGTTTCCGGCCATCCTGCTGTTCTGCTGCATCGGCATCTACTCGGTGAACAACAATCCGCTGGATGTCTACATGACGGCCGCATTCGGCCTCTTCGGCTATGCCCTCATCAAGTTCGACTTCGAGCCGGCACCGCTGCTGCTGGGCTTTGTGCTGGGGAGGCTGCTGGAGGAGAAGCTGCGCCAGTCGCTGGCCATCTCGAGAGGCAGCTTCGCCACGTTCATCGACCATCCTGCAGCGGCGGTTCTGCTCGTGCTGACGCTGGTCCTGATCGTCATCGTGCTGCTGCCGACGATACGCAAAGGACGCGACAAGGCCTTCGCCGAGTGACGCATGATGAGGGAACGCGCGGCGGTGAGCCGTGGGAACGCGCGTGAAGTAATCCCCGGTCGCTGGCGTGCGCATATGCTGTGGCCATCCCGCTCCAATCACGCGTGGGCTGCGGGTGCGAGCTGGGCACTTGCGGAGGAGCGGGAGCGACGAACGGGCACGAGACATCAGCGAATCCGTGCCGTGTCT
>JBLNBZ010000039.1:0-16245 GCA_050260355.1 Bacteroidota bacterium | reverse complement strand
CAATGAGCAAGCGTGCACGTGGTCACGCAGCGCAAGGGGAAGCGCACCTGGATCCCGGCCGATTCCTGCTCGTGCGTTTCACGCACGAGCAGCGCCGGGATGACGCCAAAATTTCGCGCATGGCCCGGCCCCATCCCGCGCCGTCATCCCGCACCAGCGAGGCCCCTTCGGGCCGAGCGCCGATGCGGGATCCAGCGCAAGACTCGTCGAAGACACGGGAGACCTGGCCTTGGATTCCGGCCCGCGTTCGCGCTGCGCGCTCGCTTGGCCGGGATCACGCCGGGGGAAAGCTCGCGCTCGATTGGGTGCACGCCACACGCGTCGCGCACTCGAATTAGCCCGTTCCGCCCCGCATCAAGCCACCACCGCCTGGCGGTTGCCGAAGTTGCGGCCAGGCGCGGCTTCAAACAGCGCCTTGGTGTAGGCGTGCTTCGGCGCGCTGAACACCTCCGCCGTCGTCCCGTGCTCCACGACCACGCCGTCCTTCATCACGGCGATGCGGTCGCAGATCTGCGCCGCCACCCGCAGATCGTGCGTGATGAACAGCAGCGCCAGGTCGAAGCGCTTGCGCACGTCGTCGAGCAGGCGCAGCACCTGGGCCTGCACCGACACATCGAGCGCCGAGACCGCTTCGTCGGCAATCAGCAAGGTCGGCTCCATGGCGAGCGCCCTGGCGATGCAGATGCGCTGGCGCTGCCCGCCCGAGAACTGGTGCGGGTAGCGGTCGAGCGCTTCGGCCGAGAGCCCGACCAGCTGCATCAGCGAGCGCGCTTTCGCCAGCGCCTCCGCCTCCGGCAGGCCGAAGTTGACCGGCCCTTCGATAATGGCGCGGCCCACCGTGCGGCGAGGATTGAGGGACCGGTAGGGATCCTGGAAGACGATTTGGATGTTGCGCCGATGCGGCCGCAGCAAGCGCTCCGGCAGCTTGGCGATGTCCGTCGCGCCGATCAGGATCTGGCCCTGGGTGGGCTCGATGAGGCGCGCGATGCAGCGGGCGACCGTCGTCTTGCCCGACCCCGATTCACCGACGATGCCCAGCGTCTCGCCGCGGTGGATCTCGATCGAGACATCCTGTGCGGCTTTCACCACGCGCCGCCTGCGGCTCAGGAACGAGCCCATGGTGTACGTCTTCGACAACGACCTCGTTGCCAACGCCATCGGTCCGCTGACCGGCACGCGCGCCGGCGGCACCAGGCTCGGCACGGCCGCGATCAGCATCTTCGTGTAGGCTTCGCGCGGCTCACTCAGCACCTGCTCCCGGCTGCCCTGCTCGACGATGCGGCCGTTCTGCATGACCACGACCCGGTCGGCGATCTCCGACACCACGCCGAAGTCGTGCGTGATGAACAGCACGCCCGTCTGGCGCCTGCCCTGCATTTCCTTGATGAGCTTCAGAATCTGCGCCTGCGTTGTGACATCCAGCGCCGTCGTAGGCTCGTCCGCGATCAACAGCGCCGGGTCCATGATCAGCGCCGCCGCGATCATGATGCGCTGCCGCTGCCCTCCGGAAAGCTGGTGCGGATAGGCGTCGATCATCTGCTCGGGCTGCGGCAGCTGCACCGCGCGCATGATGTCGAGCACGCGCTCCCGCCGCTCGCGTGCACCGAGCTCGGTGTGGATCTCCAGCACCTCGCCGATCTGCTCGCCGACCCGCTGCACCGGATTGAGCGCCGTCATCGGCTCCTGGAAGATCATCGACATGCGCGTGCCGCGCAGTGCACGCAGCCGCTGCGGCGCTGCCTGCAGCAGGTTCTCCCCCTGCAGGAGGATCTCGCCATGCGTCGGAACCAGCGCGCGCTTGGGAAGGAGCCCCATGACGGCCTGCGCGGTGACGGACTTGCCGGACCCCGACTCGCCGACAACGCACACGATCTCGTTGGCGCCGACCTCGAGCGAGACGTCCTCGATCGCATTCGGCCGATCCGCTCCGCGCGGGAGCCGTATGGTCAGGGAGCGGATGGAGAGGACATTGGCGGACATGGAGCGGCTCTCACATCCGCCTGGCGAAGCGCGGATCGAGCGTGTCGCGCAGGCCGTCGCCCATCATGTTCACGGCCAGCACCGTGACGGCCAGGAATGCGCCGGGGTAGAGGATGTTGTGCGGCAATATGCGGAAATATGTCCGCCCCTCGGCCATGATGTTGCCCCACGTGGGGATCTCTGGCGGGATGCCGATGCCGAGGAAGGACAAGATCGCCTCGACCAGGATGGCGCTGGCGCAGATGAACGTGCCCTGCACGATCAGCGGCGCCATGGTATTCGGCAGCACGTGTCGGATGAGCAGCAGCGGCGTCGGCGTCCCTACCGTGATCGCGCTCTCCACGTACGGCTCCTCGCGGATCGACAAAACGATGGAACGCACGAGACGCACCACACGTGGGATCTCCGGCACGACGATCGCGACGACCACCGCCAGAAGCCCCGCGCGGAACACGGACACGACCCCGATCGCCAGGAGGATGGCCGGAATCGCCATCAGCCCGTCCATGAGGCGCATGAGAATGCCATCGAGCCAGCGGATGTAGCCCGCGACCAGGCCGATGATCAGGCCGAGCACGATGCTGATGCTGGCGACCGTCACGCCGACGATCAGCGACACGCGAGATCCGTACAGCACGCGGCTGTAGATGTCCCGACCGAGGCTGTCCGTGCCGAAGCGGTAGACGATCGGTATCCGCTTGCCTTCGTCGTCGCGTATCGTCGTTTCGAACCCGGGCGTCTTGTTGCGCACGGACGGATTGATCTCGGCCGGATCGCGCGCTCCGAGCAGTGGCGCAAAGACGCCCATAAGCGCAATCAGCAGAACGATAAGCCCGCCAAAGGCGACGCTCGGATTCCCCAGGAGCTTACGCCACGTGCTGCTGTCTCGCGCCGGTGCGGTCGTGGCGGTCATCAGTAGCTGATCCTCGGGTCGAACAGCGTATAGGCAAGGTCCACCATGAGATTGATGAGGACGTAGGCCAGCGAGAACAGCAGGATCACGGCCTGGATGGTGGGATAGTCGCGCGCCAGGACGGCATCCACCGTCAGCAGGCCGAGGCCCGGAATCGTGTAGACGGACTCCGTCACGACCACGCCGCCGATCAGAATGGCCACGGTCAGGCCAATGATGGTCAGGATCGGCACCGCAGCGTTGGCCAGCGCGTGGCGTACCAGCACCTTGAGCTCGGTCTGCCCCTTGGCCCTGGCGGTCCGGATGTAGTCCTCGTTCAGCACCTCGAGCACGCTGGTGCGCGTCATGCGCGCGATCAGTGCCACGAACACGACCGACAGCGTCGACGCCGGCAGGATCAGGCGCAGGAGCCAGCCTCCCACGCCGTCGCCAATGCGCTGATAGCCTTGCACCGGCAGCCAGTCGAGATGGATGGCGAAGACGTAGATCAGCACATAGCCGACCACGAATACCGGCACCGAGAACCCCAGCACCGAGAAGCCCATGACCAGCCGGTCGACCCACGTGCCCTGCATCTGCGCCGCCAGCACGCCGAGCGGGACGGCAATGAGCACCGCGAGCACGATCGTCACGAGCGACAGCGACAAGGTCGGCTCGAGCCGCTCGAGGATCAGCTCGGAGACCTTCTTCTTGTAGAAGAACGACTCCCCGAACTCGCCCCGCAGCATGCCGGTCACCCAGATGGTGAACTGCTTGATGATCGGCTGATCGAGCCCGAGCTGCTGGCGGATCTGCTCGATCTGCTCGCTGTTGGCGTAGTCGCCGGCAATGATGGCCGCGGGATCGGACGGCGTCAGCCGCAGCATCAGGAAGACGAGGACGGCAACGATCGCCATCACCGGGATGGTCGCGATCAGGCGCCGCAGGATATACGTGCTCATCTCACCCGTTGGATCAACACGGCCCTACCGCCGAAAACTGCACTCTCCGCGATGGGCATCGCCTAACAGGCCCGGACCGGGGCACTGTGTGCGCCCCGGCAGATCCATGCACGGCCGGCGTCTACTCGACCGAGATATTCCAGAGCACCGGCGCCGGCGCCGGTACCACGCCCTTCACGTTCTTGCGCAGCGCGCCGAGGCTGTACCACTGCCCCAGGTGGATGTGCGTCGGGTACTCCGCGACGCGCTTCTGCAAATCTGCCGCAATCTGCTTCTGCTTGGCGGGATCGGTCGCGCGGGCGAAGTCGTCCCTCAGCTTCTCGATCTTCTCGTCGCACGGCCAGCCGAACATGGCCTTGTCGCAGCCGGCGTTGAAGAAGCCGGCCATCACCGGGTTCAACACGTCGCCGGCAACCCATGACGTGATGAACGCGTGCCAGCCACCTGCCTGCGGCGGGTCCTTCTTGGCTCTGCGGGCAACCAGCGTCTGCCAGTCCATGGACTGCATATCGACCTTGAAGCCGACCTTCTCCATCAGCGACTTGGCAACCGGCGCGAGGTTGGTCAGAACCTGCAGGTCGGTCGAGTGCATGAGGACGATCGGGGTGCCGTCGTACCCGGCCTCCTTGAGCAGCTCCCGCGCCTTCTTGAAGTTCGACTCGAGCTTGTCCTCCATGCCCGCCTCGGTCTCCAGCGGCGTGCCGCACACGAACATGGCCTTGCACACTTTGTAATATTCCGGCGAGCCTACAACTGCCTTGAGGAAATCCTCCTGGTTGAAGGCGTACCAGACCGCCGCGCGGATCTTGGGATTATCGAACGGCTTGTGCAGCGTGTTGAAGCGGAAGGTGTACTGGTTCCCGAGCGGGTTCCAGTTGACCATGTAGGTGTTGGAGTCCTTCTTGATCAGCGGGTAAAGATCGTGGGGAGGAGCCTCGATATAATCGATCTCGCCGGCGAGCAGCGCATTGACCGCCTGCTGATGGTCGCGCATCGGCCGCCAGACGACCCGATCCACCTTGACGACCTTGCCTCCGGCGGTGCCGGACGGCGGCTCCGACCGCGGCTTGTACTTGTCGAATTTGACGTAGACGATGCTGTCGCCGGGCTTCCATTCGTCCTTCTTGAAGACGTAGGGGCCCGATCCCGTGAAGTCCTCGATCTGCTTGTTCGGATCGGTCTCCGCCACGCGCTTCGGCATCATGAAGGGCACGTTCGACGACGGCTTGCCGAGTGCGGAGAGAACGAGGCCCGTCGGCGACTTGAGATTGATGACGATGGTCTTGGCGTCCTTCGCGCTAATGCTGTCGACGAAGGACATCAGCTTCTGGCCCATCGAGTCCTTGGCGGACCAGCGTTTGATCGACGCGATGCAATCCTCGGCCGTGACCGGCGCGCCGTCGTGCCAGAGCAGCCCATCCCGCAGCGTCAGCGTCCAGACCTTCTGGTCTGCCGAGGTGTCGTATTTCTCCACCATCTGCGGCTTGATCTCGCCCTTTTCGTCCATGCCGAACAGGGTGTCGTAGACCATGTAGCCGTGATTGCGGGTGACGTAGGCCGTGGTCCAGATCGGATCGAGAATCTTGAGATCGGAGTGAGGAACGAACCGCAGTGTCTTTTGCGCTAGTGCCGTGCCCGCAAACAGCGGAAGCATTGCTGCGATGGCAAAGGCCATAAATGCGCGTCGCATCGTCCTCATCAAAAGTCCTCCCCAACTCTTCCAGACGGCAGACGTGATGCGCAGGGCGACGGGCCCCGCCCTGGGGATTAGAGAACGGCCTTCTAATCGAGTCAAACCATCGCTTGCATGTTTTGGCGGCAGGCCGAGCACGCCGATTGAGCCCGCGGCCGCCGGAGCGAGCGCTCACAAAGCGGGGCCGGCACCTCGAGACCGATCTTCCGGGAACGTCATTGGGCGGGGCGCGTTGTCTGTCGACCTCGTTGCAACGGAGGTGTTTATGCGTACCGCGTTTTACCCCATCGCCCTGGCGGCGGGAGCTGTCATGGTCTCTGCGTCCGTGGCCAGCGCCGCGCCTGCCGTAGGTGCGAACCCTGCGCCTCAGTCCAGCGCAGTCCAGACTGTGCAGGGTGTCGACATCTACGTCGGCCCACCTTACGGCTATCGCGCCTATGGGGTCTACGGCAATGGCTACGGCTATGGCTATCGGCCGTACTATTATGGTTATGCTCCGGGCTTTTATGGTTACGGCGCCTTCAACGGCGTTGCCCCCTACGCCGGCTATCCCGGCTTCTACGGATACGGCTACCGCAGCTCCCGCGCGTGGCGCGAGCTCGACCGCAAGGCGCCATAAGCGATTGCGCCTCCAAGGAGAAGCGCGCCATTAGCGCTTCTGCTCGATCGCCCTGGCGCACATCTTGCCCCCCGTGCTTCTGCATGATGGGAGGGCGATGTCGCGCGCCGGACCCGAGCTGCCTCCCCGCTCACCTTAGGCGTCAGATCAGCTCGTCCTTCTTGTCGTCCGTCTCGCCGAACCGGCGCAGGGTTGCGGGCTTGGTGCCGGCGTAGAGCTTTTCGAGCGACGGAGCGATCTTCGCATTCTCGCGCTCGAACAGCGAGTTGCCTGCAAGGTCGCTTTCGACCAGGAATGGCCCGAACCTCTCCACGTCCAGGACCCAGATCGCCTGCGCCAGCCCGAGCTCCTCGACCCAGTGCGCCGCCACGACCTTTTTGATGCCGCGCCCGAGCAGTGCCCCGGTGCCATAGCCGACCGTCGTCAGGTAGATGGCGTTGTTGGGCACGAAGCTCCTCTTGTAGATCTCGCCCGTCATGCCGCCTTTGCCGATGATGACGTTGCAGCCGGACACCTTGAACCAGCCGTCGAGCCACTTGGCGAACCGGAACGATGCGGTCGCGGTCACCGCGCCGACATTGAGGCTCCCATCCGCACCGATGCTGGCCGCCGGTGAGCAATGGAAGTTGGCGGTGCCCATCTCGGCGGGCGGCACGGGGAGGCCGAACCCGTCCTCGACGGCGCGCTTGTAGACGCCCTCGCGCGCGGTGAACACACGCCCTTCCAGGTACACCACCGTGCCGATCTCCAGCGCACTCAAATCCGCTGTCGCGGCTGGGAGCGTCAAATTCACAGTTTTCAACTTGGTGCTCATAGCCATTGCCGCTCAGCACATCTCCCCCTCTCCCCGTGTGCGGGGAGAGGGGATTTCACTTGGCCCTCTCTCAGTCGAACGTGATCACGCCGCGCGCGACCGCGCCTTGCGCCATGAGCCGGAACCCTTCGTTGATCTCGTCGAACTTGTAGGTCCGGCTGATCAGACTGTCGAGGTTGATGCGCTTCTCCATGTCGAGGTCGGCGAGGATGCCGAAGTCGACGGCGGGAACGACCGACCCATAGTAGGTGCCGGACACCTTCTTCTCGCTGTAGACCATCTGGAAGGGCGTCAGCGGAGCTTTGACCGAGAAGGCGGGAATGCCGACGATGACCGCGTGCCCCGCAGGCGCCAGCGCATCGACGATCTGCACGATGGTGCCCTCCGTGCCGATGGCGTCGAAGGCATAGTCGACGCCGAGCCCGGTGATCTCCATCACGCGCTTGATGACGTCTTCCTTCTTGCCGTTGATCGTATGCGTGGCGCCGAACTGCTTGGCGTAGTCCAGCTTGTTGTCGAGCAGGTCGCAGGCGATGATCGTCTTGGCGCCCGCGAGCTTGGCGCCCTGCACCACGTTGAGCCCGACGCCGCCGCAGCCGACCACCAGAACGCTCGATCCCGCCTCGACGTTGGCGTGCCGGATGACCGCGCCCACGCCCGTCGCCACGCTGCAGCCGATGATGGCCGCGTGCGTCCAGGGCAGGTCCTTGCGCACCGGCACGAGCTGCTCGGCCGGGCAGACGGAGTATTCGGTAAACGTGCCGATGCGCGCCATCTGGTTCACCGGCTCGCCGTTGAGACGGATGCGCGAGGTGCCGTCGTGCATGACCCAGCGCGCCGTATCGTTGTGCCCGATGCACAGCACCGTGCGCCCTCTCGCGCAGTACCGGCAATAGCCGCAGTGCGGGCGGAACGAGAAGATGACGTGGTCGCCCTTCTTGACGTTGCTGACGCCGGGGCCGACCTCCACCACCTCGCCGGCCGCCTCGTGTCCCAGCACCATCGGCAGCGGGAGCGGCCAGTCGCCGATCATGATGTGCCAGTCGCTCATGCAGATGCCGGCGGCCTTGACTTTGACGCGCGCCTCGCCCGCCTTCGGTCCCTCCTGCTCGAGGTCCAGGATCTGAAGCGGCTTGTTGACCTCAGTCAGCACTGCTGCGCGCATTTCGTTTCCTCCTGTTCTTACGTGTCATCCTGGCCTTGAGTCAGGACTCATTTCTCGGCTGGGCGGCTGGCCTAGGTTAGCCCACGCTTGCCGGGGACGGACAAGCCCGACGCTCAGCCCTTATCACTCACTCCGCCGCGGCGACGCGCGCAGGTGCCTCCCACTCCACGGTAGTGCGCCGCATGTAGTCCGTGAACCATTGCGGATCGGTGCGGAACTCTGCGCGCCCGTCCGGATGGATGCGCGCGCAGGCGCGGCGCGACGACAGGCAGAACATGTGCACGCTCATCGGCATACCGCCCGTGTGGCAGTAGCCGACCTCGATGTGGCAGTCGACCACCATGCTCGAGCCCATGAAGCCCATCGCGCCCATGCCAATGCTGTTGCCGAGCTCCTTCAGCTCGTCCTCGAGCGCGGCGATCTTGGGATCGGGATTGCGCGAGCCGACCACGCGCAGGCACGACGCCTGCTTGCCGAGCACGACCGAGGTATCCTTCGAGCCCCCGAGCCCCACGCCGACAATGGCCGGCTGGCAGGCGAGCCCGCGCTTGCCGAACGCGATCAGCGTATCGAGATAGAACCGCTTGATGCCCTCGATGCCGTCGCCGGGGAACAGCATGCGGTAGTCGGAGCCGAACAGACCGCCCTTGTGCACGGTCGTCACCTCGATCCACTCGGCGTCCGGGTGAAACGAATACTCGATCTCCGGCGCGCCGATGCCGCAGTTGTTGTTGTGGTCCGTGCGCCACAGCGGATGCACGCGATTGGGTCTGAGCGGCACATCCTGGGTCGCTTTTGCAGTGGCGCGCCGCAGCGCGGCCTCCAGCGCCACAGGTCCGCCTTCGATCCTCGCCTCGTTGCCGATTTTCACATACCAGCGCGGCACGCCCGTATCGCCGCACATGGCGCGACGATCCTCCTTGGCCGCGTCGTAGTTCTCCAGCATCGCCTGGATGACGAAGGCGGACAGGTCGCCCTTCTCGGTATCGGCGCACCGCCGCAGGCCGGCGAGGTAGTCCTCCGGGATCTCGATGGCCGCCTTGGCCATCAGCTCCTCTGCCGTGCGCTGGATGGAGGAAAGTGGGATCATGCTTCTTCTTCTCCCGCGAATGGTGCACTGCGCCGGCGCGGTCACAACCGCAGTGTCATCCCGGGCCTTGGCTGCCCTCGGATTTATTCCGAGGGTGCCCGGGACCCATCGCTCAGCATACTCCTGCGGGCGAGATTGGACACCCGGCATGCATGCGTACTGGACGTATATGCTTGCAAGCAGACCCTACGGCACGCTCTACATTGGCGTCACGAACGGCCTGATTCGTCGGATCGAAGACCACCGGGCCGGAACCGCCTCCGCCTTCACGCGTAAGTACAGGGTCCACCGGCTGGTGTGGTTCGAGGAGTTCGCCGACGTGCGGGACGCGATCCAAAAAGAGAAGTCCCTGAAGGAATGGCCGCGGCAGTGGAAGATCAACCTCATTGAGCGCACCAACCCCCATTGGATCGATCTTTATCACTCGCTGCCAGGCGTGCGGCCAACTTGTACCCTAGGGGATAGCGGCACGATGGATCCCGGCGACAAGCGCCGGGATGACACGTGAGCGTGTGTCCCCTCGGTCGCGTTCACCGCATAGCAATTGTTGGGCTTGGAATGGCCGCAAGTGTAGCGTCATCCCGGGCTTTATGCCCGGGACCCATCGGTCAGCACACTCGTGCGGGCGAAATTGGACACCGGCATGGCCGCTCCGTGCGACGATGGCTCGCAAACGTGCGGCGCGCCCGGGCCGGGTCCGGCCTCACTCCGCCGCCGGCTTCTCGCGCAGCAGGCTATCACCCGGTCGTACAATGGTGAACTGAACCGGCTCGTCCGCCATCTCCAGCCGGCCTTCGCGCCTCCGCGCCACGGTAAAGGCCGACGTGGCGAGATCGCCTTCGCCGGGAAAGTCGGAGCGGTAGTGCGCCCCGCGCGAGTTCTCCCGCTTCAAGGCCGCTGCCGCTACTACCTTGGAGACCGCGACTTGGCTCTTGAGGTTCAGCCAGTCGTGCCAGGTCAGGTTGAACGCCGTATCCGCTTCCGCGATGCCCGTGGCATCGAGCTCGGCCTCGATCTCGTCGAGCTTGCGCGCGCCACGCTTTAGGCTTTCGGCCGTGCGAATGATCCCGACATCGTCCCACATGAGCGTCAACAGCGTCTCCCGCAGGTGGTTGAGGTCGCCCGGCTTCCGCTTGAACGGATGGAACGCGGCCGCGATGCCCGCCTTGATGGCGTCCTCGTCCGGCGTGCGATGACCCGGGTTCGCCCCGATCCACCTCGGCATGACATCGCCGGCAATGCCGCCGAACACCGTCGAGTTGGCGACCCCGTTGCCGCCGAGCCGGTTGGCGCCATGCACGCCGCCCGCGTCCTCGCCGGCCACGAACAATCCCGGCAGCTCGGTCGACGTATCCACCTCGCACACGACGCCGCCCATCAGGTAGTGCGCAGTCGGCACCACCTCGACCAGCCCGCCCGCGAGGTCGAAGCCGCAGTCGGCGCAGCGCTCGACCATGCCTTTGAACTGCTTGCGCACCTTCTCGGGCCCCAGGTGCCCCATGCTGATATAGAGGCCGCCTTCCTTCGTCGTCCGCCCCGCGCGCATCTCCTCGAACATGGCGCGCGAGACGATGTCGCGCGTTGCCCGTTCCCCGCGCGCATCGTAGGCGAACATGAAGCGCTCCTTGGCGCCGTTGAGCAGGTGTCCACCCGCGCCGCGCAAGCCTTCCTCGATGATCGTCCCGGTGATGCGCGTATCGCGACCCGCCAGCACGCCGGTCGGGTGGAACTGCACCATCTCCATATCGCGCAGCGGCAAGCCGAGGTCGAGCGCCATGGCCAGGCCGTCCATGCTCTTGTCGCCCGACGGCGTGTGATAACGGTACATGGTTGGACCGCCGCCGGTCGCCAGCAATACCGCCTTCGCCTGCATGTAGCGGAAGCGGCCCGTCCGCACGTCGATCATCAGCACGCCGGCGATCGAGCCGCCGTCCTTGGCCGGGATCAGCGCCACCGCGCGATGCTCCTCCAGACGACGGATGGCGGGCCGCGCCCACACCTGCTCCATCAGCCGGTTGATGATCTCGATGCCGGTCAGGTCGCCTTTGTGCACCGTGCGGTCGAAGGTCTGCCCCGCGAACGCTTTGCCGTGCAGCGTGCCGTCCGGGTTGCGGTCGAAGAAGCAGCCGATCTCGTTCTCCAGCTCCCGCACGCGCTCGACCGCCGTCTCGACGAGCGTCCACGCGAGTTGCTGGTTGGGCAGCCACTTGCCGCCCTCGATCGTGTCCATGAAGTGGCGCTCGACCGAGTCGCCCGGGATCAGCGACACATTATATCCGCCCTGCACCATGCGCGTGCAGCCGGACTTGCCGAGCAGGCCCTTGCTGGCGATGGCGATGGCGAGGTCGGGGTTGGCCTGGTGCGCATGCAGTGCCGCAAACAGGCCAGCGCCACCGGCGCCCAGAATCAGGATGTCGGTCTCCAGTCGCTCCAGCACGCCGTCTCCTCCCGGGTCATTTCCAGCGCTGCAGCGCCTCTTCGTCGCTTTCTCGGGCGTCGACCCAGCGGCCGCTGCCGTCGCGCAGCACCTCCTTCTTCCAGAACGGCGCTTTCGACTTCAAGTAGTCCATCAGGAACGAGGCAGCCTCGAATGCGGCATGCCGATGCTCCGAGGCCGTCACGACAAGCACGATGTTGTCGCCGGGCCGCAGCTCGCCATAGCGGTGAACGATCAGGCTCGCCTGCAGAGGCCAGCGCCGCTGCGCCTCGGCCTCGACGCGCTCCAGCTCCGCCTCCGTCATGCCCGGATAGTGCTCGAGCGTCATGCTCTCGATCGGCCGGCCGTTGTCGTCCTCGCGCACGGTGCCGGTGAACGTGACGATCGCGCCGACATCGGTCCGCCCGGCTGTCAGGCGCTTCACCTCGGCGCCGAGATCGAAGTCGTCCCGCTGCACCCGCACGGCCATCTTCAGCCTCCCGTTACGGGCGGAAAGAAAGCGACCTCTCGTGCATCCTTGATGGGGGCGGAGGCCCTGACGTGCATCTGGTCGATCGCGGCGCGCACCACGTCGGGTCGCTCGAAGGCATGCGCGTACTCCTCGCCGCGCCCCTTGAGCCACGCCATCAGATCGCCGACGGTCGCCACATCCGCAGGAACCGCGACGGTTTCCTCGGCCTTGCCGATCCTCTCCTTGATCCAGGCGAAATACAGAATCCGCAGCATGGTGGCCTCGAAGGGGCCTCAACGGTCGATCGCGTGGCGGATCGCTGCCTTGAGGTAGTCATAGCCGGTCCACAGCGTCAACAGGGCCGCCACCCAGAGCAGCACGATGCCGACATGGGATACGCCGGGCAGCATCCTGTCGCCGGCCGGCCCGGCGATCAGGAACCCCAGCGCGATCATCTGCAAGGTCGTCTTCCACTTCGTGAGCTGGGTCACGTGAACCTGCACGTTCAGCTCGGCCAGGAACTCACGTAGCCCTGAGACGAGAATCTCCCGACACAGGATGATCAGGGCGGCCCAGATCGTGCCGTTGTCGATCGTGTTGTCGTAGACCAGCAGCAGAATAGCCGTTCCGACCAGCAGCTTGTCAGCGATCGGATCGAGCATGCGGCCCAGCGTCGATTGCTGGTGCCAGACCCGGGCCAGGTACCCGTCCAGCAGGTCGGTCAGGCAGGCCCCGAAGAAGATGATGAGCGAGGACCAGCGGCCGACGTCGCTCTTGACCAGTAGAAAGCAGCCCGCGAGCGCCGGTACTGCCAGGATGCGCGTGTAGGTCAGGACGTTGGGCAGGCTCATCAAGCCTGGGCGGGTAGCAACACGATCCATGCGGCTGTTCGTACACGATTGCCCGGGAGCGTCAATGGGATGCCCCTCGGACGAACGCGTGCCTGACGCGCAAGCCACGCATGCCGAGGAGCCCGCCGCGAGCGGCTACTCCCAAAATGTCCCGCGATTGCTGCCGCCCTGTGCCTACTCGGCGGCAGCGGCCTCGAACACGTAGCCGGACAGATCCTCGCCGCGCCGGCTCGCCAGGCGCAGCGCGAGCGTCGCTATATCGGGCTCGCACTTGAGCTGGGCGCCAAGGCCGGCCGACAGCGTCGCAGGCGCCACGCCGTTGATCCGGATGCGGTCTTCGGCCCATTTCTGGGCCTCGCTGCGGGTCATGGCTGCCAGCGTGGCCCGGGCCACGGCCGTCAGCCCCCGCGCTGCGCGAGACGAAGGCTTCGGCTCCGGCAGGACGTTCAGGATCAGGCCCTCGGTCCAGGTCGTCCGCATACGATTGGCGGCAATGCGCGAGATCACGTAAGCCGGCGTCAGCGCCGCCGTCACCGCCCGCTCGACCTCCCGCTCCGTCGCTGCGCTGCCCGACGCCAGGGTCTCGAGCGACACGATATTGATCACCATGTCGAGGCCATTGAAGCTTTTCAGCGCCGCACGGGCGAGCCGCACGGCCGCCTCGGTATCCGCAAGCGCCCCCGTGAACAGGCGCATCTCCAGTGCGGTCTGCGCGGCTATCTCGGCGATGGTCTCGGTCTCGGTGCAGTCCTCGGCGATCTGCAGCACCAGGCGGGTGCGGTGCTCGGCGAGCGCGCGCACGATATCCACGCCATGCGCACGCGACAGTCCGGTGACCAGGACGCGCTTGCCGGCGAGCTCCGGATACGCGGGAAACGTCTCAACGCCCTCAAGCGTGCTCATCAACATCGGACCATCCTCCAAACTAAGGCCCCACGCAACCTTGCCGCGGGCGCCGGCAGATGTGGACATCAGCCGATTCGCTCCTAACGACAGCTAAACAGCAACCAGATTCGGGTCCGCTCGCGGCGCAAGTTGGGAGGCATTGCGGCACAGTGGAAAACTCGAGGTCCCGGTTGCTCCTTTCACGTCCTCACTCAGGCTGCTAATTTCGCCCCTTAACGATCGCGTTACCTCTGGCGCGCGCGGCAAGAACAGGAGCACCTGATGGCCCCCCTCGACATGAAGCCCAACGAGCTCGAGCCCTATTGGCTGCCTTTCACACCGAATCGGGCCTTCAAGAAGCGCCCGCGGCTGTTCTCCGGCGCCAAGGACATGCATTTCCTCACCCCTGACGGGCGCAAGGTCATCGACGCCACATCGGGCCTCTTCTGCGTCAACGCCGGCCATGGCCGCGAGCCGATCGTCAAGGCGATCCAGCAGGCGGCCGCCAAGCTCGATTACGCCCCGCCGTTCCAGTATGCCCATCCGGGCGTCTTCGAGCTGTCCTCGCGCCTGACCCTGCTCGCGCCCGGCGACCTCGATTACTGTTTGTTTGCAAATTCGGGCTCGGAGGCCGTCGATACGGCGCTCAAGGTGGCGCTCGCCTATCACCGGAGCCGCGGCGAGGGCAGCCGCACGCGCTTCATCGGCCGCGAGCGTGGCTATCACGGCGTCGGCTTCGGCGGCATCTCGGTGGGGGGCATCGTCGCCAACCGCAAGATGTTCGGCAACATGCTGTGCGGCGTCGATCACCTGCCGAGCACCTACAACCGGGCCAAGCAGGCCTTCTCCAGGCAGGAGCCTGACTGGGGTGCGGAGACCGCCGACGAGCTGACGCGGCTGATCGCGCTGCACGACGCCTCCACCATCGCCGCCGTCATCGTCGAGCCGGTGGCGGGCTCGACCGGCTGCCTTCCGCCGCCCAAGGGGTATCTCGAGAAGCTCAGGAAGATCACGGCCGACCACGGCATCCTTCTGATCTTCGACGAGGTGATCACCGGCTTCGGCCGGCTTGGCGCGTGCTTCGCCGCCGAGCGCTACAACATCGTCCCCGACATGATCACCTTCGCCAAGGGCGTCACCAACGCTGCGGTGCCCATGTCCGGCGTGCTCGTGCGCAAGGGCATCTACGAGGCGCACATGAACGGCCCCGAGCACGTGGTCGAGCTGTTCCACGGCTACACCTACTCGGGCCATCCGCTGGCCGTGGCGGCGGGTCTCGCCACGCTCGACATCTACAAGAACGAGGGACTGTTCGAGCGCGCCAAGGCGCTCGAGGACAAGTTCGCCGACGCCATGCTCAGCCTGCGCGGCAAGCCGCATGTCGCCGATATCCGCCCGATCGGGCTCATCTGCGGCATCGACCTCGATCCGCAGCCGGGCAAGCCGGGCGCGCGCGGCTACGAGGCGATCGAGCGCTCGTATCACGAGAACGATCTCTACGTGCGCGTGGCCGGCGACACGCTGATCGTGGCGCCGCCGCTGATCGCCAGCGAGAGCGACATCGCCGACATCACCGAGCGCATCGGCAAGGTGCTGCAGGCCGTGGCGTAATCATCGAGGGGCGCGCGTGTGATCGACGCGCGCCTCCCGTCTCGCGTCAGCCCGGCCGCCGTACCGCCTCAGGCCCAGCCGAGCGCTTTCAGAGCCCACGCATCTGCCCAGATCTTCGTCATGTGCCGGATCTTGTCGCCCTCGAAATCCATCACGTAGACGTAGTCCGTTTTGTCGACCGTCTTGCCGGTCGGTGGACAGGGACCTCCCGGCCCCGTGTGGGTGCCGGTGAAAACGCCATACGCACAAACGTTCTTGCGCTCCTCATCGGTCGCGAATGACCTCACCTCGTATCGTCCGTCTGGGAGAACGGTGAGCATTCCTTTCATCCAATCCGTGTATTGCTGCAGCGTCCGCACGTCCGCAAGCGCCCCCGCCTGCGACGCAAATGTGGCGTTGGGCGTGCAGTAGGTCTTGCACACCTCCCATCCTTTCCCGGTTTCGCAAGCGCCGAAGAACTCCCTGGCAATGTCTGTGATCGATGCCATAGGCAACACCCTCCCGATACTATTGCTGAATTGCTGAGCATCCGCTCAGACCGCGGATCATACGACCGCTCGCGGCAACAATAGAACGCGACTGGTGCCATGCAGGTCCGTCGGGTCGCGGTTTGTCGCCCCCCCTGCAGTGAAAGGGTTTGGGTGAGGCCCCTACGCAATGTACCGCCACTCCTGCCGGCTCAAGCGGCGCAGGGCGGGGCGTGCGGTCATGAACGGGACACAAGATCGGTTCATCACAAATTGATGTCATCCAGAATGCCAGCGTTGTTCGGGCTCCTGGCAATCCGCAGAACCG
>JBLNBZ010000038.1:0-49704 GCA_050260355.1 Bacteroidota bacterium | reverse complement strand
AACGGCCAGTCCCTCAAGGACGTGGCGCGCATCGCCGGGATCAATCTCGGCACCGTCAAGCACCTGCCGCAGCCGGAGCTCGTGCGCCGGATCGATCTCATCCTCGAGGGCGCTGCGCGCTTCTTCAAGCAGTTCCCGGAGGAGCACCTCGGCGACCAGTTGCCGGGCCGCCCGCGCTCCCTCGCCCAGCTCACGTGGCATCTCTTCAACGTCGTCGATGCGTTCCTCGAGCACGAGCAGGGCATCCGCTTGGTGGAGGACGCCTTCCGCCGCCTGCCGAAGGACGGCTCGACGCGTCAGGACATCCTCGACTACGGCGCGGACGTGCGCCGCCGCTTCGCGGCATGGTGGGACAGCGCCAAGGACAGGACCGACTGGAACGACAAGGCCAACGTCTATTACGGCGACGTCAGCCGCCACGAGTTCCTGGAGCGCACGACGTGGCACTCGGGCCAGCATTCACGGCAACTCATGTGGGCGCTGAGCGACAGATATCACATTGCGCCCGATCGGCCGCTCGGCCCAGAGATGTGGCAGGGCCTGCCGATGCCCGAGCAGATCTGGGACGGCTGATCCCCGCGCGTGCGCTCAGCCCGGCTCCTTGGCTGCGAGCTTCGGGGCGGGTTTGCGCAGCTCCGGCTCGATGAGCATGTGGTACTTCGACGGATCGGCCCGCTCGATCGCCGCGATGTCCGGCGCGCCGCCCTTGCGCCAGCCGACATAGGCATCGCTCGCCTCGATCCCCATGGATTCCGCGACGAGCTGAACCCAGTTCCTGACGCGAATGCCGTCCTGTCCGTCAAGGACAGCGAACTCGCGATGGCAGGGATGAAAGATCGTGCAAAGCGTGTCGGCGCGCTGCGCGACCGCGGCCGACCATGTCTCGCTCATGGCCTTGGTCAGGGCACCGGGCACCGGGGCGAGCGCGCTGCACATGTGCCCGGGATGCGCGGGTCCCTCGGCGAGCTCCAATCCCGGGATGCGCGCAAGCAAGCTCGCGACGCGGTCGTTCACCGGCACATGCGTGGCAAAGCCCAGATGCCGGTGCAGAAGGACACGCCGCTCGACCGGCACCGTCAACAGCGGCGCCAGCCGATCTCCGGCTTCCGCGATCAGCTCGGTGATGTGGGTCACATCGAACGCCGTCGCGTTGCCCGGCGCCATGATGTCGGACATGTGCATGTGGCACGATGCACACCAGGTCACGACAGTGCCGCGGCCGTCCTTCTCGGCGGCCTCGTTGAAGCGAGCGACCGTGCGCGAGGCCATGTTGCTCGCCGCATGCGGCTGATGATCGTGCGCGGTGCCGCAGCAGTATGCCGGCCCGCCGGCCGCGTTCACGTCATAGCCGGCACGCTCCAGCAGCATGATCGACAGCCGGATCATCTCCGCATGCCGCAGCATGTTGCAGCCGAACCAGAAGGTGATGCGATCCGTGCCTAAAGCCATTTGGCCAGCTCCTCATCGCTGAGCTGCAGTCGCGCAAAGATCTTGATGCGTGGAAAGTAGGTCGGGTCCTGCTTCGCCGGTAGCTGGCGGGTGTCGTTGAGGGCGCGCCGCTTGGCAATCCTGATCAGCAGCATGGCGTTGAGGCCCTTGGAACTCTCGGGACACGCTGAAACGCACAGGCCGCTTCTCGTACAGGCACCAACCCAGGCCACGGTATCGACATCGCCGGCCTCGCCCAGCGCGAGCCGGCGCACGCCCTCGGTCGTTGATCGGGCGTCGGCGCCGCGAAGTCCCAAATGATCGACCATGGGACAGGCGTTGAAACACGCGCCGCATGCCGTGCACAGGGCGGCCAGCTCCGGCCCCGCCTCGGCCAGGAACGCTTCCGTCGACTCCGCGCGTGCTGTCGGCAGCTTCGTCATGCGGCAAGGGTGCGTCTTGCGGCGCGTCCGGTCAAGTCGCCCGCCTGCCGGTGCCGGACTGTCTTTGACGATAAGACCTCACACGCCCCACGTGCGCCTGGCGAAGGCGGGATAGACTTCCGCCACCTCGCGCGCCACGCGTGTGCGGAGCAGATCGAGGCTCGCGGCGTCCGGCGCCGGCGTTGTCGGCACATGCTGAGGCGCGTCGTAGTCGAACCCGGTGGCGGCGCGCACGTCCTGTGCCGACACGCCGGGATGCACGCTCTGCAGCGTGAAGCGCGCCCGCGCGCGGTCGAACGAGAACACGCACAGGCTCGTCACCAGCGCATAGGGTCCGCCGGGCCTGAACACATCAGGCGGCGAGGTGCCCGGCGCACTGACGAAATCGACCTTCTCGACCAGCGTGCGCGGCGTGTGCTCCTCGCGGAACAGGATCACGCGCGGCACGACGAAGTAGAGATAGGACGAGCCGAAGGAGCCCGGGAAGCGCGCCTGCGCCCGAGGATAATCATCAAGGTCGCCGATGCCGACCAGGTTGATGTTGGCTGCGCCATCGATCTGGCCGCCAGAGAGAAAGAACGCGTCGATGCGCCCCTGCCCGGCGCAGTCGAACAGCTCCCGGCCGCCGTCGGTGAACGGGTTGTTCTCGCGGCTGCCGAGGACCGAGACGCGCGTGCGGCCGTTCGATTTCGCCCGCGTCAACAGTGCCGCCGAGCCCGGAATCGGCGAGGAGGCTCCGACCGCGATGTGACGAAGCCCGCTGAGCATGCCGGCGATGGCGCCAATCATGATCTCCGTCGTGGAGACGGCATCGGCACTTTCGGCAGCAGGCATGCTCACGCAAGGGCTCGCTCGTGCACGACCTCATCGGCCCAGCGCGCGAAGCCGTCGGCGGTGCGCGCCGCGGCGACGTAGTCGGCCTGCGCCTTGCGGTCGGGCGCATAGGCATCGGCAAGCCCGATCGGCCAGGCTCCGTTGCGGGCCTCCGCGATCGCCGAGATGTAGAGCGCCGGGATGGTGCCCGCCGCCAGCAGCGGGTCCTTGAGGAAATCGCCGTCCTCGATGCGCTCGACCGTGACCAGCGTCTCACGCGAGGCATGCGCCATCAGCATCAGCTCGCGCCGCACGCCGATCCACACGTTGCCCTGACTGTCCGCCTTCAGCGCATGGAACAGCGTCACGTCGGGCCGGATCGCCGGCAGGATGACGATCGGGTCCCGCTGTCCGTCCTCGGCCAGCGGATTGTTGATCACTTTCCAGTCCGGCCGCACGCGCAGCAGGTCCGAGCCGATGATACCGCGCAGCGGCATGAACGGAATGCCCTTCTCGGCCGCCTGCAATGCAGCCTGGATCGCCGGGCAGGTCGCATCCCACATCTCGATCTCGCCGCTCTTGAGCGCGGCCGTGAATCGCGGTGCCAAGCCGTTCTCGCCCATGGTCACGGCTGCGGCTTCGACACGGGCGACACAGCCGGCGCCGATCAGCATGTCGACCTGCATGCCGCCCGCCGGCACGGCAACAATGTGCAAATCGCGCACGCCACGGCGCATCAGCGCCCGCACGGCGGCCATCGCACAGCCGGAGTAGTCGGGCGGCAGCGCGATGCGCGCGCCATCCGGAATTCTCGAGACCAGGGTATCGAGGTCGATGACTTCGGCCGTCTGCGCCGTCATCAGCGTCTCCTGCTTCCTCAGATTCTGTACCGGGGTCCGATCATGCCACCAAAAGCGCCGCGGCGCGATCAAAAGGAACAGGCGCGGGGTTCAAAGTCAGCCCAATCGCCTCCCGTTCCCAGCCATCCTCCCGCGGTGCGAGCGGATCGGCGGCTTCCAGCCTGTGCTCGACCACGAACCGGCTGAACAGCAGTCGCCGCGCATCGAAGCCCGGCCGGCTTCCCTCCCAGGCGAGCACCACGGCGCTGGCCACGTTATAGAGCGCGGTCGCAGCCAGTCGCACGTGACGCTCGCCGTCCGCCTCGCGCGCAGCCGTGCACGCGAAGGCGACGGTGCGGTCGATGAGCGCCTCGAGCCGCCTGCGATAGGCTGCCGGTAGCCGCTCCGCCTCCGCCAGCCTGCCGTGCAGGAATGCGGCGAGCGCCTCGTCCGCACCCGACCGCCCCACCGCGCGCTGCACCACGTCGAGCGCGTTGATGTTGCTGGTCCCCTCCCACAGCACGCCGATCTGCGCATCGCGCACCAGCCGCGCGTTGACCCACTCCTCGATGTAGCCGTTGCCGCCCCGCACCTCCATCGCTCCAGTTGCGACCGGGATGTTGTCGCGGCAGGCGCGCAGCTTGATCAGCGGCGTCAGGATGCGCAGCAGCGCCGCAGCCTGATTGTCGCCGGCGCCCGCCGCATCCATCACGTGTGCGCTGAGCATTGCCATCGACAGCGCCTGCTCGGTGGGCACGATGATCTTCATGAGCTGCCGCCGCAGCAGCGTGTGCTCGATGATCGCCCTCCCGAAGGCATGCCGCGAGCGCGCCGCCGCCAGCGCCTCGTTCATGCATCGGCGCATCATCGCCGCCGCGCGCACGCCGTGCGACAGCCGCGACAGGTTCACCTGATCCATCATCTGCTTGAGGCCGCGGTCGAGCGCACCGACCGGATAGGCCACCGCGCCCTCCAGCCGGATCTCGCCGCTCGCCATCGAGCGCGTGCCGAGCTTGTCCTTGAGCCGCACGATGCGATAGCTGTTGCGCGTGCCATCCTCCAGGTAGCGCGGCAGCGCGAACAACGCGAGGCCCTTGGTGCCGGCGGGCGCCCCCTCGGGTCGTGCCAGCATTAGCGCCACCTCGGCGTCCGTGTGCGAGCAGAACCACTTCTCGCCGGTGAGCCGCCAGCGTCCGCCCTCGTTGCGCGCCACCGTCTCGATGGCGCCGACGTCGGAGCCGCCGGCCTTCTCGGTCATGAACTGCGTGCCCTTCCACAGCGTGGCGAGGTCCGAGGCGAGCATGCGCGGCAGCAGGTAGGCCTTCAGCTCCTCGCTGCCGTAGCGGCGGATGAGATGGATCGACGTATCAGTGACGCTGATCGGACACATGATGCCGAACTCGCCCTGCACGAACAGATACTGGAAGCCGTACTTGGCAACAGCCGGCAAGGGTCGATCGAGGCCGAGCACGCCGGCGCGATGGCTCATGGCGTGGAACTGGAAGTCGCCGAACGCGATCGCCTCCATCTCGCGATAGGCCGGGTGATAGGCGATGCTGTCCTCGTCGCGGCCGTAGCGATCGCGCGGCACGAGCACGGGCGGATTCTTGTCCGCCACGCGCGCCAGCTCGTCGAGGCGCCCACCCGCCAGAACACCCAGCCGCTGAAAATGGGGCTCGAGCCGCGCGAGGATGTCGGGCGCAAGGTAAGCGCGCAGAAGGTCCTGAAACCCGCGGTCGAGCGCGTAGAAGTCCGCGCCGGCACAGTCCTGCGCGAGTGGCGTGGCACCGGCCGCACGTTGCGTGACCGGCGCATTGGCGGGCGATAGGGGAAGCTGCACGTTCATGCTGTTCGATCCGGCTCGTCTGCTTGCCCTATGATCGATACCAGCCTGCTCGCTCGCAGTCGACGCGACTTGTGCAACCCCTGGCCCCAAAAGAGAAGCTGCCGGCCACGATGGACCGGCAGCTCCGCCCCCGCTAGCACCGACGGATGTTCCCCTACTCGAGGAGCCCCCAATTGATCCGTCGGCCCTCTAACCGCATCTTCTGCTGCCCCGTGAGGCAGTCAGCCCCGCACTCGTTGCTCGCTCGAGCGGTACGTGAACCGCGTGACGCGATGCGGTGCACCATACGAAGAGCGCGCCCGAAGGCAAGTCCGGCTTTTCGCGCTGCGATCACTTTTTGCATGGTGCGAGCATTCGTTTGTGAGCATGCGCACACCATCGCGCGAGGACCACGGCGCTCATCGCAGCCCGTGCGATTTTCTGCAAGCGCGTTGTGCACGCAATGACACAAACCGCAGGTATCTCCGCGCAAATTTCTGACGCTCGCCTCGATCTCGTCAGGCCGCAAATCAATCCCGCCTGCAGGCCTCGGCGGCGCGCCCACGCGCCCCTCACCGACGGTCGAGACGAGACCCACCGTTGTCCGCGCGACACGCGACAAGCCTGTGGATGATTCCGTTTGTAGCGGCGCGCGGTGAGCCCTCCGCGACGCGCGAGCCGCCTGCCCGACAGACGGCGCGGCTCGTTCGCGGCGATGCGTCGAACACTTAGCGCGGCTTTCCTGTCGCTCGCGCTGAGCGCACTGCCATAAGGCCTACACGAGGACTGCAATTTTTCCGCGTTCGCGGCTTAGCCCGCCAGCTCCGCCTCCAGCAACTGCCGGAAAGCGCTCGGCGGCGGCGCCGACTTCCGCGTCTTCAGATTGAAGAACACGTTGACGGCTTCCGCCGTCGCAAAGCATCGATCCCCCAGGAAGGCGCCGTAGCCGCTCACGACGGACCGGTTGCCGAGGCGCAGGAAGCGCGCCCCCACCTCCACCGTGCCCGGGTAGTAGATCTCGTGCCTGAAATCGATGGCGACGCGGGCCAGCACGTAGTCGACATCGCCGCCGGCGTCGCCGGCACGCTCCATCAGCCGGTCGAACAGCTCGCAGCGGGAGGCCTCGAAATAGGACGCGATGGACACGTTGTTGATGTGGCCCAGCTTGTCCGTGTCGCAAAAGCGAATGGTGACGGGCGTGAACTGCGTGAACGTCTCGCGCCGCGTCAGATCGAAAGTGGTCTGGTCAGTCATCGCCCCCGTCGCCTATGCTCTTGCGCCTGCTGCCGGAATGGTCGATGGCAGCGGCCACGAAATCAAGGGGCCAGTCGCGTAAGGAAACGTCGCATGGCAAAACAGGGGCCGCTCGCAGGGCTCACCGTAATCGATGCGAGCCAGGGTATCGCGGGACCGTCGTGCGGCGGCCACCTCGCCGAGTACGGCGCGCGCGTGATCAAGATCGAGCCGCCGGGCGGCGACTGGATCCGCGGCCACGGCACCCGGATCGCCGGCACGTCGGCGCCGATCATCGCCTACAACCGCGGCAAGGAGAGCCTGGCGCTCGACCTGAAGCAGCCGGAGGGGCGCGACGTCGCCTTGAGCCTCGCGCGCCGCGCGCAGGTCTTCATCGAAAGCTCGCGCCCAGGCGTCATGGAGCGGCTGGGACTAGGCTTCGCGGACGTGAGCCGCGTCAATCGCGATATCGTATATCTGTCGGTCTCGGGTTGGGGCCAGCGCGGTCCCAACCGGGAGCTGCCGATGGTGGATACCGTCGCCCAGGCGGTCTCGGGCCTGATGAGCGTCACGCGCAGCCGCGACGGCTCGCCCGTGAAGGTCAACGCGACCCTGATCGACGCCGTCACGGGGCTTTATGCGTTCCAGGCGGTGACCATGGCACTGTGGGGCAAGAAACCCGGCAGCGGCGCGCGCCACCTCGACGTCAACCTGCTGCAGTCGGGCGCGCACCTGCAGATCCACAACATCCTCGAATACGCCTACGTCGGCGGGCCGCCGGGCCTGCTCAATCCACCTGCCGGCAACTACCGCACCAGGGATAGCTGGCTTGCCGTTACGCTGGTCAACGAGGCGCAGTTCAAAGCCATCTGCACCGCCATCGATCAGCCGCAGCTCGCCGAGGATGCAAGGTTCAACTCGTTCCAGAGCCGCAAAGCCAATATCGCCGAGCTGACCGGCATCCTCGATGCCGCACTCGCGACGCGCACCACCGCCGAGTGGGTCGCACGGTTCGCCGAGTGCGGCGCGCTTGCCAGCCAGATCAACACGCACGGCGACTGGCTCGACGATCCCCAGGTGAAAGCCGTCGCCGCAGCACCGGACTACCCGCTCGCCACTGGCGAGAGCGTGCGCATTCCGCATCTGCCCGGTGCCGAGCCGTTCACGGCGCCCGTGCCGCGGCTCGGCGAGCACACGGCCGCGCTGCTGGCGGAAGCCGGGCTCACGGCTGCAGAGATCGACCGGCTGATCACGCGCGGCGTCGCGCGAACCGCCGGGGAAAGCGCCTAGCCATGGCCGACACTGTCGATCCCAAGGAGCTCCGCTTCGGGCCGCAGCGCTATTTCGAGGACTTCACCCTCGGCGAGGCGTTCTACATCCCCTCGCGCACGGTCACCGAGGCGCACTTTGTCGCCTTCCAGGCTGCCTCCGGCGACAATCATCCGATCCATTACGACCGTGAGTTCTGCAAGCGGCACGGCCACCGCGATCTGCTGGCGCACGGCTTCCAGGTGGCGATCCAGACCGCCGCGGGGGCCGGCATCTTCCCGTTCCTGGTCGAGGACAGCCTGATGGGCTTCATCGAGCAGTCCTCGCGGTTCCTGAAACCTGTCTATGCCGGCGACACGCTCTACCCGCGGCTCGTCGTGTCCGAGTTGAAGCCGCAGCGCACGACCGGCGTGCTCACGCTCAAGTCGACGGTGCACAATCAGAACGGCGAGCTCGTCATGGAGGGCGTACAGCGCTACCTCATCAAGAAGCGGCCGTGATATCCGCCCTGGGGTGTGCTAGCCTCCACTTGTGCCGCCGGAGGCGGCCTGATCGCGCCACCTCTGCGCTGCACTGCCGAGACATGCCGACTGTCCTGCATCGCATGGAGGCAGACATGCCCGAGAGCGTCTACAAAGTCATCGAGCTGGTCGGAACGAGCACGGAGTCCTGGGAGAAGGCGGCCAAGGTCGCGGTGGATCGAGCGGCAATGAGCCTGCGCGATCTGCGTGTTGCCGAAGTCATCGAGCAGGACATGGTCCTGGACAATGGCAAGGTCCAAGCCTACCGCGCCAAGGTGAAGGTATCCTTCAAGTACGAAGGCAAGGACTGAGCGTTGCTCGGCCTTGCCGGCGGACGGGTCCGGGCGTGCGGTTGCGCCTGAGCCGCACCTCCTGCCGCCCTGAACTGCTCGGACCGGCCCGCGTAGCGGCGCGGGGCGGAAGCGCCTCGTCATGGTCCGCTGCACCGCAAGCTGCGGCGGAAGGTGCGCGTGCGGTGCCGCCGGTCGGCTCATCCTGATCTCCTCACCTACAGCAATCCGTTCGCCGCTCGATCCAGACATTGCATGACCGAGGTTGCCCGCAATGGCATGGACGAGCACGTCGTGACATAAGGGCAGATGGTCAACGACTGCGGCGGCGAGTCCTCGGCATGGAGCAGGAAGAGCTGTTTCGACGATTGGCTGTCTCCCTCGCGGTTGGCCTGCTCATCGGCCTCGAGCGCGGATGGCAGCTGCGCGAGGAAGCCGAGGGCGAGCGCACCGCGGGGCTCAGAACCTATGCACTGACGGGACTGCTCGGCGGCATATCGGCCGCGACATCGACCGTGAGCAGTCCATTGGTGCTTGCAGCCGCGCTCGTGTCCTTCACTGCAGCCTTCACCTTTTTCGCCTGGCAAGAGGCGACAGCCGAGCACAATTTCAGCGTCACAGGGGTTGTAGCGGCGATCCTGACGTTCATCGTCGGCGCCTACGCTGTTCTGGGTAGCCCTCTCGTCGCCGTGGCGGCGGCAGTGGCTATGGCGATCCTGCTTGCGCTCAAAGGCCCCCTCCACGCCTGGCTGCGCCGGCTGTCGTGGATGGAGGTTCGCGCGGCCCTCATCCTGCTTGCGATGTCGTTCCTCCTGCTTCCGGTCTTGCCGAACCGGACGGTCGATCCCTGGGACGCGATCAATCCTGCGCAAATCTGGCTGCTTGCAATTCTGATCGCCGCAGCCTCGTTCACCGGCTACGTGGCGACAAAGATCATGGGCGACCAGGCCGGCATCGCCGTGACGGCGCTGGCCGGCGGGGTAACCTCGTCGACGGCCACGACGCTGACGCTCGGGCGGCTGGCACACGAGTATCCGCAGGCAGCTTCCCTGTTCGGCGGCGGCATCCTCATTGCCGGCGCCACCATGATCGTCCGCGTCGTCGTCATTGCGGCTGTGCTGCAGCCGGCGCTGCTCGGCGAGCTCCTCGCGCCGGCCCTCGCCGGAGGCCTGGTTTTATTGGCCTCCAGCGCCTGGCTCATGCTTGGACAGTCTCATTCGGATCCAGGACACTCGGCGCTTCAGCTCAGGAACCCGTTCGAGATCACGAGCGTGCTGAAGCTCGCCGCGCTCATCGGCATCGTCATGGTGCTCACGAAACTGGCCTCGGTGACGGCCGGCGTGAAGGCGCTGTTCGCGCTCGCGGCCCTGTCCGGCGTTGCCGACGTCGATGCCATCACATTGTCCATGGCGCGCATAGCGGGCTCGACCATCACGAACTCGCAAGCAACCGACGCCATTCTGATCGCGGCCTGCGTCAACACGATTGTCAAAGCCGCCATGGCGACTGGGGTTGCCGGTCGCCGAATGGCGCTGATCGTGGGCCTGCCGAGTTGCGCCGCGGTCGCGGCCATCGCCGCCATGCGCGGCCTGGGGCCCGGCCTCCTGCCGTTGAGCCCATAGCCTCGCCGCCGCCCTCGCGGCGCGGCCCTCGTCTAGATGCTCTGTTGCCCGCCGTCCGCCAGGCTCGCCAGCTCGTCGGTATCGAGCAGCCGGACATGATTGCAGTGCGGAAGCTCGATCAGCCCCAGCGCCTTGAGCTTCGTAAACGTCCGGCTCACGGTCTCGATCGTCAGGCCGAGGAAGTCGCCGATGTCCATGCGTGTCATCGGCAGCTCGAAGCTCGTTGGATCCTGGCCGTTGCGATCATTGCGCCGGGAGAGCGCCAGCAGGAAACCGGCGACACGCTCGACCGCGCTGCGCTGTCCCGTGGTCAGCATGAGATCACGGGTTGCCGCCAGCTCCTTTGCCAATGCCTCGTAGAGCTTGAACCCCAGCATGGGGTCCCTGGCAACGGCCTGCCGCAGCGACGCCACCGGCAGGCACCGTACCCGCGTCGGCTTGATGGCCTGGGCGTTCATCACGTGCTCGCCCTCGGCGCCGAGACCGATCAGGTCGCCGGGATAGGCAAAGCCCATGACCTGGCGCCGCCCGTCGCTGAGCACCTTGTAGAGCGCGATGGCGCCCGTCTCGATGCGGTAAAGGTGGGAGAAGGCATCTCCCTCGGCAAACAGGAACTCCTTGGCCTCCACGCGGCGCAGGGATGCCTGTGCAAGGCTCTGCTCGAAGCCTGCAGCCGAACGTGCGTTGATGGCAGATCGAAGGGAAGGTGAACGATCACTAACGCTATGGTGAGACAAGGTCGACATCGATGTTGCTCCCTGCGAGGTCGGTCAACGCGACCTATCAACCACGGCCCAGTCATCCCCGTTCCTGCGTTGCGAGAGAAATTGTATCGGTTTGTAACAGACCGTCAGCGCATGGCTGCAGCACAGCGTCTCGTCACTCGGCGACGAGGTCGTGAACACCGACCGAGTTCGAGCTCTTGGCGAGCAGGCTCCGGTAGGCGCGACGCTCGGCCTCGCTGTCGAACAGCTGGACCCACAGAACGATCCTGCCCTGCTCGACCGCGTCCTGAAGTTGGGCGGCATGCCGAGGGATCAGCCAATGGGCAAGAGCGGCCTTCAGAGTCGGGGCGCCGACCCTGAGCCGCGCCGAAAGGCACTGAGCGACCGGGCCGGCGGTACAGCAGATGCGATGCACGTTGCCCGGAAAAGGCAGCTCCTGGACGGTCGCCGACGTGGACGGCATCGCGACGGCGGCCGCGTCGGCAAGCACGCGTTGCAAGCCGAGGCAACTGAACGCTTCGCTTCGCAAGCCCTCCTGGCTCAGGTGCTGAAGCGCCTCGCGCAAGCCATCCCTCGTGTCGAACATGGCGACAGCGAACCGCAGCTGGGCTTGGTCTGGGGTCAAGCGATTGTCCACGTCTGAAGAGAGCCGAGGGTGCGACGTCTGCTCAGCTTGATCGGTGGATGCCGCAGCGGGATTGATCTTGGTCAATGATTGCACCCGTCATGATGACGACCCAGCTCGAGTACGCCGTCGCCAATTCGATCGAGAATATTGCACCTCGCTCGCAGCTGCCTTGATCGCGGTCAAACGCCGGCGGCTAGCCGCGCGGCCCGCTAGCCTTCGGGCGTTGCATCGCCAAGGACGTCGCGCAGGGCCGCGGCAAGGTCAGCCTGCTGGTAGGGCTTGCGCAGAACCTTCAGTTGCTCGCGCCGCAGATCGTCGCCGTGCACCAGCTCCTCGGCGTATCCCGATGTCAACAAGACCTTGATGCCGGGCCGGAGCTGCCGCGCCCGGATGGCAACCTCGCGGCCGGAGAGGCCGCCGGGCATGATCAGATCGGTGAAAACGAGATCGACCGCGCTTCCACGCTCGAGTATCTCGAGCGCCTTCGGCCCGTCGCTGGCTTCGAGGACCTGATAGCCGATCATCTCGAGCCGCTTGATGGTGAGCTTGCGGACACGCTCGTCATCCTCCACGACCAGAATCGTCTCGCGTGCATGGGGATCGAGGTCGCTCTTGATCGTGCTCGAAGCAGGGGCGGCAGCATCCGCATTGGCGCGCGGAAGATAGATATTGATGGTCGTGCCGAGGCCAACCTCGCTGTAGATCGTCACATGACCGCCGGACTGCTTGACGAAGCCATACACCATCGCCAGGCCGAGCCCGGTGCCACGGCCTTTCTCCTTGGTGGTGAAGAAGGGCTCGAAGACCCGATCTCGAACGTGGGGCGGCATGCCCGACCCCGTGTCGGAGATCGACAGCTGCACATACGCTCCGGGCCTCAAATCGGGCTGGAAGTCCCTGTGGTCGCCGTTGACCACGACATTGCGGGTTTCGACCACCAGCTTGCCGCCATTCGGCATGGCATCGCGCGCATTGACCGCCATGTTGACGATCGCGCTCTGGAACTGGTCGGGATCGGCGCGCGTGGACCAGACATCGCGCGCCAGCGAGGTCGACAGCGTGATGTGCTCCCCGAGCGTCCGCCGCAACATGTCGGTGATGCTCACGACCAGGTCGTTCAGGTGGATGACCTGCGGGTCCATGTGACGGCGGCGCGCGAACGTCAGGAGCTGGTCCGTCAGCTTCGACCCGAGAGTGGCCGCATCCTGTGCCTCCTTGAGGAGGGTCCTCGAGTCCTCCCGCGTCAGCTGCGGCTCCAGGAGCTCCAGATTACCGGTAATGACGAGGAGCAGATTGTTGAAATCGTGGGCGATGCCGCCGGTCAGCTGACCTACGGCCTCCATCTTCTGCGCCTGAGCGAACCGGCGCTCGCTCTCCCGCAGCGCCTCCTCGACATGTTTGCGATCGCTGATGTCGTGGATCATACCGGTGAAATAGCGGCCGCCGTCGGCCTCGAATTCGCTCACCGACAGATACACGGGAAAGATTGTTCCGTCCTTGCGCCGCCCGCTCACCTCGCGGCCGATGCCGATGATCTTCTTGGTGCCGGTCCTGAGGTAGTTGGCAATGTAGCTGTCGTGCTCTGTCCGATAGGGTTCCGGCATCAGGATATTGACATTCTGCCCGATAAGCTCCGATGTGCTGTATCCGAACAGGCGCTCGGTCGCCGGATTGACGCTTTCGATGAGGCCCCGATCATCGATCGTAACGATGGCCGTAACAGCTGATTCGAGAATGCCTCGAAGCTTGGCGGCCTGGGCCGCCGGCGAGGGCGTCTGACCAGGGGTCTGCGGCATGACGGACTCCGGAGTAGTGCAGTTTGCCCTTGTTAATGCTACTGGAACCGTGCGCAAGCAGTATACGTTCGCAAGACCCAATATCCCGTCCAGGTGCCGATCGATGACCGGTGCGCATATACTTGTCGTTGACGACGACCCCAAGGTCCGGACTTTGCTGCGGCGGTGCTTCGAAGGGGAAGGTTTTACCGTCTCCGATGCGAAAGACGGCCAAGAGCTGCGCGCTTGCCTGGAGCGGAACCCGGTCACACTGATAACGCTGGATCTCAATCTCGGCAAGGAGAACGGGCTCGATCTGGCGCGCGAGATTCGCAAGGATTGCAACATTCCGATCATCATGCTGACTGGCAAGGGCGACGCCATCGACCGGGTCGTGGGCCTCGAGCTCGGTGCCGACGACTACCTCGCCAAGCCGTTCGAGCTGCGCGAGCTGGTGGCTCGCGTCCGCGCCGTCCTCAGGCGATCGGCGACCAGCGAGCAATCCGCGCCATCATCGCAGCGCTATATCTTCGAGGGTTGGGTTTTCGACGTCAGTCGACGCAGCCTGAAAAGGGACGGCGACCAGGACCAGGAGCTCACGACGAGCGAGTTCAATTTGCTGGAAATGTTCGTGAAACGGCCACATCGCGTCTTGTCTCGTGACGAGATCATGGATTTGCTGAAGGGGCAGGACTGGTCGCCCCTCGACCGCTCCATCGACAATTTGATCGCAAGGCTGCGCAAGAAGGTCGAGCAGGACCCCGATCATCCCACCTTGATCAAGACGGTCCGCGGCGTCGGGTATATCTTTGCTGCCGACGTCAAACGATCTGCGCCGACGAAGAGCTAGCTTTTTCGCGTTCGGCGTGCCACCGCCTGGACAAGGGGCGCGGCCCAGCATGCGAGGCCGCGCGCCCTGTGCTCCCGGTATTACGATGCCTGCTTGATTTCAATCGTCCGCGGAGCTTTGACGGCCTCGGGCTTCTTGGCCGCTTTGACCTTCAGAACGCCCTTGTCGAACTTGGCTTCGATCTTGCCCTCATCGATGGTCTCAGGGAGACGAAGCGAGCGCTCGAACGCACCATAGCTGCGCTCGGCTACGTAGTAGTTCTCGTTCTTCTCCTCCTTGCTTTGCTTCTTCTCGCCTTTGATGGTGAGCGTCCCGTTGGCCAGCGTAACGGAGACATCCTTTTCATCGACGCCGGGCAGGTCTGCTTCGATCATGATCGCATCGCTGTTTTCCCGCACGTCAAGCTCGGGCACCATCATCGTCCCATGGTCGTGCTGGAATAGGCTCGGCCAGCGCTGGAAGCCGCGCTCGAAGCGGTCGAACATTCGGTCCATCTCTTCGCGCATGGCTACGAAAATATCGCGCGGACGCGACACCGGAGTTTCTGTCGGCTTTGCAACGTCGGTTTTTGCCATTTGAAGACTCCTCTTTCACTAAGGGGATTGCGCGTTGGCGATCTGCTTTCTGCGCCGCCCGGCCCGAGTGCGCATTGATTCAGCGCAATCTCGGGTCGATTGATCCGCGCTCTCCCGCATCGCACCATCCCTGGCGCCGGCGGGTTTGATTTCTGTCAAGACGAGGCGTCGCGGGCGCGCCATAATAATTTTTGTGAACGAGCCTTGCAGCAGACTGCCAGGACGAGCCATTGGAGCCAGACATGTACAAGCACATCCTGATCGCAACGGATGGATCTGACCTCGCTGGCAAGGCTGTGTCCGTGGGCCTAGCCCTGGCAAAGGAGCTCAAGGCGAAAGTCACTGCCGTCACGGCGACCGAGCCGTGGTCGGCAATGGCCGTGGGCGAGGCCGGCGGCATCAACTTCCCGTTCGACGAGTACGAGAAGGCTGCCGCAGAAGGCGCAGAACGCATCCTCTCCAAGGTCCGCGAGGATGCAGCGAAGCTGGGCGTCGACTGCCAGACCGTGCATGTCACCGACTTTCCTGCGGACGGGATTGTCGCCACGGCGAAGAACAAGGAATGTGACCTGATTGTGATGGCTTCTCACGGCCGCAGGGGACTGTCGCGGGTTCTGCTCGGCAGCCAGGCCATACAGGTGCTGACGCACAGCACCATCCCGGTCCTGATCTGCCGCTAAAGCACCGGCTTCGCCTCGGCTGGAGCTGGATCCGGAATTTTCCCCTCCCCGCTGGCGTGCCCGTCAATTCTGCCGATAGACCAGCACGGGAATGCCGGTGTGGGTCAGCACTTTCATGGTCTCGCTTCCCAGCAGGACGCCCGCCAGGCCGCGATCACAATGTGACCCCATGACGATCAGGTCGCAGCGCTCATGCACGGCGGCTTCGATGATGGCCTGATAGGGCTCCTGATGGCTGCGGTGCACGGTCCTTACGGTGACGCCCGCGCAGCGCGCGTAGGTTGCCACATTCTGCAGTATGCAGGCGGCCAGCGTTTCCCTCTTGTAGTCGTATTCCGTTTTCGGGATGACGACGCCCGGCGCGACGACGGCCAGCTCTCGCGAGAAGTAGGTCGCCCACGGGATCGTGACCATGACGACCGTCACCCTCGCCTTCAAAGTGCTGGCAAGCTCTATGCCGTGGCGGGCAGCGCGTAGCGAGGCTCCCGACCCATCGACGGCAAGCAGGATGTTGGTGAACATAGCTGATCTCACGCTGCGCGCCGATCTATTGCGCGCCCCCTGGCACGCTCGCGCAGCTTATCGGCCACGATGCCGGCTCACTTTGATCCGCATCAACGGGCCAATGGGTCCCCGCCGGGCCTATGGGCGAAGCCACTCAGCGGCCCAATCCCCGGCCAGCAGCGCAATGCACGCCGCAGCTCCAGCCCAAGGAACCCAGGTTGGTGCGACATAGATGCCGGGAGGCCGTCTCGGATCGCGCTGCTTGATGCGCGCAAGCGACATGTTGACGATCGCGAACACCACGAGCGTAAGCCGCGAGGTGACGTCCGCGAGATCGTGCAAATGCAGCGCCAGCGCCAGCAGCAACACCAGCGCCATTGTGAACACGGTCGCGAACATCGGCGTGCGGGTGGCTTGGTTCACGCTGCCGAAAGCGGCCGGCAGGTTGCCCTGGCGGCCGAGCCCATAGAGCACCCGCGAGGACATGATCGTCTGCACGATGATGCCGTTGAGCGTGGCGACCAGTGCGATGAGGCTCATGGTACCAGGCGACGCACCTGTCAGGCGCTCGAATACCAGCGCCAGCGGAGCGGTCGATCGCGCCAGGTCGGCAGGCCCGACCGTCACCAGCGAAATCCAGACGACGAGCACATAGAGCAAAGTCGACACCGCGAGGGTGAGAAAAATGGCGCGCGGCAGATTGCGCTCCGGGTCGCGCACCTCTTCCGCCACGTTGGCGAGGCCCTCGAACCCGACGAATGCAAAGACCGCAAGCAAGGTGGCGCTCATGAGGCCAACAAATGCCGCCGGATTGGCGGCCCTAGGAACGACCTCCGGCAGCCGTGTGACGATTTCCGTTCCGGATGTGAAGCCGGCGAGGACCAGGATAACGAGCCCACCTATCTCTATGATCGTCATGACGGCAGCAAAGCTCACCGACTCCTTGACGCCCAAACAGGCGATCGCGCCCATCGTCAGCACGACCGCGGCAATCAGCACGGGTGCAGGGAGAGGAAGGAAGACGGCGAGATATCCCGCGCTCCCGACGCTGATCGCCGCTGCGGAGACGATGGCAATCGCAACGACAAGTGCGCCAACGGCGGTCGCAAGCACGTCCGAGTGGAAGGCCTCGCGCGCATAGGCCGCCTCGCCTGCTGCCACCGGAAAGCGCCCAGCCAGCTCGGCGAAAGACGCAGCCGACAGCGCCATCAAGACGGCGGCGAGCACGAAAGCCAAGGGCGCGTGCATGCCGGCGCGTGCGGCGGCTGCGCCGACAAGCACGTAGATGCCGGCTCCAATCGTTACTCCGAGCCCGTACAGGGTGGCGTAGCTCAGAGGCAGCGATCGTTTGAGAACCACCTTGTCCGGCTCCCGAGGTTGAGGCGGCGAAAGATCGCGTTCGGTCATCGGGCACCTCTTGTGGCCGGCATGGCGCCTTGCTGCAAAGGCACCGGACCCCCTCACGAAGCCCGGATCAACGACACCATAAGGCGCGGCACATCACCGTGCCGACACTGTTCCGGCAACAAGGGATTTCTAGCGACAGAGCCGGTTCTCCCTGAGCGGCCCTTCCGAGCGACAATGACCGGTCTGTCAGCTCGGCATCTTCGCCCTCTAGCGCTCGTACTGGGGCCCCAGGACCTCCGCCAGGTGACCCGGCAGCTCGTGATGCGGGGCCTTGACGAGGTCCTTCCCGAGCTCGGCCGCAACCTTGGCCCGAACGCGCTTGGGCAGCTCATCTCGCAAGTCGCCGAGCACCGTGGGAGGCGCGACGATGACGAGGCGATCGAACCTTTTCTTCGTCAGGCGCGCCGCCAGAGCATTGGCGACCGTCCTGGCGAACTCGCGCTTCAGCTCCCTATGCGGGTCCGTCGCGTTCTCTATCGCATGACGCGCATGGCCCTGGGACTCGTAGGAGCGTCCCGGACGATCCGCCAGGATGTCGCGGCTCGCCGGCAGCTCGATGGCCATGCTCATGTCATCGACGGGCACAAGGCCGGAATTGAGCCCCTGGCTCTCGAACACCTTGGCCTCGCCTCCGTCAGCGATCACTACCCAGGTTCGCTTTGGCTTCATGTCGGCTCACTCCGCTTGCGTACCTGCAATAACTCCGCGCCGCGGAGCGGGTTCGCCTTGATGCACGTCAAGCCGAGCTCACTGGCTCGGCATCTTCACGTCCGGCGCCTCCACTCAGCCTTCCCCGGGAACCAGGACCGCGGCCCCCGTGAGCTGGCCGGCGCGTAGCCGGTCCAACGCCGTGTTGGCATCCTTGAGAGCAAACGGCTCAACGTGGGTTTGAATGGGTGTATGTGCGGCCAGCTCGAGGAAGTCCCTGGCGTCCTGCCGCGTGAGATTGGCCACGGACCGCACGACGCGCTCGCCCCACAGCAACGCGTAGGGCGTGGCGGGGATGTCGCTCATGTGGATGCCGCCGAGCACGACGGTGCCGCCCTTGTGCACTGAGGCAAGCGCCGCCGGCACGAGCGCTCCCACCGGTGCGAAGATGATGGCGGCGTCAAGCTCAGCGGGCGGCCGCTCATCAGAGCCGCTGGCCCAGACGCAGCCGAGACTGCGCGCGAAGGCCTGAGCATCTGCGTCTCCGGGCCGGGTGAACGCATACACGGAGCGCCCCTCGAACTGCGCGACCTGGGCAACAATATGTGCCGCGGCTCCGAACCCATAGATACCGAGCCTGGAAGCATCGCCGCACATGCGCAGCGATCGGAAACCGATGAGGCCGGCGCACAGAAGCGGTGCCGCTGCCGTGTCCGAATAGCTCTGCGGCACCGGGAAGCAGTAGGCTGCCTCGGCCACCGTATGCTCGGCGTAGCCGCCGTCGATCTGATAGCCCGTGAAGCGCGGCGCATCGCACAGGTTCTCACGACCCGCCATGCAGTAGGGGCACTGGCCGCACGTATGACCGAGCCAGGGAATGCCGACGCGATCGCCAATGCGGAATGAGGTGACGCCGGCGCCCATCGCCTCGACACGGCCGACGATCTCGTGACCTGGGATGATCGGCAGCTTCGGCTCGGTCAGCTCACCGTCGACAACGTGCAGATCGGTACGGCAGACGCCGCACGCTGCGACCTTCACCAGCACCTGGCCCGGACCCGGCGCAGGGTCGGGGAGCTCCTGCAATCGAAGCGGCGTGCCCGCCTTCTCCAGGACCATCGCTCGCATAGCTCATCTCGTATGCAGAGGCATCAGCCTGAAAATGATCCCGGCTCACGCCAGTTTCAGCACCACGCGCCGGAGGCTTTCGTCGCCGGGCTCCCGATCCACGGCGAAGCCGAGTTCGCGGCACATCCGCAGCATGGTGGTGTTCTCCGCCAGGACGCTGCCGTGGAGCTCTTTCAGCCCCTCGGCCTTGGCATACTCGATCAGATGCTGCATCAGCCGCCAGCCGAGGCCGCGACCCTTGAGGTCGGAGCGCACGATAATTGCGTACTCGCCGCGCGTATAATCCGGGTCGGCGATGAGACGGACGACACCAAGTAGCGCGCCGGATTTCTGCTCGAGCGCCACGAACGCCATCTCGCGCGCGTAGTCGATCTGCGTGAAGCGGGCGAGCGATCCGTGCGAGAGTTTCGGGCCTGCGCCGAAGAACCGCAGCCTTCGGTCTTCGGGCGTGACGACGGCGAAGAAATCCTGGTAGAGCGCTTCGTCCTCGGGACGGATAGGGCGAATGCGCATCGCGCCAACCGGCTCGAGCTCGGTATCGATCTGCCATTGCGACGGATAGGGTCTGATCGCCATCGGCACCCGCGGGTCGCTGGCGGCGTCGGCCACGCACACCCTGGCATCGAGCGCGATCACGCCCTTGTCGTCGGCCAGCAGCGGATTGATGTCGATCTCACGGATCTCAGGGTGGCGCGCCACGAGATAGCTCAGCCGCACGAGAGCTTCGCCGATGCGATCGATGTCGGCGGCAGGGCGGTCCCGGTATCCCTGCAGCAGGCACCAGATGCGGGTCTGCTGCATCATGTCTCTGGCGAGGTTGAGGTCGAGCGGAGGGAGCGCGCTGGCGGTGTCGCGCAGCACCTCCACGGCGGTTCCCCCAGCCCCGAACATCATCAGCGGACCAAACGTCGGATCGACCGACATGCCCAGAATCAGCTCGTGGGCGCGCGGGCGGCGGATCATGGGCTGCACGGTGAAACCCTTGATCCTGGCGTCGGGCATGAGCTCAGCGATGCGCCGCAGCATGTCCGCAGCGGCGAGCTCGGCCTCCTCGGCATGCTCCAGTCCCAGCCGGACACCGCCGACATCGGACTTGTGCGAGATATCGTCGGAGAGGATCTTGATCACCGAGGCGCCGTAGTCGGCGATGATGTCCCGAGCGAGGCGCCCAACCTCTTCAGGGCTGGCCGCGATCTTGGTCGGCACCACGGGGACGCCATAGGCGGCGAGGATGTCTTTCGCCTCGGCCTCCGACAGAACCGACCTCTTGGAGCGGAGAGCGATCTCGATCGTGGCTGCCGCCCCGGCGCTGTCGAACACGACCTCGGGCAGGGATGGCGGCGTGCGCATCAGCTGCTCCTGCGCCCGGGCGTAGCTGACGAGCTGCATGAACCCATCGACACCCTCGGCGGGCGTCGCAAAGCTCGCGATATTCTTGGCTGCAAACAGCCTGCGCGCTTCGCGGCTCGACTCATCGCCGAGCCAGACGGCGAGGACAGGCTTTATCGGTGCCTGCCCGGCACGCTGCCGATCCACCAGCGCCACGACCTGGTCGGCAATCTCGGTGCTCGACGCCAGTGCCGTGGGGCAATTCATCACCAGGATGGCATCTGCGTCCTCGCTGCTCAGCAGGATCTCGAGCGCGCGGCGATATCTCGCGGCATCGGCATCACCCAGGATGTCGATCGGGTTGCCGTGCGACCAGGTCGGAGGCAGGGCGGCATCGAAGGCCGCCCGCATCGCGTCGGACACCGTGGCGAGCGTGCCGTTCAGATCGCCGAGCCGGTCGGTCGCCATCACCCCGGCGCCGCCGCCGTTGGTGAGAATCGCCAGCCTGTCGCCGAGGAGCCTCGGATGCCGCGCCAGCATCTCCGCCGCGCTGAAGAGATCATCCAGCTCGCGCACACGCAGAAGTCCCGCACGGCGGAACGCGGCGTCGTAGGCCGCATCGGCGCCGGCCAGGGCGCCTGTATGCGAGAGCGCGGCCTTGGCGCCCGTCGCGCTGCGCCCGGTCTTGACGACAATGACAGGCTTGGATCTGGCGGCGCGCCGGGCTGCAGACATGAACTTCGGCGCATGCGTGACCGATTCCATGTAGAGCAGGATGGAGCGGCACTGCGCATCGGCGGCGAGATGATCGAGCAGGTCGCCGAAATCGACGTCCGCCATGTCGCCCAAGGAGATCACGTGCGAGAAACCGATGTTGCGCCCGCGCGCCCAGTCGACGATGCCGGTGATCAAAGCCCCGGACTGCGATACGAAGGCGATATCGCCAGGCAGCGGCTTGGGCGAGAAGCTCGCGTTGAGCCCGATGCGCGGCAGCATTAGGCCGATGCAGTTCGGGCCCTGGATGCGCAGGATGTGGGGACGCGCGGCGTCCAGCATGGCTTGCCCGAGGCCGTCCCGCAGCCCGGCGGTGATGACAACGGCCGCGCGCGTGCCCTTGGTGCCGAGGTCGGCGATGAGCCCCGGGATGGTCTGCGGCGGCGTGGCGAGGATGGCGAGGTCGGGTGCTGACGGCAGCGCTGCAACGGACGGGTGGCAGTCGTGACCTGCGATGGTGCCGTGCCTCGGATTCACGAACCAGACGGGGCCAGCGAATCCACCATTCAGCAGATTTTGCGCAGTGATCAGGCCGACGCTGCCGGCCTTGTTGCTGGCGCCGATCAAAGCGACCGATCGAGGCTTGAACAGGTATTCGAAGTTGCGGACCGTCATGGGACTGCGCCGGGTGTTTGTGTTGCGGCAAGGCCGAGACGCGATGCAGCCAGCCGCAGCGTCTCGCTGCCCGTGCCGCCTGCATCTATGGCAATCCACGCGGGCGACATCGGGCCCACCTCGGTCTGCAGTTGCGCCGCAACGGTGTCCGGCGTTGCATCCGAAGCATCATTGCGACGCGCGGTCACGCGGGCGACAAGCGTTTCTGGATCGGCCTCCAGCCAAAGTCCATGGAACGGAATATCGAGGTCGGCCGCAGCGGCTTCAATCTCTCGCCGTTCCCCCTCTCCTGCATAAACGGCATCGACGACGACCGAGCGGCCTGCCGCAAGCACCACGCGTGCCTTCTCCCTGAGCCGCTGATAGATGCGTAGGCGCGCCTCCTTGGCGTAGGCACTGACGGGAAGGCGATCCAGCTCGCCGACGCCGGCGGCCGCCTTGCGCTCCAGGTCGCTTCGCAGGTGCACGGCACCCGGTGCACCGCCGATCAGAGGCGCCAGGGCTGTGCCCAGCGTCGTTTTGCCGGTCCCCGACAGACCTCCGATAGCGATCAACTGCGGGGCCGGTTGCGAGACGTAGCTCAGCGCCGCCCGCACATAGCGTCGGGCACGATCGAGATCGCGCTTGCGAGCTTCCGAATTCTCCTGGTCAGCCCGGTCGACCGCGACCATCGCCCGGATGCCGGCACGCAGTGCCATGAACAGCGGCAAAGCTGCGAGTCCTTCGAGATCGAGGTCATCCTGGCTGCGCCAGAGGTAGCGGTTGAGCACGACGTTGGCCGCGTGTCTTTGCCCGTGCCAGTCGAGGTCCATGAGCAGAAAGGCTAGGTCGTAGAGCGTGTCGATGGTCGCAATTGCTTCATCGAACTCGATGGCGTCGTAGAGCACCGGGCTGCCGTGCCACAGCACGACATTGGCGAGGTGAAGATCGCCATGGCAACGGCGAACGAACCCGCGGCTTGCGCGCTCGTCGAGCACGGCCGCCGCCTTGTTGATCTGATCGTCGAGCCGACGCGCCAAGTCCGAGATCTCCTCCTGATCGAGGGCATCCGAGCTGAGGAGCGAGCCGCAGACCGAGCCTATGAGGCGGCGGATGTGCGCGGTCCCGGAAGATGGCGCTCTGCGCTCGGCTCGTGCGTGACAATCATGGACGACGTCGGCCAACCTCTTGGCGAGATCGTCCGTTATCCTCCCCTCCTTCGCCAGATTGCTCAGCAGAGCAGACTGCTCGAAGCGCCGCATGTGGACTGCCCATTCCACAACCTCGCCATGACCGGCAATGGCGAGCCCGCCGGCGGCCGATCGCGAAATGGGGACGCAGCCGAGATACAGGTCGTCCGAGAAGCCACGGTTGATCTCCACTTCACGCAGGCACGCCGCCCGGCGCTTCTCGAGCGTGGAAAAATCCATGTAGGGAAAGCGCACCGCGCGCTTGATCTTCCAGGCCTCCGACCCCGCCAGGAACACCAGGTTCCCGTGCGTCTCGAAACGGTCGACGCGCTCAACTCCTCGGTAGGAAGCGGGATTTGCCAGGAAGGCGATAACCTCGGTTTGATCCCGGCCCGGCATACATGCCTGATTGCTCACAAGCCGCCTCCGCGAACCACACGCACAACGCTCTTTGGGCTGTTTGGCCCCATGGTCTTCAACGTGATAACGGCGCTTGGCGATCCCTGTTCAATCGGTGCGCGACGCGCACGTTTCGTGTCTGGGCCGGCAGTCGGCCAGTCCCAGGGTTTCGCAACAGCACCGCCATTAACGCGTGCGTGGCCTGGTCAGCAGCGGCCAGTAGACGACCGCAAAGCCGCCGAACGCTGCAACCCATGCCGTCGCCGAAAGATGGAGCAAGGGCTCCCTGGCAATTCCGAACGCCGTCAACACGCGGGCCACCGCGGCAATGCCGATTGCCGCATAGATGAACTGCGTTGCAGCAGAGGCGGTGAGCGGTTGCCCGGTGTGTCCGAGGGTGGCCCTCGTCATCACAGCCAGTGTCATCATTCCGATCGCGCCGACGGTCCAGCCGTGGAGCGCCCCGCTCGGAACGACGAGCGCGGGGGTGGCGATGGCCATGGCCAGCAGCAGAAAGCCGACCGGCACAAATCCGTAAGCCACGTGCAGGACAAGAACGAGCGGCTCGCCGGCGGTACGATGGCCGGCCCAGCGTCCCAGTCGTATGGCATGCACGAGCGCGGCAACGAAGGCGACGACTGCCGTTGCGATGGCGTCAGGCGCGACAATCCACAAAGCGATCGCTGCGACACCTGACGCGATGGCTGCAACATCGAAGCGGGTGAAGGCTGTCGGCAGGCGTCCAGGCCGCTGCCGTGCAAGCCAGTTGCGGGTGAAGCTCGGTACGATGCGCCCGCCGATCAGGGAGATCAGCAAGACGGCGGCGCCGACGCCGATACGGACTCCGTAGCCATTGCCGCCATCCGGCAGCATGGCTTCGGCATGGAACGTCGCGTTGCCGGCGAGCAAGAGCCCGACCAGCGCGAGAACCTTCGCATTTTGATAGTTGTGGCCCGCCAGAATTTCGCGCGCGATGATGCCTGCGAGAGCCGCTAGGAAAAGCAGATCGACGGCAGCGGCGGCCGGCGCGCCGATCCGCGCAGAACAGAGAACCGCAACGCGACCCGCAACCCACAGCAGCACCAGCAGCAGGAGCGGAGTGCCCGTCACCGGCAATCTCCCGGTCCAATTCGGCACGGCCGTCAACAGGAAGCCCGCCACGATGGCCGGCAGATAGCCGTAGAGCAGCTCGTGCACGTGCCATTCGACGGGCGTGAACGCCGTCGGGAGCGCGAGGGTCCCCTCCAGCACAGGCAGCCAGATGGCAACGATAAGGGCGGCCCAAAGAGCGCCGAGCAGAAAGAACGGCCGAAAGCCGTAGCTCAGGATTGCGGGGCCGTCGTAGCTGCGTACTTGTTCGGCGGTTGTAGCCATTGCCGCACTCCGCCTCGGCTAATGCACTCTGAGGTCACCAGGCGTGGGCAGCTCCACCCCGGTCACCTCGGCTCGAGCAGCCAGGCGCGCCACGAACTGCGCTATGGCCATCCGCTGTGTGCGCGCTGCGAGGTAGTCGGCAACCCGCTCGCGGACGGCTTCAAACGGCAACAGGGCTCCCGCGATATGCCGTTCGAGGCGGATGATGTGAAAGCCGTAGTCGGTCTCCACCGGCTCCTTTGTAATCTCGCCCGGCTGGAGCTCGAGCAGCGCTCGCTCGAAGGGCGGTGTCGTGGCCCCTTTCGTTAGCTGCCCGAGATTGCCTCCCGCAGCGGCCGACGGGCAGTCGGAGTGCGCCCTGGCCAAATCCGCAAAACAGTGCGGATCGGCCTGAACGTGTGACAGGAGCGCAAGCGCGCGCTCACGTGCGGCCGTGAAAGATTGAGCATCGCCGCGGCGCGCCGCGATCAGGATGTGCGCAGCCTCGTAGATGTCCGCGGAGCGGAAGCGCGCGCGGTTGTTCTCATAGTAACGGCGGCAGGAGTCTTCATCGGGCGCTGGCGTCGTGATTCGAGCGTCGATGAGATTGCGGATCAGGGCTTCTTCGTGTGTCTCGCGCCGGCCCTCGGCATCCACAGCGGGCTCGGGTTGCAGATCGCAGCGGCGTGCCTCCTGCAGCAGCAGCTCCCGCACGGCAAGCGCCCGGGCTGCGGCGGTCCACGCCGCAGTCGGCGTGGGTGCGGGGTGATTCTGCACCTCGCGGGAGATGGCGTCGTGAGGGATGGTCACCCCATTCACGGATACGACGGTGCGCGCGCCATGCGCCCGTACACTGTTGATCGAACAGGACATGACCTACTCCGCCGGCTGGATGGTGCGCTTCGCCGAGGCGGCGACACGCGGCCGCCCGCTGGAGCGCACGACCTGGTAGCCGCGCCGGCCGAGGTACCAGACCGGCGCGCTCCACACGTGCACGAGTCGCGTGAACGGAAAGACAAGGAAGATCGTCATGCCGAGAAACAGGTGCGCCTTGAAGATCGGATGGGCATCCGCCACCAGCATCCACACGTCGCTGCGCAGCAGGAGGATGCCCTGCGCCCAGTTCATGAACTTCACCATCTCATGCCCGTCGAGATGACCCAACGAGACGGGAATGGTGGCAAGACCCAGCAGCAGCTGCGCGAACAGCAGCAGCAGGATGGCGATGTCGCCAAAAGACGAGGTGGTGCGGATGCGCGCGTCGAACAGGCGCCGGTGCGTGAGCAGCGTGATGCCGACGAGACAGGCGAGCCCCGCAACGCCACCGATGATGATTGCCATCCACTGCTTGGCCGTATGCGAGATGCCGATGGCATCGAAGATCCAGATCGGTGTGAGCAATCCGACGAAGTGGCCGAAAAAGATCACGAGAATGCCGACGTGGAACAGGTTCGAGCCCCACATGAGCTGGCGTCGGCGCAGGAGCTGGCTGGATCCTGTCTTCCACGTGTACTGCTCGCGATCGAAGCGCAGCAGGCTGCCGAGCAGAAATACGATCAGGCACAGATATGGGTACCAGCCGAATACGATGTGATTGATGATGTCGCGCATGAAGCCTCCTCAGGCGCGGTTGGACTGTCTGTGCGTTATGATCGGTCGCTTGGGCTCCGGCGCCGCCACGCCCGGGGCGGGCCGGCGGGCGGCTCGCAGCTTCGCGGCGAGGTCGTCCTTTCCGCACTGAGCGGCGGCAGCGGCGGCGGGACCGAACGTGACCTCCTCCTCCTCCCACTGGGCATCGAGGGCGGCGAGGTCATTGGGATCCTCGTCCGGCTCACCCAGAAGGGCTGCAACCACCTCCGTCTGCGGCTTGGCTTCGGCCAGCGCCTGGGCACACGAGAAGATCGAGGAATAGGGCACCTTGCGCTTCTTCAAGCGCAGGCGGATCGCCTCCAGCACATGCGAGGTCTCGCGAAGCAGGTCGCGCGCCTCCGCTTCAGGAATCTGCGAAAGGAACTCCAGAAAGAGCGGCAGATGATCCGGGAGCTCGCCAGAGCTCATGAGCAACCCGTGGCGCTCGTAGAGCGCCTTGAGGTCGACCATCGCTTGGCCCCGATCGCGGCTTTCGCCGTGCACGTGCTCGAACAGATGCAACGAAAGCGAGCGCGTGCGATCGAACAGCAGAACGTAACGTTCCTGCAGGTCGTAGAGATCGCCGGTGGCGATCTCCTCGAGAATGCGGTCGAGGCGATCGCGATTTTTCTGCGGCAGGCGGCCCTCCGCGTCGAGCGCTGCGCGCAGCTCGGGCACAGCGGCCTGCAGCTCCGCTGTCGGATAGGACAAAAGCGCGGAGAGGACCTTGAGCGTGCGTTTCATGAGATGAACTCCGTCGGGGTGCGCGCCTTTTTGTTTGGCGTTTCGAACAGGCCAGTCCCCGTGCGGCCGTCGCTACAGCCGTTGCCGAAGGAGAAGCCGCACGAGCCGCGCAACTCGTAGGCATCCTCGCCGAGCTCGCGATGGGACGTCGGAATGACGAACCGGTCCTCGTAGTTGGCGATCGCCATCACGTGATACATGTCCTCGATCTGCAGGCCGGTCAGCCCGACCCTGGCGGCGATGCTTTCGTCGATGACGCCGTCGATGGTCTTGGCCCGCATGTAGGCGCGCATGGCGAGCATGCGCTCCAGTGCGCGTGCCACCGGCTCCTCGTCGCCGGCAGTCAGCAGGTTGGCCAGATACTTGAGCGGGATGCGCAGGGAGCGCACGTCGGGCATGTCGCCGTCGCTGCCCATCTTGCCCGCCTCAGCGGCCGACTGGATCGGCGACAGCGGCGGCACGTACCAGACCATCGGCAGCGTGCGGTACTCGGGATGCAGCGGGAAGGCGACCTTCCACTCCATCGCCATCTTCCACACCGGCGACGTCTTCGCAGCCACCAGCCACGCATCGGGCACGCCGTCGGCGCGGGCCTGCTCGATAACCTTCGGATCGTTCGGGTCGAGGAAGATGGAAAGCTGCGCCTCGTAAAGGTCCTTCTCGTCGGGTGCGCTTGCCGCCTCCTCGATCCGATCCGCGTCATAAAGGACGACGCCGAGATAGCGGATGCGCCCGACGCAGGTCTCCGAGCACACCGTGGGCTGGCCCGCCTCGATGCGCGGATAGCAGAAGATGCACTTCTCCGATTTGCCGCTCGACCAGTTGTAGTAGATCTTCTTGTACGGGCAGCCCGACACGCACATGCGCCAGCCGCGGCACTTGTCCTGGTCGATGAGGACGATGCCATCCTCCTCGCGCTTGTAGATGGCGCCGGAGGGACAGGCCGCCACGCACGCCGGATTGAGGCAGTGCTCGCACAGCCTGGGCAGGTACATCATGAAAGTGTTCTCGAACTGGCCGTAGATCTCCTTCTGCACGCCTTCGAAGTTGTAGTCGGCGGAGCGCTTGGAGAATTCGCCGCCCAGGATCTCCTCCCAGTTGGGACCCCATTCGATCTTCTCCATGCGCTCGCCCGTGATGAGCGAGCGCGGTCGCGCGGTGGGCGATGCCTCGAGCTCGGGCGCCTTCTGCAGGTGCTCGTAATCGAATGTGAAGGGCTCGTAGTAGTCGTCGATCTCCGGCAGATCGGGGTTGGCGAAGATCTTGGCCAGCACCCGCCACTTGCCGCCGATCTTGGGCTCGATCTTGCCGTTCTTCTTCCTGACCCAGCCGCCGTTCCAGCGGTCCTGGTTCTCCCAGTCTTTCGGGTAGCCGATGCCGGGCTTGGTCTCGACGTTGTTGAACCACGCGTATTCCATGCCCTCGCGGTTGGTCCACACGTTCTTGCAGGTGACGGAGCAGGTGTGACACCCGATGCATTTATCGAGGTTCAGCACCATGGCGATTTGCGCGCGGATTTTCATTCTGCAGCCTCGATTTTGGGCGTGACGGGGAGCGTCTGCGGCTGGTCGGAGCTGGGACGATCGAGCCAGTCGACCTTGGCCATCTTGCGAATGATGACGAACTCGTCGCGGTTGGTGCCGATGGTGCCGTAGTAGTTGAAGCCGTACGAGAGCTGAGCATAGCCGCCGATCATGTGGGTCGGCTTCAGCACCGCGCGCGTGACCGAGTTGTGGATCCCACCGCGCTGCCCGGTCATCTCCGAGCCCGGCACGTTCACGATCTTCTCCTGCGCGTGGTACATCAGGCACATGCCCTGTTTCACACGCTGGGAGACGACCGCGCGGGCAACCAGCGCGCCGTTCGAGTTGTAGGCCTCGATCCAGTCGTTATCGACAATGCCGGCCTTTGCTGCGTCCTTCTCGCTGATCCACACGATGGGCCCGCCGCGTGACAGCGTCAGCATCAGCAGGTTGTCGGTGTAGGTGGAGTGGATGCCCCACTTCTGATGCGGCGTGATGAAGTTGAGGACGACTTGGCGTTCGCCGTTCGGCTTGCTGTCGATCACTGGCTTGACCGAGCACGTGTCGATGGGCGGCCGGTAGACGCAAAGGGCCTCGCCAAAGGCGCGCATCCACAAGTGATCCTGGTAGAGCTGCTGACGGCCCGAAAGCGTGCGCCACGGAATGAGCTCGTGCACGTTGGTGTAGCCTGCGTTGTAGCAGACCTTCTCGCTCTCGAGCCCCGACCAGATCGGCGAGGAGATGATCTTGCGCGGCTGTGCGACCACGTCGCGAAAGCGGATCTTCTCGTCCTCTTTCGGCACGGCGAGATGCGTGTGCTCGCGCCCCGTGAAGCCGCCCAGAGAGGCCCAGGCCTTCACCGCCACCTCGCCGTTGGTCTCGGGCGCCAGCGCCAAAATCACCTCGGCTGCATCTATATCGCTTTCGATTTTCGGCAGCCCTTTGGTCGGCCCCTCGTCGGTGACGACGCCATTGAGGCGCTTGAGGAACTCGACCTCGTGCTCGGTATTCCAAGCCATCCCCTTGCCGCCGTTGCCGATCTTGGACATGAGCGGACCGAGGGAGGTGAAGCGCTTGTAGAGATTTGGGTAGTCACGCTCGACGACCGTAACGGTCGGCATGGTTTTGCCGGGCACCGGCTCGCACTCGCCGCGCTTCCAGTCCTTGACGTCGATCGCCTGCGCGATCTCGGCCGGCGTGTCGTGCATGATCGGGGTCAGCACCACATCCCGCTCGACACCGAGCACCTCCGGCGCCACCTCGGAGAACTTCTTGGCGATCGCCTTGTAGATCTCCCAGTCGCTCCGCGATTCCCAGACGGGGTCCACCGCGCCCGTCAGCGGGTGGATGAACGGATGCATGTCAGAGGTGTTGAGATCGTTCTTCTCGTACCAGGTGGCCGTCGGCAGCACGATGTCGGAGTAGACGCAGGTGGTCGACATGCGGAAGTCGAGGGTCACCAGCAGGTCGAGCTTCCCCTCCGGCGCCTCGTCATGCCACACCACATCGGCTGGCTTCCGCACGCCCATCTCGCCGAGCTGCTTGCCCATCACGCCATGCGTCGTGCCGAGCAGGTGCTTGAGGAAATACTCGTGGCCCTTGCCGGAAGAGCCCAAGAGATTGGAGCGCCACACGAACATGTTGCGCGGCCAATTCTTCGGATTGTCCGGATCATGGCAGGAAAGCCTAAGATGCCCGGATTTCAGCGCACCAGCGACATAGTCCTTTGGCTCCTTGCCGGCGGCGGCCGCCTGCTTGGCGATGGCGAGCGGATTGGTCTCGAGCTGCGGTGCCGACGGCAGCCACCCCATGCGCTCGGCACGGACGTTGTAGTCGATCAGGGCTCCGTCCCACCGCCCTGCCGGTGCGGTCGGTGAGAGGATCTCTTTCGTATCCAGCGTCTCGTAGCGCCACTGATCGGTGTGCGCGTAGAAGAACGACGTCGAGTTCTGCTGCCGTGGCGGGCGTCCCCAGTCGAGCCCGAAGGCGAGCGGCAGCCAGCCCGACTGAGGCCGCAGCTTCTCCTGGCCAACGTAGTGCGACCAGCCGCCGCCCGACTGGCCGATGCAGCCGCACATCACCAGCATGTTGATGACGCCACGATAGTTCATATCGCAGTGGAACCAGTGATTCATGGCCGCGCCGATGATGACCATCGAGCGGCCATTCGTCTTCTCGGCATTGCGGGCGAACTCGCGTGCGACCTGGATGATCTGGCCGCGCGGCACACCGCTGATCCTCTCGGCCCAGGCCGGCGTGTAGGGCACGTTCTCGTCGTAGGACTTCGCCACATGGCCGCCGCCGAAGCCGCGATCGACCCCGTAGTTGGCAACGAGTAGATCGAACACGGAGGCAACGAGGGCCTCACCATCCTTCAGCTTGACGCGTTTCGCTGGAACATTGCGCACGAGCACGCCAGGATGATCCGTGCCGGCGAAATGGTCGTGCTCGCGATTGCCGAAATAAGGGAACGCCACGCCGGCGACCTCGTCCTTGATATCGGCGAGCGACAACCGCAGCTTGGTCGCGGCGCCACTCGCTGCCTTTTCTTCGAGGTTCCATTTGCCTTTCTCGCCCCAGCGGAAGCCGACGGAGCCGTTCGGCACAACGATGGCGCCGGATGCTTCGTCGTAGGCGACTGTCTTCCATTCGGGATTGTTGGCTTCGCCCAGGCCGCCCTCGAAGTCCGAGGCGCGCAGCAGCCGATCGGGGACGAGATGGTTGCCCTGCTTCACGAGGCGCACCAGCATCGGCATGTCGGTGTAGCGCCGCGCGTAGTCCTGGAAATAGGCGACCGTGCGATCGACGTGGAACTCGCGCAGGATGACGTGACCCATGGCCATCGCCAGCGCCGCGTCGGTGCCCTGCTTCACCGAGATCCACAGGTCGGCGAACTTCGAGGCTTCCGAATAATCGGGGCAGATGACGACGCTCTTGGCGCCCTTGTAGCGGACCTCGGTGTAGAAGTGGGCGTCCGGCGTGCGCGTCTGCGGCACGTTCGACCCCCACAAAATCAAGAACCCGGAATTGTACCAATCCGCGCTTTCGGGAACGTCCGTCTGCTCGCCCCAGGTCTGCGGGCTGGACGGAGGCAGATCGCAGTACCAGTCGTAGAACGACAGGCAAACGCCGCCGAGCAGCGAGAGATAGCGCGAGCCCGCGGCATAGCTCACCATCGACATGGCCGGGATTGGCGAGAAGCCGACGACGCGATCGGGGCCGTAGGTCTTGACCGTGTAGGCGTTGGCGGCGGCAACGATCTCGGTGACTTCGTCCCAGGTCGCGCGCACGAACCCGCCGAGGCCGCGCTTCCTCGTGTAGGCCGCGCGCTTCGCCGGGTCCTCGACGATGGAGGCCCAGGCGGCGACCGGCGTTCGCATCGCCCGCGCCTCGCGCCACAGCTTGAGCAGACGGGACCGCACCAATGGGTATTTGAGCCGGTTGCCGGAATAGAGATACCAGCTGTAGCTCGCGCCGCGCGAGCAGCCGCGCGGCTCATGGTTGGGCAGATCGGGACGCGTGCGGGGATAGTCGGTCTGCTGCGTCTCCCAAGTGACGATGCCGCCCTTGACGTAGATCTTCCAGGAGCACGAGCCCGTGCAGTTGGCGCCGTGCGTGGAGCGCACGATCTTGTCGTGCTGCCAGCGCTTGCGATAGCCATCCTCCCAGCGGCGATCCTCGCGGGTGGTAATGCCGTGGCCGTCGGCAAACTCGTCTTCGGTACGCTTGAAGAACGTGAGGCGGTCGAGAAAGTGGCTCATGACTTGTCCTCGATCATGCGGCTGGGACAGCGGCAGGACTTTGTGGCGCGGGCGGCTGGCCGCCCCGCTCGATGTCGTAAAGAAGCCCGCCGCGCCGTGTGTAGAACCACCAGGTGGCGGCGATGCAGGAGAGGTAGAAAACGAGGAATCCCCACAGCGCCGCCTGCGGCCCGCCGGTCCAGACGATCGACTGGCCGTAGCTCATCGGAATGAAGAAGGCCCCGTAGGCGGCGATGGCCGAGGTGAAGCCGATGATCGCCGCACTCTCCTTGTCCGACTGGCGGGCGCGTGTCTCTGCATTCGCCTCCGGCATCAGGCGATCGATCTCCCTGCGCATAACGGCCGGGATCATCTGGAACGTGGATGCATTGCCGACCCCGCTGACGAAGAACAGGAACAGGAACATGGCGAAGAAGCCCGGCCAGCTCCCGATGCTCAGGAAGTAGAGCACGCCGAGGACGCCCGCGGTCATGCCGACGAACACCCAGAATGTCACCCGGCCGCCGCCGTGCTTGTCGGACACCCATCCGGTGAGCGAGCGCGAGAGGGCGCCGACGAGAGGCCCGAGAAACGCGTACGTCAGTGCATTCACCTCCGGGAACTGCGTCTTGGCGAGCAGCGGAAAGCCCGCCGAATAGCCGATGAACGAGCCGAAGGTGCCCGTGTAAAGCCAGCACATGATCCAATTGTGCCTGCGCTGGAAGATCACCGCCTGCTCCGCGAACGAAGCCCTGGCCGAGGCGATGTCGTTCATGCCGAACCAGGCCGCGAAGGCACTGGCGGCGATAAACGGCACCCACACGTAGCCTGCGTTCTGCAGCCAAAGCGGCACCTGCCCACCGGCCTCTTTCACCATCACCGGCTCTCCGCCGAGCCAGCCGAACACGCCGGTCGTGATTGCAAGCGGCACGACGAACTGCACGACGCTGACGCCGAGGTTGCCGAGCCCGGCATTGAGCGCCAGCGCGTTGCCCTTCTCGGCTTTGGGGAAGAAGAATGAGATGTTCGACATGGAGGAGGCGAAGTTGCCGCCGCCGAAGCCACATAACAGAGCCAGCACGAGGAACAGCCAATAGGGCGTTGCCGGGTTCTGCACAGCCATGCCGATGCCGACCGCCGGGACCATCAGCGACCACGTCGTCAGCGTGGTCCACAGCCGGCCGCCGAAGACCGGCACCATGAAGGAGTAAAAGATCCTGAGCGTGGCGCCGGAGAGCCCGGGTAGCGCGGCCAGCCAGAACAGCTGGTCCGTGGTGTAGGTGAAGCCGATGGCGGGCAGCTTCGCGACCACGACCGACCACACCATCCACACCGCGAATGACAACAGCAGCGCCGGAATCGAAATGAACAGATTGCGTCGCGCGATAGGCCGTCCTTTCGTCTCCCAGAACTCCCGCTCCTCGGGGCGCCAGTCCTCGATGAGGTGTGGTCCGAGCACGCCGACCTGCTTCGGCCCGTGGATCTCCTGCATCTCAGGCAGCTCGGGAAGCTTCTTGAGCTGCTCGCCGTAAACCCCCTTCTCCATCGTCCGGATCGAGACATGCATCCAGACGAGGGAGAGCGCAGCTACCGCAAACAGCAGCATGAAGCAGCTCTGCCAGACGCCGGTCAGGTCGTTCATGATCCCGAACAGGATCGGCAGAATGAATCCGCCGAGGCCGCCCACAAGGCCAACAACGCCGCCGACGGAGCCTACGTGCTGCGGGTAATAGACCGGGATGTGCTTGTAGACGGCGGCCTTGCCGAGGCTCATGAAGAAGCCGAGGATGAACACCAGGACAGTGAAGGCCACGAGACCGGTCTCGAGCCGGAAGCGCATGGGGCCGCGGATGCCCTGCACGACGTATTCCGTCGGCGGGTAGGACAGCAGGAAGCAGGCCACCACTGAGACGCCGAATGTCCAATACATGATGCGGCGCGCGCCGTACTTGTCGGAGAGCACACCGCCATAGATGCGGAACAGGCTGGCAGGAATGGAATAGGCCGCTCCGATCATGCCTGCGGTGGTGATGTCGAGGCCGTAAACCCCGATCAGATAGCGCGGCAGCCACAGCGCCAGCGCCACGAACGCGCCGAACACGAAGAAGTAGTAGAGCGAGAAGCGCCAGACCTGCAGGCTCTTGAGCGGCGCAAGCATGGCCGAGAGCGGTTCTGGCTTGGCGCCGCTGCGCCGCCGCGCCTCGAGCTGCGGGTCATCCTTGGTGGCGAGCCAGAACACGATGGCCATCACGACCAAGGCGAGCGCCCAAACGTTGGCGACCGCCTTCCAGCCGTAGGCTACCATGACGAAGGGGGCTATGAACTTGGTGACGGCCGCACCGACATTGCCGGCGCCGAAGATGCCGAGTGCCGTCCCCTGCCGTTCGATCGGGTACCATTTTGAGACGTAGGCAACGCCGACGGCAAAGGAGCCACCGGCAATACCGACACCGAGCGCGGCAAGCAGGAAGGTTGGATAGTCGTAGGCGAACGTCAACAGCCAGGTCGCTACTGCTGCGGACAGCATGACGCCCGCATAGACGATGCGGCCGCCGTACTGATCGGTCCAGATGCCGAGCATCAGCCGGATGAGCGAGCCGGTCAGGATCGGCGTGCCGACGAGCAGACCAAATTGCGTATCGCTGAGCCCAAGGTCCGATTTGATCTGCACGCCGATGATGGAAAAAATGGTCCAGACGGCAAAGCAGACGGTGAAGGCAATCGTCGAGGCCCACAGGGCTCGCTGCTGTTCGGCTTTGCTCACGGTTGCCAGATTGTGCATGGCATCGTCCTCAGGTGTCGGGTGTCGACGACTGACACCGATCGGCAATCTCGCGTTTGACTTCGGTCAAATCGGCTTGCGGCATGTACGCGGCGTCCGGCAGTGGTTAGGCAGGACTGAACACGACGATGCGAGTCAGCAAACTGAGATGCGACGGGCAGCGGCCGGGGACGTACTGCGGGTGATTCGTTGCCGAGCCGGGGCCACGTAACCCTTACTGACACTCCGCCACGACTTGATCAAGATCAAAGCGTGAGCCGTTGATCGACTGTATGAATAAAAAAAGTAGACGGATGCAATACGTTGAAATTGTCTACGTGCGTCGCGGTGCAACCATTTTTGCATTATGCCGATGAGCCCCGTGACATCGATAGACCTGCGCAAAGCTTTCGCACGTAGCGACTTCCAAGTCGTTTATCAGCCAATCGTTGACATCGAAACCAAGCAGCCGTGCTGCTGCGAAGCCCTGTTGCGCTGGTCACATCCGGAGCATGGTCCCGTCGCGCCCGATGTCTTCATACCGGTGGCAGAGGCCAGTGGCGTGATCGTGCCGTTGGGATCTTGGCTGCTCAGACAAGCCTGCACTGAAGCCAAACAATGGCCTGAACACATTCGGGTCGCGGTCAATGTTTCGACTGTTCAACTGCGCGATGCCGGGCTTGTCGATTCCGTGACTTCGGCATTGCGACTCAGTCAACTGCCGGCGGATCGGCTCGAGATCGAAGTGACGGAGTCGATCCTTAGTGGAGAGGACAATGACGTCTTGCAGGTTCTGCGTAGGCTGCAAGAGCTTGGCGTCAAGATTGCTCTCGACGACTTTGGTACAGGCTACAGCGCGCTTAGCTATTTGCGACGCTTCGCCTTTGATAAGATCAAGATCGACCGGTCGTTCGTTCAGAGTTTATCGGGCGATGTGGTATTTGCGCGTTCGATGATCCGCGCCGTTACACGGTTGGCAACGGCGCTTGGGGCACGCACGACGGCTGAGGGTGTCGAGACGGAAGCCGAGTGGACCATGGTGAGAGAGGAGGGCTGCACGGAGGTTCAGGGCTATCTCATCAGTCGTCCCAAGACCGCGGCCGAAACCAGATTGTTTCTGCAGCAGAGCCCGGCGGTCCAGTCTAGTCGGGAGACCCGAGCTTGCGCCAGCCCGGCGCGAGTGGCCGTCGATCCGACCCGCGAAGAAGATCGGCTGCGCGTATTGTACGACTACCACGTCTTGGATACCGAGGCGGAAGACGCATTCGACCGGATTACTCGCTTGGCCGCACGGGTATTGGAGACGCCGACGGCAATTATTTCGCTGGTCGATCGAGATAGACAGTGGTTCAAATCATCAGTTGGAATAGCCTTGAAGGAAACGCCGCGTCATTTTTCTTTCTGCACGCATACGATTCGCGGGCATGGTCCCCTGCTCGTGTCCGATGCTCTCCTCGACGACCGCTTTCGCGCCAATCCGCTGGTTGTTGGGCCACCCCACATTAGAGCATATGCGGGCATGCCCCTGCGTTCGGCCAGCGGGCACAACATAGGCGCGCTTTGCGTCAATGACATCAAACCGCGAACATTCTCGAGAGATCAGATTGACCTCCTCCGGGATCTCGCTCGATTGGCGGTCGACGAACTCGAGCTGCGCCGCTGGCACGGCAACGATGTCTTGACGGGCGCTCTCAACGCCGATGCGTTCAAGACGGAGGCCAATGCGGAGATTGCCTCGGTCCGTTCGCACAACCGACCTCTCGCTTGCGTGCTACTCGATATCCCTGATCTTTCGGCCCTGAACCGGGAGTTCGGCTATAGCGTCGGCGACGCTCTTGTCGTCAAGTTGGGCGCGTTCTGCCTTCGGGAGCTTGATGCTCGCTGCATTTTCGGCAGGCTCACCAGCTCCACATTTGCAACCTTGCTGCCAGGAACGGGCGAGTCGGAGGCGCGAGAGGTCGTATCGAAGCTGAGTGCGCGGTTTGCGACTCTTCTCAGCGAGCTAGCACCTACGAACCGCATTGCACCGCGGTTCGGTGTCGCCACCCTTAGGGCTTCCATCGTCAATGCAACTGACCTTTTGAGGCACGCTAAAAAAGACTTGGCTTACGACTCGAGTGCCCCCGTCGGCTAGGCGACTGCGGATGAGCGGCGGGCCCGTCAGGACCGTCGTGTTCCCCAAATCATGTGGCCTAGTCTTTCTTTCAGGCCAATCAACTCATTGACGGAAGTCAAACCGGACGGTTGCTCGGACAATGAGCGCCGGGCGGAAAATCGCGCTCGCATCACCAGGTGCGTCACTCTCCAGGCCAGCGATCGGCTCGAACCCGTTGAATTCGTCGCAGCCGCGATTTGATCCAGATCAAGGGGCCGTGGCGGACAGTCGGCAGGATCAAGCCTATGTCGAGCAGTGTCCGTTGGTCTGCGCGGCATTGTCTGCCGCAAGCTCGCGGGAGGTAGCCAATGTCCTGGCCCATGTTTCGCCGGGTGGAGCGTCAAGCCCGGCGCATGCACGAGATGATGGAGCGCATGAACGTCGATCCCCGCGTGCTGACGCGGCTACGTGGTGGCGATGCCTATGCGCAGGCCCGTGCGACGTGCCTGTTCTGCGACAGCTGCGACAAGTGCCTGCGCTGGCTCGACGACCCGGCGCAGTCCGGCACGCGTCCCGAGTTCTGCCCAAACCTGCCGCTGTTCGAGGCCTGCAGGCGCAAGTCTCCTCCTGGCGACACCAGCAGGCCCGCCGCCGTGGATCATCCACACACTTAGATCGGGCAGCGGCCCTTCAGCTTGCTCAGGGACGTCAGCGTCAGGCTGTTGGGGCAGTACTCCGCCCACGCCAGATCATCCGGCCGCGATGCCAGATCCTTCTTGCACTCGTCTTTGCTGGAGCAGCCGGCGCAGCCTCTCCGAAGATCGTCCATCAACCCATCGGCGATCCGCTCTACGTCAGATTCGGCGAGGCCGAGCGCAGCCATGCGCTCGAAGAGAAGGAGCTTGGCGCGGGGCCCCTCGGCAGCAACGGTCATAAGGTCATCCGCAGCCAAACCCAGCTCGCCGGCGATGTGCTCCAACTCGGCGCGGTCGAGCGTACCTGTTTGCTCGTAACGTTGCCACCATGCGCGCCAGCGTGCGCGAAGGTCCTCCAAGCGAGACGAGGGCTCATTGTCCGTGAGCTTCGGCATGGGTTCTTCCTTTCAGCGACTGGCAGCGTCAGTGCTGCTCGCCCGTGAACCTCGGCAGCGTTTCGAAGCAATGGAACGGCGGAGGCGAGGACAGCGTCCATTCCAGGGTCGTCGCGCCTTCGCCCCACGGGTTGTCTCCGGCCGCCTGCCGGCGCCAGAAAGCATGCGCCACGCCGACGAAGAAGACGAGGGCGGCAACTCCCGAGATGAGGGCGCCCACCGATGAGATGTAGTTCCAAGGCGCGAAGGCGTCCGGATAGTCCGCATAGCGCCGCGGCATGCCTGCGAGCCCCAGGAAATGCTGCGGGAAGAATGTCAGGTTCACGCCGATGAAGCTGAGCCAGAAGTGCAGCTTGCCGATAGCTTCCGAATACATGCGGCCGCTCATCTTCGGGAACCAGTAGTACCAGCCGGCAAACAACGTGAAGAGCGCGCCGATCGACATCGTGTAGTGGAAATGAGCAACGACGTAGTAGGTGTCGTGCAGCATCCGGTCGACGCCGGCATTAGCCAGCATCACGCCGGTGACCCCGCCCAGCGTGAACAGGAAGATGAACCCGAGAGCGAACAGCATCGGCGTCTTGAAGCGGATCGACCCGCCCCACATCGTGGCGATCCAGGAGAAGATCTTGATGCCCGTGGGCACCGCGATCACCATCGTCGCAAACACGAAGTAGGCCTGGGCATTGACGCTGATGCCCGCTGTGTACATGTGGTGCGCCCACACGATGAAGCCGACAACGCCGATCGCGATCATCGCGTACACCATGCCGAGATAGCCGAATATGGGCTTCTTCGAGAAGGTCGAGATGACGTGGCTGACGATGCCGAAGCCGGGAAGGATGATGATGTAGACTTCGGGATGCCCGAAGAACCAGAACAGGTGCTGGAACAGCAGCGGATCGCCGCCGCCGCCCGCGCTGAAGAAGGTCGTGCCGAAATTCCGATCGGTGAGCAGCATGGTTATGGCGCCCGCCAGGACCGGCAAGGACAGCAGCAGCAAGAAAGCCGTCACGAGTATCGACCACGCGAACAGGGGCATCTTGTGCAACGTCATGCCCGGAGCGCGCATGTTGAAGATCGTGGTGATGAAGTTGATGGAGCTCAGGATGGAGGACGCACCGGCGAGATGCAGCGCGAGAATGGCGAAATCCACCGCGGGTCCCGGATTGCCGGTGGTGGAGAGCGGCGCGTAGGCCGTCCAGCCGATGCCGGCACCGGTGCCTCCTGGCGCCCCCTCCACGAACAGCGACAGGAACAGCAGAAGGAATGACGGCGGCAGCAGCCAGAACGAGATGTTGTTCAATCGTGGGAAGGCCATGTCCGGCGCGCCCAGCATCAACGGCACGAACCAGTTGCCAAAGCCCCCGAACAGGGACGGCATGATCATGAAGAACACCATGATCAGGCCATGCGCCGTGGTGAACACATTGAACATGTCGGGATTGGTGAAGTACTGCAGCCCCGGCTCCCTCAGCTCGAGCCTGATGCCCATCGAGAACAAGCCGCCGACCACGCCGCCGATCATGGCGAACATCAGATAGAGCGTGCCGATGTCCTTGTGGTTGGTCGACATCAGCCACCTGCGCCAGCCGTGCGGGCGGGTGTCGTGAGATGCAGAAGCCATCGCTCCCCCTGTAACCTTGAGCGGCGCGAATTCTGCGGGGGCGGGACAACGTCCGCTTGACCTAGATCAAGGGCGGCTGCGGCAATTCCGCTGAGGTGGATAAGACCAACGCCACGCTAAAGTGCATCAAGACCCATGCTGAAACGCCGCTCCTGCGCCGTCTGTGCAGTCAGACACCGCGCACTTTGCAGCGCGGTTACGCGCGAGCTTCTGCCACGCCTCGGCCGTGTCGCCTATCAAAGACGGTACGGCGCTGGACAGTTCATATCCGGCGCCGGCCAGCGACAAGAGTGGTTCGGCACCATCCTGTCGGGCGTGGTCAAGCTTACCAAGGCCATGTCCGACGGACGCCAGCAGATCGTCGGACTGCTATTTGCTGCGGATTTCCTCGGCCGGCCCTTTGCAAGCATCAGCCCATATGCGGCCGAAGCCGCAACGACCGTCGAGCTGTGCTGCATCGATCGGCAATACTTCGAAGCTTTGCTCGCGAGCTGCCCGGACCTCAGGCAGCTCCTGTTGGAGCGGACCCTGAATGAGATGGATGCAGCCCGCGAGTGGATGCTCGTTCTCGGCTGCAAGACCGCCGAGGAAAAGGTTGCGTCGCTGCTCCTGCTCACGGCAAGGCGCATGCGCGCCGCATTTGGCGACGTGCACGAGCAACCGGACGCCGTGCACTACGACCTGCCTCTGTCGCGAGCGGAGATGGCGGAATGCCTGGGGCTGCGCATCGAGACCGTCAGCCGCCAGATCCAGCGCCTTCGGGCTGCAGGCGTCATCGAAACCGACAACGGCCGCGGTATCAGGGTGCCCGACCTCGGCAGGCTGGAGCAGCTGGCAGGCAGGGAGCCAGGCTGACCGAAGCCGTGCTATGGCGTTATTCGGCCGCATTCGTGCTTCGTTCGCTGACCGAACAACACCTCCCATGATGGACGAGCTGCACCTTGGGGGTATGCATGAGATTATCCCACAAAGAAATGCGAAGCTTGCCCCAATTTTTCCGCTCAAATCACTGAGTATCGGCGTCGCGCTTACGGACCGCATGAGGCCCAATGGAGCACCACGCTGATACCGCGAGATTCCGGGCATAGACGCCCCTCGAGGATAGGATTGATGACGTCGAGTACTCTCCGACGGGGCTCGCAGGCCCTCTGGGGTATCTCAAAAAAGTTGGTCAGAAGCAGGTTCAGAACGTCACTGTTCGCGTCGGTGGCGGTGCTTGCCCTGCTGTCTGCAGGTCACAGTCTTGCGCAGGAGTCCAAAGCAACCGCTGCGGAGTCGGCAACGGCCGCCGGAGACGTTGCCGACTTTTTCGGGCAGGTCGGAGATCGGATCTATGAAGCCGACTGCATATTCGACCTCTCGCAGGAGCAGCTCGAGGTTCAGCAGGCTCTCATACAAGCCTACATAGAGCAGGGAGCCAGCAGCTCCCTCGCGAGACAGCTTGCCGTAAAGCAGATTCGCCCTCCTGAGCTGTCTGAGAAATGCAAACAGATCAAAAGTGCTTCCAAGGACGCTCCCTGGTCCGTCGTCGTCGAGCCACACGTCGCAAAGAAGCCGATGGTTGTCGCGGCCTTGCCCAAGATCCAGCAAGCGCCTGCATTACCCCTTGCCGACAAGAAGGTGCTGCCGCAATGGGATTGTGATCCGGGCGTCGACTACGTCACGATTCAGCACAAAGGATATCAGAGAAAGCTGACAGGCGGCGAAATCTGCAACCCCTTCGATGATGTCGTTCGCACTGTGCCGGATTCGCTGAAAAGCTTTCGCCTTGGATATGCGATAAGGACTGGCCGCCTCTTTGTTGTTGCCGACGACCCGAAGGAAGACGGCAAAACGATCGCGTGGGCGATCTCTGGCAGAGAAGTATGCAGAAACAATCCTGATCCTGACTGCCTGGCTGCAAGGGCCGTTGGCCCCTTGCCCCCCGGAGAATATTCCTTCGCTTCCGAGAAGGATCAAAGGGTGAGCTGGGGGCCGACAAGCAAGCGCATGGTTGCCGGCATCTACCTGACGAAACTATGGTACAGGGAAAGATTCAGCCCGGAGCAGATCGCCGCTATCCTGGCGCGCGGCAATATTGCGATTCATGTGCGTTTGAAGGGCGAAATGTCTGAAGCCTGCCTTGGACTGGGGCCTAACGGATGGGCCTATGTCTCATCGCTGATCAAAGAAGGGCGGGCCACGGGCGTCAACGTATACATCGACGAGCCCTATCCACAGATAGCCGAAGCGGCCCCGATAGTCAGGGTCTCGTCCTTTTCTCTGTCGTCCTTGTTCAAATGAGATTGCGGCCCGTGCCGGCATGAGCTCGGAGGCCGCCTCGACGCATCCTCATCACGAGCTCCCTCATTCTTTCTTTGCCCACATCTAGTCGCGGGCAATGGCTCGCTCAAAGCGCTGCAACCGTTCCTGCTGTCACCCCGAGTTGGGCAAGAGCCCGCGGCGCGAGGCGGCATTTGGCCTCGAGCGTGCAGTGGAGGCCGCCTATGTGAGACCGCACAGCCTGAACTGCGCTCTCAGCATCCTCGACCGCTGCCGCAAACAACAGCTGTTTCGGAGTCGTGACATGCAAACCGCCGACCAAGACTTCAACCAGCCACCCATTGCTGGGTGCTTGCCCGCTCGACGTCGCGACGGGAGCCATTCCGGCCCTTGACATGGAACGACACGCCTTTGCCGCACATGCTTTGGGCCAGCGCCCGCATGCACATTTGAGGAACTTGGCGCGTAATGTTGCGTGCAGGTGCGATCGAGGTAATCAGCAAATACCCTCATTTCCGATTGGGTTAACTACTTGCGCTTCAAACGCGATGCCACATGGCGCAGCGCGGTCATTAAAGAGCATGCACCATAACCGCGCTGTTCTGCGAGAGTGGGGGTTTGCGCGCGCAGCCTTACCGTGGCACAGTCCCGCACGCCCACGGGGGACGATGCTGCAATGTTCGGCAACGCGAGGTGGAGTGGTATGCGCCGCTGGGCCGCGCCTATCCAATGGCCCCTGGTGGCGGGCCTCGCATACTTCGTAGCTGCCGAAGCCGCCTTTGCTGTTGGCACGCTTTCCGACCGAATCTTTGCACCCTTCTGGCCCCCCAACGTCGTGCTGTTTTGCGCGCTTCTGCTTGTGCCCTCTCGCCAGTGGTGGATCTTTATCGCTGCAGCCTTTCCCGCGCACGTGCTTGCGGAGCTGCAAGTCGGAATGGGTCCGGCTCAATTGATCGTGGCATTCGCCACCAATTGTTTGATTGCCGTGCTCAACGCACTGACCACGCGATATCTCCTGATAAGCCCGCCCGGCCTCGCAACCTTCCAGCACGCTATCCTCTATGTTGTGAGCACTGCGTGCATCAATCCCGCCATTGCGGCGCTCGGCGGAGCCTTGGTCCGCATCCTCGGTGACGGGGCTCTGGGTGATTACTGGACCTTCTGGGCGCAGTGGTTTGTAGCGAACGCACTTGGTCAGCTGACACTGGGCCCTATTGCGCTCGCATTCGTCGCTCGCGTCAGCGGCGCCCACGACTGGACAACACGTAGGGCGCCCGCAGAGGCGGTTCTGCTTGTATCAGGCTTGGCCGCGGCCTGCATTATTGCCTTCACCGCATCGGTCGATAGCGCATTTCTGCTTGCGCTCTTGTACGCGCCGCTGCCATTTGTGATCTGGGCGGCTGTTCGTTTCGGCATGGCTGGAGCAAGTGGCGCCATCCTGGTGGTGACGGTGCTTTCGGTTGGTGCTGCGCTGCGCGATCAGACGCTCTTCTCGGGCACTGATCCAGAGTCCAACGCGCTCGCGCTGCAATTGTTCTTGATGGGGTTGTCGGTCCCAGTGCTACTGCTCGGGGCCTCGGTCGAAGGGATGCGCCGTGCCGAACGAAAATCCGGTGATTTGGCGCGAGGAGCCTTGGCTTTGCTCGACGCGGAACGAAGGCGCACGGCATTGGAGCTGCAAGATGGCGCCTGCCAACGGCTCGCTGCGGCCAGCCTGCTAGCAAGTCGCTTGAACGAGATGACCCCGACGCGGCGCGCATCGGCCATCGGGGAGCTCGAGGGGAATCTGCGAACGTCTATCGGTGAATTGCGGGCCGCAGCGCAGGTTCTTCACCCCCCTCTGCTCGAGGAAGCCGGTCTGGAGGCGGCTCTTCGATCGTTCGTGCAGGGCTTCGTCCAGCGAACAGGTATCCAAATCGTTCTCGACATCGCTTCTGGACTTGGCCGTATGCCGCAGGACATCGAAGTCGCGCTGTTCCGGCTGGTTCAAGAGGCGCTGGCGAATGTCAGCCAGCATTCGCGGAGCACCTTCGCCAAGATCTCCGCTTCAGTCTCAGAGACAGGAGAGGAGAGGACGATTGCGCTAACGGTTGAAGACAATGGTTCCGGCAGCCTGGGGTGGCGTCACATGCCGGGCGTCTTGCGCAAAATCCTACCCACCATAATGGACGATGCCATCGGCTTGGAGAGCGCTAGGGAACGGTTGAACCGTGTTGGCGGGAGATTGGAAATCGAGTCAAAACCAGGGGCTACGACCGTCAGCGCCATCGTTAGCTTCTCACAGGCCCGCGCCGTGAATTGTTGAAATGCCGAGCAGGCTCCGCGGCATTCGACTTCGAATCCGCTACATTTCGACGATCCTGTTGCGCACGGCATAGCGGACCAAAGCGGCCGACGAGCTCAAATCCAACTTGCGCATGATGGTGGCTCGATGCGTCTCGACCGTCTTGAAGCTTATGTTGAGAATGTTTGCGATTTCCTTGCTCGTGTAACCCTCGGCTACCAGCTGCACAACCGCTCTTTCCCGCGCGGTCAGGACTTGGTCAACTTTTCGAGATTTGGACAGGAACGCTTCCAGCAAGGCCTTCGATGCTTTCGCAGTAAGGTAGGGCCGATGTCTTGCCAGCGTCTCGACAGCAGTGATCAAATGCTGACCGGCATCTGATTTGAGCAAATATCCCCGCGCTCCCGCTTGCAGCAGATCCCACATCAGAGTCTCGTTGTCGTGCACGGTGAAGATCAGAATCTCGACGCTCGGCACTCGCAAATGAATTTGCCGCGTCGCCTCGAGTCCATTGATGAGCGGCAGCGAGTAATCCAGAATTGCAATGTCCGGCTTTTCGATGACGGCTTTGTCGACGGCTTGTTTTCCGTCCGCTGCCTCGGCAACGACGCTCCAACCAGCATGGTCCTCGAGAATGCTGCGCGTGCCTGACCGCACGACCTCGTGGTCGTCTGCGATCAGGATGCGGGTCATTGGGCCACGCAGCCCTGGACGTGAAGATGCGGAGACCACACTACTCCCTCTCCCCAGTGTGCCCATAGGTGATAGCCAATACTGACGCACAAGGCTAGCCGTCGCGCATCGGAGAGCGAGCAAGGTTCACGCTGCAGCGTTAATTTGGCTGCTCGTGAAGGATTTATGACAGGCTGGCCGACTGCTCGCGTCAGAGTGCGAGACCAGTGATCCAAGAGCGCGTCGACGCTGACACCGAAGCGCACCGATATCGCTCAGCGTTGCCGAAGCGGATATGGCAAGAGATGCGTGCTTTCGTGGTACTTGGAAGCGATCCCGCATGCCGGCGGCGCGGGCGAGCACCGGCTCTGCCAAACACACTGCATGATGAGAGATCGAGCAACAAGAGCAGGGCGCCCCCGCTTGCCTTGGACGATTTCAGGGTAATCACCGATTGGCCCTCGGTTCCTGGTGATCCAGTCTTGATGGCGTGAGAGGTCCATCATGCCTACGGGGGTTCTTTCCTTTCTGTGTGCAAGAAAAGCGTCGGTTGATCGCCGGCATACCCCGGGCCCATGCCGGATATCAACGCGATGGCCGGACAAAAGGCGCGCGCTGCGGCCGGCTGGAGCCTCGGAGCGTGATGCACTGGACGCAGGCGGCTTTGATCAGCGGCCTGATTGGTGGAGTTAGGTTCGAGTAGCGTACGGAGATGTCCCGTGTCTACGATGGTCGTGTTCAAGTGCCCAAACAACGGGCACGATGTGAGCTCCGGTATCTTGACTGACGAACAGAGCTTCGCATCGATGCTCAGCAAAAAGGTAGAAGTACGGTGCCCCGAGTGCGGAGAGATGCACCGCTGGTGGATGGCAGAAGGGCAGCTTGGTTTGCACGACATCGCTGCCCAGAGGCCGAGGCGGATCCTCTGACAACCGCAGCCGGCTTGCGGCAGCTGCACGTTGCGGGCTCGTCATTCGACCCTGCCAGGCCGGGACAATTTCGGGGAAGCTGCAGGCGAGGAGGCGCCCCGAAACGATCCTCCACTACGCCGGGAAGATCCAATACCGGCCCTGGTTTCCAGCCCATACCTCGTTATCTTCTCGAGTCGCGGATGGCCTGAGCGACCTTGGTTGCCTGAGAAACGCTGCCAATCTTGCTGCGCGGAACTCGGGTACGCCGGCGAGGGTTGCGCTGAGGCTGCATACCAGCGTGAGGTGTGTCCGCCACTGCAGGTCGGTGCACGAACAGCGCGGCTCTGTGCTGGGCGAGCGCGGCGCGGGCAGCCTCGATGTGGGTGGTGCGCGCCTCGAGCTTGCGCAAGCGATCGAGCTCCTTGTTGATGCGCTTGAGAGCGGCGGCAAAGATCTGCTTGCGCTTCAACGGCTGCTCGGCGGTGCCCGGAAAGCTCCGTCCGCGCGGCTCGGCCTTTCCCCTCATTTCCCGCTGCTTCTGCCTCGCCAGAGCGCGCGCCTTGTCGCGCTGCTCGCGCAAGCGCAGCTTTAGCGTGCGCAGATTCGTCGCGTCGAGATCGTAGATCGCCGGATGGTGCGTGACGCGGATGGTTTCGAACTCCTCGTGGCTGAGCTGACCGCGCTCGGACCTGCAAGGCATCGACATTTTGGCCCTCCCTGTAAGAAATCGGCGGGCGTGCGAGGCTTCCGCCTTCAACAGCGCCGGATGCAAACCCCTCAGTCAGCGCGCTGTTCCTCGATGGGACGGCAGATCGGCTCAAAATCGGCACTTGAGCCGCCTTCGAGCGCTGAGCGCCCCGCTGGGTGAACCGGCCCGACGTCGAAGATAGTACTTGGCCGGGCCGCCGTCGGCTTACCTTGAAAAACCGCGAAAACACGGCTAGAGGGGGCGCTCGCGATTGGGGCGTAGCCAAGCGGTAAGGCAGCGGATTTTGATTCCGCCATTCCCAGGTTCGAATCCTGGCGCCCCAGCCATTGCCCTAAGGCACGAACGGGGGCCATTTCACGGCTTCCGCGGCGGTCAGCGGCTCACGCCGAGCGTCGGCCGGATGGCGCCGCCAGCGCGTCAGCTCCGGCCAAAGCAGCAACCTACGCGATCATTCTCCCAGGGTTCCGCTCCGCCAGTATCGGGCGCACCATCCGGTCGAAGCGCTCGCACTCGGCATCATGCAGGTAACCCGACAGGCAGAACGAGTGGCAGCCGATGTCGATGAACCGCTGCAGCGTGTCCGCGCACTGCTGCGGATTTCCGACCGCGGCGATGCCCGCGCCGTGGCGCCCCTTTGACAACCCAGTCCACAGATTGGGGCCGATGAGCTCGCTTTCCTGCGCCAGCTCCTGCACGCGGCGATTGGCGGCGGAGGACGCATAATGCGTCCTGATGTAGCGTTGCCGCTCCTCGCTGACGTTGGCGACCAGCGCGCGCGCCGCGGCCCAGGCGTCCTCCTCCTTCTCGCGGCACACGATCTGCAGCCGCATCCCAAACGTCAGCTCGCGGCCGTGCTTGGCCGCCATGCCTTGCAGAATGCGCATGTTCTCGGCGATCTGCTCCACCTTGTCGCCCCAAAAGAGATGCACGTCCGCATGCTTGGCTGAGATCTCCCAGGCCTGGCCGGAGCCGCCACCGAGGTAGAACCGTGGGTACGGCTTCTGGTAAGGCTGCGGCATGATCTCCGCTCCCTGGAGCGTGTAGAACTTGCCCGCGTAGTCGACAGGCCCATCTGCCGTCCACATGCGCTTCAGAATCGAGACCTCCTCATCCATGATCTCGTAGCGTTCCTCCTTGGCCCATTTGACGCCCTCGGCCAGGTTCTCCCGGTCGCTCTGACCCGCGATCAGATTGATAGAGATGCGGCCGCGCGAGAGCTGGTCGCAGGTGGCAATCATTTTGGCGAGAAGAACGGGATTGATGTAGCTCGGGCGGGCCGCCACGAGCATGCGGATCGACTTGGTGCGCCCGATCATGGCGGCGCCGGCCATCCAGGCATCCCAGCATTGGTGCCCGACCGGTATCAGCATGTACTCGAAGCGAGCCGCCTCGGCGGCGATTGCAACGCGCTCCAGCATCTCAGCCGATGCCGGGATCTTCATCGGATCCCCATAGTCGTCGGTGTCGCCGCGCGTCGGAAGGAACCAGCCGAACTCCAGCTTGCGCATGATCCGTTCCCACTCTCACGTTTGACGCTCACGCCCGAGCCAATATGCCGCCATCATTCGGCGCTGTTGGCACGACCCTGCGATACGGCTACCGTCAACGGACGTGCGGTCGTTCAAGGCACGAGCGCCGATCCTAATACAAAGCATCGGCGCCACAAGAACATTGATGGAGGAAACCGTGGCGGCAAACGCGAAGGCCCTTGGCTGTCTCAATGGCGTGCGTGTCCTCGACCTTTCGCAGTTCGAAGCCGGTCCGTCGTGCACCGAGGCGCTCGCCTGGCTCGGGGCGGAGGTCGTGAAGGTCGAGAACCCGAGACTTGGCGATCCAGGGCGCGCCTCCGTCTACGGCAGCCCGGAGAAGGATTCCTTCTACTTCCTGATCTTCAACGCCAACAAGAAGTCGATCACCATCGACTTGAAGTCGGCTGAAGGAAAGAAGCTGCTGCTCGACCTCGCCGCCAAGGCCGATGTCATGGTGGAGAACTTCGCGCCCGGCGCCATCGAGCGCCTGGGCTTCGGCTATGACGTGGTCTCCAAGGTCAATCCCGGCATCATTTACGCGCAGGTGAAGGGTTTTGGCGCGGGCAGCCCCTACGAGAGCAACCTGGCCTTCGACATGATCGCGCAGGCCTGCGGCGGCGTCATGAGCATCTCGGGCGAGCGCAACGGGCCTCCCATCAAGCCAGGGCCGACGCTCGGCGACACCGGAACCGGCATGCTGCTCGCCATCTCCATCCTCGGCTCGCTGTTCGAGAAGCAGCGCACGGGCAAGGGGCAGCGCCTGCAGGTGGCCATGCAGGATGCCATGCTGCATTACATCCGTGTCGCGCTGGCGACGCAGGCGCGCGTGGGCGGCCCCATGATGCGCGCCGGCGCGCAGACGATTTCAGGCGGCAACCCGCCGTGCGGGATCTATCCGTGCAAAGGCGGTGGGCCCAACGACTACGTCTACGTCTATACGAGCCGCGCCAATCCCGAGCACTGGAAGCGGCTGCTGCAGGTGGTGGGGCGCGAGGACCTGATCGGCGACCCGCGCTTCGACACGCAGCAGGCACGCGCCCAGCGCGAGGCCGAGGTCGACGAGATCGTGGCGTCATGGACGCGCAAGCATACGAAGCACGAGGCAATGAACCTGATCGGAGCGGCCGGCATCCCGGCCGGCGCGGTGCTCGACACGAAGGAGCTTGTCGAGGACCCCAATTTCGAGGAGCGCGGCATCCTGCAGACCATCGAGCATCCCAAGAGAGGCACCTTCAAGATGCCGGCATGGCCGGTGCGCCATGTCGGCAAGCCGCCGGAGGTGAAGC
>JBLNBZ010000037.1:0-2962 GCA_050260355.1 Bacteroidota bacterium | reverse complement strand
TGCTCGACCGTGTCATCACGCGACGGCCGGGCACGATACCAGGGGCGGGTCATCAGCCAGGAGCAGCGTTCCTCGGCGTGTGTCGGCTCCCTGCGGCGTAACTCCGGGTGCAGCCTCTTTTCGAATCGCTTCTTGACCCAGGCAACGGTCTGCTGGGCGATCCCGACTCGTGCCGCGATCTCTCGCTGTGGCAGCCCCTCATTGAAGAGGAGCCGCACAATCGTTTGGTCGCGGGAGGAGAGGGCTCGAAAGGCGTCGTACTCGTCGAATTCCAGGTCCTGGCACCCGTCGTTCGCATCGAGTCCGTCCTTGCGTTCGGCGGCGCGATCCCGGCGCTGGTCGAGTCTCGCCTTCCAAGAGCGGAATTCGGCGGTCGCCTCGATCTCGAAGACCTCCCCCTTGGTGCGCGGGTGGAACCTGCGCATCAGAGCCCGCGTCCACTTGCGCTCGGTGAGCCAGGCCGTGTTGACCGGCTCGACCGCGACCTCCGAAGGAACGGGATGTAGCTTCACTTTGATCGTCTCGCCGGTGACCTCAATGGGCGCCGTCTCGCCGGTTTCTGGATCAAATCGTTCGGGCAGAGGTTTGGTCTGGATCTGATCGCGCGCCTCTTTCAGATACCGGTCGCAAGCCCGCTTGATCGCCCAAAAGACCTGGCTGCGCGACGGTGCCCGCATCAGGCCGTGCTGGTCGATGACCGCGATCACGGCGAGGCGGCCGACTTGCCGCAGATCATCGAGATCGATGTTCAGCGCCAGCCTGCGGCCCTGGTACTTCCGCAGGACCTCGCCCACTATGGGCAGATTGGCCATAATGAGGAGCGTGCGGGCTTCTTCCGCGCGTCTCGCCGCAGCGGGCTGCGGCGCCAGCGGCTCCTCGCGCGTGGCGGCTTGGCGCGGCTCCGCGGGCGCAACCGGGGCCCGGCTGGTCCAGAGTGCGGCCATGGTGGATTCAGGCCGCCCCTTCCGGGCTCCTCGGCACGCCGACCGCGGCGATCAGCCTCGCAGCGAAGCGCCGAAGTACACCGGCTGACTTGCGAGCGTCCTTGGCCCACGTCTGGATTTCTTCCGGGGTGCATTGGGTGGCGATCTTGAGAACGGGCAGTTCCGACAGGCCGCGGCAGGACCCACGAATCAGGGAAAGCCCATCGATCATCCGCTTCTTCGCGGCGTTGGCCAGGATCTGCTGTCGTTTCCCGAGCGACGTATGCTCGACGACGACGGGGACCGCCGTAGGCGGCATCGGCGCCTCGGTTACGACCGGGGTCACGACCATCGGAGCTGGCTGCTCCGTCTGGACTGCTACGCTCACCAAGTCGGCCGGAGCCGGTTCCGGGTTGCGCTTCCCGATGTTGCCGACGTTGATCGTGCGGCCGTCGCGGCCGGTGCGGGTAGGTGACTGCGAGATTCTCGCAGTGGACTCAAGTTGCTTCCGATACTCTCGTACCATGAAGTCACTCACCCCGACGTGCTCTGCGATCTGGCGATCACTCAGTCCCGCCGCCTTCGGGTGCGCCAGCGCCGCCTTCACTGCGCGCTGCTTGTCCTCATTGGTGCGCCGGAGTCCGTTCGTTTTGTTGGCCGAGAAGCTGTACCACTGGGCATCCTCAAGTGTGCCCTGCCGAACGTCGCACTCGACCTCGTTCAACTCTGCTGCGTAGGCAGCATCCCGCCGGTGGAAGCCGTCGGCGAGCCAATAGTTCTTCCCGTCGTAGAAGACCACCAGCGGCGGGAACTTGGTGCCTTCCCGCATAGCGTCGGCGTAATCGTCAACAGCTTCGGAGTCAATTGCCGCCCGAGGCTGGGTGCCTCCGCCCGTCCTGATGTTCGTGAGCTTCAGCCGCATCGCGGGCCTCACGCGGCCGGTTGTTGCTCGCCGGTCCCGACCAGCTTGTCGATCATCGCAAACAGCGGCGCCGCCGGGACGCGCAGCGTCTTCCCGAATGGTACGGCCCTGATTTCGCCCCGCTTGATCCGCAAGTAGATGTTCGCCCGGCTCTCGCCGAGCAGATCCGCCACCTCGCAAACCCTCAGCAACTCTCTTTTACGCGCGTCGTCACGGCTGATTCTCAACGTTTACCTCCCGGCTCGATACTACGGGCACTTGCGTGCAAATGTCAAAAAACGACTAGTCGCGTTTGCAAACGGATTCCGTGTATAATGCCGTCTGTAGCAGCGGATAGGCATTTTGGTGTGGAAAACGACCGATGAGCCGGATACGGAAAACGATCAGCAAGGGCCGGAAGCCCACCGGCCGGTGGGCGAATCTCGTGACGCAGTTGCGCCGGCGGATCGATGGTGTCGATCAGAACGGAGAGCCGGTCTGCACTCAGGCCGAACTCGCCGGCTATCTGGGCGTCTCAAGCATCACCGTTTCGCGATGGGAGCTCGGCAAGCAGGACCCGCCGCCGCAGGCGCGTGCGCGTCTGGCGCTCATGGCCGAAGCGCTCGGCGCCGGCGCGGACCTCGCCATTGCGTTCCGCGAGGGCCAGGAGCAAGATCAAGTCCTGCCGAAGACCGACCTCGCCATCGTGGGCTTGCTGCGGTGCCTGTTCCTGGCGCGCGAAGCCTGGATGAACAGGCCGGACGGCGAGCAGCTCGAGCGCCTGGCAAAGGGAGTGTTCGACCTCGCGCGCGCTGTTGCTGGCGACGCCGTGACGTCGGACCTGATCTCCGGGCCCAACAGGTTGTTGATCGATGAGATGGTCCGGCTGCTGAAGACAATCGAACAGCAAGAGCAAAGCCCGTTCGGCCATATTGCACGGCTGTTCGGAGCGCGAATGTACAAAGAGAAAGGAGACACGAAGTGAAGAAGGACAGGGAGCGCCGCGGCCGGCGCCGCAAGCACCGCGCCAACAGCGAGGGATCGGTCTACTGCGATGCAAACGGGCGGTGGCGCGGCGCGCTCGTGGTCGGGTGGCTTGGCGACAAGCCGAAGCGGAAGTTCTTCACAGGCGATACGC
>JBLNBZ010000036.1:0-6066 GCA_050260355.1 Bacteroidota bacterium | reverse complement strand
TGGCCGGTGCTGATCTTCCTGGCCATCGTGCTGTCGCTGATTCCGCACGACATTATGTACGGCCCGCAGGCGGCACTGATCGCCGAGCTGTTCCCGGGGAGACTGCGCTACAGCGGCGCTTCCCTCGGCTATCAGCTTGCATCGGTGATCGCCGGCGGGCCGGCGCCGCTGATTGCGGCGTGGCTGTTTGCCGTGTACGGCTCAGCGTATGCGATTGCGTTCTACATCCTGTTCTGTGCGGTGATCAGCCTGCTCGCGACCGCCATGATGCCGGACTACACGAACCGCGCGCTGCGCGAGGAGTAGCCCTCAGGGTCGGGATGCGTGTTTTGTCAGCGGCCAGGGCGGCGATTCTGCTGCCAGAACACGTAGCCCATGCTGACGAGAGCCGTGAGAATCATGATGCCGAGGATGTCGGGCCTGCCGATGAAGGCAAACCAGAGCTTCACGCCCTGAATGGAGCCGCCGCGCGACATCAGGAAGGCGTTGCTGACGACGATGACGAAGACCGCCGCGACCGTCAGCGCGATGGCGATGAGAACGTCGACGAGCTTGTGCATCAGCGGCGACATGCTTGGCCCCCTGTGGCTTCGGCCGGGCCGGTTTTTTCCCGCAGGCCCGCGCTCTGTTTACGGATGCTTAAACTGATTCGCGCGGGCGAGGTTTGAAATACACTTCAATTGCAACGCCTTGCCGGATCACGGGGCGCGGGGCGTTGAGCGCGCACAGGCGCGCAAAGGCAAATCGGTCGCAATCCCCAGGCGGGATGTCGCGGGCGCCCGAGGCCGCCAATGGGATGCGAACGTCAGTAGCCCAGCGCGGCCTTGATGGCGGAAAGCTCGGCCCGGGGATCGGCGTAGGCCTCGAAGGCATGGCTCGAGCGGCGATACCAGTAGCGGCTGTTGCCCTCGTCGCCCTCGATCTTGTGCAGCACGGCATGCAGCCAGCAGGCGGTGGGGTCGTCCTCGTGCGCCTGCACGATCGTATGCGCGGCCTGCCAGTCGCCGGCGAGCGCCAGCTCGACGGCCCGGGTCAAGTCTTCGTGGAGGCTTGGCTGTTGCGCCATTTTTCCCATCCCTTGGCTCTGAGGTCGCAGGCGGGACACGCGCCGCAGCCGAAGCCCCAATCGTGCCGGTGCTCGCGGTCGCCGAGATAGCAGCTGTGGGTCGACTCGATGATGAGGCCGACGAGGGCATCGCCGCCGAGCTGTTGTGCCATCGCCCACGTGCCGGCCTTGTCGATCCACATCAGCGGCGTCTCGATCGTGTAGGGCACATCCATGCCGAGCGAGATGGAGCGGGCCAAGGTCTGCAGCGTGTCGTTGCGGCAGTCCGGGTAGCCGGAATAGTCGGTCTCGCACATGCCGCCGACCAGCGCGCGAATTCCGCGACGATAGGCCAGCGCGGCCGCGTAGGTGAAGAAGAGCAGGTTGCGGCCCGGCACGAACGTGTTGGGAAGGCCGGCCGCCGTCATCTCGAACTGGGCCTGTCTGGTCAGCGCCGTGTCGCTGATCTGGCCGAGCGTGCCGAGCTCGAGCACGTGGTCCTCGTCGAGGCGGCTCGACCAGGCCGGCTTGATGCCGCGCAGCGCCTCGCGGATGCCGGGCCGCTGGATGAGCTCGATCTCATGCCGCTGCCCGTAGGCGAAGCCAATGGTCTCGACGCGCGCATAGCGCTCGAGCGCCCAGGCGAGGCAGACAGTCGAATCCTGGCCGCCTGAGAACAGGACGAGGGCGCTGGTCTCGGGCGGGGACACTACAGGCGCTTCCCGTCGAATGGCGTGGGCGTGAGGCCGGCCGGATCGACATCGTCCAGGCAACGCACGTTGACGGCCACCATCTCCTGGTCCGTTCCCGGCACGGTGCCGTAGGCGAACGGCTCGACCCCGCAACCGGTGCAGAACTGGTGGCGGATGCGGTTGGTGTTGAACAGGTATTCCCTGAGGTCACCGGCTCCCGACAGCAGCCTGAACCGCTCCCGAGGGACGAACGTCAGCAGCAGCCCGTGCTTGGTGCAGATCGTGCAGTTGCACGTGACCACCTTCCCCAGATCGGTCTCCACCTCGTAGCGCACCTTGCCGCAGTGGCAGCCACCCTGGTGCCTTTGCAAGTCTGGCATGAAAGACTCCTGTAGATCGGGACTTGCGCCGCCCACTGGACCCGATAGAAACGCGCCCAAACGTTGCATGGGGCAGCGCGTCCCCGCAACCCGCTTGACCGGGAGAAAGGCTTCGGCATGACCGCCATCGTCGACATCATCGGCCGCGAGATCCTGGATAGCCGCGGCAACCCGACCGTGGAGGTCGATGTCGTGCTCGAGGACGGCGCCATGGGACGCGCGGCCGTGCCGTCGGGGGCGTCCACGGGCGCGCACGAGGCGGTCGAGCTCAGGGACGGCGACAAGAAGCGCTACCTCGGCAAGGGCGTGCTGAAGGCGGTCGAGGCCGTCAACGGCGAGATCTACGACGCCCTGCGCGGCATGGATGCGGAGGACCAGCGCCGCATCGACGCAGCGCTCATCGCGCTCGACGGGACCAAGAACAAGAGCAGGCTCGGCGCCAACGCCGTCCTCGGCGTCTCCCTGGCCGTGGCCAAGGCGGCAGGCGACGCCGCGGGGCTGCCACTCTATCGCTACGTGGGCGGAACCTCGGCGCATGTCCTGCCGGTGCCGATGATGAACATCGTCAACGGCGGCGCGCACGCCGACAACCCGATCGACATCCAGGAGTTCATGGTCATGCCGGTTGGCGCCGCGACGTGCCGCGACGCCATCCGCATGGGCTCGGAGATCTTCCACACGCTGCGCAAGGCGCTGCACGATGCGGGCCACAGCACCAACGTCGGCGACGAGGGCGGCTTTGCGCCAAACCTCAAGAGCGCAGACGAGGCGCTGGGCTTCATCACCAAGTCGATCGAGGCGGCCGGATACAAGGCGGGCGACGACGTCGTGCTGGCGCTCGACTGCGCCGCGACCGAGTTCTTCAAGGACGGCAAGTATCGCATGGACGGGGAGGGCAGGACGCTCGACTCCGGCCAGATGGCGAAGTATCTGGCCGATCTCGTCTCGCGCTATCCCATCGTCTCCATCGAGGACGGCATGGCCGAGGACGATTGGGCCGGCTGGAAGCAGCTGACCGATTTGATTGGAAGCCGGTGCCAACTTGTCGGCGACGACCTCTTCGTCACCAACACCGAGCGCCTCGCCGAGGGCATCCGCAAGGGTATCGGCAACTCGATCCTGGTGAAGGTCAACCAGATCGGCTCGCTCACCGAGACGCTGGACGCCGTCAACATGGCCCAGCGCGCGAGCTACACGGCGGTGATCTCGCATCGCTCCGGCGAGACCGAGGATGCAACAATCGCGGATCTGAGCGTGGCGACCAACGCCGGCCAGATCAAGACCGGATCGCTGTCCCGCTCCGACCGGCTCGCCAAATACAACCAGCTCATCCGCATCGAGGAGGAGCTCGGCGACCAGGCTCGCTATGCGGGCCGCTCGGCCGTGCGCGCGGGCGCGGCGCGCACCTAAATTCCGCGGACGGAGCAGTATTTTACGTGGGTTTAACCGACCCCGGGCTACAACGGCGCCGTTCGCAGTTGGCGTATGCAGTGTGGGTTTTGAGTGCTGCGTAGATCCCGACATGATGGCCTGAGGTCTTCACGCCGGCAGCTTCCGGTGTTGCTTATCTGCGCGAGCCTGATTGGTTACTTCGGCTATCACGCGATCCAGGGCAAGCACGGTCTCGAGGCGCGTTCCCGATTGATCGAGCGCTCAGCGCAGCTCGAGCAGGAGATTGGGGCGCTCCAGACCGTGCTTGCCTCTCTCGAAAGCGAGGTCGCCCTGCTGTCGGAGGCGCGGCCCGATCCGGACTACGTCGATGAGCTTGCCCGCGACATCCTGGGCTTGGCGCGGCCGGACGAACAAATCCTGATCAAGCGCCCCACCGTTCGTTGAGGCTTATCCGCAAGGCCGGTCTGCGGCGCTGCACTATGGCCCGTGCTGGCAATGCCGATTGGCCTCGTGTACGGTCCGGCCACGATCGCACGAGACGCTTTTCCTCGGTCCTGACAAGGAGGTTTCATGGCGCCAGAGAGCACGGCGGGGCCGGCAACACTTCGCGGTCCGGTGGCCGAGTTCACTCGCGACGAGGAGCTGAAGGCCTACCGGGAAATGTTGCTGATCCGACGCTTCGAGGAACGCGCCGGCCAGCTCTACGGCATGGGCTTCATCGGCGGCTTCTGCCACCTCTATATCGGGCAGGAGGCGGTGGTGGTCGGCATGCAGATGTCGATCAAACCGGGCGACCAGGTCATTACAACCTATCGCGACCACGGGCACATGCTGGCGTGCGGCATGGACCCCAGGGGTGTCATGGCCGAGCTGACCGGGCGCCGCGGGGGCTACTCCAAGGGCAAGGGTGGCTCCATGCACATGTTCTCCAAGGAGAAGTCGTTCTACGGCGGACACGGGATCGTCGGCGCCAACGTGCCGCTCGGGGCGGGCCTGGCCTTCGCCAACAAGTACCGCGGCAACGACCACGTCTGCCTGACCTACTTCGGCGACGGGGCCGCCAACCAGGGGCAGGTCTACGAGACCTTCAACATGGCCAAGCTGTGGTCCCTGCCGGTCATCTTCATCATCGAGAACAACCGCTACGCCATGGGAACCTCGGTCGAGCGGGCGGCGGCGACGGTCAACTTCTCGCAACGCGGCAGCTCGTTCGATATCCCCGGCGAGCAGGTCGATGGTATGGATGTGCGGGCCGTGAAGGCGGCCGGCGACAAGGCCGTGGCAGCAGCGCGCGCCGGCAAAGGACCCTATATCCTGGAGATGCTGACATACCGCTATCGCGGACACTCCATGTCCGACCCGGCCAAGTACCGCACGCGCGAGGAGGTCGAGCGCGTGCGCGAGGAGCGCGATCCGATCGAGCGGGTCCGCAAGCGCCTGCTCGAGAGCGGCCAGGCCAAGGAGGACGAGCTCAAGGCCATCGACGCGGAGATCAGGGCGATCGTGACGGCGGCGGCCGAGTTCGCCCAGAACGATGCCGAGCTCGACCCGAGCGAGCTGTGGACGGACGTGCTGGTACCGGCGTGAGCGCCGCACCGGCCCGCTTGAAGGATTGAATGGGAACGCCTGAAGGTCGCATTGATGTCCACGCAGATTCTGATGCCAGCCCTCTCCCCGACCATGGAGGAGGGCAAGCTCGCCAAATGGCTGATCAAGGAAGGCAGCCGCATCAAGCCCGGTGACGTCATCGCCGAGATCGAGACCGACAAGGCGACCATGGAGGTCGAGTCGGTCGATGAGGGCGTCGTCTCCCAGATCCTGGTGGCGGAGGGGACGGAGAACGTCAAGGTCAACACACCTATCGCTCTCATCAGCGTGGACGGCGAGCCGGCCGCGCCTCGGCCGAACGGCGGATCGGGGCAGCAGTCGAGCTCGACAACACCCGCGCGCCAAGAGCCGATCGTGGCGAAGACCGCCGAGCCCCGCGGCGGAGCGGCGGCGGTGCGCGAGGCGCCGGCGGCGACGGCTCACGCCCAGCCCGAGATCGCCCGCGGCGCAGAGATGGTGACGCAGACCATGCGCGAGGCCCTGCGCGATGCCATGGCCGAGGAGATGCGGCGCGACCCCGACGTGTTCCTGATGGGCGAGGAGGTTGCGCAGTACCAGGGTGCCTACAAGATCAGCCAGGGGCTGCTCGACGAGTTCGGCGCGCGGCGCGTGATCGATACGCCGATCACCGAGCAGGGCTTCGCCGGCATCGGCGTCGGCGCGGCGTTCGCCGGCCTCAAGCCGATCGTCGAGTTCATGACCTGGAACTTCGCCATGCAGGCGATCGACCACATCATCAACTCCGCGGCCAAGACGCTTTATATGTCGGGCGGCAAGATGCACTGCCCCATCGTGTTCAGGGGACCGAACGGCGCCGCCGCGCGCGTCGCCGCGCAGCACAGCCAGAATTACGCCGCCTGGTATGCGCATGTGCCGGGGTTTACGGTGATCGCGCCCTACACCGCAGCCGACGCTAAGGGACTCTTGAAGGCGGCGATCCGCGATCCGG
>JBLNBZ010000035.1:0-7749 GCA_050260355.1 Bacteroidota bacterium | reverse complement strand
CGCATGAGCCGGGGTCTTTTACGGGTGCGATCGAGCAACGCGCACACGGTCACGCCGATCCGCTTGCTCGGTGCGCGCGCAAGCCTCAAGTCTTGCGTCCCCGGACGACGCGCGAAGCGCGGCGAGCCGGGGTCTTTATGTCGGCGGTTTTCGAGCCGTGGGACCCAGGAACATTTGTCAGCTAATATTTGGCGGTGAGCTTGTTTCGTTAAAACAAATTGGGAGGAATAAATGACGCTCAAAATCAATTGGCCGTCCGTCATAGCAGGCTTGGCGTTGATACTTTGTGGTTTGATCACGCCAGCTCGTGCGCAGAGCACCGATGGACCTATCATCAAGCTGCCTCAGGACATCGTCTTCAAGGGTGGAGATGGGCCGCCGCAGACCGTCGTCATATACGGCGACCCGACCAAGCCCGGCCTTTATGTCAGTCGCATACGGTTTTCACCGGGCTGGAAAGACCCGCCGCACTGGCATCCGGACGCAGCACGAACCGTCGTCGTCCTGTCAGGGACTTTCTACTTCGGCTCGGGCGAAACTTGGGATGACAGCAAGATCAAGGCTTATCCGGCGGGAACGTTCTATTCCGAGCCGCCGAAGTCGCCGCACTTCACATGGGCAAAGGATGGTGAGGTCATCATTCAACTCACCGGCATCGGCCCGTCCGGCAAGACGCCGATAAAGCCATAAGTCAAATCGACTTTGGCGAGGCGACCAGCAAGGGGATGCCTCGCCATGTTCAAGCTGAGACACGGTCGGAAAATGCTCGAGCGATAATCGGCTAGCGCTTGCGAGCCAGCATCAGCACTGGCGTGATCCGGTTCTGCTGGACGTTGGCCAGCATGTTGTCGAACTTGGCGCGTGCATTGGCCATGATGAGATGCAGGCCGATGGGCGGCGGGCCGCTCGCCATCTCGGCCATCCGCTTGCGGAAGAAGTCCAGGGCGAAGTCCCGGCGGTCCTCCACGTGCTCGACGGCAAAGCCCGTCTTCTCGAGCAGCGTGCGCGTCTCGGTCGGGCTCGTCACGTGGCTGGTGGCGGCGGTCTCGGCCCACGGCACGGGATAAACGATGCCTTCCTCGGCGCCCTTCATCACGTCATAGACGCAGAACGGCGCGCCGCGCTTCAGCACGCGGGCGACCTCGCGATAGAGCTCGTCGCGATCCTTGATGTTCATGGCGACGTGGATGGTGATGGCCGCGTCGAAGCTCGCGGGCGCGAACGGCATCTGCAGCGCGCTGCCGACCTCGTAGCCGACCCTGTCGCTCAACCCCGTGCGCCGCGTCAGGTCGCGCGCGGCATCGATATACTCCGGCGTCAGGTCGATGCCGGTGACGCGACAGCCGACGCTGGATGCAATGTAGCGCGTGGCGCCGCCGATGCCGCAGCCGACGTCGAGCAGGTGCTGGTCGTTGCGAAGCGCCATGGCGGCCACGGCGTGCTCGGTCGCCGCGCGTCCGCCGATGTGAAACTCATCGACCGGGGCAAGAACCTCGGGCGTGAGGCGATCGGGATCGATGCCGCCGCTGCGAAGGGCGTCGAGCAGCTTTGTGGTGAAGTCCTTCTTGCCGTAGTGCGCCGCGACCTGGTGCTCGAGGTCTTGGCTCATGGCATGGCCTCCTGTGGACGGAACCTGCGCGGCGCTCGCGAGGGTCGGGAGCGCCCTCCCCGGTCGTGTCTTGGCTGCGACAACGTAGCCCGAAATCGAGGTTCAGGCGAGGCACGGACCTGGCCCCCCGCGGCATTGCCGCGCGGACCGATGCCTTGAATGCGAAGCTCGATGGTGCCAGATGCAGGGTTCAGTTCAGTCTCGATGGAGCGCACGATGTCCTTGTTGCCGCGTCTGTTTCTCGTATCCGCTGCGGCGGGCGCGGGTCTGTTGACATACGCCGCGCTGGCCGGACCGATCGGCAAGACGGGCATGGACGAAAGGTCGTCGGCCGTGGTGCGGATCGGCTCGGACGATGCAGGGCCCGTCAGGATCGCGCGCAAAGACGGCGAGAGCGTCACGGTCGAGGCGCCCTACACCCAGGTCGAGGCGGGACGGCGCACGCGCGTGGAGGCGCCGTTTGCCAGCGTGGACGTGAACCCGGACCGGCGCAGCGTGCGCGTGCAGGCGCCCTTCGCGGACGTCGACGTGAGATGGTAGCCGGCCCGCTGGTCTGCGCGAAAAAGTAATCCCCGCCCGTGCGCGTGCCGGCAAGATAGCCGCGCCCCGGCTTTCGGCAGGTCCGCTGCAGCGACGCCTGCCGGCGCGACCGCCGGGGGGCCGTTGTCCGACCGTCTCGCCGGGTTGGCTGCCAGACCAGCAGAGCGCTTGTGCGGGACCCGGAAGCGGTGAGCCAGGGCGTTCTGAGCCCATCAAAGAGCGCAAATGGTCAGCAGGGCCTGCGAACGCCCGGCTCCCCTCTTTCGTGCAGAACCTCGGGCGGCTCGCCGCCGCGAGGGCCACTTGCCTTGCGCGATGTGGTTCTGACTCAGGTCCCGGGAAGCTTGAAGAAGCTCGTTGCGACCAGGATCTTGTTCTCCTGCTTGATGAGCGCCCCCAGCTCGGCAGACTTCTTGGTGTAGGCGATCCAGTCGGGGTCGGCCCACATGGCGGCCCGGCGCGCCGTGCGATCGGCGAGGTCCGTGTACGCCCACACGTGCACGTAGCTGTTGACGTCGCCGACCTCGGTCGTGGCGTACAGCACGGGCTTGCCCAGGTTCTTCGACTGCGGGCCGTAGCCGTACTTCTCGTACAGCTCCAGGTGCGCTTTCATCATGCCGGGCTTCAGCGTGTAGGTCCTGTGGTCGAAGATCATGGGCTCACTTCCTCCGTGTCCATCAATCAGTACAGCCGACTGGGAAAATAGCGCAGCAGGAGCTCCTCGTAGCGGCCGGTCTCGCGCACCCGCTTCAGGGCGCGATTGATCAGTCCCTTGAGCTGCGCGTCGTTCTTGGGGACGGCGATCGCGACGCCGTCGCCGAAGAACTTGGGATCGAAGAAGGGCCCGCCCTTGAACTCGCAGCACTCCTTGGACAGCGTGCCGTTGAGCCAGAACACGAGGCTGATGCCGTCATCGAAGATGAGATCGACCTTGCGCGCCGACAGGGCATCGCGCGCAAGCTCCGCGGTGTCGAACGCCTGAATGGCGCTGCCGCGGAAGAAGGTGCGCAAATAGGCTTCGTGCGCGGTGCCTTTGACGACGCCAATGCGTTTGCCTTCGATGCCCTCGGGCGTCGCCTCGATCTTGGCGCCGCCGCGCAGGCCGGCAAACCAGGCCGCGGTGTGATAGTAGGGGTCGGTGAAATCGACCTGTGCGAGCGCCTGGGGCGTGATCACCTGCGAGGCGACGACGGCGTCGCCCTCGCCGCGCCGCAGCGCCGGCAGCAGATCCTCCCAGGGGCGCACTTTGATATCGCAAGTGGCGCTGAGCTCCAGACAGATGGCGCGCGCCATATCGACGTCGAAGCCGGTGAGCGCGCCGTCCTCGTCGTAGTAGTGGAACGGCGGAAACTCGCTGTCGGTCAGGAAGCGGATGGCGGACCGGCGCGGCAGGTCGCCCGTGTTTGTCAAGGGTGGCGATTGTGCCGCCGCCGGCGCGAGCATGATCAGCCACGCGGCGAGGCTTGCGCTGAAGAGCCGGCGCGATATGCTCGCGATGGTCATTTGGTCTTTCCGACGTCTCGGGGTCAGGCCAGTCGCGCGCGAGCACGCCAGAGCGGCAAGCATTGGGCGGCGTCGACGGCGGCGGTCTCGCAGCCATCGGATCGGCCGAGCAGGCGGCTGCGGCGGGTTCATCTCAATGCTCGTCAACCGGCGGGACAACGCTGCTGTCGTTTCCGACAGGGCGAGGGAAAGGCGCGTTGCGCGTGGAGCGCGGGATTCGGCGGGGATTCTAGCCCGGCTGCGCCGCGTTCGCCAACATCGCTCTGCGGGTGCCCAGGTCCGGCCGCCGGACGGCGAGTATGCCTTTTTGCTGCACCGGCACCTGGATGCGGCCTCGTTGCGGCGCGCGGAGGTGATCGCGCGGGCCTGGCGCGTTGCCTTGCACGAGGCTCTCATCGTGCTCGGCTGGGTGTCCGAGGAGGACTATGTGCGCGCGCTGGCGCAGCACCTGGGTCTGCAGGTGGTGGACAGACGCAGGCCGGCCGCTCCGCGCACGCTCACGGCCTACCCGCCATGGCCGAAGGTCATGAGCGCGACGTTCGACGACCGCTAGATCGTTGTCATCGAGGCGCGCAGCTTCACCCCGCGGGCGTTGCAGTCGATTGCGGCCTCGTCGGGTGCAAGCGGGCGGCGGTTCGCGCTTGCGACCCGCAGGGATGTGGGCCGGTCGGCGGAGCGGCAGATTGCGCCGTGGCTCATCGATCGGGCCATCAATGGGCTTTGGCGGCAGGACCGCGCGTTGTCGGCGCGTACGCCGCATCGGCTTTGGCAGCTCGTGCTTGCGGCGGTGCTGCTGGGCATGGCGCTGGGAGGGCTGGTGGCGGCGCCGGATATGGCCATGCCCGCTCTCGCGGCCATCCTGGCCGTGCCGTTCCTGTGCGTTGTGGCGCTGCGCGCGGCGGCGGTCGTGCAAATTCTGTCGTCGCCGGACGCCAGTGTTGAGCGGGCGGAGGCATCGCCGCAGCGTGACGAGGACCTGCCGATCTACAGCGTCCTGGTGCCGCTTCTGCGCGAGGCCGAGGTGTTGCCAGCGCTGGTGCGCTCGCTTTCCGCGATCGACTATCCGGCGGCGAAGCTGCAGATCCTGCTCGTGCTCGAAAGCAATGACAGGGAGACGAGAGCCGCCGCAGCTGCGCTCGACCTGCCCGGCAATTTCGAGGTCATCGTCGTGCCCGATCGAGGCCCGCGCACCAAGCCCAAGGCGCTCAACTACGCGCTGGAGCTGGTGAGGGGCGAGTTCGTGGTCGTCTACGACGCCGAGGACGTGCCGGCGCCAGGACAGATCCGGCAGGCGGTCGCCATGTTTCGCAGCGCCGAGCCGAGCCTGGCCTGCATTCAGGCACGCCTGAACATCTACAATCCGCGCCAGAGCTGGCTGACGCGGCAGTTCACGCTCGAATACTCCGCGCTGTTCGATGCCATCCTTCCCGCGCTCGAGCGGCTCGATCTACCGTTTCCGCTCGGCGGCACGTCGAACCACTTTCGCGTCGAGCTGTTGCGACGCGTGGGCGGATGGGATGCCTATAACGTGACCGAGGACGCCGACCTCGGCTTTCGCATCGCGCGCGCCGGGCTGCGGGCAGCGACGCTCGCCTCGACGACGTGGGAGGAGGCGCCGGCGCGGCTCGACAACTGGATGCGGCAACGAACGCGGTGGCTCAAGGGCTGGCTGCTGACCTACCTCGTTCACACGCGCGAGCCGGGGCGGCTGCTGCGCGACCTCGGCTGGCGGCGCTCCGCGGGCCTGCACGTCCTGATCGGCGGCATGCTGCTGTCGGCGCTGTTTCATCCGCTGTGCTACGCGCTCATTGCCATGGAGGTGGCGACCGGCGGCGTGTTTGCCGAGGCTCACAGTCCGCTCGAGCGCTGGCTGTGGTGGATCGCCGTGTTCAATCTCGCGGTCGGCTATGCGAGCGGCATTGCGGTGGGCGCTGTCGCCGTGGTGCGCCGCGGCCGGCCTGGCCTCGCGTGGCACGCGCTGCTCACGCCGCTCTATTGGCTGCTGATCTCAGTGGCGGGCCACCGGGCGCTGCTGCAGCTCATGCGATCTCCCTATCTGTGGGAGAAGACGCAACACGGCAACGCGAAGGCTGATGTGCGGCGCAGCGGACCGGAGCCGGACCTGGGCTCGACCTGAGGCATGGTCGTGGTAGTGTGCCGGCCCTCCGCAAACAGGGCCGTCCGAGATGGCACAAACGACCAAGGCAAAGTCGAGCAGCCGCGCATCAGCCCGCAAGGCGAAGCCGGGCAAGAGCTATGACGGCAAGCTGCTGGAGCTGAAGCGGCGGCTGCAAGAAATCGGCGATCTCGCAGGCGCCGGGTCCGTGCTGGGCTGGGATCAGGCCACCTACATGCCGGCGCAAGGTGCCGGCGCACGGGCGCGCCAAGGCGCAATCCTCAGCCGGCTCGCGCACGAGCGGGCCACCGATCCGGGGCTGGGCAAGCTGCTGGATGAGCTCGCGCCGCTCGCCGACAGCCTGCCTCATGACTCGGACGATGCGAGCCTGATCCGCATTGCGCGGCGGGATTTCGAGAAGGCCGTCAAGGTGCCGTCCGAGTACGTGGCGCGGGCCACCGCATTCGGCTCATCGTCGTACGATGCCTGGATCCGCGCGAGGCCCGCCAATGACTTCGCCACGATGCGTCCGCTGCTCGAGAGGGCGGTGGACCTCAGCCGCGAGCTTGCGGAGTTCTTCGCTCCCTACGAGCACGTCGCGGACCCCTTGATCGACGGGCCCGACGAGGGCATGACGACGGCCAAGGTGCGCGCCCTGTTCAGCGAGCTGCGCGCTGCGCTGGTGCCGATCGTGCGCACCATCTCCGAGCAGCCCGTTGCCGATGACTCGTGCTTGCGGGGGAGCTTTCCCGAGGCGCGGCAGCTCGAGTTCAGCGCGGGCGTGGCAAAGCGGATCGGCTACGACTTCACGCGCGGCAGGCTGGACAAGACGCACCACCCTTTCTGCACCAGGCTCTCCGCGGGCGATGTTCGCATCACCACCCGCGTGCGCGAGAACGACATCGGCGAGGCCCTGTTCTCCACGCTGCACGAGGCCGGACATGCGCTCTACGAGCAGGGCGTGGCGGCCGAGCTGGAAGGTACGCCGCTCGCGTCAGGCGTATCGGCCGGCGTGCACGAGAGCCAGTCCCGGCTGTGGGAGAACGTCGTCGGGCGCAGCCGCGGCTTCTGGCGGCATTTCTATCCGCAATTGCAGGCTGCTTTTCCCGGCGGCTTTCGCGATGTGCCGCTCGAGACGTTCTATCGCGCGATCAACAAGGTCGAGAGGTCCCTCATCCGCACCGACGCGGACGAGGTCACCTACAATCTGCACGTGATGCTGCGTTTCGAGCTCGAGGTCGAGATGCTGGAGGGCCGCTTGCGCGTGAAGGACCTGCCCGACGCCTGGCGGGCGCGCTTCGAGACGGATCTCGGCATCGTGCCGCCCGACGATCGCGACGGCTGCCTGCAGGACGTGCATTGGTACGCCGGGGCCCTCGGCGGAGGATTTCAGGGCTACACCATCGGCAACATCCTGAGCGCCCAGTTCTTCGATGCAGCCGTGCGAGCTCATCCGGCGATACCTGCCGAGATCGAGGCCGGCGAGCTCGGCACGCTGCACGGCTGGCTGCGGGACAACGTCTATCGGCACGGGCGCAAATTCAAACCGGACGAGCTGGTCGAGCGGGCGACCGGCGGGCCGATGAGCATCGGGCCGTATATGGCGTATCTGCGCAACAAGTACGGCGAGCTCTACGATCTGCCGGCCAGCGCGGTGGCCAAGGACGCGTCCGATAAGCGCAGGCGCGCCTAAAAACCTTACCGAGCGCACGGGACGCGGGCTCCCTCGCCCTCGCGGGAGAGGGGGACCGACTTTGCCTGTGCAGAGATGACGCAAGGGAAGGGTCTGTCGTGCTGATGGGTGCGCGTGGTGAGGCAGTGGTTGGGACGGGCGGGGAAGATCTTGGGATGCCGCGCCGCGAGCGCGGCTTCCGGGACCGCAAGAGGAGGGTGGTTGTCCTAATCTAGGGACGTGCGCTCGTGGAGAGATGGATCCTCGGGCCGAGCCCGAGGATGACATTTGCGGGGCGGCTGTGCTTGG
>JBLNBZ010000034.1:0-11327 GCA_050260355.1 Bacteroidota bacterium | reverse complement strand
CGCAAGAGGAGGGTGGTTGTCCTAATCTAGGGACGTGCGCTCGTGGAGAGATGGATCCTCGGGCCGAGCCCGAGGATGACATTTGCGGGGCGGCTGTGCTTGGCGACGCCGATACTCCCGCAACCCTCAAGTCTTGTGTCGCCGGACGACGCGCGATGCGTGGCGGCGCCAACAAGTACATCCTCGCCTCCGGTCTTGCGTCCCCGGCCATCGCGCCTCTGGCGCGCAATAGCCGGGGTCTTTCCGGGGGCGATTGAGCGAGCGTGCACACGCCGACGCCCGCGCATGACGAGCGCGCTCGCGTGTGGTGCCCATTGCCGACGCCGCGGCAAGCCGCGACGCAGTTGGCAAATCACCGTGTCGTGAATCAAAATTGTGTCTCTTCGGCAACGTGTCCCGCGCGATGGCGTTGCCGCAGCGAGCATCAGCTTGTCGGGCCAAGTCTAGGTATTGTAGGTTCTCCCCCGTCGGGCCGCTTCAAGCTGCGGTGTTGCAGCTGCCTCGTACGGGCCTGACTCGGCAGCTTTTTTCTTGGTCGCTGTCGAGCGTTGAGTTGGCGCCTTGTGTCTGCGCGCGCCGCCAGCGTTTCGCGTCTCAAGTCTTCGCGTAATCCCAATCAGTGTGTGTGTGCATGGTCGGTCCCAGGTCGGGTTGCTGAGCGCGTTTTCTCGCGTTCGCACCACGCCTGACGAGCTCGGCCGGAGAGGGTGGACTCTGCGTCGAGCGGAGCCATGCCGCAGTGTTGCATGGAGACGGCAATGGGTTGGAATGACGAGCGGGTCGAACTGCTGAAGAAGCTCTGGGCCGAAGGTCTGAGCGCAAGCCAGATCGCAGGGCGCCTCGGCCAGGTGACGCGCAATGCCGTGATCGGCAAGGTGCACCGGCTCGGACTGTCGGGCCGCGCCACCACGTCCAGGATGAAAAGTCACCGCCCGCGACCCCGCGCCGCTGCGGCCAAGCGGCTGGCCAAACCGCGTTACGCCCCCGTCGGCAATACGGCGTTGCGCGCGCTCTACCAGGCGGACAGCGAGCCTTACGTGCCGCCGGTCGAGGAGCTGGTGATCCCGCCGGCCGAACGGCGGTCCATCGAAACGCTGACCGAGTGCGATTGCCGCTGGCCGATCGGGGATCCACAAGAGAACGAGTTCCACTTCTGCGGAAAGAAGAAGGTGGTTGGCCTGCCCTATTGCGAATTTCATGCGCGGCGCGCGTTCCAGCCGCCGCAGCCGCGCCGCCGCGAGCGCGAGGTCAGCGAGCCGGTGCTCGCTCCGACCGTCGCCAAGGAGGCGGCGAGCGCGTGAGCCTGTTCTAAAGGTTACGCTTTGCCCACGAGGGTCGTGGCAAGGCAGCGGGGGAGAGGACCGGAAGCGCGGGGGACTGCTTCCGGTCCTCTTTTTTTGGACGGGACAGGATCGATTTTGCCCGGCAGAGTTGGCCATTCGCTGTCCTCTCCACCGGTTGATGCATGAACAAGCCCGCAAAGACGCGATCGAAGCCCACGGCCAAGCCGTCCGCGGCGGGGAAATTCGACTTGGATGATCCCGAGCTGCCGAAATGGATCGAGGAGGCCGCGCTCACCAGCGGCGGCTATCCGTACGATGAAAAGCTAAAGCGCAAGGACTACGAGGAGGAGCTCCAGCGCCTTCAGATCGAGCTCGTCAAGCTGCATGCCTCGTTGCAGAAGCAGAAGGGACGGCTGGTCATCCTGTTCGAAGGGCGGGACGCCGCAGGCAAAGGCGGCACCATCGCCCGCTTCTCGGCTCATCTCAATCCGCGCCGCGCCCGCGTGGTGGCTCTGCCCAAGCCCACGGAGCAGGAGGCTGGCCAATGGTACTTTCAGCGCTATGTCTCGCAGATGCCGAGCGCGAGCGAGATCGTGATGTTCGACCGCTCCTGGTACAACCGCGCCGGCGTCGAGCGCGTGATGGGCTTCTGCACCGAGGATCAGCTCGCCGATTTCTTGCGTGATGCGCCCCAGTTCGAGGAGCTGCAGGTGCGCGACGGCATCAAGCTGTTCAAGCTCTATCTCGACATCGGCCGCGAGATGCAGCTCAAGCGCTTTCACCGGCGCCGGCACGATCCGCTACGGCAATGGAAGATCACCGAGATCGACCTGGCCGCCATCGACAAATGGGACGAGTACACCAAGGCCAAGGACGACATCTTCCGCTTCACGCACACCGCGGCCGCACCCTGGACCGTGCTGCGCGCCAACGACAAGCGGCGCACGCGCCTCGAGGCCTTGCGCACGGTGCTTTCCGCGCTCGACTACGAGGGCAAGAGCAGCAAGGCCGTCGGCACGCCCGATCCGAAGATCGTCGGCTCCGGCCCCGAGTTCTTCGGCGCGCGTTGAGAGCAACCCCTCCCTCCGCGATCCGGGAAGCCGCGTCTTGACGCGGCTATCCGGGACCTTCCCCGGTCGTGATCACGCAGTCGCTCCACCCGTGGCCCTCATCGGCGGGAAAGACCCCCGAGGCTCGGGTCGATCGGAATGCGGCTAGAGCGGCGACCACCTGTCCGTCTCGTGGTCGTACCACTGGCTGATCGCCGTGCCGTCCCACTTCAAGGTGATTTTCTTGGTCTGTATGGGGCGCGGCACCAGATCGGGCCAGAACACGGCGATGCATTCGCCGCCTGCGTGACGCACGCTCGGATAGACGATGCCGTTGCTGCCGGATTGGCGAAGCTGTCGCGCCAGCTCTTGGGGCGGACCGTAGTTGGCGGGATCGGGATCGAGAAACGCCTTGTAGGCGCCGCCGCGCAAGTCGTGCATCGCGCGGTCGAAGCTGCCCTTGTAGGTCTGATACGCCTCCTGATGCGGCGCATCGTTCGTGCACGCATAGAAGCGGCCCATGTGGAAGGCGACCTCGCGCAACGCCGTCTCGAACATGCGCCCCGCGTAGTAGACCCCATATTCTCCGGCGGAGAACCGCGTCGGCCTGCGCGGACTGACGTGCGTGAAGGGCGCCATGACCACCGATGCGCCGGGGCCCGACACGCGCCGCTCGGCCGGAACGATGCTGATCTGCCCGACCTCCTGCCGGAGCCTGGGATTGGTCAGCGCCTCGAGCTCGTAGAGCGCGTCCCAGTCGGCGGGATCGGCGATACGCTCGAAGAACGAGATGGGAGGATAGCGCACCGGCACGAGCCGGAACGTCGACTTCCAGCGCACGCGGCGCACAGCGATCTGCGCGACGGTTGCCGCGTCTATGGCGGGGCCGCGGGGCTTCTTCACCAGCCGCTCGCCGCGACGCTGTCGAGGTAATCCCTCACGCTCGCCAGATCGACCATCTGGCCGCCCAGCATTCTGTCGAGCGCCGACTGGCCGCCGAACGCGGCATTGGGCTGGCGCACCCACGCATCGGCCATCTCGGGACGCTGATACAGCGTCTCCAGCCCCTTGAAGATGCCGAGCACGTAGCTGATCCGGCTCGCCAGATCGAGATCGTTGATCTCGCCGACCTCGCCCTTCTTCCACGCGTAGAACCTGGTGCGGCCGGGGCGGCCCAGCAGGATCATCGCCTCGTCGTTGGAAAGGCGCCATTTATCCGCGATGGCGAAAAACGCGCGCATGCCCGCGGCCATGCTGTTCTGATGCAAGGACCGGCGTTGTTTGAGTGCGGCAGGCATGGCTCGTTCTCCGGATGGAGTACAGAATAGTACGTTTTTCTGAAATTGTCCATGAATGAACTAGCCGGGAAGATCCCGGATAGCCGCGCTCCAAGCGCGGCTTCCAGGACCGCGGTGGAGGGGGGCGTCCTTATCTAGGACATGCGCTCGTGGAGAGATGGATCCTCGGGCCGAGCCCGAGGATGACATTTGCGGGGCGGCTGTGCTCGGCGACGCGATACTCGCGCACCCCTGCAAGCCTTGCGGCCCCGGCCATCGCGCCTTTGGCGCGAATGAGCCGGGGTCTTTCCGCTCCGATAGAGTGCACGGCGGTGCGACGGCGAGGGTGGGCGCACGCACAGCACCGCAAAACCAAGGTTGACCGTGAGCCTCGGTCCGGCACTATGAAGGTCCCGCCCTTTCCACATCGGGACAACGCATGACGGCCAAGCCGCTTCTCTTCACGCCCATCACCTTGCGGTCGGTCACGCTGCCGAACCGCGTCGTGCTTTCGCCGCTGTGCATGTACTCGGCCAAGGACGGACTTGCCGATGCCTTCCACCTGTCGCACCTGTCCGCGTTCGCGCGCGGCGGCGTCGGCCTCGTGTTCACGGAAGCCACCGCGGTGGAGCCGCGCGGCCGCATCTCGCACGGCTGCTGCGGCATCTGGAACGACGCCCAGGCGGAAGCCTACGCGCCGATCGTGCGCTACATCGCGTCGCTCGGTGCCGTGCCCGCCATCCAGATCGCGCACGCCGGCCGCAAGGCCTCCGCGCAGCCGCCCTGGGCCGGCGGTGCGCCGCTCGATGCTGCGCGCGGCGAGCAGCCGTGGGAAACGGTCGCCCCGTCCGCCGAGCCGGTCGGCGCCGACTGGCCCACGCCGAAAGCACTGACCGAAGGCGAGATCGCCGAGACGGTTGGCGCATTCGCGGCAGCAGCGCGGCGCGCCGCGTCAGCGGGCTTCCGCGTGCTCGAGATCCACGCCGCGCACGGCTATCTGCTGCACAGCTTCCTGTCGCCGCTCGCCAACAAGCGCAACGACCGCTACGGCGGCGACCGCGCGGGCCGCATGCGCTTTCCGCTCGAGGTGGTGGAGGCCGTGCGCGCCGCCTGGCCGCAGGAGCTGCCGCTGTTCTGCCGCATCTCGTGCGTCGACGGTCCGCCGCAGGGCTGGACGCTCGACGACTCCGTCGTGCTCGCCCGCGAGCTGGCGGCGCGCGGCGTCGACGTGGTCGACTGCTCGGCCGGCGGCGTCGCGGGGCCGCCCGCCTATCGCGCCACGGACAGCGGCAAGCCGCTCGCCACGCGCGCCGAGCGCGGGCCCGGCTTCCAGGTGCCGTACGCGGAGCGGCTCAAGTGCGAGGCCGGCGTCAAGACCATGGCGGTCGGCGTCATCGTCGAGGGGCATCAGGCCGAGGCGATTCTGCAGCAGGGCCGCGCCGACCTCATCGCCGTCGGCCGCGAGCTGATGTACGACCCGTTCTGGGCGCTGCACGCCGCCGAGGCGCTCGGCGCCGATCCCGATCGCAAGCTGTGGCCGAGCAACTACGGCTGGGCCATGCAGCGCCGCGCCGAGATCAAGGATCGCAACGCGCTGCGCGCGGGGTGATGGTGCGTGTGGCGTGGTTGGGGGGTGCGACGCAGAGGATGGGGATGTGGCGCTTATACCAGCCATGGGGATCACCGATGGGCTCTCACGCCCGCTACAGCTTGACAAGCGGACTTAAGTAAACATTAAGAGCTTGCACTTTGAGGCTTGGAGTGCGCGGCCTCATGGGGCTTCGGCCGGGTCTTCACAGCGGATTTCGTAGATCGGCCAGTCAGCCCAAACTGCACGCTGCTTGAATTCCGCGATCAGCGGGCCTTTGAGGTCCTCTCCTGGCTCAAATCGAAGCGTGATGATGTGTGCCTCGGCGTCTAGCTGAGCGTATTCCACGGCTTGCAGAATATAGGGCGAGAACAACCAGGCCGTGCCGGCAGTGAAGTCGGCTCCGAAAACGTCAACACCATCGACGGTCGCGATGTATGAATTACCCATGTCCTGCCGGTTGTTTCGCTCGATTGTCAGACCGTTTGGCGGCTCTCGCAGTTGGTAGACGAATTGTCTGAGGGCGCGTCCTTCGGCTTGCCGCGAAACTATCAACATGGGTTCGGCACCAACCCCGTCAGCGAGAGCCTTGATCTGCTGCCAAAATGCAGGGTCTTCGATGCGAGCAGCAATGGACGCTGGTTCGCGGTGCCGTCGTGTAAAGAGATTCCAGACACGTTGACCTGCCTGAGCGGAGACCTGTTGGGCATAGTGTTTCGTGAACCCAACACTCTCCCATTCCATAGGCGGATCAACGAACTGTGCTTTGGACAAACCGTTGAAGCGGGACGTGATGAGCTCGGCCTCAGGGCTCGGCGGCGTCCTTGTGATTGAGAAGCCGCGGAAGAAGAACATGCCGCCCGGAGACGTCAGCATTGAATTCTCGACAGCGTCTCGTAACTCGCCGATCGCGCGTTCGCTGATTGGCATTGCACGAAGCCGGGCGGTGCGCTCGCCTTCAATGGCCGCGACCATTGCCGTTAGGATCAATTTGAGCCGCTCTCCAGCCAGAGCAGGGTCTGCATCGGGCTTTAGGAGGGTGAGGCCGCGCTGCAGCGTGGGCGGGGGCGTCTCAAGCAGCTTGGTGAAGCGGTCAAGACCGTGAAGAAGGTCGCGCAGGGAGCGGTCACCGGTCGGCAGCCCAGGCTCATTCTTGGCGAGGTCTTTGACGCGGGTTAGCAATGGGTCGTCAGCTTCAGGAACCCGTGCAAGCAGCATCGACAAGAGGGCGGTCTGTATGCCGTCGCGCCCGTGCAAGGTTGAAGGAGTAAAGACGCGACCTGGAACCACACGGCGTTCGGTCATGTTGTCGAGCTTTTCGACCAGATGGTCGAGGGTTGCTCCATAGGTGCCGTCCGGACGCCGGTCGCCAGCAATTTCAAGACGCACGATGTCCATCATAAGGCACCTAAACGTCTTGTCTTGAGGTGTGCGGTGGAGTTCGTCGTCAGGGTCCTGGAGCTCTTTGCGGAGCAATTCGGCAGCTGTTCTGGCGCCAATGTCGCTCGCTTGTTTGCCCTCCATGGACCACAACAGGAGAAGGGCCGACGTTAGAAGCAGCACATCGTCATGTGCACCTTGCAGCATGGCATTGAATAACTCATCAGGAGTGGGAACAGGCATGTGTTGGGGCAACAGTGGCCTGATGCGCGCCTGCGCAGCAGTCAGATCAAGCGAAGCGATGTCAGGGAACAGAAGCCGGCGCTGAAGCAGATCAGCTCGATCCGTAAGACAGTGGCTCAGCGCACGCGGCCAGCGCACAAGAGCATCGCGCAACCACGCGGTTCCAGTTTCATCCTCATTCCAGACCGCCACAGCGAGCATGTATGCCGTATTGCGAAGATGCTGCCACAGGAAGGGCCAGCTCGCACGCAAAGTGTTCCATCGTTGCTCATCTGGACCTTCGCGCTCATCGCGCCAGCGGTACAGTTCTGGTGTTGCCTGGAGAAGGCTTTCCCATGCGCCGATAATGTTTGGCAACAGATTGGCATAGGCCTTCGCGTCAGAGCCCGCTAGGTGGAGCCGAGGACTAGCTGAATCTCCAGCGACAGTTTCTGTGACGGTGCGCTTCGTAACCCAAGCCTCAAGCCGGTGAATGAGGATGAGGTTCAGGTCCAAAATGGCGCCAATAACATCATCCGGGAGCCGCGGCTCGTCCCGGCGCGGAAGGAGCCGCAGCGGCGTGTGAGCAAGCTTCTCGAAGAAGTCGGGTGCGTCACCGATGCGATTGGCGGCGCGCTCGAACAGGCCGCGGTACTGGCTGATCCACTCGTTGTGGGGCGCGTGCCATGCTTCGCCCGGGACGGCGGCATAATTGAATGGCTTCCCGTCGGGGGTTCGCGATGCATGGACGCTCAGAAGAAAGCGGTGATAGCGGGTCAGCTCCTCAAAGGCGGCATCAAACGCGACTGGCGCAATCCTGTCGATGTGGACGGCCGCCTTGTCGGCGAGCTCCTCAAGGATCTGATCCGGGGTCGGCAGCTCACGGCTCATCGCGCTTCCTCCGAAACTTGAAGGCGTAGCGCAATACCAATCGCTCCATTCTTGTCATCGGAACGCCACCCCGCCGCCGGCAAAGGCCCTTCTGTGGCTCGGGAGCGGTATCCAGGCGGGGCGGGAAGAGAAGCAGCGGCTCATGCGTAAGTCCGCTGACCCGTTCCTGCTGATCATTGTGAGCCGCCACGCAACGCCTCAACCACCGGCAGACTGCCCATCGCACCAACACCATACGGACATCAGCAAGCACAACGCCCTTTCGCACTTTGAGCGGAATTTCGATAGCGCCGGCCCCGTCAAAATCGTTGCCGAGATAGACTGTCGGCTCTCTGTTTCCCGCCGTGGCAGCCAAACAGGCTTCCTTGACGAAGCCAGGACCCGCCATAAGAAAGAGCTGCTCGCGCAGCCTTCTCCTCATTTCCACAGGCACGACGACGTTGGTCGTATACTGTTCGCGTTGTTGCTCGCGCGCCTTTTGCTGGACAAATGCCAGGGTGGTAGCGACGAAATGCGCAAGGCCAGCGAGATTGAGCAGCATCCAACTCATATGCACGACGGTCAGCAGCGCCTTGAAAAAGAGAAGGCCTGTGCCGTGCCCGAACCAGTGGACTGTGAACTGAACGGGCCACAGCAGCTGTGCGCACAAAACGGTTAGCAATGCAATCGAGCTGGCAACCAGCCCGAAAGAAAGGGACTCGTGGTAATAAACTTGAACATCAGTGGAGGCATTTTCACGTTGTGCAATGATCGTGACCAAACCGATTGCGATGGAAATCACGCCAAGCGCACTGACCTGGGCCGAGATTAGGTAGCTTGCGACGTTCGTCAGGAACTGCTTGATCTCGTTGCCCGCCCAACGCGGAATCCAGTGTGGCGCGTAGGCTGCGACGGCGACCTCTGCCAGCCCCGTCAAAAGCGCGAAGGCGGCGTAAATGGCGACGAACCTTAGGAATGACGCATCATCAAAGACACGGTGAAGTGCGCGCAGGCCAAACGAGTAACGTGTGCGACGAGCGATAGGGTTCTCGCGAAAGTGCTCTTGGATTTCCCGGCGGACCCAGCCGTTAAGGCTACCGGTCCAGCCACCCCGTTTCCAGTCTGTCATCGCAGCCGCTGCCATTGCCTGCCACTGGCGCCGCAATTTCCCTCAGGCGACGTGCGACAGATGTTGTAGGCGAATGGCGGGGTGGCAGTCAAAAAAGCAAGCCCCTCACGATCCACAGCGCCTCTCCGAATGAGGCGTTCGTTGCGAGATCTGGGAATGTCATAGCAGCCTCACTCGCACCGATCTTGGTATCTCGTAACGCCGGCTCAACATCCAAAAAATAGACTTGAAATGGATGGCGGCGTGCGACGCGCGACGTCTTCGCGCGACTTCGGCAACCCACGTAATTGAGGTCGCCGCGGGCGTGGGTCAGCTGCCCGGCAGCACGAGCACCTGCTGCCGCTTCGGCAGCGTCGTGCGCGACACGACGGTGGTCGGCACCTCCTGGCGCACGATCTCGAACTCCTCGCCCCGCGCGCGGTCGAGAAAGCGCTGCAGCGTGAAGCTCGAGAAGTAGTGCATGGGGATCATCAGCCGCGCCTTCAGCGCGCGCAGCACCTCCATCATGCCGTCGAGGTCGAGCGTGTAGCTGCCGTCGACAGGCACCAGGACGACGTCGAGCTGCCCGATCTGGGCGAGCTGCTGCAAGGTCAGCGTGTGATGCAGGTGGCCGAGGTGCCCGACGCACAGGTTGCCGATCTCGAACACGAAGATCGAGTTGCCATACTCGATCGTGCCGCCCGACCAGTCGCGGATGTTGGTCGGCACGTTGCGCACGCGCACGTCCTCGAGCGTCACGTCGTGGTGGACCGGCCCGTCGTCGGGGTTCCAGCCGCGCAGCACGTAGCGGATGCCGGGGTCGGGCCAGTTGGAGTAGTGCGTGCTGTGCGCGCGGTTCATGGTGGCGATGTCGGGCACCACCTGCGGGCGCACATAGTCGTTGTAGTCGGTGGCGATCTTCACGCCGCGCTCGCTTTCGATCAGGAACGTCGAGTGGCCGACGTAGCTGATCCGCACCTCGCCGTTCTGAAGCTGTGCCAGCCGCAGTTGCGCCGGGTGGACGAGACTCGGCGCGCGCGCCACGGCGAGGCAGCGGTCCTCGGCGGCCAAGGCTCGGGGCGCGTAAAGGAAGGCGATGGCCATCCACAGAACGGCGAGGAGACGCATCACTAGTCGAAGCGCCATCAGTTGCTCTCCTTGCGCCGAATGAGCATCAGGCCGCCGCCCCGCTCGCCTTCAGGGCGGTGATCTCGGCTTGTGTGAATCCCGCCTGACGCAGGATCTCGTCGGTATGTTGTCCGAGCGCGGGGCCGGGTCCGGCCTTGCGGGCCTCGACGCCGGCGATCTGGAACGGAGCGGCGAGCGTGCGCGGCATCTCGGGATTGGCGGTCTCGACGACGGCGCGGGCGGCGACGGCCTGCGTGTCATGAGGGATGTCCTCGGCGCGCGCGACCGGCGCATGCGGGAGGTTGTGCGCCTTGAAGAGGCGCACCCAGTCGGCACAGTCGCGGGTCTTGAACACGCCGTCGAGAATCTCGGTCAAGGCCGCGGCGTTGCGGCGCCGCGTGGGCGTGTCGGCAAAGCGCGGGTCCTGCTCCAGGTCCGGCCGCTCCAGCGCGCGGCACAAGGCGGGCCACATCTTGTCCTCGCGCACGACCGAGAGGAGGATCCAGCGCCCGTCGCGGGCCTGATAGAAATTGGCGATGCCGCTGCGCGGGGTGGTGCGCGGCGGGCGCGGCGGCAGGAAGCCGCCGACGAGGGCCGCCTGGACATGCACGCCGTTCGCCCACAGCCCGTTGGCGAGCAGTGAGCTCGAGACGCAGGTGCCGCGGCCCGTGCGCTCGCGTTGCAGCAGCGCCATCAGGATGCCGGAGAGAAAGGCCATGGCGGACGGGCGGTCGCCGGCTGCCGGGAGTGCGACGCCGGGCGGCTGGTCCGCGTAGCGGGCGCTGTCGAGGATGCCGGAGCGCGCGAAGAAGGCGTTCGAGTCGAAGCCGATCTGATCCTTGTCCGGCCCCTCCTCGCCATAGCCCGAGAACGAGGCATAGATGAGCCGCGGGTTGAGGTGCTTGACGTCGTCGTAGGCGAGCTCGAGCCGCTCGCGCACAGGGAACGGGAAGTTGGTGATCAGCACGTCGGCGCGCTCGATCAGGCGGTCGAGGGCGGCGCGGCCGGCCGGCATCTTCAGGTCCAGCGCGATGGAGCGCTTGTTGCGCGAGTCCAAGTGCCAGGGATAGTTCACCGCGGCCTTGGGAAAGCTCGTCAGCTCGATGTTGGTGCGGTGGGGATCGCCCTCGCCGGGCTGCTCCACCTTGATGACGTCGGCGCCGTAGTCGCCCAGCACCACCGCTGCTGCCGGCGCCGCAATGAAGGAGGAGACGTCGAGCACGGTAATGCCGTCGAGCGGCAAGCGATCAGTCATTGCGGCGCTTCCCTTGCGTTGCGCACACCGAGCCTAGCCCGGGCGGTCGCCGCAGAAAAGCGGAGCCATGCGCGGGTGTGCATGGTCACACGTATGTCAGTGAGAGCGGGCGGTCGGACGGAACGAAGTCAGAGCAAGCGGATATGCATCTGGGTCCCGACTGTTCC
>JBLNBZ010000033.1:0-8057 GCA_050260355.1 Bacteroidota bacterium | reverse complement strand
TGGCGCCAAGGCGCTTCTGATCTCGGCGTTGAGTGCCGGGTTTGGCGCGGCGGCTCGGGCCGAGGGGTTTGCGACCAATACGTCCTTCGCCGGTGTCTCGTCGTTCGATGGCCGCCGGTCCTACGCGGCGGAGCTCGACGCGGCGCTGCGGCTGGGCGGGCGACACCATCTCGTCATGTGCCATCCGGGATATTCCGACGCCGCCTCAAGTCCGGCCGATCCGATTGCGCGGCGGAGGGAGGACGAGCTGGCCGCCATCATGCAAGCACATGAGCTGGCAACGCTTTTATGGCGACCCTCGAGGGCAGCCGACGGGCTTTCCATCGCCTGGACGCCGGATTGAGACATGGACGAGCGAAATGACGCCATCCGCTCGTTTTCGACACGGTCCGCCGGCCGGCACTGGGGAGGATTTCTCGTCTCCGGCCTGATCGCCTTGTCGGTCGATGCAACCGTGCTCGAGGTCGGTGTCCGGTTGCTGCACCTGAGCCCCCTACTGGCGCGGCTCATTGCCATATCGTGCGCGATGGTGGTGGGTTGGCTCGCACACCGCACGTTGACGTTCGCCCTCAGGTCGCGACCGAGCCTCAATGAGTTCGCGCGCTATGCCGCAGTCGCTTGGACGACGGCAGCCATCAACTACGGCGTGTTCGCATCCATCATTCTTGTCCGGCCGGCGACACTGCCGTTTGTGGCCCTGATCGCGGCGTCGATTGTCGCGACTGTCTTTGCCTATCTCGGCATGCGGTACGGCGCCTTCCGCGGCAAGCGGTGACCCGGATCGTGCTGTTTGATCAGGTGCGGCAAGGCGCTAACCGTCATTCATCTATGGTTCAGCAACGATCCGCTTCTCTATGGTCAATGTCGGGCGGGCACACGGCATGGTTAACACGGGAGCACTTGGCCCGCACCGAGCCTGGGAAGCGGATACCCCCGCATCCGCACAAGCAACAGACTGGGACATCGCAATGTCTTTACGTAGCCACGTTCCTGATGGCATATGCGCGCTGCGCTTCGCTTGGAGGCGCGGATGAGATCGACTGCTGTGAAGTCAGTGAAGCTGGATATCGACTGGTCCGCCCAGACTGTTTTGCCAATCGAGTTCCAGGGACAGGAATTGCAACTCGAGGCCCGCGCTTATCAGGGGCTCGATCCCAACTGTCAGGCCATGGTGCTCATCAACCGTGCCGACGCGAGCATCGCGGACATTCCGGTTGTGCGCGTGCACAGCGGTTGTGTGACCGGCGACATCTTCCATTCCCTGCGCTGCGACTGTTATGCGCAGCTCCAGGCGGCGATGGCGCGGATCACCAAGGTGCCGAACGGCGTGCTGATCTACCTGCCCTTCCATGAGGGCCGGGGGATCGGGCTCGTCAACAAGATCAGGGCCTACGCGCTGCAGGATCAGGGGCTCGATACGGTCGATGCGAATGTCGAGATCGGCGCGCCGATCGACGCACGCGACTACGACCTCGCCGCGCAGATCCTGTTCGATCTGGGCTTCCCCCGGATCAAGCTGCTGACGAACAATCCGGCCAAGGTCGACGCACTGCGGGCTGCCGGCATTGTTGTCGCCGAGCGGCTGCCGGTGATCTCCGAGCCGACGCCGTACAACAAGCGCTATCTGTCGACCAAGAAGGAGCGCATGGCTCACCAGCTTTGAGCCGGCGCCTCACTTGCCTCTCATCCGGCGGCGCAGCTCGATCCAGGCGCCGCGTAACGGACGAAATTCAAAGCGAACTGTGTGCCTTCCGGGCGGAACCTCAACCGCCCGGAAGAGCACGTTTGCTCTCAGCAGCCTCGCTTCCTTCCCATCCACCTCGGCGAACCACCAGGGTTGCCAGACATCGTTGAGCACGACCCAGCCTCCATCCCGGCTGTCGGCGTCGACGACGATTTCGGTGTTGCGATAGGTCCTGATCTCGGCAGTCCCTGGCCGGCGGACTTGGACACTGACCGCAGGGGTGCCGAGAAGCACTGTTTGTGCGGGGTTGAAGTCCGGCCAGTTGCCGGCGGCAAGCAGGCTGTCGAAGTCTTCAGGCCGCGCCTCGTGAGCAAAGAGAACACGCGGCAGCGTGTCGGGATTCTCGTAGATGAAGCCATCGGTTGTGCGAGCAACCAAGGAAAGGTCGCCTGCACGAAGGCGCTTGTCGATCTGCTCGATGGGGACGCCCGTCGCGATGTAACGCAGCCCCAGCAGGTTGCTGAGCCGGGAGCGATAGGACGGCATCAGGGCCGAGAACTTGCGTTGGTCGGGCAGGCCAACGTGGTCCTCGGCGCCGGTTGCGTTGCTATAGAGGCGCAAGCGCAGCGGATTGTAGCCGAGCGTATTCTCGAGCCGGTGGGTCATGCTGGCGTTGGGCCAGTGAAAACCCAGACCGGCTAGCTCCACGCGATCTCGGCGCGTAGCGCTGGCATCGGCCGCGACCTTGGCCTTGAGCAGTGCGATCGTCTCGTTGCGCGTCGCGGGCTCCAGCACATCGTAGTGTGCGGGTGGCATTGCCGAGGACGTGTTGGGGCCGTTGTTCCAGGCCAGATCCGCAGCCGTGAAAGCAGCGAGCGCCAGCACTGCAGCTCGAGGCGTGAGCACCATGCGATTGCGAGCCCAGGCCAGCACGACGACAGCCGCAGCGAATGTTGCTGCCGCAAGACCCAACGGCACAGGCACGCGGCCGATGCGATCGAGCTGCACGCCGAGCACGACCGCAGCAAGAAGCGCGAGCAAAAAGGTGCCGGCCACCGCGAGGTACTGCTGGCGCGTCAGCTCGAGCCATGGGCGGGTAGCCAGGCTGTGTGCGGCGTAGCCGGCCACGATCGCGGCCATGCCGCCAACAAGGAAGACGGCGTCTGCCGGACGGCGGTACAGGCTGACGCCGGGCAGGAGCTCGTGCATGACGCGGAAGGCCGGTGTGTACCAGCCCAGGGCGTACAGAAGCATCACGGCGAGGGCGCACGTGAAGAACCGAATCTCACGCGCCCACAACCACCCTGCGGCCAAGGCACCGAGAACGAGCAGCAGCGGGATAGCGCCGACGTACAGCTCACCCACGTTCTGGGCGATGAAGAGGTCGGTGCCCTGCCAAGCGTAGCTCGGCGGTCCCCAGTAGTCGGCCATGTCGCCGGCGGCGCCGAACAGGTTGGGCGTGACGAGCGTCAGCAACAAGGCGGGATGCAGGGAGCCGCGGCCGGCGCCGATGTAGTCGATCTCCGGCCGGTTCGACTCGCCCGCCAGCAGCGCGGTGAGCACCACCGGGACGAAAGCCACGGCGACGGCGACGAGCCCGCCAACCGCAAGCGGCAGCAGGCGGCGCAGCAGCGGCACGGGGTGGGTTCGCTCGCCAATGAGCCGCCACAGCACGTAGGCAGCGAGCAGATAGACGCAGAGCAGCGCAATCTGATCGCGGCCCAGCACGATGAACGCGCCGACGAGACCGCCTACTGCGCCGTACAGCAGCGAGCCGCGAGCGATAGCACGATCGAGGCAGAGCAGGGCGATCGGCAGGTAGGCGAGGCTCAGGACCTGCCCGATGTGCTGGATGCGCCACGCCATGGCGGCGCCGAAGCTGAAGGCGATGGCGGCGATCAAACCACCGCACCAGTGCCAGTCCCGGTCGCGGAACCACGCCAGAAGGGCAAGGCCACCGGCGCACATGGCGACGAGGAGTGTCAGATCGACGGCCCACAGGCTCGGGCTGCCATTCAGCAGCGCCAGCAGCAGGAAAGGCGGCGAGAAGATCATCGATTGCGGGTCGGCGATCTGGGGGTGCCCCGAGAAGACGTACGGGTTCCAGAACGGCGATTCGCCACGAGCAAGGCTGTCGGCGAGAAACTGGATCTGCGGCTGGAAATGCGCCTTGGCATCCCATGGAATGGTGACGCGGCCCGACAGCCACGGCCATGTCATGAAGCAGAAGCAGGCCACATAGGCCAGCGCCGACGGCCAGAATGCCTCCCTGGCGGGCCCGTGCAGGTCAGCGTCGACCTGCGCTCTCAAGGCTTTTTCCCTCGGCACTGCGTTGCACACCCGCAGATCGTTAATCGGGGCAGTAAGAACTTGCGGCTCGTTCATCGAGCTGCCGCTTGGGCCCGTATATACTTGACTTGACGCCGCGGGCCGATTCTCTTGCGCAACCCTGGCGGTTGCTCGCCCGAGCGCCCGCCGGCGGTCACAATTGCAGGGCCAAGTTGCCGCGATGTCGCCTCCTCTTGCCTCTCACGCCTGCGCCGCAAGCGTCGCCGCCATTGCGCGCATTGCCCAAGCCCCCCGCGACAAGCCGTTTGTCGTGGCGCAGCTCGGACAATCGCTGGATGGGCGGATTGCAACGCTGTCGGGCGAAAGCCAGTGGATCAACGGGGATGCCGCGCTCGATCATGTGCATGCTTTGCGCGCCGCGGTCGATGCGGTGATCGTGGGCGTTGGAACGGTCGTTGCGGACAACCCTCGGCTCAACGTGCGCCGCATCCAGGGCCGCAACCCGGCCAGGGTCGTCATCGATCCGACGGGTCGCGTCCCGCCCTCGGCCCAGTGCCTTGCCGAGGACGGCTGTCGCCGCATCGTCGTATGCGCCGAAGGGCCAGACCACGCGACCGGCGTCGAGGTTGTGCGCATCGCGCGACAGGACGGCGGCATTCCGCCGACGTCGTTGATCGCCGCCTTGTGGGAGCGGGGACTCAAGTCGTTTCTGATCGAGGGTGGTGCTCGCACCATATCGGGGTTCCTCGATGCCGGTGCGATCGACAGGCTGCATGTGCTGGTTGCGCCGGTGATCCTGGGATCCGGCAAGCCCGGAATTTCGCTCGAGCCGATCGCCTCGCTGACACAGGCATTGAGGCCGATGACACACGTGCATGTGCTCGCCGATGGCGATGTGCTATTTGACTGTGATCTGAGGAGCCAGCTCAAAGGGGTCGATCATGGAGCGCACGCAGACGCAACACGCCCCGGTCGAAATCTATAGCCCGACCGCACGCCGCTTCCACTGGTGGACGGTTCTGCTTGTCGTGATCCAGGTACCGTTGGGGCTCTACATGGCCTACCGCGGCAACGTGCTGGATCTGTGGAACGACACGACCAACAATCTCTACAGCACCCACAAGCTCATCGGGATCATCATCTTTTTCATGGTGCTGGCGCGGCTTCTCTATCGGCTGACGCACGGAGCACCGGCCGACGAGCCCACCATCACGTGGTGGCAGAGGATCGCCAGCCATCTCAATCATTGGAGCTTGTACGTTCTGCTGCTCGTAATTCCGATCGTCGGCTATATCGGCATCTCGCAGTATCCCGCCCTCAGCATTTTCGGCATGCCGCTGCCTGGGATCGTGGCTGAGAACTCCGATGCAGCCTCGACCACCTTCCTGGTCCACTTCTGGTTGGCAATGCTGCTGGTGCTGATGGCCGCCGTCCATTTCCTGGCCGCCATGTTCCACTACTTCGTTCGCCAGGATGGTGTGCTCAGCCGCATGCTGCCGAGCTTGCGCAGGGACTGACGCGAGCTATCCGGGGAACGCGAGCGTGTCGGTGTGACCGACCACGGAGCCGGTGCGGGCAATCTTTGCCCACGCGTCGACATCCTTGGCGTCGACCTTGCGCGTTTCACGCACTGCAGACGCGAAGCCTGAAGCGAGATCGGCAATGAGCTTCTGGTCGGAGGGGCCCAGGGTCCACGGGCTGTCGCCTTCCAGCACGCTGTAGCCGGCAAGGCGGAAGGCGTCGGCAAGGTGTGCCGGTGCCGTCGGGCCGGCTGAGGGACCGAAGCCCTTGTCGGTCATCTGGTGCGCGTGAAAGGCCGCGATCATGGCCCCGTCGCTCGGATGGCGCGGCGTCCAGCGCTGGATGCCGTTGTAGGTGAGCACGGTGTAGAACGCGGCGCGGTGGCTCGAGACCACGTTCGCAAACTTCTTGATGAAGGTTGCCGAGCAGAGATCGAATAATGCGGACGCCGTGACAAGGGACGGCCTGCCGGCCAGCACCGCGTCGAGATCGCGATTGAGGTCCGCCTGGCGGAAGGTCACGGTGATCTGCTTGCCGGTCTTGCTCAGGGCCAGCTCCTCCCCGGTGACGGCCGCGCTGTCGGCCCAGTCCATGAGCGCGGCGCGCGCCGCCTGCAGCAGAACCGGGTCGTAGTCGACCAGGGTCCAGCGCTGGGAAGCAGGAAGCAGCGGCGCAGTTGCGCGCAGGTTGGAGCCGGTCCCGCAGCCCACATCGACAACCTCGATCGTCTCACGCGCCTGGAAGTGCGCGCTCAGCGCCTGGGCCAGGTCGTGGTTGCGCGAGCGGTGGTCGACGGGCTCGCGCAGGGCCAGCCATTCGGGAGAAAATCCGCTCATTGTGCTGCGTCCTTGACAGCCTCGGCGATCAGGGCGGCGGTGCGCTCCCAGCCGGGCAGGCTTTGTCCTGCGGCCCAGGCTGCATCCGCCATGCGATGGCGCAAGGCGGCATCATCGAGCAGTCGGGCGATGGCATCGCTGAGGGCTGGAGCATCACCAGGCGGCACCTTGAGCGCGGCCGCATCCGGCGCCGTGTCGGCGGCCGCGCCACCGGTCGTGCACACGATCGGAAGGCCACGCGCCATCGCCTCGCCGAGCACCATCCCGTAACCCTCGTATAGAGACGACATGACGAAGAGATCGGCGGCATCGTAGTGGGCGTCAAGCGCCGCCGGCCCTGCGGGACCGGCAAGCTTGATGCGGTCGGCAAGGCCGGATTGGCCGATGGCACTCTCGAGGGCCGCTAGCGCTTCAGGGCTGCGATCGGTTGCGCCAACGATGCTGAGGCGCCAGTCGCGCGCGGCCAGCGGGGCAAGAGCCTGAACCAGCACATCGTAGGCCTTGCGCGGCACGATCGAGCCGACAGCCAGCAGTTGCGGCGGGTTGCCCGTGCCTCGAGCGCGGCTGGCCCGGTCGGTACCGGGCTCCGCGACGGTGATCTTGGCGGCGGGCACGGCGAAGTTGTTGGTGAGCGTGCGGGCGGTTGTGGTGCTTGTCACGACGATGCGGCGGGTCAAAGCCAGGGCCGCCTTCTCGAGCTCATAGAGCTGCTTCTGCCGTGACTGCGACAACCCTGCCTCGAGGCAGAGGGGATGATGCACGAGCGCGACGATGGGATCGCGCAGCCGCGAGATCAGATCCGCCGGCAGCGCGCCATAGGCCAAGCCGTCTACGAGCAGCACGGCATCGCTTGGCGTTGAGGCCAGAAGGCGCTCGGTCTCCGCGAGATCGGCGGGGCTCGGATCGGGAAACGTGCCCGGAAGCTCCAAATGCGCAGCATCGATACCGGCGGCGGCAAATAGCGGCAACACGCGGCGCGCGTATGTGTAGCCGCCGGTGGGCAGGTTGATGTCGCCGGGAATGGCAAAGGACATGCGCGTCATTTGGGAGCCTGGCTGCCGCACGTCGCCCTGGGTCCCGGCTCGCGCGCGGGAACACGCGGCGGTACGCAATCTGCATGCAACTGGGCCCGCGCCTGGCCGGGATGACGGTGGAGGTTGATGGCACGGCTGAGCGGCATGCGGATCAGCCGATCGGCCCTTCGAACCAGGCACGCGCGAGGTCGGTTTCGTGCAGCGTGACGCGGATCTTGGCAAGTCCCTTGCCGTCCTCGCCGAGCGCGCCCTCCTTGGCGGCCTTGGCCACGGCATCGAAGACGTAGCGACACAAGAACTCGGTCGTCGTCAGCTTGCCCTTGAACTGCTGCAGAGCATCCAGGTTCTGGTAGGCGAGCGGCTTCAGCGTCTTGTTCAGCACGTCGAGCGCGGCGCCGATGTCGACCACAACGTTTTGCTTCGTCAGCTTCTCGCGGAAGAAGGCGACATCGACCACGAAGGTCGCTCCGTGCATGCCCTGCGCCGGACCGAAGAACGGATCGGGGAGACTGTGGGCGATCATGATCCGGTCGCGAACCTCGACGGCGTACATGTATGCGGGCTCCTGCTGCTCTTTCGTGTTGAGTTAGCCTTGGGGATAGCGGATCACGGGGGCGAGCCCGCGGGTGTCGGGGCCGAGCACCTTCGGCAGGGCGACGGCAGCGTCCTCGAATGAGATCTCCTCGGCGACCA
>JBLNBZ010000032.1:0-40739 GCA_050260355.1 Bacteroidota bacterium | reverse complement strand
GTGGGCGGCCGGGCGGCGCCCGCCGGGCGCGCGCCGCCTGCCGCAGGATGGCGGCGATCTCGGCATCGAGCCCGCGCGCCAGCGCGAGCGCGTCCTCGCTCGAGATCGCGGCGTCGCTCCGGCGCATTTGCGCGAGGACGAGAGAGCTGGCTTGCGCCAATGCGGCAGCTCGCAGCAGCGCATCGTTGATGGACTGGCCTTTGGCCATGGCTCGCACTTCCTTGTTCAGGTCTAATATCTGTGGACTTGGCTTGCAAGTCGAGGGCGGTCAGATCGTGCCGTTCACCTGGCAGATGTGATCCCACAGCAGCTCGGCCGAGACCCCGAGCTGGTCCAGGTAGTCGGCGACATGCTCGGGATATTCCCTGGCGATGGTCCACAGATCCGGGACCGAATAGTCGTCGGGATGCCTGGGCGGCCAGCCCTGATCGACGCTGTCGAAGGGATCATCGTCGTCGTGCTCGTCTGCCGGTGATGGCCGGCGCAGATAGCTCGGCGTCTTCTGGCGCAGGTCCTCGTGCAGCCAGCCGTGCGTGCGATCATAGATCATGCCGTTGACGGATGGCTTGGACCGGATCGCGCCGGGCCCGATCGACGCCGCGCGGTTGGGGGCCGTGTAGCTCGGATAGGCGGTGTAATCGCCGAAGTCGTAATCCCAGCCGTGCGTGTAGCGGTTGCCCCACCTGTAGTCCTTGCTGGCGGGATCGCGCACCGCCCGCAGCTGGGAGAAGTCGGCGCTCAACATACGCTCGCGCAGCTCGAACAGGTAAATGACGTTGAGCGTTTCCTTCGCGGTATGCTCGCCGCTGTATCCGATCGACAGATTGGTGCACTCCGACACCAGCTCCGTGTACTCGGCCGTGTCGGTGTAGACGCCGCCGTCGTCGAGCGCGTGGCCGAGCCCGATGAGGCCGGCGAGCTGCGCGGCGAACGTGTCGGAGCAGCATCGTCCGCCGTGCTGGAAGGTGATGACCGAGCCGGTGTTGCGGCGATCGAAAGCGATGGCGATCTCGATGCCGCTGAGCAGCGTCTTCGTTCGGGCAATGTGATTGGAGCCCTTGCATCCGTGCTCCTCGTTGCGGTGGAACACGTAGAGACCCGGCACGCCGGCTCTGATCATCTCGCGCATCAGCCACACGCCGGCGCCATCGTCGGCGCCGAGGCAATTGGATTTTTTCTCCCGCGCATCGAGTCGCAGCGTGTACTCCTTGCGGTCGAGGTAGAGGCGCTGGCGTCCGCCGTCGCGGTGCACCGTGTCGGTGTGGCAGCTCCAGAGGATGTTGGGCTTCTCGCCCACCACCTTGTACAGATTGCCGTACTCGTCCTGCTGCACGCCGAGCGGGCGGATGAAGCGTCTGATGAAGCGGCGCTCGGACTTGGACTTGTGCGGGCGCCGATAGGACAGCATTTCGAGCAGATCGACGAGTCCGCGATTGATCTCCTCGTTGCTGTTCCAGTCCACGGTCGCCGCCACGGGCGGCGCGCTGGCGGTCTCATGTGGCACGGGCACCAGCGCCGTGCTCTCGCTCTTCCCGCTGCTTTCGTTGGGCGGGCCGTCGATCGTCTGTTCCGTCGGCTCTTGACTCACGGCGCGCTCCTCGAGCGCGATGGCGTTGCTCGTCATAGCGTGGCTCCTGATGCTCGTAGTGAAGGGTTGACTGGGGTCGCGGCGCGACCGGCTTGATCATTCGGCCGGCTGCGGCGCCGCCTCGGCGTCGGCATTCTCCTCGCCGGCATCCTCGGGCTCGGGCGCGTCATCCTTGCTGTAGTAGAGACCGTCGACCTCGACGCCGTGCTCATGGAAATAGAAGTCGACCCAGGTCTCGCCGCTGTTCTCCATTCTGAAAGCCTCGAATGCGTCCCTGCAGTACCACCGACCCGTGGCGTCGCAGTAGAAGGCGGTACGCCTCGCATTCTCGTGTCGATAGTCAGCGCTCAGGGGATTGCCGCACGCATCGACGCGCGTGATGACCTCGAAGCAATCGTCCTGATGGTAATAGACGCCGTCCCATTCGCTGTAGACGGCAGCGTCGCTGACGCAGCTCTCGCACCACCTATCACCGTTGACATCTGTGGTATCGTCCTCATCAACGAACCTGCCGCAGTGGTCGCAGCGCATGCGGTCGCTGAGGTAAGCAATGCCGTGCGCGTTCGACTCGTAAGGTCCCTCCGCGTCGATGCAGCACCAGTCGTCGTCGATGACGTCGAAGGTCTGGTTGTCGTTGTCGAGGTAGGGCATGACGATGGCGTTGGGGCTGCCCTCGACCTCGATGCGGCGGATGCGAGCGCCCTGCAGCGGGCCCGATCTGTAGCCGAGCGCCGCCAGCCGCGCCGCGAGGCGGCGTTGGTCGCCGTAAAGACGCCCGTAGATTTTCCTGGCCGGCCACACCAGGCCGCGCGCGGTGGGCTTGCCATGTTCGCTGACGATGTAGGCGAGCTGCAGATCGCTGTCGCCATAGACCGTGCAAGGATGCACGGTGAGAAGGGCATCGTACTCGTTCGAGCCGACCTTGTAGGCCATGCAGGAATGCGGGCCGGTGGTATAGATGTCGACGATCTCCTTCGCCGTCTTCGCAAACATCACGCCCATGTTGCCGCAGCGCGCTTGCAGGTCGTGCACCTGATCGGGGGTCAGCTCCTTGTAGAATTTGGTGAGGTAGCGGCCGGGCTTCATGCGCACCTGGATATCGCGCTGGCCCTTATCGTCGTTGGGCGTGAAGGCGATCATCATCTCGTTGGTGAGGCTGATATGAGCGTAATGGTCGGCTGCAACCGACGCAGCGAGCACGCTCGGCGGCCACGGCGGTCTTTCGTAAATGCCCAATGTAAAGCGCAGGGCTTCGCGCAGCCGCCAGGGCATGCCGGGCAGCATTTTGATGCCCTCGGCGGAGGACGGCACCATGAAGCCGGCGAGCGCCTCGCTGTTGTAAACGGGCGCCCACGGAAAGCGCCAATCGAACTGGATCTCATCCATGCAAAGCGCCAGCATTGCGGATGGCTGCAGCAGGTGATGCAATTCGTAGCCCTCCACGAACAGGATCTTCGGATCGAGTGGAACCGGCGCATGGAGCGTGAGTATGTGCATGCGCTCGATGACGTCGCGCAGCGAGACGCCGATGCCGTTCCCCTTGCCGTTGGTCAGCTCTCGATCGATGTGGCTTTCCGGCGCGCGCCATGACAGGAAATGCGCGAGCCAGGTGACCCCGACTTTTCTCCTCCTTTTGAGAATGATTTGCGGCGGGAGGAACCGCGACTCGCGCGTCTGCGTGTGGATGGCGGGGCCGTATTCTCTCGTGAGGCTGATCTGGAGCTCTGTCATGGGAGAGCCTTCAGGTACGTCCTCGATCTTCGTCATTGGGTTGCTCCTTGCTCTGGACAAACGTCGGGCCGGCGCACGCAAGCGCTGACTTGCGTGCTGCTCGATGCCGGCCCGAGGGAGGGGGAGGCGAGGGCAGCAAGGGGGAGGAAAAGCTGCCCTCGCCGCAGCGCTGCCGGCCGCGCGTGGGACGACGCGGCCGACCGCGCAGGGGGACTTCAAGCCCGGATGCTGGGACGGGACATGGTGGTGCTCCTTTGCTCGTGCTCTGCTTTCACGCCACCGGCGCCTGCTCGAGCATCCGATGGTTGACGACTGATTGTCGGTTAACGACGCAGGAAAGTCAAGTCAGTGTGGACTTGTGATGCGTCGCGCATTCCGAGTTGCCGGCGCAATCGGCAATGTCACACTGCGCCGGCATCGTGCGCGCGCCCGCTGTTTCGCAGGCTTGTGCGCTTGACAGGGCGTGGCGATCAAGGCTTTGGTCAGGTCTATAAAACCTAGACCTTCACGCCGCTCTCATGATCGCAACGCCCACGAAGACGGTTCGCATCGTCACGGCCTCCTGGTTCAGCGAGCTGCCCGACGACTACGCCCGCATCGGCATCTCGCGCGGCGTGCCGCGCAATCAGAAGCGGCCCTACAAGCATTACCGCACGCTGCAGCCGGGCTCGTGGTTCAACTCGGTGCCCTCGGCCGAGTATGTGCGGCTCTATCGCACGGAGGTTCTGGCTGGCCTCGATCCCGAGCGCGTGCTGCGCGACATTATGATGCTGGCGGAAGGCCGGCATGCTGCGCTGCTGTGCTGGGAGAGCGCCGCCAGCGACAGCTTCTGCCATCGCGGGCTGGTCTCCGCCTGGCTCTATGAGCGTTTGGGCCTGGCGGTGCCCGAGATCGGCCTCGATCCGCGCGCCTACGGCTGGTCACATCCCAAGCTGCCGCCGATCGTCAGGCGGCCGCTCGTGGACTCCGGCATGGCCACGACGGCGGCTTGACGCGATGGCTTGGGTTCTTGCCGCGCTGCTCGTCTTCCTCGCCCTCCTCAACATTGGCGATCTGGGGCGTGGTGTGAGCCGGCTGCAGGCTGAGAACGACCGGCTGCGCCACATCGAGCTCGATGGGGTGCTGTGCACGCAGAGGACCGAGCAGCTGCGGCGCGAGCTTGGCCGCGCGCTGATGCGTCAGCGTGAGCTGGCGCTGCGGCTGGAAGCCGAGCGCCGGCGCAGCGGGCTCATCATCGAGCGCGGTCACCGCCAGGACAGCTGAGCGGCGTCACGCTGGTTCGTAGCCTTCGGGATTCACGATCAGGTTGTCGTGCTCGTCAAGCACGGGGTCTTTGTCGCAGAAGGCGAACCAATTGCCCATGAAGGAAACCGCCGTGTGATGGCGATGATCTCGTCCACACTCGGCGCACCACTCGCTTTGAAAGAGCTCCACGAGCCATTGCTCGGCAGGAATGTCGGGCATTGCAAAGCTCCGCTGTTCTTCAACGCTCGCCGCCGTCAGGACAGCTGATCAAGCGTCGACATGGAAATCGCCGGCCGTTGATTGATAGCCGCAGCTATTGCACAGGCAGGGCGACTCGCTGGTCCAATCCGGATCGCACTCGGTCTTGTCATGCCCCGCGGGCAGCAGGTCGATTCAGACAAAAGCCCTGACCTCGATCTGATCGTCCTTGCCGCAGCGCGGGCAGGCTATGCCATAGCGTTCTTTGACGGTGCTCATGGGCTTTCTCTCTCACGTTGGGTCGAGGCCGGCGGCGGTCGCATAGGCGGCCCACGCCTTCTGCTTGTTGGCTTCCGCCAGCTCGACCTTCGCCCAGGTGGCGTTGCCGATGCGGTAGTCGCGGCCGACCTCCTCGAGCTTCTGGCGCGCCTCGAGATAGGCGCGCCACTCCGGCAGCTGGCGTATGCGCTCCGCCCAGGCCGGATAGGACGGCTCGTGCGGCTGCGGCGCACGCTCAGTCATGGCCGCCCTCCGCGATCAGCGTGAGCTCGTCCACCGTCCACTGGCGCCCGTCGGCGCAGACGAACACGAGGCCCTTGCCGCGGCGCACCGAGGTCTGGCTGTCCCAGTCGATCTCGGTCTCGCCCTGCCAGTCGAACTCGATCGCGCCTTTGCTGGTGAAGCGCGGGTTCTCGATCAGGGCGACGCCGCTCAGCGTCTCCAGCGTGCCGACGATCGGCACGCGGCCGTTCTTGGTAACGAGCCGCCAGCGCGAAGGCTGGCTCTTTCGGACATGCGCGGTGCGTCCCATTTCACTCCTCCTTGTCTTTGCCGCTGGCCAACCGCTTGGCGAGTGCCACCTCGTAATCGAACCAGCGCTGGCGCACGTCCCATTCGAGGCGCCGCTCCATGTGGTCGGCGACCGTGAGGGCGAACTGCGCTTTGCTGCGCAGCTCCTTGATCTCGTTCAGCCGGCGATCGACGAGGGGCGTGCGATCGGGCAGATACTCGATCCAGATGTGGCGGCTCATGACAGCCTCCGCTTGCCGTGGGGATACCGGGCATCCGTCTCGCAGGCGAAATACGTGTCGCCCTGCGGGAAGATGCCGAGCATCAAGGTGCCGTCGCTCAGGCGCAGCCACATCCACTGGCTGCGTCCGTCCTCGCTGTCCTGGTCGGCGCGCAGGACCTCCATCACGCTGCTGTCGCTGGCCGGATGCACGCGCGCGATGACGCGGTCTCGGACGGCGCCGGTGTCATCGTCCACGTCGTAGATTTCGTGGGCTTGCAGCTTCATGTGCTCCTCCTTTTGCTCCAAACACCGCTGTGCTCGCAGCGGCGGCTCTCCTCACTGCTCTGGCGCCCCCTTCGGCGAACGACTCGGATTTTTCGAGTGGTTGCCGAGCGGTGTCGGCCATCATGACGGCCGGGCCCTGGCCGGCGGCTTCGCCTTCCGTGCCGCGTTCCATCAGCAGGCGCAGCGCGCGCCGGCAGGCGCGGCCCTCCGGGCCCGGGTCGATCGCGGCCATGGTGACGACGTGCAGGGCGGCGGCAGCGTCGTCGCTGAAGGTGGCGTTGGGGCCATCGATGCGCTGGATCTCCAGACCGCGCTTGTCGGATGTGAACAGGCCCCAGCCTTTGGCGTAGGTGTGCCCTTTGCTGTAGCGATAGCTGTAGCCCTGCGCATCGTCGACCCAGGCCGGATCGCGGATCGGCGCGGTTGCATCAATCGTTTTCATTGGCTTCCTCGGGATATCCAATCCATCTGCTGCCGGGCTCACCAATCGAAGGTGGCGATCTCGGGGTGCGTGGCGGCGTCGCGATCGAGGCAGAGCCAGACGCAGCCCAGACCGCGGGCGTAGCCCAGCAGCGCCGCAAGATCGGCAGGCACCGACGTTGCGATGGGCTCGCTCGTATCGATATGGATCAGCCAGCCGTAGTCGCCCTTGTCGAAGATGGTCAGCGCGATCTCGCCGCGCCGGTGCTCGAGCGCACGCGCCGTCGCCGGCGTGAGATGGGCGGTACTGATCGTGAGCATGGGCTCGACGGCGCCGTCGGACAATTCGTTCGCCGTCTGATTTGCTCTCGCGATGCACTTGTTGCGGTTGTTCATGACCTGCACCTCTTCCTCATTCGACTGATTTGAGATGCGGCTTGCCGGCGCATTCGGCCTCGATGCGCGCAGCGATTGCCTGGTGGCGGCTGTCGGCGCTGCTGCCGATGGGATCATTGCCGAGGATTGCCTCGAGCTCGGCCGGGTTGTCGCGGCTCAGCCACTCATAGATGCGGTCATGCGGTGCGCGCTCGTCGACGATGAGCAAGCGCACATTCTCGCCGCAGACCAGAAACGTGGACTCGCCCTGCTCATCGAAATGGACGACGACGACATTGTTCATATCGGCCTCCGTTGCACGCTTCCGTGCTCGGCGAGCATCTGATCAATTTCGAGCACGGGGGCCGCGACGACGATCTTTTCGCTATTGCTCAGCTGCACGATGGTTCTCTTGCCTTCTGTGCTGGGCCCTGGGCGCTTATGCGATCTTCCTGTCTCACTTGAGAGAGGATCATTTGCTCCTCCTGTCGTCGATCAGCTCGAATAGGTGTACAACGCGCTCGTCCAATTGCACGGCGCCGAGATAGGTCGCCTGCTCGAGCGAAGGTGCCGGCTGGCCAGCAACGACGAGCTCAACGTGCCGCGTCGATGCCGGCGCGCTGGGATCGCCGTGATACCAAAGGACGATCTGGCCGCTTTGCTCCTGGACGCTGATGAAGCGCGCTTCCTGCGGCATCACGACGTGTTGGATCGACGCGTCGATCTTGGCGACGTCGATCACCACTTTGTCGACCGTATGCATGGGGCGCCGCGCGCTCGTGGCGGTTGGAGTGTTGGACATGCTTTCAGCTCCTGTGCTCTCTCCCGTTCCGTCGCACTGATTATCAGTCAACAAATCGTGGACTTCAAGCGCGTGCGTGTCACGCTGTGGATGATCTACGAATGCAGGGCGCTGGTCCTGCCCCGCTGCGTTGTGGCGCACCCGATAACAGCCGCACGGTCGCATCGGGCGCAATGGTGAAAGACGCGCGTGGTTGCGCGCTGCGTGGACCTGGCTCTCAGGCGAGAATGCGCAGTACGCCGCCGCGGCCGCCGCGCTCGGCTGCTGCGCGCTTCGCTGCGAGGATGGCGTCGGCAAGCTCGCCGCGGAACGGCTTCTGCGGCAGCGTCATCCACGTGCGCAGATCGCGGTTCCAGCTGACGACGGTGATGCGCCAGCGGCCGTTGCCGGCGAGCGGACGGTCCGGGTGCTTCAAAGCAAAGCGCGCGGCGTCGATGCGGTAGCCGCTGGCGACGTTGCTGTCGACGGGGCAGTGTGGGCGCAGGCGCGCCCGCGCTGGGCCGAGGTTGCCTCCGGCTTTGCTGTCGGCCGGTGGCTTGGGCTGGCGTCGCTTGGCGACCTTTACCTTCTTGCCGCGCGCGGGATGGGCGGCGTAGATATCGCGAAGAGCGTCGAGCTGACGTGACTCGATGAAGAACTGGTCCCACTTCGACATGACACATGCTCCCTTGTACTTGTGCACTGCCAGATAAAGTCTAGCAGTGCATAAGTAAAAGGCAAATCAGCAGGCGTCAGAGCAGTATTCCTTGCGCGCTTGTCTTGCGAGTTGTCGACTTTTTCTTACTCTTTGCTTTCTTCTTCTGCTCGCCGGCGGCGAACAGGATGGCCTCACGCTCGGGGCTCAACTTGCGCAGGTCCGGGTGCAGCTTGGGATGCTCCCAACCTGCGCCCTCCCGCTCCTGGCCGACCTCGAACACTTCGATCCCGAGCTGGTCCATCAGCCAGGCCGAGACCAGCCCGCGATGGCACCACTTCGGTCCCGGCGTCGGCGGCTCGAAGCAGAGCAGGGCCGGGATGCGATCGCCGGCCAGCCGCTGCAGGTCTTCAAGTACGCGCTCCGGTTTCAGGATGCCGAGAATTTCGTCCTGATAGCGGATCATGTACTCGCGCGGCGTCTTGCACGACAGGAACCATGGACCCGGCGCCAGATTGCGGTACATGCGGTAGCCGCCGGGCTGGCCACGCGGCGTTCCGCGCGATATGCCGATGCGGCAAAACTTCGTCTCGTCAAGCTTGGCAAACCAGCTCGACGTCACAGGAATGATGGGCTTGCGCCCGCGAAGGTCTGACATGCGCCCTCTTGGGTTGGTGGCGCGCGCAGTACGCGCACCACGGCTTCCTGTGCTCCGCCATCAGTCTCTCCTTTTTACGACTCGAGGTCAAGTGAACCTAGACCTCGAGCTCGGCAATTCGGCGCGCGCGTGCCGAGAAACACGCACTTGCCGCAGTCGTGCTCGTGACACGGCGCGTTTGTGGCGTCGCCGTCGACGGACGTCGACATCACCTGCCTCGGCTCGGCTTGCGACGACGCGATGCGTCGCTTCGTGCTGACGGCGCGGGCTCTCGGGCGCCCCACGGCAGCCCCCAATGGCTTGCGCAGTCGCGCCCATAGCCGACGGCCAGCGAGCGATCGTCGTTGAGCTTGCGGCTGCAGAAGACGCAGTGCCCGCGCAGCTTGCCGTGCTCGGAGGCGACCTCGGCGGGCCGCTTGGCGAAGTCGGCCAGCAGATCGAGCAGGCCCTCGGGCGGCGCGCCGGCGGCGGCGAAGGTGCCGTCCGTCTTGATGCGCCCGAAGTACATGCGCTCGCCCCAGCGCCCGTCCTCGGCGACATTGATCGAGCCCGGCTCCCTGGACTTGGCGCCGGCGAGCGAGAGGCGCACGCTGATCGGCTCCTCCACGTCGTTGTCGTCGCCGATCATGAGCACGACGAACGGGTGCTTCAGGTGGCGCCGCGCGCGCTCGAATAGCGCGACGATCTTGTCGAGCTTGCCGACCTTCGGACGCGGCGCGGCTGCGGCGGCGGCTCGTTTCACGAGCTCGCCGACCCAATACCACTGCTTGTGACTGAGGCTGCCGTCGCGATCATGCTGCTTGAGCAGGCTTTTGGCGAAGCCCTGGCTGCTCTCGTCGAGCGCATCGATGCACTTGGTGAGCGTTCGGATCGATTGCTCCGGGTCCATGACAAAACTCCATTGCGCTTCTGGCGCGGCGCGGTAGCGCCGCTGGCAGGGAAGGGGGGGGAAGTGCGGGCCTCGCACCCGCTCGGAGGTTCTACGCTTGAGCCTCTTATCGTCGCCCAGGCGGCAGCGCCGCCTGGGCTTCGCGCCCGAGGGCATCAGGCCGTGGCGTGCGCCTCGGCCTTGGGAGCCCTGGCGCGCTTGCTGGCGCGCGTCTTGGCGGCTTCCGCAGCCGCAGCGAGCTCGCGCTCCATGCGGCCGAGCTGCGTGCGCACCGACTTGATGATGTCGGCAGCCGCGCGCGCACGGCCCGGTGAGCGCTTCATGCTGGCCTGCTCGTCCTCCGACAGGCCTTTGTCGACCACCTTCTGCAGCTTCTCGAGGCGGTCGATCAGCGCCTCCATCACGGTCGGCTCGTCCTCCTCCTCCTTGGGCGACTTGGTGCGGCCGGTGTCCTCCTCCTTCTCATCGTCGAGGTAGGCTTGCACGATGGCGCGCACCTCGTTGATGTTCTTCACCTTGCCGTCCTTGACGAGTTGCGCCATCAGGTCGTCCTGATCCTCCTCCGGCAGCTTGGCGATCTCCATGCCGGCGGTCACCGACACGATGCCCTTCGCCACCAGCTCCTGCAGCTTGGGCGTCAGCTTGAGCAGGGCTAGCTTCTCGCGGATGCGGAACGGCTTGGTCGAGCACTCCCGTGCGATCTTATCGATCGACCAGTCCATCTCGATCAGCTGCTGGAAGGCGTTTGCCTCCTCGATCGGATTGAGGTCGAGGCGCTGGGCGTTCTCCACCACCTGACGCACCAGCACGTCGTCGACCTCTGTGACCTCCTCGCGCACGAGGGCGTCGATCAGCTCGAGCTTGGCGATCTGGTGCGCGCGCCAGCGCCGCTCGCCGGCCGTGATCATCCACATCGTGGGCTCGCTCTGCTTCTTCTTCTTCACCGGGCGGACCTCGATCGGCTGGATCAGCCCATGGCGGCGGATGCTGTCGGCGAGCAGTTTCAGCTCGCCCTCGTCGAACTCGCGGCGCGGCTGGTTGGGGTCGGGAATGATCTTGTCGACCGGCAGCTTGACGACGCTGGCTGAAATGACCTTCTGCATGACTGTGCTCCTTTGCTGTTGATCGCGTGTGCTCGCACGCGGGAAGCGACGCTTCCACGCCGCCCTTGGCAGGCAAGGGCGGACTGCAAGCGTCAAATGCGTACACTGATTATATGCCGCAGCATCGACGGATCAAATCAACGGACGTGGCTGAGCATCTGGGCGTCGGCCGCGAGCATCTGCATGATGCTGTCGGCTTCCCCCTGGGTGCGGAACGAGCACCATGCGACCGGCACCGACACGATGCGCCTGCCATCCTCGTCATAGCCCGTGGTCAGCGTGTCGCCGACCTGCACGGCGCCGGCAGGAAGCTCGTCGATCCAGTAGCTCTCGACCCAGACGCGCGCGCCGAGATCGAGCACGATGCGGCGCGGCTCACTGCCGAACAGCCAGCCCGACTGCGGGCTCCACGCCTGCACGTGCGTGAAGGCGTCCTCGACGAGGCCGCGGCGACGCGGATCGAGCTCGTCGCGACCGCAATGCGACACGTTGCGCTTCTTCTTCATGCAGCTTTCCTCCTCGGTTGCAGGGACCAATTGAGTGTGGGCATGAGTGTGAGGCACAGCTCGCGCTCGCGCACATGCGCAACGGTTTTCGTACGCGCCGTTTCCAGGACCTCGACGTCCCAGTCGCTGTGGCGCTGGATGCACTTGAACAGCGGATACTCCGCGCGGTAGCGCAGCGCGTCCGAGCGGTGGGCGTAGAAGCGGGACCAGGCGGCGGCGAGCGGCTTGCGGCCGCGCGCGGCGGTGATCCCGATGTAGGTGTCGCCCGTGGCGACGCAGATCAGGCGATAGATGACGTGCTTCTGGTTGCGGCGCACGCGGCGCCGCTTGGCGGCAACAGACTTGGGAGGTCTCACAACGGCTCTCCAACTCACGCTTCCACGCTACCCTCGGGCCAGCCTCGACGAGGCTGGCTGGAGGGCAGCTTGCAAGCGTCAGGCGACGGCCGAGAACAGCTCGCGCTGGCAGGCACCGAGGGTCGTGAACGAGCCGACCTTGTCGCTGACGTAGCGCAGGCCGTTCTTGCCGCGCTTGCGCACGATCTCGAACGAGCGCTTGCCGAGCGTGTAGCGGTAGCCGACGCGCTTGCCGTCCTCGAAGAACTCGCGGGCGGACACGAACTTGGCGAACTGCTTGGTTGCTGACTTCGACATGGGGCTTCTCCTTGCTGTGGGTTGACGGCTGAATAGGACCCACGCGCGGCGGGCCCAACGCAGACGTCGAAAAGCCGGCGCCATCGGTGATGGCCCCGGCTTTCGGTTTCAGAGAAACTGGAGGGCTTTCCTGTCCTAGCTGGTGCCCGTTTCCAGGTTGACCAGCATCCGCGACTGGGGTCGGTGCCCCTCGCTCGCTGACCCCCGGTCTCGTGCCGGCTCTGGTCGCTCGAGCGCTGCGCTTGTCCTCCCGCCGATCGCACCGGCGGACCCCACACGTGGGGCGTCTCGGACCACGGCCCTAACGATGTCCCTGTACCCCGTGGAAGGCCCTCGCCGCGGTACAGGTCAGACGCGGTTCTCGCGTCGCTATCGGGATGCCACCCCGAACCTCAATCCCTCGCTCCTCGCACCTCGCAACTCATTGCAACTCATCAACAATTCAATATTATCAGTACACAGAACAAAGACAATAAAAATGCGCATGGACGCGCACCTGCGAGATCACGAGTGTGTTACCTCAGTTCATGGTTTGTTCTGATGGCGCTATAGATGTATAGTTGTATATTTATATAATATTATCTCAATAATGTTATCTTATAACCGAACATTTCCCGACATTTCGCGCCGCGGCACGGTTGCGCTGTGGCGGCAACGACGCACGCCGCGGGATCATGCGCCCGCAAAAGTCTATGAACTCTTGACCCGGCACGCCGACCTGTGGCTTGGTGCGGGCACAAGGCTTATCCGCCCCTCGTCTAATTCTCAGGACACCCCGGCTCTCGTCGGGGGATCTGGGTGCAAGGCCCAGGGGGCGGCCCAACTCTCACCATCGCATGAACGTGCACGATTGGACGTCGCTGAGGCTGGCTCTGACCACGACGCCGCCTGCCGGTGAGACAGAGAGCCAATGCTTTGCTCGACATTTCGAGGAGTATTGCCTCTCCACGGTTTGCTGGTTGCTTTTCTCGAGCGCCCAGCCCCTTCCCAGGGTCCGAGCTTGGCTGAATGAGCCTCTGGCCATTCACGCTGTGCGCGTTCGACAGAGCGTGGAATTAGAGAGGGAAATCATGGCGGACGTACTCTCGGCATTGCGCGAGTTAAGGGGCGGCATGTCGCGTGGTCGCTAGACACCAGCTCGGCGAGATCTTCCTCGGCGTCACGCCGGGCTCCATCCGCTCCTACATGGGCGAGGTGCTGGCCTCCGCCCGTAATCACTACGACCGCCTCATCATCCCCTGCGCCGGCCGCTTCACCATCGCCGAGACGGCCGTCGCTGCCGGCTGGGACCCGGCCCGCATCGCCTGCTCCGACGTGTCGCTGTTCTCGAGCCTCATCGGCTACACGGCAAGCGGTCGCGAGCTTGCTGATTTGAATGTGATTTTCTCCGACGAACTGACTCCTTTGCAAACATACGCGCGCACGCGCATGGAGGGCGGCGCCGTTTTACTGGGCATCAAGCTCTGTCAGCTGCGCACCGACAAGTATTTCGAGCGCGTCGTCTACGACGAAGTCTGGCGGGGGCTCGATAAACACGTCGCTCAGCTGCAAGAACAACTTGACCGCATGGCGGGAAATCTCAAGGGTATTGCCTATGAGCTGGCTGACGTGCGTGACGTCGTCAGCCGTCACGCGGCCGACCCTAAAGCCATCCTCTACGTCAATGTGCCAAGCTTCGCAAAGGGTTACAGCAAGCTGTTCGACACCCGGGGCATGATCGGCTGGGCCGATCCCAAGATCCCCGAGTTCGACAGCGCGACGGCGCGGCCGGCCCTGACGCAGACCGTGATGGGGGCGACCGCGCTCGGCTTCATGTTTCGCGGCCGGCACATGGACGAGGGGCTCGAGGACAAGGCGGTGTTCGCGGTCGAAGGCAAGGGCCGCGTCGACTATGTGCTCTGCAACCGCCCGGCCGAGGCCAAGCGCATGGCGCTGGGCAAGAAGGAGACGCGCATCGGCTCGGCCAAGATCGCCTTCCTGCCCGACGACTACGAGATCACGGTCGACAGCGTCATCCGCTTTGTCGAGATCTCCAAGAGCGAGGCGCTCTACTACCGCGATCTCTTTGCCCACAAGCTCGGCGTGACGCGGGCCGAGCGGTACTACATGGCGACGCTCGACGGCTACCTGATGGCCGTCTTCGGCATGCACTTCTCGGAGGTGCAGCGCGGCGTCTCGGGGCGCGTGTACGAGACCTTCGGCTTCTGTGTGCCCAACTCGCGTTATCCCCGGCTCAACCGGCTGTTCATGACGGCGATCGTGTGCGGGGAGGCGCGCGCCACCTTCCAGGCGCACTGCCATGGCTCGCTCAAGGACGTGAGCTACTTCCAGACGACCTGCATCAGCACCACGCCCGAGCAGAAGACGCACCGCGGATCGCTGCCCCTGCTGCTGCGCGAGCTGCGCCCGGATGGCCGCTATAAGCTGGTCTACGGCGGCGACTTCAAGCCCTGGGATTTCCGCGAGACCATCGCCCGCTGGATCGAGCGCATGGCCAACGTGCAGCGTGAGACGAAGAAATCGATGGGCGTCAACGAGCGCCAGATCGCCGGCGCCAAGGCGGTGCCCCGCACGCCCGAGCCCAAGCTCGCCAAGGATTTCGAGGGCACCGTGACGGCCCGCCAGTTGCGCCGCGACAAGCAGAAAGGCTACAAGCCGTCCGCCGGCAACAAGCTCGTCCGGGGCAAGAAGGATCGCGCAGGAGCCCGGCCGCCGGCCTGACTTTGTGCGATCCCGTGCGCTGAATCATCCTTATTGGCGTCGCGCAAGTCAAACACGTTGGACTTAAATGAGCGATCCAGCACTTCTCGTACCCCCAGCAACCCCGCAGTCGCCGGACGGCTGGTTGGTCATCCTGTCGACGCTCGACCCTCCGAATATTCAGCTCTGGCTCGTCGCCGTGCCGGACCAAAGTCAGGCCGAGGCCCTCGCCAAGGATGGACCCGGCGCCCTCGGCGGCGCGACGGCACGCTCGAGGGAGGCTCCGCCAGGCCTGCTCGGGAAGCTCGGCGTGGCGCCTGGTCAAGCCTGGCATTGGACGGTGTCGGCATATCGGGCTTGACAGTGGCTCGAGAATCACACCGGCGACAAAATCGGCTGGACATGCGGTCCAGCATCGCTTGACTTTAGCGCCGATCGGCGACTTCAATCGGCTAGGCTCGGGGAAGCCGTCACTGTTGCTCAATGTCGTTTCCAGCAAAGCCCTGGATCGTCATCGCCCTGGCGCTCGTTGCCGGCTTTATCGGCAACTGGGCCTGGAAGGCGCACCTGGACGCGCGCGTTGTGGCGTACAAGGTCCTGCTTGTTCAGGAGGGGCAGCTCGCGGCCCGCACGCTGCATGACGAGCTCTCCCGGCAGGAAGCCGAGCGCAAGAAGCTTCTGGTCGGCGCCTGGCAGCGGGCGCTTCCAGCAAGACCCTCTCTCAGCGTCACCGAGTAAGACGGCGTGATGCCGTCATCTCCACGTGGCCGGCGTGATGCCGGCCGGCGGCGCTTCTGCCTGTGTGTGATGCACAGCGCTGGCCGTCAACCCCAAAGGAAAATCTGGCTATGGGTACGCGCATTGCCGAGGTCGGCAAGAATCTGGCGCTCTACAAGGTCCACGTCGACGAGATCAAGGAGCAGGACATCAATGCTCGCGTCATGCCGCCCGAGGCGTTCGAGCGGCTGACGGAGAACATCAGGAAGGAAGGTCGGCTCGAGCAGCTGCCATTTGCCGTCGCTCGCGGCAATTTCTTCGAGCTGATCAGCGGCCACCACCGCCTGCGCGCAGGCCGCCAGGCCGGGCTCACCGAGGTGTTCGTGCTGGCCGATGAGCGCAATCTGCCGCGCTCCAAGGTCGTCGCCAAGCAATTGGCGCACAACGCTATTGCCGGCGAGGATGACCCGCAGATGCTCAAGCGTCTGTATGAGGAGATCGAGTCGGTCGACGACATCCTGGAAAGCTACATCTCCCCCGACGACTTCGACGACGTGACCCGGCTCGAATCGATGCCCGTCACCGACATCTCGCTGATGCTGGAATGGAAACAGCTGGCGATGGTGTTCCTGCCCTCCACCATGGAACGTCTCGACAAGATCGAGGTCTGGGCCAAGAAGATCCCCAAGGACACCGATCTCGTCGGCGTCGTCTCCAACCAGGTCTTCGAGCGCTTTCGCGAGGCGGCCCTGTCGATCGGCCGCGCCGAGGACGTGCGCTCGCTCGGCGCCATCCTCACGCGCATGGTCGACATCTGCGAGGAATGGATCGCCAAGAACGTCCCGCCCGACGATGCCAAGCCGGGGCCCGGCTCCGGTCCGGAGGCGTGATGCGTCATGGACAGCAGGACCGCATCCTTGCGCGTGCCCAAGCGCTTGAAGGGGCACGCGCTCGCCAAATGGCACGAGGTCGTGCCGGCGCTCGAGGAACTGGGGCTGATCCGGCAGGTCGAGAGCGACACCGTCGAGCTCTACTGCGAGACCTACCGCATCTGGATGGAGGCTGAGGAAAAGATCGCCACCACCGGCTCGATCGCGCGTGACGGCAAGGGCGCCATCATCATCTCGCCGTGGGTCGAGATCCGCGACCGCGCGGCCGACCGCCTGATCACGCTGGCCCAGCAGCTCGGCATCTCGCCGGGCGCGCGGCGCGTGCCGCTGATGCCCGACTTTGCCGAGTTCATGGCTCACGCCGAGCTCGATGACGACGCCGAGACGGAGGATGCGGCATGACGGCTCCCTCCGACGCGCCGTCCGACAAGCCGGCACCCACGCCGCCGCCCATTCCCTCGGCCGCCATTCCTGGCAACAAGACCCGCCGCCCGCGTCCGCCCGGCAAGGCCAAGGCACGCCAGGGCCGCGTCGACAAGGACGGACGCACGCGCACCGTCAAGGGCGTCAAGTTCGACGCGCAGGGGCACGAGATCGTGCCGCCGAACGGACGCAACAAGATCGGGCGCGCCCGCAACTGGACCGACCAGCAGATCGCGGCAGCGCTGCGCGCAACCGGCGGCTACTACACGCAGGCCGCCATGCTGCTGGCGAAGAAGTTCAAGTGCAAATGCAACCGTCAGACCATCGCGCGCTACGTCGAGCGCTCGGTGTGGCTGCAGCGGGTGCTGGTTGAGATCAACGAGGCGACCCTCGATTTCGGCGAGGCCGCGCTCATGATGCACATCCGCAATGGCTCCGAGCGCAGCGTGCACTATCTGCTCTCGAGCAAGGGCGGCGCCCGCGGCTACGGCAAGAACCGCACCGAGCTCTCCACGCAAGGCAACAAGCCGCTGCCGCTCAGCATGAACTGGGCTGAGCTGCCGCCCGACATTCTGGATCAGCTGGCTGATGTCCTTGCCAAGCAGCAGTCCGAGTAGTCCGGCGTCGTGGCGTCCGACCGGTCTGCCGACGCCGCCGGGTCGGCCGGGCCTCCAGCTCAACAGCTTCGACGCCATCGAGATCTCGCGGCTGGCGTGCGAGCGGCGCCTCAAGACCTTCATGAAGCAGGCGTGGCGCTATATCGACCCCGCCACCTTCATCGACAACTGGCATATCGATGCCATTTGCGAGCACCTGGAGGCGGTGGCACGCGGCGAGATCCTGCGCCTGCTGATCAACATCCCGCCGCGGCACATGAAGTCGCTGACCTGCGCCGTTGCCTTTCCGGCCTGGGTGTGGGCGCAGCGGCCCAAGGCCGGCAGCGATGGCGTGATCCTGCCGACGCTCGGGCCGCACACCCAGTTCCTCTACATGAGCTATGCCGCGCATCTGTCGATCCGCGACAACCGCAAGACGCGCGAGCTGATCCAGACCAGCTGGTATCAGCAGCGCTGGGGCAATCGCTTTCAGATCAAAAAGGACGAGAACCAGAAAACCAAGTTCGAGAACGACAAGAACGGGCGGCGCCTGGCGTCGTCGGTCGGCGGCATCGGCGCCGGCGAGGGCGGCTCCATCATCGTCGTGGACGACCCGCACAACTTCGAGGACGGTGAATCGGAGACCATTCGCGAAGGCACCCTGCGCTGGTTCGACGAGACTCTGCAGTCGCGCCTCAACGACCCCAAGCGCGGCGCCTTCGTCGTCAACATGCAGCGCATCGCCGAGCGCGATCTGTCCGGGCACATCCTGGCCAAGGAGCTCGGCTATGTGCACCTGTGCCTGCCGGCACGCTATGAGGCCAATCATCCCCACGTCTGGCGCGGCACACCGCAGATCGTTGCCAGCAAATATCCGGATGGCGATCCGCGGCATCCCGACGCCAAGAGCGAAGCCGGCAAGGATGTGGTCAAGGGCGAGGGTGCACTCTTGTGGCCGGCCCGCTTCGGCGACAAGGAGATCGACGCGCTGGAGCTGGCGATGGGCGCTTACGGCGCGGCCGGCCAGCTCTACCAGCGCCCCGCCCCGCGCTCGGGCGGCTTCTTCTCGCGCAGCTGGTTTGCCGTGCTCGACGAGATGCCGCGCGATGCCGACGGCAATCCGATCCGCGTCGTGCGCCGCATTCGCGCCTGGGACCTGGCGGCAACCAAGGATACCGGCAAGCTCGATCCGTCCTGGACGGTGGGCGTGCTCATCAGCAAGCTCGAGACCGGCATCTTCGTCATCGAGCACGTCGAGCGCTTCCGCGAGAACCCGCACGAGGTGGAGGCTCGCATCAGGAAATGCGCCCAGATCGACGGCCGCGACGTGACGATCTGGCTGCCGCAGGACCCCGGCCAGGCCGGCAAGCATCAGATCGAGTATCTGGTGCGGGCGCTGGCGGGCTACGTCGTCAAGTTCGAGATCCAGTCGGGCGACAAGGCCAAGCGCGCCGAGCCCATGTCCTCGCAGGCGCAGGCCAACAACATCAAGCTGCTGCGCGGCACCTGGAACAACAACTTCCTCGACGAGCTGTGCTCCTTCCCGATGGGCCGGCACAACGACCAGGTCGACGCCGCCGCCTACGCTTTCAACAAGCTGGTCGGACCCGGCAACATCGCCATGATCTTCGGCGGCGGACGTTCTTGAGGAAAAAGTCCACATAATCTGGACTTCGCCGGCGATTGCAGGCATGTGCGGCCTATGACGACCTCGCCCGAGATCAAGGCGCTGCTGCGCCGCCGTTACACCCACCCCGCATGGGCTTTATGCTTCGAGGTGGCAAACAGCACCGGCGGACCTGCCCAGCGCTACGCCGACGCGGTGGCCATGTCGCTTTATCCCTCGCGGGGACTGGCGTTGCTGGGCTTCGAGATCAAGATCTCGAGGTCCGACTTTCTCAGGGAGATCAAGGACCCCGACAAATCGGTGGCGGTGCAACAATACTGCGACCAATGGTGGCTGGTGGCGCACGAGGCGGTCGTCGACGAGACGCTGCTGCCGCCGGCCTGGGGCTGGCTGCAGGTGCACAACGGAACGCTGCGCGTGCGCAAGAAGGCGCCGCAGCTTGCGCCCAAGCCGATCGACCGCGGGTTCATGGCGGCGATGGTGCGGCGCGCCCACGAAATCGATCAGGACGAGGTCAAGGCAGCGGTTGCCATGGAGCTGGCGCGCCTGCGCGAGGACGACGAGCGGCGCATTGAGCGCGAGGTGCGGGCGCGCACGCGCGAGGCGGAGTCAGCCCTCAAGCAGCTCGCCGAGCTCAAAGCCCGCATCGGCGTCGACAACTGGGACTATCTCGAGAGCTCCGACGTGGCGCTGGCGGTCAAGATCGTGCGCGCCAGCGGCCTCACCAGAACCTATGGCGGTCTGCGCGAGCTGCAGCAGAGCCTTGCTGCACACGCCCGTGCGATCGAGGACGCGCTGGCAAAGCTCGGCGTGGAGCCGGGCGATCTGGCCGAGCCGCCCAGTCTCGCCGCGCACGTCAGGGCGATGCAAGGAGCCGCGCAATGACCGATCCGACCCCCATCGATCTCGCCATGGCGCGCGTGGAGCGCGAGGAGGACAACCGCCGCGTGTCGGTGGACGAGCTTTTGCGCCTGGCGCTCAAGGACGTCAAGGCCTCGGATGACCGGGGCGCCGAGCCGGTCCGATCCATGGTGCTGATCGTCAGGCAGAAGCCCAACGGGAGCGAGTCCCTGGACACCTATCGCTGCAACATGAGCCGCCTCGAGGAGATCGCCTATCTCGAGTTGTGGAGATCGCGCACGGTCGCCTGCATCAACGACTGATGACTCTCACCATCACCGATCCCGGATTTCAGCCATCCATGAGCCGCACTGGCGATCCCGACCCTGCGCGCATCGCCGCGCTCGACATGAGCCCCGCGCAGGCCGAGTTCTGGGCGCGCCATCGCGGCGCGACGGGCTGTGCTGTCTATGCGCAGGTCGTCGACGAGGACGGCCACATGGACGTCGGCGTCTTCTCCTCGCTCGAACGCGCCTACGACTGGGTGCAAAGCAAGAATGGCGTCGTCGTGTTTCTGCCCATGATCATCGACCATCCCGAATGGACCGATGCGGAGCCTTGCTGAGTCGTCACAGGAGATCGAACGCATGCTGACCGTCAAACACATCGACGCCGACGGCCTCGAGCACGTCTATGAGGCCGAGCGGGTGAGCTTTCATCCGCGCAAGACGACCGATAACGCTCACCTCGAGATCGTCACGCCGTCGCCGGCCTTCGGCCGCCTCACCCTGCGCGAAAGTGCCGGCACGTTCTACGTCATGAACGAGGCCGGCAAGACCATCGCCAAGTACACGCTGGGCGCACGCAACGAGACGTCGCGGGCTGCCGATGCAGCCGCCCAGCGTCTCGCCATGGCGGACGCGCGGCCCGCCGCCTGACCTCCTTCCCGTCTCCCTTTGCCTTCTGACGGCGCCCTTTGCGGGCGCCGTTTTCTTTTTGGAGCGAGCCACTTATGAGCCTTCCTCCGGTCCTGCCACCGCCGCAGCGGCCATCGGTGCCCACTCCCGATCTGCCCTCGGCGGCCTGGCTCGAGATGTGCCAGGACTGGGACGTCGTGCGCGACGTCTACCAGGGCACCCGGCGCATGCGCGAGAAGGGCGAGGTCTACCTGCCCAAGCATCCGCGCGAGTCCAAGGCCGAGTACCAGGTTCGCTTGCAGCGCACCACGCTCACCAACATCCTGCGCGACGCGGTCATGAACACCGCCGCGCGGCCCTTCTCGCGGCGCGTGACGCTGACGGAGACCTCGCCCGACATCGCCAAGGACTGGTGCGACGACATCGATCTGATGGGGCGCTCGCTGCACATGTTCGCCGTGCGCGCGTTCCGCGAGGCGCTGCTCGACGGCATGTGCCACGTGCTGATCGACATGGCGGTGATGCCGCAGGGCGCCACGCGCGGCGACGAGATGGCGATCGGCGCCAGGCCGTTCCTGACCTTCGTGCCGGCGCGCGATCTGCTCGCCGCCTACATGACTTACAACGAGGCCGGCGAGAAGATCTGCTGTCACGCGCGCATCCGCGAGACGGCCATGCAGCTCGTCGGCTTTCAAGAGGAGCTGATCGAGCGCGTGCGCGTCTACTACGTGGCCGGGCCCGACGACACGCCCGATCCCGTCACGGGCGAGACCTTCCCGGGCGGCGCGATCTGGGAGCTGTGGGAGCGCGGACCGGCGATCGGCTGGCACCTCAAGGAGAGCGGCCCGATGGTGAAGTCGGGCGGCGAGCTTTGGGACCGGGTGCCGCTCGAGACATTCTATGCGGGCACGCCAGTGGCCGACTTCATCTGTCCGCCGCCATTCTTGGACCTCGCCTGGAAGAACGTCGAGCACTGGCAGTCCTCCTCCGATCAGCGCAACATTCTGACCAAGGGCCGCTTTCCGATGCTGGCGGTGTCGGGTGTCGAGGACATCTCCAAGCTCGTCAACTCCGAGGGCGAGCTCGAGGTTGGTCCGCACACCTTGCTGGTGACGCCGAGCCATCAGGCGCAATGGTATTACGTGGAGCCCAAGGGCGCGGCCATCAAGGCGGGCGAGGAGGATCTGAAGCGGCTGACCGAGGAGGCGCGCATCATGGGCCTCGATCCGCTGCTGCCGCAGAACACCGGCCAGCAGACGGCGACCGAGCGCGCCATCGATGAATCGAAGGCGCGGGCGCCGCTCGAGCAATGGGCGTGGGAGTTTGCCGACTTCATGCGCCGCTGCTTCGACTCCATGTTCCTGTGGGTCGGCCTGAAGCAATATCTGCACACCGCCGAGATCCTACTCGACACCGACATGGGGCTGTCCGACAAAGACAAGAATTCCGATCTCCCGACCCTTATCCAACTGCGCCAGGTTGGCGACATCTCGCGCCACACGTTGTTCGAGGAGCTCAAGCGCCGCGGCCTGCTCGGGCCCTACTTCGATGCGGGCGCGGAGGAAATGCGGCTCGAGGAAGAGCGGCTGATCAGTCTTTCCAACGCCATCGACGCGGCGGACGCGCAGGGCGCATCCGACTTCGGCGCGCCGCCGCAGGACGAGCGCGTCGTCAACTAGCGCAAGGAGAAGCGGATCATGGGGGATGTCACGCAGCGTGAGCTCATTGGTTGGGGTCTGGCGATGGCCGGGCTCGTATGCGGTGTGGCCGCGGCGGCCGTGCAGGGCGGCTGGTTTGCGGCGCTGTCGGCGGCGAGCGGCGGCCTGACCAGCATGTCCATGACATGGGGTTTTCTGAGCCGGCAGCCGGCGTCGTCCGCGCCGCCTGTCCCACCCGTCAAGTGAGGTGTTGCAACCTGTGAAGATTGCTCACAGGTCTGGAGCTTCAGCTCTTTCCGTTCTGGAAATAGCTGCTGCCGCCGCGCCGGCTCATGCGGGCTTCGACGCGCGTTGCATGCGGCGTGTGTGGACGAAAAGGACGGCTTCCCCGAGCAGCTGCGTGAGCTCCCGGCGATGCTCGCCAATGGTCTTGTCCGGCTGGTCCTCGGTGAACGGTGCGACGGCCTTCTTGGCGATTCTTTCCAGCAGCGTGTAGGCGGCCTGATCTGAAACGTCCATCGTTGACCTCATGCTCAGAGTCTTCGCCGCAGTCAAGATTATCTAGACTTTAGCGGCGATCGTCATCATCATTCAAGCGCGAGGTGGAGGGGTGCGCAATGGCGGACTACCGGCGTGAGCTGCTGGAGATGTCCGAGGCGGGCGACGGCTTGGCGGAAGCTGCGTTGCAGCGCCAGAGGGTCATGGCCGATGCCGTTTTGGCCCAGGCGGCGCGCCGCAAGAGCGAGCAGCGCGCGGCGATGGAAGCCGTCAATGCCGCGCGTGTCGCCGGCGCGCGCGATGCCTTGCGCGCGGCCAAGGAGCTCAAGCGACAATCCTTTGCGCCCGAGCGGCCCGGCTATGCCTGGGTCGAGGAGTACATCACCAAGGACGGCACCCACGTCAAAGGTCACTGGCGGCGCATTGCACATCCCGCTCAGCCCGAGCCGCTCAATCCGCAGGCGGCGGAGGCGGCTGCCGGCGTTGGCATCACCGGCAAGGTTCTCGGCACGCTCGGGCTCGACGAGTCGGGCGAGCGGGCCCGCACCAGCTGGGGGCGCGCCTTTTCCAACACGCTGCGCGGCGCCTCGCTGCTCAATCAGGTGCAGGCGATTGGCGAGGCCATCGTGCGGGCGCGTGGCGGCGCTGGTGCGGTGAGCGGCGGCGACGTGCTGGCGATCGGCTCCGCCCAAGTTGGCGGTGCGGCGTTCGGCACCGCACCCAAGGGTGCGCTGACGACGGGCATCGTTCGTCGTGTCGGCGACATCGCCAAGGCGGCGGACGACCGCAATGCGCTGGGGCTCTACAGTCAGGCGCAGCGTGCCGTTGCTGAGCTCAAGCAGGAGAAAGGCACCGGCCAGCAGATGCTGGCGATGCTGAAGAAAGCCGGCGTCAAGGACGAGGAGATCAAGTGGACGGGGCTCGACAAGCTGGCGGGCGAGAAAAGTATAACCAAGGCGCAGCTGATCGAGCATCTGGAGAGAAACAAGGTCGCGCTCGAGGAGCGGCGCTTTGGCGGCGAGGCACATTTGGTTGCCGCTGATGGCAGGCACACCTACGACGATCAGGGCCGCCTCACGCGGATCAGCATCCGCGGCGAAGGTGATTTTGACGTGGCATGGTCTGCCGGCAGCGCACGCATCAGACACAAAGATGAGGTGATTGCCGACATCAGTCCGGGCGAGCGCGTGCCTGTGTCCGAGGATATCATCGAGGCGGCGATCGACGACTGGGTAACCGACATCATCAATCGAACGATCGGTCCGTCACAGTTCGAGGGCATGCAGCAGACGTTCGGCGACAACTACCGCGAGCGGCTGATCAAATGGAACATGGAGCCGCCGGAGGAGCAAAGGCAGCTGCCGGCCTCGCATTGGGACGCGGAGACCGGCATCGTCGCTCACACGCGCACCACGACGCAATTTCTGGACGAGCCGGCGGTCGGCCTCGAGAAAGGTGCCAGGCTGCATCACCTCGACGAGGTTCAGTCCGACTGGGGACAAAAGCTTCAGAACCAGCCCAATCTGACACCGGAGGCGCGCGCTGCCCGACTGGAGCAGCTGAGCCAACAGATCGCCGAACTCACTGGAAAGACCGCCTTGCTGCGCAAGGCTGGCGTGGATTTGATCGGGGAGGAAGGTTTCAGGGAGGGCGCTCGGTCACCCATTTTCATGCACCAGACCGACGTGCTTCGGGCCCTGCAGCTCATCGCCGATGAGCATGGTTATGCCCCGACACGTCAAAAGGCGCGCGATCTGGCAGCAGCGCTGGCTGCCGCCGAGCGGGATCTTACGCATGCCGTCGGTCAGCGCCGCACTCTCGAAGCTCCGACAACGCCCGCAGGTCCCTTCGTCACGTCCACCTCGAAGTGGGTCGACGTCCTGCTCAAGACGCAGCTGATCGAGGCCGCGCGCGAAGGGCTCGACGGGCTGTCTATCGTCCGCGGCCACTCGAAGGCTCGCCTCAACGACCAGACGGGCGACAAGGCTGCCGGCACCATCAAGTTCTACGATCAGGTGCTCGTCAATCGGCTGCGCGAGATGGTGCGCAAGCTCGATCCCGACGCTCGCCTGTCGGTCGCACGCGTCGCCGGCGGCTCCGATGCGACCGTCATTCCGATCACACCCAAGATGCGCGAGAAGCTCTTGAACGAAGGGCTGCCGATGTTCACCAACACGGGCATCATTGGCGTGCCCGCAACGATCGGCCAGGGCTCCGGCGGGGCCGGAAGCCCGCGCCGCGATCCCCTGGGCCGCCCGCAGACCCACGGCGAGCGCGTGCGCTATCTGCGCTATCTCCTCAATCGGCGGCGGGAGAGCTGAGCCATGGCCGAAACCGTTCTCGCCAAGCTCGATGATGCCACGCCGGCGCTGCCGGCGCCCAAGGTCACCGACAAGCGCCAGGAGTACCGCCAGGCGCTGACCTACCTCATGAGCGAGGCGGCGCGCGGCGCCGTCGGCATCAACATGTGGGCGCCGGCCGGCACGCCGGCGCCCGTGCGTCTCGCGCTCGGCGCGCTCGGCGGTGCCGGTCTTGCCGGCATGGCCGCCGTCGGCGTCGTCTATCGCGGCGCCATGAAGCCCGACCGTCCGGTGGCGCCGCCCGATGATCTGGCACCGCAGGAACGCATTGCCCGCGATACGGGCGCGGCCGGCGCCACCGCCGCCATTCTGACGGCAGGCCTCACCCGCAACGTGGAACGGGCGGCGCGTACGGGCTTGCGTGTGAGCATGGCGACGCTGGCCGGCACCGCCGCCGCCGAGCTGGTCGAGGCCGTCGATACGGCGGTCCTCCAAGGCAATTTCGTCGCGCGCACCAAAGACCTGATGGTGAGCATGGTCTCGGGCGCCAAGGCGGCGGCCGACAGCGCCGCCGGCGGCGACGTCGTCGACAAGATTGCCGAGGCCGCCAGCGCGCGGGCGAGCGCCACCAAGGAGCGCGTGGTGCGCTCGGCAGAGGCGCTCGGGGCGGCGGCGCGCGAGCTCGTCGAGGGACGCCAGCTGATACCCGGCTGGCCAATCGACTCCGGCATGGCGATGGCGCGCAAGGCCGAGCTCAGGGAGGCGCTGGAGCGGGCCAATGCCGCGCGCGTGGCCGGCGATGCGACGGCCAAGCAGGAGGCGCAGCGCTCGATCCACCAGGTGATGTATGACTCGGCCATCGAGCGTCTGCGCCAGCTGCGCCAGATGCTGCCGGGCGGCACCGCGGCCTCGCCCGAGTCGGGCGCACCCAAGCCCGGCGAGGTCACCGGCGCCGCACTCGAGCGGCTGCTCGAGGAGGCCGACGCCAAGCGACGCGCTGCCCTCGAGCGCGAGCAAGCACGCACCACGGCGCGCGATGCCGCAAGAAACGCGGCCGACACGGCAGCCAAGACCGTGGCGCGCGAGCTGCAAGCGCCGGTCCCGTCGGCCGAGGGCGACGGCGAAAGCGTGCTGGAGCGCTCGCGCCGGCTGCGGCAAGAAGCCATGCAGCAGATCAACGAGAGCCGCGCGCGCTCAGGCCTGCCGCCGCTGCCCATGCCGGGCGAGGGCGCAATCGGGCAACGCACTGACACGCCGGCGGCGGCGCCGGCCGTTCCCGCCAGGCCTGAGACGAGATCCTACACCGACAGTCACGCCGAGCGCATCCGCCGGGCGCTGAAGGCGATCGAGCGCGTGCGCGCCATGCGCGATGACGCGCGCGGCCGTGCGGAAAGCGCGCCGGCGGCACCGGCTCCCGACAGCAACAGCCCCGAGGGGCAGGCGGGCAAGAGGCCCGTTCCCAAGCGTCTGCCGCGCGGCGACACCTGGAACGGGCAGTCGCCGATCGAGCGGCCGGCGCCGGTGCCGCGCCCGAGCGATCGCACCTCGCAGGCTGATCCCGACATTCCTGCGTCCAGACAGGTTCTGACTCAGGTCGAGGGTTTCTGGCGCTCGCGCCGGGTCAATGGGCGCGAGGTGCGTGAGTTCGTACGCCCGCACACGCGCAGGCTGGTGTAAAGGCTCGACGGCAGGCCATGAGCAACGGCTGTATCTTCGTCTTCGGCTCCAACCTCGCTGGCCGGCATGGCAGGGGTGCGGCTCTGCATGCACGCAAGCATTACCAGGCAATTTATGGCGTCGGCGTCGGGCGCACCGGCAACGCCTACGCCATCCCAACTAAGGACGCCGATCTCAAGACGCTGCCGCTCGAGCGCATCGCCGCCTACGTTGCCGACTTCCTGGTCTATGCGCGGGCGCATCCCGAGCTCGTGTTCCAGGTGACGCCGGTCGGCACCGGGCTTGCCGGCTACCGCCACATCGACATCGCTCCGCTGTTTCGCGGCGCGCCCGACAACTGCTTGATGCCGCAGGAATGGGCGGGGCTGCTCTGATGGATTGTGGAAAATGCCACCGTCCACACGTTCGCAGGCTGACCTGAGGGCGAGGGTACTCTGATGGCCAAATCCAACGACGGGCGCGACGATTGGCGCAAGACGCTCGAAGTCGGCATGGAAAGGGACAGGCGCGCCGCTGAGCGCACAACGGTCGCAGTCCTACATCCGCCCGCGCTCGGTATCACGCCGCAACGTGGGTTCGACGACGATGATGATGACGAAGGCCAGGCCCCGCAAAAGGACAATCGCTCCGAGCTGCGCAAGGCGGCCGTCAATGTGATGGCCACGGCAGCATGGGGCGGAGCATTTCTTGGGGTGCCAATTCCGGGAAAGCCCAGGATCGGCGCTCCGCTTTCCGTGGGCATTGGGGCGGCGGGCGGAGCTGTCGTTGGTCTCGCCCGCGAAGGATATTCGCTCGCGACGACGGGGCGAGCCACGACGCCGAGCACGCTGCCCGACATGCGCGACAATATGCAGAACGCATTTGAAAAGGGCTATGACATCGCAAAGGTGGCGACGGTCGGCAGGTTCGGCGTCGACATCCTGACGGGCGCCAAATATCCGGGTCTGGGGGCGCGTCTTTTCTCGGCGGTCAAGACCGGCGCCGCCATTGGTGGTGCGTCCATCGTGGCGAATGCCATCTACGATTCAATACAGAGGGCCGACCGGAAGTATGCCGAGGTCAGCCTCGGCAGGTCCGCGTCCGATATGACGCAGGCGGGGAATGCACCTGCCCGACAACTATCTGGAGGGGTTTTGATGGCCAGCAAATCCAACGACGGGCGCGACGATTGGCGCAAGACGCTCGAGTCGGCCATGGATCGCGACAATCGCTCCGAGACACGCAAGGCCACCGTGCGCTACGTCGGCCGTGCCGTGCAGGGCGCGCTCTATGGCGGCGTTCTCGCTGGACCGATCGGGGCCGGCATCGGTGCGGCCAGCATGGTCGGCTATGAGCTGGGGATGGGTCGCGGCGAGATCCCTACGCCGCCGAGCCTGAGCGATTCGCTATCGCGTCTGCGTCTTGCGACAGCGACCGGCGCTGCGATCGGTCTGGGCGTGACGGCGGTGGGCTCGGCGATCGAAGGTGCCCGAACCGGGCGCGCCGCGCGCGCCCTGCAGCTTGCCAGGACCGCGGCGGTGCCGGCGACGGCGATCGGCGCCGTCGGTGGTGCCGGCATTGCTGCGGCGAGCATTCTGGCCGATCACGCGCCGTCCACGATCGATGCGGCAGATCGAGCCTTGGCCAACGCCGATCTCGATCGCGCCATGCAGCGTGCGCGCAATTTTGCCGCGCGCGTTGAGGCGGACGCCAAGCGCGCCATCCTGTTGAGCGCCATTCCCGACGACGGCTCAATCGCCAACAAAGCGGCGCGTGCGTACGCCAACATCAATCCCAATTCGGCGTTCGACATGGCCACGCGCGGCATCGCGGCGGCGATCAAGCGGCGCGTCACCGGCGAGCAGCCGAGCTTCGTCGATCGTGTCATCGCCGATCAGGTCGACAGAGCAGCGGTAGAGGCCGTGCAACGGCCGTTGCGCGCGGCATCCGAGGGCGTCAATGCGGCCAAGCGCACGGCCGCCGACGCACTCGATTCGGGCTCTCGTGCCATTGACAATGCCGCCCGCACGGCAAAGGAAGCGGCTGCCAATTCGGCGCGCTCGGTTCGTGAGGCGGCGCGCGCGGCCAAGGACAAGCTCATCTCCGTCATCGCACCAGCGGTCCCCAAGCTCGAGGAGACTGTACCCAGTCCCGAGCAGAAGCGCGAGCAGCGCAATGAGGTCAACTATCTGGCTCCCGGCCGCTATCCGACATTCTACGCCGAGCTCAATCGGCGCCGCGACAATCCGAATGATGCGGCAGCCGCCGCCTTCGATACCTATTCGCAGTCGACGGAGATGAGCAACTATCACCCGCGTGCGGCCGACTACTCGGCACCCATGGTGCAGGCGTTGGGCGAGGTGATGACGCGGCGCGCCGAATTGCGCTCCGGGGGCGGCGCCAGTCCATCGCGGGATGCCGGCGCCGTCGAAGGCAGCGCGCTCGATGGGGCTGCCCGGCGCAAGGCCGAGCAGAAGGACGCCATGCTGCGCAAGAACGATGCGCGCGTGCGCGGCGACACCGATGCCCGGCGCGCAGCGGCCGAGCGCGTGCGCGAGGCCATGCGCAGCGGCGACAACGATCTGGCGGCGGCGCTCGAGGAGCAGTCGGACGGCACCGTCCAGCAGCATTACCGCACCTCGAGCACCGGCAAGCGTTATGTCGTGCACGAGTACAAGCGCAAGCTGCCGAGGGCGTAAGCGATGGCGCGCGACGGCGATCCGGTCGATAGTCCCCGGCACGTGCTCACGCGCGCGCCGCTGCGTTCGGGCGCGCTTGCGCGCATGCCGCCATCGCGACCCAAGGTCTACACCAGCGTGCGTCCGTTCGTGCGGCGCGGACGCATGGTGCGCGGCTATGCGCGCCGCCGACCGATCGTATGAGGAAAGGTCATGAAAATCAGGCTCGATGCTCGGGATTGCTGGATCATCCGCCGCACGCAGCACGGCTTCTGCGACTACATGGAGACGGTCGACGTATGGACCTCCTCACCGGCGCTGGCGGCGATCTTTCGCACGTTCGAGGCGGCCGAGCACGAGCTTTGGCTCGCCCGTAACGAGGGGCGCGTCAGCCGGGATGAAATTCTCGACGTGGTGCCGCTTTATGGCGCGCTGGTGCGCCAGGCCTGACGCAAGGAGCATGAGGGATGCCGCACAGCTTTCATTCCGAGTTTGCCCGCACCGGGCGCATGGAGCGTCAGATGACGCAGGAGAACGCGCGCGAGCTGGCGCCGCGGCCGTCCGACATCGATCGGCTGAAGGCGGCCAGCGCCGACCCGCTGGCGTATGCGCTAGCGCGCGTACGGCTCGATGAGGCGGGCCTCGCCTCGACCTTGGGCGAGGTGACGCCGGTGCCGCGCGATGAGCCGCTGGCGGCCTATGGGCATGACGAGCAGGTGCAGCTCGGCATCGTCGACGAGCGGGTCGAAGCGCTCAACAGCGTGCTGGAGACGGCGCGCCATGCCGTCGAGGAGCGCGCCGAGGCGCAGGCGCAACGCTATCCGCAATCGAAGAGCGCGGTGATCGATCCGCGCGGCATTGCGCGCGGGACGTGAGCCGAAGGCTGCAGTGAACGCCGCTGATCAACTTGCCGCACGTGCTTGCTCGAGTGTCGGCGCTGTGGGCACTGGACAGAAACCGCGATCGCTTCTAGCGTAGCTCTAGGCTGGGCTGAGAATGGCCGACAACAGCATGCCGACCGGCAGGCCCTGTCACCCACATTCCTCCTTTTCCCCCATCGAGGTCGACGGAACAAAACTTCGTCGACCTCGAGCATCGTCGAGCTCATTGATCCCTCTCGGTTTGCTACCCTTGTGGCGCTGTTTGGTCGGACCAGTAGCAAATCCAACGACATCAAAGGGTTATGCTGGATCGCTGACATCCTGTCGGCGACGGATGCGCGCTCGCCAGTCCACAGATCGGCGACGTTCTCCACAGCATTTCGTCTAGGTTTTCTAGACGCGCGGGCGCGTCGCGACGTATCCTCCATTTCGTCGTGGATCGCCGGACCTCGAATCACCCCACACGCCCTCCTAGGGAGGGTTCGGCGATCCAGGCTGAGGGCCCGCCACGCGTATCTCGGCTGAAAGCTCATGAGCGCGCGGCGGGCCCACTCTTCTCTCCTCGATCCGGGACTCTTTCATGAGTCGAGCCAGGCGTGCCTATCGCGGCTTTCGCGGCCATCAGACCCGCCACCTGCGCGACGGCGCCAAGCTGCTCACCAAGATTGAGGGCTTTCGCCGCGCCGCCGAGCTTGCCGAGCTGCAGGGCAAGCGCTGGTTCTCGGAGGTGGCAAGCGAAGCCGAGCGGCGCGACATCGTGCGCCTCTTCAATATGCTCGCAGCCGGCATGACGCCGGCCCAGCGTGCGCAAGCGCGCGGCGACATGATTGCCATCGGGGCGTTGCCTCCCGATTCCACGTCCTCCCTCGAGCCCAAGGAGCGTCTGTGATGAGCGAAGCGGCATCCGGCATCAGCGGCATGTACGACAGTCCCACCATCACCCCCGAGCTTGCACGCATCATCGGCTACGGCTTCTGGCGCGGCCGCAATCCCTACGCGCGGCGCAAGCCGAGGGAGAAGGAAGCGGCGCTGAAGGCGGTCGAGGCGCCGTCGAGCAAGCCCTTGCCGGCGACCATTACCGAGACGCTGATTGCGCGTGAGCAGAAGATCGATGCCGTCGCCGGCGCCCGTCTGTTCGGCTTCACTGGCGACAGCTGCGACTCCTGCGGCAGCCTGCAGATGGTGCGCAACGGCACCTGCCTCAAGTGCAACGACTGCGGCGCCACGACGGGCTGCAGCTGAGCAAACTGCCGCGCCGGCCATAGGCATCACCCATGCATAAGGACACCTGATGGCAAGCTCGCTCAATCGCGCCATGCTGATCGGCTTCGTTGGCGCCGATCCCGAAATCCGTCACACTCAGGACGGCCGGCCGATCGCCAATTTCCGCATGGCGACGTCGGACACATGGAAGGACAAGACCAGCGGCGAGCGGCGTGATCAGACCGAATGGCACCGCATCGTCTGCTTCAACGAGAATCTCACCAAGGTGATCGAGCAGTACGTCAGGAAGGGCTCGCAAATCTACGTCGAGGGCAAGCTGCGCACGCGCAAATGGCAGGACAAGGACGGCCGCGATCAGTGGTCGACCGAGATCGTGCTGGAGAACTTCGGCGGTATGCTCCAGCTCCTCGATCGACCCAACGGCACGAGCTCCAATCGCCGGCCTGATCCGCCACCGCCCGACGATCCGCGTCTCGGCTACGGCACCACCAGCACGCGCTCGAGCCTCAACGGCAGTCCCTCCTTCGACAGTCCCAATCCGCACGCGGCCATGCGCGATCCACTCAACGACGAGATCCCGTTCTAAAAAAACCAATCGAAAATCGAAACCGAACAAGGAGTCGCCGCATGAGCGAGTCAAAGCCATTTCCGATCGGCACCGTCGTCGTGCTCAAATCGGGCGGACCCAAAATGACCGTTTCCGGCTATGAACACTATGGCGATGATGAGGATGGCGATGACGCCAACTTGATCGTCAGCTGCGTCTGGTTCGACGCCGGCGCGTGCCAGACCGATGCCTTTCCGCCGGCGTGTCTCGATCCGGTATGAACCAACACCGAATTAGCGCCGAAACCCTCAGCACTTATAATGTCGCCGCGCTTTCGGCCGACGACATTAAGGGCTTGCTCGGGAGTGCCGCGAACGGCGACATGGTGCTGGTGGAGCGGCGCGAGATCTTGGGCGTGCTGGAGGCGGATCACCGTGCCGACGGCTTCTTCCTCGAGGTCGGGCCGCCGCCCCAGGCCAACGCCTTCGTGACCCACGGCCTCTTGCGTGAGTTCGTGGAGCCGACCATCGGCGATGCGCTCAAACACTTCGCCTTCGAGCCGCCCGGCAAGATCAAGGTGCACTGCTTGCGTGTGGAGATCATCGCCGCCTATCGGCTGCAATTGAAGGCGGACGGCACGGGCGCTCTGTACCTGGCCGGCATTGTCAATTGAGGGCGCTGACCAGGGTGCACCGTCCCGCAAAAGATATCGATCCAGCCAAACGCATCGCCGCGCTCGAGCAGGAGCTTGCCCTTCTGCGGGGCGAGCTACTGACGCCGCGTGTCTTGATGCGGCTCGTCGCATGGCTGCGATCTGATCCGATCAAGCCGGCGCACTTCGCCTTCACGGCCGGCATCGAGCGCCAGATCGCTTACGCGCTGGAAGTCGATATCGTGCCGCTGATCAAGGAGGCCCGCGACATCGTTGCGGCCCGCGCCCACACGCAGGATCGCGATGTTTAGCGACGAGCTCAAGCATCAGCTGGCGCGAGCGCTGGTCCCTTACGCCGGCCAGATCCAGTCGCAGGCTCACGCCAAGAGCGTTATTCGCAACAGACTTCGCGACATCGACGAGATCGAACGGCAGCTGATGCTGCGCGGCTACACGCTGGCGCCGCCGCAGGCTCGGCTCGACGAGGCGACGGTCTCGCGCGCGGGATAGGTCGACCCCCTTTCAGGGCTTTCACACCGGGCTGCCTGCGGGCGGCCCTTTTCTTTTGGCTCGAGCAAATGCGGATGGTCCACATGGCGCAAGACGGCACTCCCGCTCCTGGAATGCAGGCTCAGGCTGCGGTCGGCATTGTCAACCTGACCAGCATCAAGACTTCGCGCGGCATCGCACGCACGCCGTGCTGCGGCAAGGAATGGCGCGTGGCGGAAGATCATGGGCCGGTGCGCTACTCCATCATCAACGAGGCCATCATGTGCCACGCCTGCGGCCATCCTTACGTGGTGGCGCCGGGCTGGGGACAGATCGACATGTTCGCGGGCGCCGTGCCGCAGCGTCACAGCTGATCGGCAGCGGCAAAAGCGAGCGGGGAGGGGAGGGCGATGGCGGACAAGATCAGGGACAGCCGGCCGAGCTGGGCCAAGAACGCCTGGGCCTCGAGCCGGTACAACCGGTTCTTGGGCAACCGCGAATCGACGAACGTCATCGAGGCTGGCCGGCCGACCTCCCAGCGCGAGCTCGAGCGGCGCATCTACGAGCGTGATCGCGCCGTCGAGCTCAGGCGCCGCAACGATCGGCTGGAGGATTTGAAGCGCCACCTGAATGCGGACTTGCGCAACGTCGTCGACCGCTTCGACAAACTTGCCCGGCAAAGCAAGCTGCCGCAGGCCTCGCGCTACGCTAACCGCGTCGGCTACCGCATGCTGATTTATGCCGACACCAAGGCGAACGTCTTTGCCGAGCGCGATGTGCGTGAGGCCATGGCCAAGATCCGCGAGATCATTCAGAGCACGGGCAAGAGGGTCGACGCCGAGCTCGGCTCCGGCCGGCCCGAGCAGATCGCCATAGCCAAGGAGCGCCGGCGCCTCCTCGAGCTGGCGGAAGCCGCCCATCGCTCGGGCAACCGCATCGAGATCCAGCGCATGCGCAGGCTGCACGGCGAGATCATCGCCAACCGGCGGCCGCCCGGCTTCTTCGAGAAGCTCGGCTTCAACACGCCCGCCGCCAAGGCACGCTCCATCATCGAGCGTGCCGCCCAGCAGGTCCGTCGCCAGCACGACCACCTTTCGGATTATCTGGAGCGCGACATCAGCACGGCCGGCACCGTCATCGTGCACAGCTACGAGCGCCTGTTGCCGTCGGGCAAGGTCGTGCGTGTGCAGAGCTATCGGCGCAAGAGATAAGGCGGCCGAACAAGGTCGGGCGCTAAAGAAAAGTTCCGCATGCGCACGCGGCCAGATCACAATCCGGCCGCGTCCTTGGCCGTGCGGGCGGTATCAATCAGCTCGCGCAGCGTGGCGCGTAGCGCGCTGTCGTCGGCGGCGTCGAGCCATCTGTCGTCGATGCCGGCGACGGTGCGGGCAAGGTCCTTGAGCGGATCGATGCCGAGCACGATGTCCTCGACCCATTTCTGCGGTATGGCGACAGGGGGCTCATCGCTCTCGGCATCGATCGCGTCGACGAACGTCGGGCCGGGGGACTCATAATCGTCCACCTGCTGATCCCAACAATCGGCCTCGGCCTCGGCCAAGGCCTGCTCGACGATTTCCTCGGCCCTGGTGCCGGGCTTTACCTCGACGGTGTAGGTTGCGCTCACCGGCATGTACCAACAGAAGCGGACGTGATAGGTGTGGGCGATCTCGAGGGCTCGATGGCTCATTGCGCTTGCTCCTTCTCGATCGGCGGCTTGCTGAAGCCGATGAGAGTTTCACCGTCGGTATCGAGCTGGCCATCCAGGAAATGCCGTGAGATTGGTTCCCTCACTCCTTCGGGACGACACGCTACATAAAGCTTGCCGCGCGGGTCGGCCTTGACGATGCAGACCTCTCCGGCGTGCAGGCATTCGAACCCACCATCGGCGATCAGGCGATCGCCGACCTTGACGTCATTCAGCTTCAACATGCGCACACTCCTTGCTCGCGAGGATTTGCTCTTGCAGTAATCGGTTGTGGGGTTGCTCTTGGCGGGGCCATTGAACGCTGGGCGGCTGACGCTGCGAGGACGTTCAATCTAGCGCCGTCAGAAGTTGGCGGATTTTACCGGCGATGATCAAGCCGTCGGCACCGCCGCGTTGCTCGGCGATCTCGAGGCACGCCGTGAGTGCGGCAATCACGCCGGCGTCGTGCCCGCTACACCAGGCCTCCGCTTCATCGGCTCGATAATGCACCGGGGCGTCGGCGATTGTGACCGTGAAATCTGGCGCTTGGTCGCTCATCACGCCTATCCTCTCGCGTCTTTCATGGCGCCGATCATCGCTGTGATTTGGCGAACGGCTTGGACCAGATTGTGCAGCACAAGGCGCAGCTTGTCGGCATCGGCCTCGTCGATCCAGAGATCGTCGATCCCTGCGCTGGCTGTGGCGAGCCTATGCGCCAAATCGAGCGGCAATGCCTCCCCCTTTTCCTCCCGAAAGGGCTTGGGAACCTCGACCGGCGGCGCGCCATCCACCCCTTCGATCCTCTCCACAAATGTCGGGCCGCAGGCCTCATAGTCGTCGACCTGCTTCTCCCAGGCATCATCCTCGGCCACCGCTATGGCCTGCTTGACGATATCGTCGACCAGCGTCCCGGGCGCGACCTCGACCTCGTAGACCGCGCTGACCGGCATGCGCCAGCAGAAATGAACGCGATAGGTGAGGGGTTGCTTCGACATACGCGACGCTCCTTGCTCTGGGGGTTGAGTGCTCTGACGTGGGCGGCGGTCTCGAAGATCGGCGACCGCTCTCGAGACGTCGCGGTTTAAAACGCGGCAGTCTGCCGTCACAGGCTGTCGCGACTCGCCTTATTCCGCGCCTTGCAGGTAGCGCCGCCGCCCACAGCTTAAAGTCTACAATTCCTAGACCTGCCCTGCAAATCGGATCGCTGCGGCGCTCCACAGCTTCCTCGTACCTGGCATGCCCGATAAACGCCTCGACGATCTCATCAATCATCGCATCGGCCTCGAGCGCTACGGCAGCTCCGTGCTGCGTCAGCTCATCCCCGAGCTGGAGAACGCCGAGCGCGACGTCATCGACATCATCCAGAACCGCTTGTTCATGAATGGGCCCATCTCCATCTCGGAGGTGCGCCGGCTGGAGACCACGCTCGCCGTCCTGCGCAAGGCGCAAGTCGAGGCACACGAGGCGCTGTTCAACAGCTTGCGGCGCGAGCTCGGCGGCGTTGCCGAGCACGAGGGCGACTTCGCGCGCCAGTACTACACCGACGCGTTCACGATCCGCGCCGCCTCGCTGTCGGTGCCGTCAGCCTCCACGCTGGTGGCCGCCGCCATGGAGCGGCCGTTGTCGGGCCGCACGCTCGAGGCCTGGACCAAGAAGTTCACCGCCGATCAGGTCGCCGGCGTCGAGCAGCAGATCCGGCTCGGCATCATGGAAGGCGAATCGATCGGCCAGATCGTCAATCGTCTGCGCGGCACCGACGCCTACCGCGGCCGCGACGGTCTCTTCGCCAAGCAGCACAACTCGGCGGAGGCGCTGGTGCGCACCGCCGTCAACCATGTGTCGAACGCGGCGCACATGAGCTTCCTGCGCCAGAACGGCAAGGTGTTTGGTCAGTATCAGTGGATATCGGTCCTCGATCGACGCTGTCTGGGGCCGGACACGCGCGTGCGCACCGTGATGGGTTGGCGCCGCATTATCGACGTGCGCGCCGGCGATCTCGTTTATGGGGGCACCGGGGCGCTGAAGCCGGTGCGCTCGCGCATGGTCAAGCGCGTGCAACGCGCGGCGCGCGTCACCTTGTCCAACGGCGAGGTGGTGCTATGCTCGCTCGATCACTTTTTTCTCCGGGCCGACCAGAAGTGGGTTGAAGCGCAGGACCTGCGCCCCGGCGATCGGCTTGCCGGCCGCCAGCGCGTGCCCGGCAATCTCATCTTCAACCGCCAGCCCTTCGACGAAGTGCTCTGAGCGCGCGACGCGGCAGAGACGCAAATCTCCAACATCGTGCGCGGACTGACATGGCGCCACCTCCCATCACCGTCGTCTCCGTCGAGCTTCTCGACGGAGAGTTCGAGCTCTTCGACCTCGAGGTGCCCGACGACGAGTCCTTCATCATTGCCGGCGGCGTCGTTTCTCACAACACAACACCCATCTGCCGCGCCCGCTCCGGCAATATCTACATGGTGGGCGAAGGGCCCGTACCTCCCGCTCATCCTCGGTGCCGTTCAACCGTGGTGGGTCTCGCCACCGAGCCTGACAATCCGCGCCGGCGCATCTCCGAGCCGCTCAAGGACGTCGGCTACGATGAATGGCTGAAGACGCAGCCGCTCTCCGCGCAGGAGGACATTCTCGGCCGCACCCGCGCCAAGCTGTTCCTCGAAGGACGCCTGCCGCTCGATCACTTCGTCGACTACACCGGCAAGACACTCACGCTCGACCAGCTCAAGGCGCGCGAGCGCGCCGCCTGGGAGCGTGCCTTCCTCGATCCGGCCGACGCGCGCGCCGTGCAGATCATGCGGCGCCTCAATCGCGTCGTCGACACCGCCTCACCGGATCTGCGTCCGCTCGGCGAGGTGGCGGCGCGCGCCTTCGAGTGGCTGCGCTTTCGCGCCCAGGACTGGGTCGAGGCCACGCATCAGCGCGCCGCGCGCATGGACCCCAACCTGCTGCTCTACGTCTTCATGATGGATTTCTTCACCGGTCCGCCGGTGGTCGGCTATTGGCGTCTCGGCAATCGGTGGCGCTTCCGCCTGGCGCGCGCGTTCCGCCGCAGCCGCGAGGCCGAGCTCTCCGTCTCGCCTTTGCGCCGGCCGCGCGGCCTCTTCGTGCACCCGGAGGCGCGTGAGGTGCCGATCGTCAGAGAGGGCGAGATCATTCGCCCGCCGGCGCCGAAGGTGCCCGTGCGCACGCCCTTCAAGGACGGCCCGGTCATCGACATCACCCCCAACGAGCCGGTGCCGCCCAATCGGCCCATCGTGCCGCCCGCAGGCCCGGACTCGATCATCGTGCCGCCGCGCGACAAGCCGCGCCTGCCCTCACCCTCCGAGCGGCCACCCTCTCCGGTCGAGAAGCTCCCGCCCATCATGCACGTGGAGCCCAAGGAGCCGATCGTCACGCCCAAGATCGTCGCCGAGCCCAAGGTGCCGCCGCCCGCCGCCGTCGACAAGGATCTGCCCAATCTGTCGGGCCCCTTGCGCGACCTGCCGGCGCTGTCGGCCACCTCCAAGGTGCCGCAAAATCCCATGCCCATTACGGTCGAGGAGCTGGAGCGGCGCCTCGATCAGCTGCTGCCCAAGGAGGGCGCCAGCCTGCGCTCGGCCGAGGCCGACCAGGTGCTGCGCAATCTGTGGGATCTCTTCCGCCGCAAAGGCTACGACGGGCTTGCCATCTCCGATGCCAGCGGCAAGAACCGGCTGCTCATTGGCCTCGACGAGAAGGCGCTCGGCGATCTCGCCCGGCGCTGGACCGAGGCGCGCCGTGCGATCGAGGCCGCCCAGCGCCCGCCAACGCCGCCGGTCGCCGGCGTGCCTGCCCCCGCGCCCTTCCAGGCCGTCGGCAAGGACGCGCGCGAGATCGCCCGCGTCGAGCTCGAGAATGCCCGCCGGCGCGCAGCCGGCATCGGCAAGCCGTCCTCCGACGCGCTCCCCGACATCGTGCCGCGCCTGCGCGCCAAGGCGAGCGCGGAGGAAGCCGCGCGCATCGCCGCCGCCCGCCGCCTCATCAACGAGGCGCTGGCCGACCTCGACGCCATCAACGCGGGCCTGGAAGGCCGCACCAAGCTGCCGGCCACCCTTGCTCAGCGCGCCGACTTTCTGCAGCGGCTTGCCACCAGCAACCGCCTCGAGCAATCGACCGACCTCTATCGGCCGCTGCGCTGGGGCCGCTTCGCCTCCCGTCTCATCGATAGCCCGGCCAAGCTCGGCGGCAAGGTACTCGAGGCGCCCTCTTTCATGACCTTCACCGCCGACGAGTTCCTGGCCTTCGAGGCCGGTGCGCGCATGGCCGGCGCCAAGACCGGCGGCGCCCTCATCGTGCTGCGCGTGACGGGATTGTCGGGCGACAGCATGCTGGCGGGCGCTGCCGAGGCGCACGAGTTCGTTCTGCCGGCCGGCAGCCGCATCCACGTCAGCGCCGTGCGCCGCCTGCGCGCGAGCGAAGTGCCACCCTCGCTCAGAAAGCAGTACCCCGAGGGTCAGGAGTTCTGGATCGCGGAAGGCTCCATCGTGCGCCCCAACGATGCGCGCGACCTGGCGCTGCGCCGCGAGAAGGCGCTGCAGGAGCAGTTCATCTCCCGCATGGGGCGCACGCCGCTCGACAACGACGCCGAGCAGGCCCTGCGCCGGACACCCTACGCGCCCTTCCGCGCCGACGACACGCTCACCTCGGAATGGCCCGAGCTGTCGCGCGAGGGCGTCATGCGTCTCGGCTCCCGGCTGCCGCCGAACGAGAGCTTCGCGCGCGAGGCGCCCATCGCTCCCTCCGATCTGGATGCGGCGCCCTTGCTGCGCCGCGCCATGGCGCAAATGATCAACCGCGCCGGCCGCGCCCGGCCGCTGTCGGATGCGGTCGCCCCCGACATCATGGCGCACGGTGCGCGCGTCGCCGAGACGGCCTTCTCCAAGAAGGTCGACAAGATGCTCAACCCCGGGCCCTTGAAGGCGCGCGGGGACCGCTTCCTCAAGCAGCAGCGCTTTTTGCCCGATCCGATTCTGTCGGGCAGCGCCGAGGACATCGCCCGCCGCGTCAAATCCGAGCTCGACATCGACATCGCCATGTTCGGCCGCGACACGCAGGGCGTGTTCGGCGATGCGCTGCTCAAGAAGGACCCGGTCGCCTTCGCGCGCATGTCGGGCTATCTGTCCAACGCCGACATGAGCGCGCATTTCGTGGAGCGGCTCGATGGCGCAAGCGCGGTGCGCGAGGGCGCCGAGATCGCCCGCGGCATGCGCCTTTACGCGGAGATGGTCGACGCCCTGTCGGGCGGCAAGCTGAAGCTCAAGGTCGACGGCATCGACGATCTGGCGTCGGGCTTCAGCTATCCGCGCGCCAAGGACCCGGCGATGCGCGCCTTCGAGTCGTGGTTCGCGCTCGAGTACAGCCCCAATCCCGTCTGGCGGCGCATCCTGCGTCACATGCACCCGGGCCTCGATGCCGACATGAAGCGCGTGTTGGCGGCCCGCGCGCGTGAGGATTTCCCGGATGTGTGGTCGCCCGCGCTCAAGGTCACCCACAACCGGCGCATCATCGCCAATCCGACCGCGCCCCAGGCCACGGCGCAGGCCGTCGCCGGCATCGAGGACGATGCCGTGCGCGCAACCTTGCGCCAGCGCTTCTACGACTACCTCGAGGGCAACGGCTCGCTGTCGCAGCGTGCGCAAGGAGCTTTG
>JBLNBZ010000031.1:0-14779 GCA_050260355.1 Bacteroidota bacterium | reverse complement strand
GTGGGCTGCGGGTGCGAGCTGGGCACTTGCGGAGGAGCGGGAGCAACGAACGGGCACGAGACATCAGCGAATCCGTGCCGTGTCTGCTGCCAGCGATCAGCGTACGCTGGCTCTCCCCCGGTAAGGATGGCCGGGGACTGGTGGCCGGCAGTCCGTTCGTAGAGCGTGGGGCGGCAGGCGCCGCATCCCCGTCTCTTACAGGTCACGGCCCCTGCCGCTCCGCCCCACGTGGGCGGGAAGATGAGAAGGACGCAAAGCCTCGGGTCCCGCAGGACCGCGAGGATGGGCGCGCTGCCAGGCCGCGGCATGCGGATGCGCTTGAGTGGGCGCGCATGCGGTCACGCCGCACAAGCGGAGGCGCACCTGGATCCCTGCCTGCGCAGGGATGACGCAAATGGGGGATGGGTCGCGTCATCTCTCTGGCGTCATCCCGGGGCCGCGTGAGCGTAAACGTTCACGCGGGAAAAGCCTGCCCCCGCGACGGCGGGGCCCGGGATCCAGATGCGCGGCCACTTGCTCAGTGTGCGTTTGAACACAGGAGCCACCGCCAGCGCTTCAACCGCGAGGCAGAGCTTGTCGCTCGGCACCTGGATCCCTGCCTGCGCAGGGATGACGCCGAATATTGGGCACGGTCTCGCCCCGTCCCGCTCCGTCATCCCGCACCAGCGAGGCCCCTTCGGGCCGAGCGCCGATGCGGGATCCAGCGCAAGACTCGTCGAAGACACGGGAGACCAGGGCCCTGGATCCCGGCTCGCGTTCGCGCTGCGCGCTCACTGGGCCGGGATGACGGAGTTGGGGGGAGAGGTCAGCCTCGATGCACAAGGCAGTGAGTTCGGCCAGGGGTCGCCTTTTGCCGTGCGAGCGTGTGAGGCGATGACCGCGTCTCTCACTCGGTGTCATCCCGGGCTTTATGCTGCTTTATGCCCGGGATCCATCGCGCCGCGGGTGCAGAGCGGTGTCGGGACGCGGCGAGCAACGGGTCGGGTCGAGCGGGGAGGATCTTGGGATACCGCGCTTGCAGCGCGGCTTCCGGGACCGCATGGGGAGGGTGGTTGTCCTAATCTAGGGACGTGCGCTCGTGGAGAGATGGATCCTCGGGACGAGCCCGAGGATGACATTTGCGGGGCGGCTGTGCTTGGCGCCGCCGATACTCCCGCAACCCTCAAGTCTTGTGTCCCCGGCCATCGCGCCTTTGGCGCACATGAGCCGGGGCCTTTCCCAGTGCGGCTGAGCAACGCGCACGCGGTCGCACACCGCAAGTGGAGGCGCTCCTGGATCCCTGCCTGCGCAGGGATGACGGAAATCGGAGAGAGGCCGCGCCATAGGAGCGGCGTCACCACTCGCGGCTCTCACCCAACTCTCAACTTTGCGTGACCTGCGACGGAACGGCCCACTGTCGCGGGTTTTACCCCATATGTAGTGCATTGCACGCAAGGCAGCCCCTGCATCATGCTGCGCTGCGTCATCTTCACGACAGGTTTGGTGCTGAATAGTGCCTTAGCGATTTGCTTCGTGCCCGAGGGAACGTTGCCGCAAATGACTGCACCAGAACGTGACATGGCTGTTACAGGTGCGAAGACGAGGGATGTCCGGCTCGATTTTTTCCGTGGCCTCGCGCTGATCTGCATCTTCATCGACCATACGCCCGGCAACCTGCTGGGCTTCGTCACCGTGCGCAACTTCGGCTTCAGCGATGCGGCCGAGATGTTCGTCCTGATCGCCGGCTACACCGCGGTCCTGGCCTACTCGGGCACCTTCAATGGGGCCGGCATATGGGCGGGCGTGAAGCGCATCGCCTTGCGCGTGCGCGATCTCTACGCGGCGCATCTACTTCTCACGCTGATATGCGCGATCGGCATCGCCGTCGTCGCCCGCTGGTTCGAGAACCCGCTCTACTTCGAGCACGTGAACCTGACCCCGTTCTCCTATGATCCCTTCGGGGCGATCTGGCGCGTGCTCGTGCTGTATTTCCAGCCCGGCTATCTCAACATCCTTCCGCTCTACATCGTCCTTCTGGCCTGGTTTCCGGCGCTGTGGTGGCTGATGCAGCGGCATCTCGGCCTGGCGCTGGCGGCGAGCTTTGCCATCTGGCTGCTGCCCAACGTCACGTTCCTCAATCTGCCGAGCTGGCCCGAGGTTTACGGCTGGTATTTCAACCCCTTCGCCTGGCAGCTCGTGTTCAGCGTCGGCGCCATCGCCGCCGTGCACGCCCAGCGCGGCGGAAGCCTCCCGCGCATGCCTTGGCTGATCGCCCTGGTCGTCGCCTATGTCGCATTTGCCTTCATCATGGCTGCCCCCTGGGTGCATATCGACGGCCTGGAGGGAACGCGGCTCATTTCTCCCGATGCCATCGGGCCCAACAGCAAGTCCAGGCTGTCGCTATGGCGGCTGACGCACGTCCTGTGCCTCGCCTATCTCGTCGCTCTGATGCTGCCCAGCACCGCCAAGTGCCTGAAATCGCTTCCTGCACAAGTGCTTATTAACTGCGGGCGAAACTCGCTTGCCATCTTCTCCATGGCGACGGTACTGTCTTTCGTCGGATTTGCCGTAATGTTGGAGGGAGGCCGCGGCCTCGAGTACCAAGTTGCGGTCAACGGGCTCGGTATCGGGCTGCTAGGTTGTGCTGCATGGCTGCTGACACAGCGCAGGCGGCATGCTGTGAGGACGCCCCAACTGGTCGAGGCAGAACAGCCCCGCCGGGCGGACGTGGCATCGCAGTGAGGTCGCTTCTGGCTACGGGTCTCGCGGCGCTGGTGATCGCCTGCGGCGCGGGCTCGGCTGTGGCCCAAGCGCCGGCGCCGGCTGCCCAGCCGCAGGGTCAGTCGGCGCGGCCGGTATGTGATGTTCCGAGAGACGTTTTCCGCTTCTCGGCGCCCTTACCCAACCTCGTGCGCACCGTCGCGACGCAGAACGCGGTGCATGTCATTGCGCTCGGCTCCTCGTCCACGGCCGGAAGCGGGGCATCGAGCCCGCTCGCATCCTACCCGGCCCGCCTCGACGCCGAGCTCGACCGCCGGTTCCCGAGGAAGGACTTCATCGTCTCCAACTACGGCACCGGGGGACAGCTCGCCAGCCAGATGCTGGAGCGCATCCGCAGCGACGTGGTGGCGCAGATGCCGTCCCTGGTCGTCTGGCAGACGGGCGTGAACGACGCGGTGCAGGACGTCGGTCTCACCGTTTTCCAGGAGACGCTCGAGAAGGGGGTCCGCGAGCTGCGCAGCGCCGGCATCGACGTGGTCCTGGTCGACATGCAGTTCTATCCGCGCTCGGAGCGCGTGGCCGTGTACGGCGACTACCTGAAGGCCATGCGTATGGTTGCCGAGCGGGAGAGCGTTCCACTGTTCCGGCGCTTCGCCATCATGAAGCACCTCGTGAAGAGCGGGCAGTACACGAGCGACCAGTTGCTGGCGCCCGACAACTTCCACTTGAACGACCTGTCCTACGGCTGTCTGGCCGATTTGCTGGCCGACGCCATCGAGGAGCAGGTGCGCGCAGGCATCCGCACCAGCGCCGCCCCCCGCTTCGCCCACTGAGCGACCGGCGTCAGCGCAATTTTCCGGCGCAACGATTCAGCGGTCGGCCACGATCGGGATCTGCCTGTCGACCACGATCTCCTCAGGCGACAACCGGCACCTGAGCGCGATCGCCTCAACACCCGCCGTGCGCGCCGCCTCGAAAGCCGTCGCATAGGTCGGGTCGAGATCGCTCGCCAGCGAGAAGCTCGTCGCATCGGCGCGCTGCACCAGATAGACCATCACGGCACGGTGGCCGGCCCGCACCATGTCCGCCAGCTCCGCCAGGTGCTTGACGCCGCGCTCGGTGACGCAGTCGGGAAACTCGGCAAGGCCTGAGCGCCGCATCATGTGCACGTTCTTGATCTCGACGTAGCAGGAGCCCTTGCGCTCATCCTCGAGCAGGATGTCGATGCGGCTGTTGCGGCCGTATTTGACCTCGCGCCGCAGCGCGGCGTAGCCCTGCAGCGGCGTGATCCGTCGCGCCGCGACGGCATCGGCGACCAGCCTGTTCGGGTGGCCCGTGTTGATGCCGACCAGCCGCGGCCCCTTGCCGAGATCGACCTCCAGCATCTCCCAGGTATGCCGGTACTTGCGGGCGGGATTGTCGGACTGAGACAGCCACACGCGCACGCCGGGCGTCGTCAGCCCCAGCATCGAGCCCGTGTTGGGGCACGTGGCCGTCACCACCTCTCCGCTCTCCAGGCGCACGTCGGCCAGGAAGCGCTTGTAGCGCTGCAGTAGCGTGGCCGGAATCAAAGGCGTGGTAAAGCGCATGGGGCCGGAAGCTAGGGGATGGCGCGGGAGCCGTGCAAGCCGGTAAAGTGGGGCCCCGGTACAACATCGATTTGGAGCTGCCTGCATGACCCGAGCGGACGACGTCGTCACGGCGGCTGTTCTCGTCATCGGCGACGAGTTGCTCTCGGGCCGGACCAAGGACCAGAACATCGGCTACATCGCCGACCACTGCACGGCGATCGGCATCCAGCTCAAGGAGGTGCGCATCGTCCCCGACGACGAGGCGGAGATCGTCGGCGCCCTCAACCAGCTCCGCTCGCGCTACACCTACGTCTTCACCACCGGCGGCATCGGCCCGACGCACGACGACATCACCGCGGATTGCGTGGCCAAGGCGTTCGGCGTCGGCATCGACCATCATCCCAAGGTGAAGGAGCTGCTGATCCAGAACTTCACGCGGCGCGGCGTCGAGGTGACGGCCGCGCGCCTGAGGATGGCGCGCATTCCCGATGGCGCCGAGCTCGTCGAGAACTCGATCTCGGTTGCGCCTGGCTTCATGCTCGGCAACGTCATCGTCATGGCCGGCATACCGCGCATCATGCAGGTGATGCTCGACTCGGTGACGCCGCGCCTGAGGACGGGCAAGAAGATGCTGTCGGTCACCATCGAGCTTCTGCACCCTGAAGGTGAGATCGCGGAGCTGTTCGAGCAGACACAGAAGGAATTTCCGGACGTGCCGATGGGCAGCTATCCCTTCAACCGCGAGGCGCGCGTGTTCGGCACGCAGCTCGTGCTGCGCTCGACCGATCCTGAGCGGCTCGCAGCGGCCGAGGCGCGTTTGCGCGAGCGTCTGCGCGAAAAAGGCATCAACGCATAGCACTTTGATTCCACTCCGCTAACCTCCGCTCTCAACTTCCGCGCGCAACGTGCTGCGACTCCTTGCGCTGCGGCAAATCGGCTTCCCTCGGCACATCGCCCCACCTTTTGCGCTACAGGTCCCGCCCGGTGGATAGGTAGCATTTGGGGGAAATAGTGAAATTGCGTTCGGTTTCATGCCGGTTGGCGCGTTGCGTTGGCATGGCGTTTCTGGTCACCGTCGGCCCAGCCGCATTGGAGGCCAAGACTCCCGGAAAGACTTACTGCTTCAACAAGGTGTGTCACCGCGTAAAGACCATCGAGGAGACGGCGCGCGAGGTCGGCCGCAACAGCGTTGTCCTCGCCTCCTTCTACGACGATGCGAAAGTCGACCGCTTCAACCCGAGCAACCTGACCTCGTCGGGCGCACTGTTCGATGCGTCGCGCCCCGATAACGCGGCGAGCCCCATCTATCCCGACGGCACGAAGCTGCTCGTCTGGTCGCCCGAGACGAAGAAGACGCTCATCGTGCGCGTCAACAACGCAGGACCCTACTACGGCAAACGCACGCTCGATCTGTCGCGCAGCGCGGCCGAGACGCTGGGCTTCGGCAAGCGCGGCGTGGCCAAGCTACACGTGCGCGTCCTCGCGGCCCCGACGGTGGCCGAGGCGCGCTATCAGAAGCAGCGCACGTATGCTGCAGTTCCGGGGTTCGTCGGCATCTTCGACAGCATTGACGCTGCGCTTACCAACGTCGGCCGCGCCTTTGCGAGCCTGCTCACGCCGCCGGCTGCTGCCTCAACGCCGATCGCCTCTGCATCACACGCCGGCCGCTCCAGGCGCCCGACGACGCGGCTTGCGACTGCGCACAAGCGGACCAAGGTGGCCTCGCGCGGCCATCGCCATTTGCGAATTGCCGCCAAGGCAGGAAGGCACCGGACGGCACACGTGGCCGCGCGATCGCATTCGCATAGGCTTCGGATCGCCACGCACCGGAAGGCTGCGCAGAAGCTGACGTCGCATCGCACCAAGCAGCACACGCCCAAGCGGCGCTACGCCTACGCCGCTAAGCGCTGAGCAACCGATCCTGCTCGGCGCGCAGGCTCCACAGCGCGGAGCCTCCGGGTTGCGACACGCAGTCGGCGGTGATCGCCTCTCCCTTGGAGACCGGCCGCACCAGCGTCCGCCCGACGGCCATGTAGTACGGCAGCGGGTTGCGGCCCGCGGCCGGCCTCGCCGGCGTCAGACCAGGCTCGAGATCCGGCACCGCATGCCGCGTGCCGACGATGTCGAGCTTGTGCCCTGCCGGCAGATCGCGCATGGCGCGCGCGGTCACGTCGGCGACCGGCCGGTAGCGCTCATCCAGCACGGAGTGGGAAAGCCTGGCCGCGGCCATGATGGTGATCGGCGCCTCGACACCGAGCAGATGCGAAGGATTGTAGATCAGGCCGTAGCGGCCATCCTGCGACACGGGAATGCCCTTGCCGCGAAACAGCGCTCCCGTTCTGGCGTCGGCCCACTCGACGACGACGTACACGCCGCCCGCGAAGCTCGCATCGTCCGGCCGCCGCAGGCAGTTGAACACGTCGAGCACGCCTGTCCGCTCCAGCAGCCCGCCCTCGCTGCGCGGACGATAGAGGTCGGGCAGCTCGGTCGTCCGCGTCATCGGCGCATGGAAGTCCGGCCGGTCGGGCAGCATGCCCGTCGCGTTGGCGACCAGCGCCATCTCGCAATTGTCGGGCACCGTGCGCTGCGGCAGCTCGGCCAGCGCAGCGGCGCGCGCCGCAATCGTGGCGCCCGCATCCCGCCCCAGCGTCCACAGCTCGGCGATGCGCGGTGCGGCCACGCTGCGGTCGGTCCACGTCACCGTGTGGCGCGCCGGGTCCCAGACGTAGTCGTATTCGCTCGACTTGCCCGCCGCGACGATTGGCAGCCCCAGCGTGCGCGCCCATGAGACGAGGCCGATCAGCAGCGCCGGCTGGTCGCCGTCGACCAGCGTGTAGCCGACACCAGCCTTGCGCGCCCGCGCGGCAAGCGCCGGTCCCACCACGCACTCCGCCTCCTTGCTCACCATGGTGATGCCGACGCCGGCATCGATGGCGGCGAGCGCGTGCCGCGTTCCAAACTCAGCATCGCCGGTTGCCTCTACGACCATATCGAGCGGCAAGGTCAGCAGGTCGCTCACGCTCTCGCACAGCGCGATCTCGCCGGCAGCGAGCGCCGCCTTGGCGGCGCTGGCGCTCTCGCAGCGCCGCGCCGGCACCTGCATCTCGGCGAGTGCGCGCATCACGCGTCCGGCGTCCTTGTCGACGGCAGCGACGACCTTAAGCCCCTGCATGCGCCTGGCCTGGGCGATGAGCGAAAGGCCGAACTCGCCGGCCCCGATCAGCGCCGCGGCAACCGGCTTTTCGCGCGCTGCGCGGAACAACGTCTCGTACTGCATCGCGCTTTCCCGTCCTCTCGCTGGATCGTCGGCCTGCTGCCGGAAGTTTTGCTCACGTGCTGTGCAAAAGCAAACGGCCGGCGACGGGGCCGGCCGTGATCCAATCCGACTTGTGGAGCGCCTCAGCTCGGGCCGTACAGTGCCTCCAGTGCGGCCGCCAGCGACTTGGCCTTGACGCGCGCTTCCTCGGCGGTGGCGGACGTGTCCACCACCGGGGCCGCGCGCACCGGCACCTCGATGAAGCGCTCGAGCTCAGCGGGGACCTCGTCGGCTTCATACAAGCTGAAGCGCACGTCGAGCGCGTCGAGGAACGTTGCAACCAGGTCCATGAGCGAGCCGAGCCGCACACGTCCCACCACCAGGTAGTCCTCATCGGCGGCAAGCGTGCCGGCAACCGGCAAGTCGGCCGCATCCGGTGCAACGAGGCCGCGCGTGCGCAGGAAATGCAGTCCGTCGGCGCCCGAGTTGAAGGCGAGGCCCGACGGATCGCCGTACTCGGCAACGGCATCGAGCAGCACAGTCGTGCCGGACAGAAACAGGCTGACCAGCGGCTTCACGTGCGCATCGGCCTTCGGCATCTCCTCGGCTCTGCGCCGCGCCTGCAGCACGCGCGCCACCACGCCCGCCTCCAATGTGCGCAGCCGGCTCAAGAACGCGGCAAGGGCCTCCTGACGCATCTTGAGCTCCGACACGCCGCCTGCAGCAGAGGGCGGCGCGAGCTCGACCGACGTCGCGAGCAGGTCCTCGCCGGCAGCGAGGATCGCGTCCAGATGATCGCCGAGAAGATAGATGCACGCCGGCGGCGCTTGCTTGGTGTCGAGCATCACCCTGTTCCTGTTATGCGGCTTGCGTCAGCGCTTCACGCTGTACGCTCGGCGGCAGCCAGCCTGCGCACGCTGACGAGCCTCTCGACCTCGCGTTCAGCCTCTGCACGTGTTGCAAAGGAGCCGCGGAACGCGTTCAACGTTACGTCTTGGCCCGCACGGGCCGTCTGGGTCCTCGTCATGACTTTCATCACGACAAACGACCCATTCGCCATCTGCTCAATGGCGTAGGGAGACATGTCCATTGCACCAGCCCCGCATCCCCGCTGCGTTGGTCAGCCCATCGCAACGTCCTGTTTACCTGATTCGGCGGCGGCATTGCGGCGCCCGTGTAGGTGCAAGAGACACACTGTCCCCAGACTTCACCGGCGGACGATCGGCCGGCGTTGATCCGCTTCGAAAGGGCATCAAGCCGGGCAGCTATCGCCATCGCGGCACGGCCACCAGACCATGCGCGCCATCACTCTGCGTCCGTCCTTGAGGATCGGCCGCTCCAGATACCACTGGGCGATGTCGGTGCCGGCGATCAGCACCTTCTGCCTGAGCTGGTCCTCGCTGAGGCCCGAGAGCCTGACGCACTCGTGCGGTCCCGACTCGCTCCAGACACCAGCGGGCGCGGCCCCGCCGAGCCGGCGCAGGGCCGCAATGGAATAGTTGAAGGCGACGAGCAGCCTGGCGCAGCCGATGTCGCGCGCCGCCACGATGAACGGACCCTCGCTGGTCGTGGTCTCGCGATCCTTCGGGCTGGCGTGAGGAGCAATCGTAAGCTTGAAGAGGTCCATGGGCGCATCTCCCGCGAGTCACGCGTTACGCGCACCACCTTGCGCCGGCCTGACAACCTAACACGGTGCGCGCTCCGACGACCTCATCGTGGGCCGCGGAGCACACACCGAATCGATCGGCACATCTCGACCTCAATCTATGCGCGCTCACCTCTCTCTGCCAACAGGATGATTCATGATTTCGAGCGAAGTGGAGATCAAGACGCCAACGCGGATCTCGCGCGGCGGCGGCGCAAGAAGCGGACCGTCGGGGGAACGGAAGGCCGTGGCGGGAGCGCACGGAATCCGGCGAAGGCTTCGGCCATCCCGCGCTAGCGCTTCAGCACCGAGCGGATGATGGCGTTCTTGACCTGGGTGATGATGGAGCGGGTGACGGAGCGCGTTAAGTCGCGGGCCAGCTGCTCACCCATGGACGCGCCGCCACGCGGACCGCGGCCGAAGATCACCTGGCCCCAGCTGTTCTTGCGCGCCTCCTCCTCTTTCTCCTCCTGGGCTTCCGCTGCGGCGGCGGCCTCGGTCTTTTTCTGCAGAATCTCGTAGGCCGACTCGCGATCCTGCGTCTCCTCGTACTTGCCGTAGACAGGGCTTTTCTCGATCAGAGACTTACGCTCCTCCGGCGTCACGGGGCCGATGCGGCCCGAGGGCGGCCGGATGAGCGTGCGCTGGACCATCGACGGCTCGCCCTTGTTGTGCAGCACCGAGACCAGCGCCTCGCCGACCTTCAGCTCCTGAATGACGCGCTCCAGGTCGAGCTTGGGGTTGGGCCTGAATGTCTCGGCGGCGGCGCGGATGCCCTTCTGCTCGAGCGGCGTGAAGGCGCGCAGGGCATGCTGGACGCGGTTGCCGAGCTGGGCGGAGACCGAGTTCGGCACATCGCGCGGGTTCTGCGTCACGTAGTAGACGCCGACGCCCTTGGAGCGCACCAGGCGGGTGACGCGCTCGACCTGCTCGAGCAGCGCCTTGGGGGCCTCGCTGAACAGCAAGTGCGCCTCGTCGAAGAAGAAGACGAGCTTCGGCTTGTCGGGATCGCCGACCTCGGGGAGCTTGTCGAAGAGCTGGGACAGCATCCACAGCAGGAAGGTGGCGTAGAGCCGCGGCGTCTTCATCAGCTTGTCGGCCGCCAGGACGTTGATGACGCCGCGGCCGTCGGGCGCGGTGCGCATGAAGTCCTTGATGTCGAGGGCAGGCTCCCCGAAGAAGCTGTTGGCCCCCTGCTCCTCGAGCACCAGCAGGCGCCGCTGCACGGCGCCGGCCGAGGTCGCGGACACGTTGCCGTACTTGGTCTGCAGCTCCTTGCCGCGGTTGCCGACGTCCGTGACCATGGCGCGCAGGTCCTTCAGGTCGAGCAGCAACATCTTCTCGTCGGCGGCGACGCGGAACAGGATGTTGAGCACGCCCTCCTGCACCTCGTTGAGCTCCAAGAGGCGTGACAAGAGCAGCGGGCCCATCTCCTGCACGGTGGCGCGCACGGGATGGCCCTGCTCGCCGAACAGGTCCCAGAACACGGTCGGATAGGCCCGGTTCTCATACTCGGCGAGGCCGATCTCCTTGGCCCGCTGGACCAGCGGCGGCTTGGGATCGCCCTTCATCGAGATGCCGGACAGATCGCCCTTGATGTCGGCGGCAAAGACCGGAACGCCGGCGTCCGAGAAGCCCTCCGCCAAGACCTGCAAGGTGACCGTCTTGCCGGTGCCGGTGGCGCCGGTGATCAGACCGTGGCGATTGGCAAGCCGCAGCTCCAGGTATTCAGGCTCGACGCTCTGCCCGAGGTAGATCTTGTCATCCTGAAGAACGGACGCGGTGTTTGCCATGGGTTAGCCTCCGGTCACCGGATGGGCGCGACTCGCAGCCCCCAGCGATTGCGCCCCGTGTTTACACGGACAGCAAGCCAATGCAATGAAGGGTTGCATAGCCATTTTGGGGAAAAGGACGCAAATTTCACGCTTGCGTGCGGGACCGCAACGCACAACAAATCGGCAAGATGCAAGCGCGGCCTTGCGCCCTCCACTGGACGCTGTCGATGAGCGATTTCGAGGTTTGTGATCTTTTCGAGCCGGCCACGCGCGAGCAATGGCTCGGGCTGGTCGACAAGGTGTTGAAAGGGGACGACTTCGAGAAACGGCTGGTTGCGCGGACAGCGGACGGCGTGAGGATCGCCCCGCTCTATACGCGTGCCGACGAGCTGCCGGCGAGCAAGACGGCTGCCCCCGGTGCCGCCCCCTACGCACGCGGGGCGAGGCTCAGATCGGGCGCGCAAGGATGGGACATCCGCCAAACGTATGCCGAGACCGATCCGGCACGCGCCAACGAGGCCATTTTGGAGGACCTCGCCGGCGGGGTGACCTCGCTCGAGATCCAGGTGGCCGCGCCCGGGATGATCGGCCTCGCCTACACGCGCGAGGCGTTCGAGCAGGCGCTCGACGGGGTCATGCTGGACGTGTGCCCGGTGGCGTTGCTGGCGGGCGAGTACACGGTCGACGCGACCGGCAGCCTGATGGCGCTGTGGCGCAAGCGCGGCATCGCCGATGAGGCCTGCCGCGGCGCCTTCAACGCCGATCCGCTCGGGACACTGGCCAGAACCGGCGCGCTCTACCATCCGATCGGCAAGTCGCTGGAGATTGCGGCGAGGCTCGCCGTCGACAGCGCATCGATGCCGGGCGTGACGGCACTGCTGGCGGACGGGCGGCCGTATCATGCGGCAGGCGCAACCGAGGCGCAGGAGCTCGCCGCCATTCTGGCGACGCTCGCCGCCTACCTGCGGGCGATGGAGGCGGCCGGCGTTGCGCCCGGCGAGGCGCTGCCGAGGATCGCGGTGGGGCTTGCGGTCGATGCCGATCAGTTCCTGGGGCTCGCCAAGCTGCGCGCCGCACGCAAGCTGGTGTGGCGGCTCGCTGATGCCTGCGGCGCGGGCGATGCCGTGGAGCGCGTGTCCTTCGCCGCCGAGACGTCGCCGCGCATGATGGCCAAGCGCGATCCATGGGTGAACATGCTGCGCACGACCATGGCCTGCGCGGCAGCCGCCATGGGCGGCGCCGACTCGATCACGGTGCTGCCTTTCACCTGGGCGCTCGGCCGGCCGGATGCGTTCGCGCGGCGTATCGCGCGCAATACGCAGATCGTGCTGATGGAGGAGAGCGGGCTTGGACGCGTGCTCGATCCGGCGGGCGGAAGTTGGGCGGTCGAGAAGCTGACCGAGGATCTGGCGCGGAAGGCCTGGGAAACGTTCCAGGCGATCGAGGCCAAGGGCGGCATGGGCGCGGCGCTGACCTCGGGCTTCATCCAGGACGCAATCGGAGAGCAGGCGGAGGCGCGGGCGAGGCGCGTGGCGACGGGCCAGCTCGCGCTCACCGGCACCTCGGCCTTCCCGCTGCTCGGCAATGACGGCGTCAAGGTGGAGCCCTGGCCGGGCGACGTGCCGTCGGCAGACTTGAAGGGCGTGCAAGTGAAGCCGCTCCGCGCACACCGCCTGGCCGAGCCGTTCGAGGCCTTGCGCGATGCCGCCGACGCGTTCGCCGAGAGGCATGGTCATCGCCCCAAGGTGTTCCTCGTCTCGCTCGGCGACATCCCCGTGCATTCCGTGCGCGCAACCTTCGCCGGCAATTTCCTCGCGGCGGGCGGCGTTGAAGGGATCGCCAGCGGTCCGCTGCACACGCCGGCCGATGCAGGACGCGCCTTCGCTGGGAGCGGCGCCGGCATCGCCTGCCTGTGCTCCTCCGATCAGGTCTATGCGGAGCTCGGCGAGGCAACGGCGCGGGCGCTGAAGTCCGCCGGCGCCAGACGCGTGCTGCTGGCGGGAAGGCCGAGGGAGATCGAGGCGCAGCTCGAGGCGGCGGGCGTGGACGGTTTCATTTACGCGGGCTGCGATATGATCGTGGCGCTGCGGAAGTTGCACGCGGACCTCGGCATCCCGCGCGCCGGTTGAACGTTGTCCGGTCAGCCAGACACGAGGAGCAACGACGATGACAGCTTCGACGACGCGGACCCCGGTGCTGACGGGCGGATGCCAATGCGGCGCGGTGCGCTATGCGCTCTATGCCGAGCCGACCGGGGCCAGCATCTGCCATTGCCGCATGTGCCAGAAGGCGGTCGGCAACTACTTCGCGGCGCTCACCGGCGTCAAACGCGACGACTTCGCCTGGACGCGCGGGACGCCCGGCGCGTTCCGCAGCTCGGAGGTGATCGAGCGCGACTTCTGCCGCGACTGCGGCACGCCGCTCACGTATCGGGCGCTCGATCGCAATCGCGTCTCGGTGACGATCGGCAGTCTCGATCAGCCGGGCCGGGTGCATCCGGAGCATCAGTACGGCGTCGAGAGCCGCCTGCCGGACTTCGCCAAGCTCGCAACCCTGCCAGGCGCGACGACCGAATCCTGGGCCGGCGAGCGGCTTTCTAAGCTGGCCTCGCGCCAGCACCCCGACCACGACACCGGCGATGGAAAGCCTGCGACGTGACCGGCAGGGGATCGGGTACCATACTGGCCGGAATTGTCTGCACGGCCCTGTTCGCGCGGGCGATGCAGGGTCATTATACGCGTTACCATATGAACCGGAGTAAGCCCGCATGAGCCGACGCGAGCGCCGCGGTTCGCGGGGCGCGATGGGTCCCGGGAACCCTCGGAATAAATCCGAGGGCAGAAGACCCGGGATGACGCCAAAGATTGCAGTTTCTGCCGAGCGAGCAAGATGAGCCAGATACCTGACTTCACGAAGATCGGCTTCGATGCGGAGCCCGCTGCGGCGAACGCTTCCCCGCGCAACGATGCTGAGGGCTGGCCGACGCCGGAGGGCATCACGCTCAAGCCGTACTACACCGGCGCGGATACGGCGGGGCTCGATTTCATCGACGGCTATCCGGGCATCGCGCCGTTCGTGCGCGGGCCGTATCCGACCATGTACGTGACCCAGCCGTGGACCATCCGGCAGTACGCCGGCTTCTCAACGGCGGAGGATTCCAACGCGTTCTACCGGCGCAACATCGCCGCGGGGCAAAAGGGCCTGTCGATCGCCTTCGATCTCGCCACGCATCGCGGCTACGACAGCGATCATCCGCGCGTGAAGGGCGACGTCGGCATGGCCGGCGTGGCGATCGATTCCATCTATGACATGCGCACGCTGTTCTCCGGCATCCCGCTCAGCGACATGAGCGTGTCGATGACCATGAACGGCGCGGTGCTGCCGGTCCTGGCCCTGTTCATCGTGGCCGGCGAGGAGCAGGGCGTGCCGCCGCAGAAGCTGGCGGGCACCATCCAGAACGACATCCTCAAAGAGTTCATGGTGCGCAACACTTACATCTATCCGCCCGAGCCCTCGATGCGCATCATCTCCGACATCTTCGCCTACACGTCGGCGAACATGCCGAAGTTCAACTCGATCTCGATCTCCGGCTATCACATGCAGGAGGCGGGCGCGACGGCGGACCTGGAGCTCGCCTATACGCTCGCCGACGGCATCGAGTACGTGCGCGCCGGCGTCAAGGCGGGCCTCGACATCGACACGTTCGCGCCGCGGCTGTCCTTCTTCTGGGCGATCGGCATGAACTTCTACATGGAAGTGGCCAAGATGCGGGCAGCCCGCCTGCTCTGGGCGAAGCTGATCAAGCAATTCAACCCGGCGAACGACAAGTCGC
>JBLNBZ010000030.1:0-7213 GCA_050260355.1 Bacteroidota bacterium | reverse complement strand
TGATCTTCATGTGCACGTGCAACGTATTGACCACGTCGATCTCATGCCCGCGCGAGCGCGCCGCCTCGACGATGCGCCGGTGCGAGTAAAGGCTGGGATTGCGCGCGAGCATGATGAGCTTCATGCCAGTCTCCCGCCGGCCGCGCGCGTGGACCCGGTCTGGCGCGTGGCAATGGCCTGACGCCCTCTTAGTCCATTCCGGGATGGCGGCAAAGGGCCCTGTCCGGGGCCCGTGGGGGGGCCCTGGCGGACGGTAGCGGCCGCCTTTTGTCTGCAGCTCGAAACTGATACGGGCCCGCGCGCCAGCGTTTTTTCCGATCGCTCAGATGCACCGCCTCACTCTCCCGCGGGGGAAGGTAAAGCTGCCTCCATCTGAACAGAACGTGCTCCAAGCGGGTGTGGGCCGTAATGTCGCCCCGCTATTGCGAGGCTGGCGGCGTTGCGCTTTCCTGGGCGGCCTTCGCCTCCAGTGTGGGGTCGATACCGGCATACATGAGCCAAGCGCCGCCACCGGCAAGCACGACCAGCGCCAGTATGCCGACGACGATACGCCAAAGGATGCCGGACGCACGCGGCATCGCAATCTCACTCGAACTATTCACGGGTGGCCCCTCTTTATCGACAGCCGCATCGGATGCGATCAGCGGTGCCGCCCGAATTGGGCGTGGTTAAGGCGAAGCCCGCTCGCTTTGCGCGGGCCGCGGGGCTCCCGTGCCGCCGGTGCCACACTCTTTAGCGCCGTCCGGCGGGTCGCCGCTGATGCGCGATCCGAAGACCAGGATCGCCGCGAGCGGCATGCAGACGCCGATCGCCGTGGCGACGAGCGCCAGCGGCAGCAGCTGCTCGTAGTGCCCTCGATCGACATGGAAGATGAGATTGAGGTACTTGGTCTGCAGCTCGCCGGCGACGAGAGCGAGGTTCATCAACGAGGCCATCAGGGCGAACCACGTCGCGCGATGTCCGCTCGGCGCGTACACGGCAATCAGCGTGAGCAGCGGAATCATGCTGATCTGGGCGAGCGGCGAGCTGGCCGCAGCGTCGATCACGGCGATGCTGCGCGCGCCGATGCCGAACAGGCGGTCGGTCCATTCGTACATGCCTGAGACGAGCATGATCGTGGGTACGGCGAGCACGGCCCCGACGATCGTGAGCCACAGCAGCACGCGTGCGACTGGTTGCCGTGTGATGGCATCCGACAGCAGCCAGGCGCCAGCAAGGCCCAGTGCCGCTCCGGTCTGCCCGAGAACGCCGTAGAAGGACTCGTTGAAACCCAGCACATCGATCGTGAACCAACGGTATCCCTCGCCGACAGTCGGCGTGGCGCGAAACAGAAAGATGATGATCGCGGCAAAGAAGATGTGACGCCGGGCGGCCGCCGAGATCTCGCCTGTAACCCGCCTGAGCATCACCACGATCACGGTGGTCGAGACCGCGAACACGATCTCCTGGCCGAGCGGAACCTGCGCAAAGCCGAGGGCCGTCACGACACACCCGAAGACGAGCCCGCCGCCCAGTATCCGCCAATCGATCGGGCGGCGCTCGCTGGTCTCGAGGCGCACGAGCAGCGCGCCCGAGATCGATATCAGCGGAACCACGAGACCGATCAGGAACACGGTCGCATAGGAGAGCGCCTCGGCAAGGTAGCCTGCGAGCCCGGCGACCGCGAAGATCCCGATCGACAACGCGAGGCGGCCCAACACCTGCACCATGCCGAGATCGCGGTTGATGTCGGCCATGGGCCTCGCAGTGCCGTCCGCCTCGACGCGAGGAACGACTTCCGTGCTCATGGCATCGGCTACGACGTCCTGAAGCACAACGCCGGTCACCGAAAGCAGGGAGGCTACGACGTAGATCGCGTCGGGGCTGGCGAAAGTGATCGTCTTGCTGGCCGCACCCGCCAGCAGCAATAGACCGGCGGCCGTCAGGCCGGCGCCGATGAACACATAGGCGCGCCGCTGCGAGCCGAGAATGGGCACCGAATCGACGAGCTCGCCGAACACCATCTTGATGGTCCAGGGCAGTGTCAGCCACACCCCGAGCGCGGCCAACTCCGCCGGCGTCAGAGTCAGCGCGCTCTTGACCCAGAAGCTTTGTGCGATGCCGATGATGCCGAGGGCGCCATACGCGAAGTACACCATCAGCAATGGCAAGTACGACCAGCGCATGGCGCGGACGGGGGTCAGTAGTGCCGCCTCGAGCTGGCTGCGCAAGTACCCCATTACGCCCTGTGCGGGGGCGCGATCCCGATCATCAACTGTCATGGAGGCAGGATGCCGGTCGGGAGGGCGGCGGGCAAGTTGCCGCTTCCAGGGCCGGGTCAGGCACACCAGCCAAACGTTCGCAAAATTCTAACAAAGAGCTTTACGGATCGTCAGTGGCTGCTGGGTAGTGTCGATACGGTCCGTTAACGGGAGACGAGGGATGCGGCCGAATTGGCCTGGCGGCCGTGCGCGTGACAGGTGGGCTGAAAGGTCCGCTGGTCTCGCTCGCATCTTGACCGGCTTTGGCCGCGATCAATCCGGCACCATAATCATTCCATTCTGCCTGGCGTTCGCGGTCGTGCTGTTTGCCATTGGGATGGCGATCGATTTCGGGCGCGCCGAGCACGAGCGCATGCAGATGCAATGGGCTCTCGACGCGGCTGCCCTCGCCGCGGCGCATCAGCTCGGTCTGCCAGACCAGGATGAGAAGTCGCGAGCGGCCGCCGACGCCTACTTCCGCGTCAATTCGCCGGAGGGGACGCAGACGCACATCGATTCAATCACGCTGGATGCCGAGAAGGGCGAGCTCACACTCACCTCGGGGGGGCCGTCACTGACGACCTTGCTCAATGCGTTCGGCATCTCGAGGCTCAACCTCGGCGCCAGCTCGAAGGTGAGCAAGGGTGACGGCACCGTAGAGGTCGCCCTGGTGCTCGACAACTCCGGCTCGATGGCTGGTCAGTACATCGAGGACCTGAAGACGGCGGCAACGAACCTGATCGGCGTGGTTTTCGCCGGCGCTCAGGACGACAAGGTGAAAGTCGGCGTCATTCCGTTTGCGGGCTCGGTCAACGTCGGTGCCGATATGCGCGACTCCGGCTGGATCGATACCAGCGCGGCGGCGCCGACCCATGTGGAGAATTTTGCCGAGCCGCGCAGCCGTTTCGATCTCCTTTCGCAGATGGGAGTCAGCTGGCGCGGCTGCGTAGAGGCGCGCCCGGCGCCCTACGACACCCAGGATACGGAGCCCAATGCCGCTGTGCCCGCCACCTTGTTCGTGCCGATGTTCGCCCCCGACGAGCCGGACTCCGGCAACGACAATGGCGACTTTTACAACAACAATTATCTCGACGACTTCGGCGGGAGTTGCCCGCCACAGCCGCAGGTTTGCGTGAATTGGAGCACCCGTCAGAACCGTTGCCGGCAGTGGGGTCCCCAGCCGCTCGATCCGGCGACGGCGCAGGCACGCACCTGCAAGTACGACGGCGCGACGCCCTACGGAGCCGGCCCCAACGCCAATTGCACCACAGCGCCGATCCTGCCCCTTACCTCCAACAAGGCTGAGGCCGAGGCGGCAGTCACCGCGATGCAGGCCAACGGTAATACCAATATTGGCGAGGGCGCCATGTGGGGATGGCGCGTGTTGTCTCCTGAGGTGCCGTTCACCGAGGGAAAGCCTTGGGATGATCGCCACAACCAGAAGGTGATGGTGCTCATGACCGACGGTGAGAACACCTACCAAGCCTACAGCAATCACAATCGGTCGGTTTATGGAGCGTTCGGCTACGCCGCCAAGGGCCGGCTCGGCACCACATATTCCCAGTCGGCTCTGGTGTCGGAGATGAATGCGAAGACGACCGCCGCGTGCAACAATGCCAAGGCGCAAGGTGTCGTCATCTACACGGTCGCCTTCCGGCTCGAGAGCAATCCGTCCACCCAGGCTCTCCTGCAAGGCTGCGCGTCGGGAGCCGACAAGGCCTATCGCGCAAGCGACGGAGCGGCGCTGATTCAGACTTTCCAGATCATTGGCCGCGAAATCGCGCAGCTCCGCGTGTCAAGCTGAAGTGCCTCGTTAGATTGTTCACACTTTTGCCGGATCGGCTGTAGCGAGGTGCCGGACCGCAGCCGGTGCGTCCGTCGATCCCGCGCCAAGCCCTTGCAAAATGGTGGCTTTGCCGAGCTGCCGACACTGTTTGCACGCCGGAAGCAAGCACGGCGGCCGCCCCCATGAGATCTGGACAAGCTGTGAACATCTTGAGGGCGTGCAACACTCGCTGGTTCGTTCCGCTGGCGCCATCCGGCCAAATCTCCCAACAATGATGGCAGAGAGGGTGCGTGTGCGTCGGGGGTGTCTGCGCTGTAGCGGGGGAAGTAATGCGTAGCGCGGCACACCCGGGCGGGGGTGATGTCGCAGTGCTTCGAAATCTAGCTTCGCACGGCTGTCGTCTTGTGGTTGCCGCAATCATCTTTGGTGCTTGCGCGGCTGCGTCGGTATGCGCGCAGGAGCGTGATCGCGAGCTGTCTCGCAGTGTCACGGATCCCGACCATCGCTCCTACCTGCGCATTCCCGGCGGACAGCTTCCGGCCATGCGCAAGGTGACGATTGGCGTCGACAAATCGATGCTGGTCGAGCTGCCGGTCGATCTCGAGAACGTGCTGGTCTCGAATCCCGAAATTCTCGACGCCGTCGTGCAGACCAATCGGCAGGTGTACCTGCTTGCCAAGGATGCCGGCGAGGCCAACGCCTTCTTCCTCGGGCACAACGGTCAAAAGGTGCTGCTGCTCGAGGTCTCCGTGATGCGCGACCTGTCGGCCCTCAACGATGCGCTGCATCGCCTGCTGCCAGGCTCCAAGATCAAGGTCGAGACCATGGGCGACAACGTCGTGCTGACGGGCAGCGTGGTCAACCCGGTCGACGCCAACCGCGCCGGCGAGCTGGCGAGCCGCTTCATGAAGAAGAAGGGCGACAACGTCGTCAACATGCTGGCGGTGGCGCCTCCGGCCAAGGAGCAGGTCCTGCTCAAGGTGTCGGTGATCGAAATGCGGCGCGATGCTCTGCGCAGGCTTGGCGTCAGCCTTCCAGACATCGCGGGAAACGTCTCCACGCTCGCGTCGGGTCATCTGACGGTCATGAAGGTCCTGACGAACGGGTTCCCGGTGACGAGCCAGACTGTACCGCTCGGCACCGCGGGAAGTCAGACGCTGTTCAATTGGTCGAAGGGCAACCAGAATATCAACGCGCTGGTCGAGTCGCTCGAGCGCAATGGGCTGGCGCGGATCCTGGCAGAGCCCAATCTCACGGCTCTCTCCGGCGAGAAGGCGACGTTCCTCGCCGGCGGCGAGTTCCCCATTCCCATCGCGAGCGTCGACCGGCAGATCACGATCCAGTTCAAGAAGTTCGGTGTGAGCACCGAGTTCAAGCCCGTCGTGCTTTCAGACGGGCGCATCAGTCTCTCCATCTCGTCGGAGGTGAGCGAGCTTTCGAGCGAAGGCGCGATCTCGGTCTCGGATCTGGTTGTGCCGGCGCTCAAGACGCGGCGCGCTGAGACGACGCTGGAAATGCCGAGCGGAGCCACGCTCGCCATGGCGGGTCTCTTGTCGGACGAGACCAGGCAAAGCGTCGAGGGCGTGCCAGGCCTCAAGAACCTGCCGGTTCTCGGCCAGCTCTTCCGCTCCAACGACTTTCAGAAGCGCGAGACCGAGCTGGTCATTCTCGTCACGCCTTACATTGCAACGCACATGACTCACGACCAGGCGGCCCGGCCCGATCAGGGCTTCGCGCCGGCGAGCGATCTCAGGAACATCTTCTTCGGGCACATGCACCGGATCTACGGCCCGCCGGGACGCGAGCCCGTGCCGTACGAGGGCGAGTATGGGTTCATCATCGAATACCCGGGGGTGAAGGGATGATTCGCAAGCCGGTACGCGACCTCGCCTGCCGCAGCCCCGGTGTCCGGCGTGCGGCTGCGCTGGCCGCAGTTCTCGCGCTCGCCGGGTCGGTCCTCGGCTGCGATCAGTATGACCGCCTGTCCGACACCACCGCGGTGGCCCTCAGCGATCCCGAGGTGCGCCACCGCATAGGCTTCACGGCAAAGCGGGAGACGCTGCGCGTGCAGTTGCCGCCTGCCGGCGAGAGCCTCAGCCACAACCAGGTTGCGGACATCTATCGGTTTGCGAAGCGATTCCGCGCCGAGAGCAACAGTCGGCTCAGCCTGTCCCTGCCCGCCAAAGGCGCAGCATCGGCGCGCATCGTCGACGACATACGCGTAGCCCTGCGCGAGGCAGAGGTCGACGAGCAGCTCGTGGACAAGTCCTACAATGGGACTGCACGCGGCCCCGGCGCGGTCGTGCGGCTCAGCTACGTGCGGCCGATTGCGGTGCCGCCCGAATGCGGCTTGTGGTACCGCGATGTCGGGCACGATCGTCAGCGGATCCCTTATCCGCAGTGGGGCTGCGCAACGCAGCGCAATCTCGCCGGCATGGTCGCCAACGCCCGTGATCTGCAGCGCCCGCAAGACGAGCAGCCGAGCTCGAGCGAGCGTCGGGCTGCGCTGTGGTCGAAATATGCGCCTCCGAATAGCGCGGTGCCGACCGACGACGCCAACAAGGCGAAAGCGCCGTCGACGACGACGGCCGTAAAGTAGCAACGGCCGTCCGGATCGCTACTTCAGCGGCGAGTGCGCTGCCGGCAGCATGACCGTCGAGTGAAGCTCATCGAGCAGGGGTGAGCCCTGCTTGAGGAACTCCTGCCAGCGCGGATCTTTGCTCGAGGCGGCCCGCGCCTCCTGGCGCGCATTCAGATCGGGATAGGCCCAGATGTGCACGACCTCGTTGGGCTGGCCTGCCTCGCCCGTCCACAGGCCGACAATCTTGGAGTATTTCTCGCGCGCGGGCAGTGCTGCGGTGAAGTAGCCGACCCACTCCCTGATCGCGCCAGGCTTCACGCGATAGTTGCGCAGCTCGTACACGTTGCCCTCGCGCTGCGGCGCGATCGGGCCCAGCACCTGGTTCATCAACCTGATGTCCTGGCGAATGAGGTGCGGCCGGATCAGCGGCAGGTATTCGCTCGTCCAACGCGTGTTCTTGGCGAGCTCTCCTCTCAACCTCTGGCGCTCGTTGAGATCGGCGTAGCTCCACAGGTGGATGACCTGATTGATCGGGCCGATCTCGGTGATCCAGTAGCCCTCGAGCTTGCCGTAGTTGTCGCCGCGGATGGCGCGCGCCACGGTCCC
>JBLNBZ010000029.1:0-64329 GCA_050260355.1 Bacteroidota bacterium | reverse complement strand
TCCTCGGGTGACGCCGTCGAACGAACGGGTGACGGCGTCGAACGAACGGGTGACGCCGTCACACTTCCCACCTGCAACTCGGGTGACGGCGTCACCCTTTCGACCTGCAACTCGGAGCTGGCGTCATCCTGATCGGGTGACGGCGTCGAACGAACGGGTGACGCCGTCACCCGAGTTGGTGACGGCACAAAATTGTTGTCCTTCAAGGCGTGCGCGTTGTCCGATACAACGCTGTCGCCATCCTCGGGTGACGCCGTCGAACGAACGGGTGACGGCGTCGAACGAACGGGTGACGCCGTCACACTTCCCACCTGCAACTCGGGTGACGGCGTCACCCTTCCCACCTGCGCCTCAGAGTTGGTGTTACCCTCATGCGGAGATGCCGTCGAACGAACGGGTGACGCCGTCACACGTGCGACCTGCACCGCGACGAGATCGGCCTCCCCGTGCGCGTTGTCGTTGCTCGCCTGCTTGAGCGGCGGAACGCCGGCCGCCCCCTTGAGGTCGGATGCAGCCCTGCGCTTGATGCCGACCGGCAGACAGACATGACCGATGAGAAGCTTGCCGAGCTGCACGAAGGCCACCGAGATCAGCACCAGGAAATCGAGCACCATGCGCTCACGCGCCTTGCGCGCCGCGTCGCTGTCCTCGAGTGCCCAGATGTAGCCGAGGAAGCGCGAGATCACCGCAGCCGCCGGATGCGCGTCCGAAACCTGCTCGGCGCTCCTGCGGTTCCTGCGCGCATCCTTGAGCTCCTTCTCCGCCGCCTCATAGCCCTGCGCGGCGGCCAGCTCGACATTCAGACGATTAACCGGCGCACATAACGCAAAGGCCCAGGTCTTGGCCTGCGTACAGTTGCTGGTCGCCCGCGCCAGCGACTGGGTGCTGCCCTCCACCTTGCGCGCCAGCAGCGCCTTGATCTCGGCCTTGATCTCGTCCGACGTGCGCTTGGTCGTGCGCCCCTCGAGCTTCGTCTCGAGCGCGGCAATGTCCTTGTCGATGTCGGCTGCGACGTTTTTCTTCTGCTGGCGAATGGCGGTGCTGTCGCCGTAGTTGATACCATAGAAGGTGAGCTCGAAGCCGATCGACTGCGCCACCGCAATGGCTACCAGCAGCGTGAAGAAAAATCCGGCGATCGACTTGCCGTCGCGAATGGCAAGCTTGATCAGCGTCAGACCGGCACAGGCCACGCAGCAGCCAGCCACCGCCAGCGCCGACAGGATGTACCAGCTCCACTCGTCGAGATTGAGATGGCGCACCGCGTAAAGATCGATCGACAGCGAGGCCGCGATCAGCACGGCAACAAGAGCCGAGCCCAGCACCCAGCGCCCCAGATTGGACGGCAGGCGCCGGCGCGACGGCACAGACGGCGGCACGGCGGTAGACTCCCCGGCGATCATATTAAGTACCGATCCTCTTGCTTGGTGTTTTCCTGGTCCGCTTCTCGACCATCCTCGTTGGGTGCGAGGCAGGCGACGATCGTCACCTGCAAAGAGCGCCCTTCGCTCCAGCGCACGCATACGTCCTCAACGCTCTCGAATTGACGCACGTACATTTCCTTGACGAGCAGATCCTCGACGAGCTGCACGAGCAGCGCCGATTGGAACGGCGGCAGATCGCTCGGCACGTGAAAGATGGCGCGCACCACCTGGTCGCGGGCAATCCCAGAAAGGTTGTGAGTGTCGCGCTCGGCCAGACAATGCAGCACCCAGGCCTCGTAGGCGCCGGCAGCCTGCGGGGTGAGCCGCAGCTCGCGTCCGCGCGCCGTACGCTCGAAGCTCGCGCCGACCAAAACCTCCCGCGGCGGCATCGGCAAATCGATCTGCCAAGAAGGCGGAACGGGCGCACGACTATTGTCGTTGGCAAAACGTGCACACAGCCGCCCGATCCAGCTCATGCCGCCTCGCAGGCGCTGAGACTGGTCTGAGCGGCGCGGAAATAGATGACGGCCAGAGACTCCCAGGTGCGCATGTTGCCGGCGGCCGCCGTGCGCTTGGCGCTGGCAAGCCCGCCGTCGATGCCGAGGCCGGCAACCGCGCGCGCAAGCGCCGCATCCTCGACCGTGCCGATGTATTCCGGGGCGAGCAAAAGATGCAGCACGGCGCGCAAGTGCGCCGCCGTGATCGGCGCCACGCTCGGCGCCAGCAGCCGCAGTGCTCGCGTCACGTCCATCACGCCATTGGCCTTGATGGCGCGCGCGATGGCCGAGACCGCCACCGTCTCGCCCGGCTGATAGCGCTGGCTCGGCCGCGCCGATTTCAGAATGCGCACGCCGGCAGCCTTGCAACAGGCGGCAAGCGCCACGGCGTCGGCATCCCCCGCCACCACCGCGGAATGATGGATTTGCGATTGACTCATCGCCAACCGATCGCGGTTCTGGCCGATGAAGGCGCGGGCGCGCTCGGCGATGCTGTCGGCGCTGACCATCATTACGGGGATCGTCTCGAGATAACCGTGGCTGGCTGCAGCAATGGCGGTGTGCTGGCCGTCGATTACGCACAGCCGTCCGCGCTCATCCTTGGCCACCGTCGGCGGTTTGAAGCGGCGCCAATCCCAGTCGCGCACCATGGTCTCAATGAGCCGCATGCTGCTGCGCGTGAGCGAGCGCTGATAGGTTTCATCCACGAACAGCTCGGACGGCCGCACGTTGAGAAAGACGGGCGGCGTGACCACGGGAGCGCGGCGTATGCCGATCAAGGGTACGGACGCCACGCGCCGGTAGTTGTCGGCATCGGTGCGGCTGGCCTCGCTCGCCATCGCCCGGCTCGAGGAGGCACCGAGCCCATGGCGCAGGAAGGCGATCGTCTTGCCGCGTGCTTGCGGCGACCAGCACAGCCCGCACGTTGCGCAGCAGGCCGTGTCGTCGGTCTCGGCCGGACATGCGATCGCCCGCAAAGAGCGCGCCTCCTCCACCGAGTTGACGACGATGGCGCCGCCAGGTTGCAGATTTGCGTCGGCCGCCGGTTGCGAGAAGCGAATGCAGGCGCGATCGGGAAAGCGCGTGTTGAGCGCCGTGATCGCCGCGCCGATGGCGCGCGTCTCCTTGTCCTCGGACTGAGGCAGCCGCGCCGAGTATCCGAAGATGTGCAGCTCGCGGTGGCGCGCCATCAGCGTCAGCCACAGGCCAACGTAGCGCAGCGAGTAGAAGTCGCCGAGCACGTGCAGACGCACGACGAAGCCACCGTCGTGCTTGCGCGCAAGATCGGCGATGTCGCGCGCGATCCGCATCTCCAGGCCGTCGCCTGGTGCATGCCGGCGCGCAAACGGCATGGCATTGCCATAGCAGTCCGCCCACATGTGACAGCTGCGCGGGCAGGTCGTGCGTTCGGGCAAGGTCAGCGTGTAGATCGACATCCCGGCCCAGGCGCCCTTGCGTACACGCGCGCCGATCTTTCGATTATTGAAGCCAGAGATAAAGATTCGTGCGACATCCGCCTCGTCGGCGATCGATTCGCTAAACAGGGGTCGGCCATTGAGAAGGGCGGGGTGGTCTGCTCTCAGTCCGCGCACCGCCTCGGGTTCCGGCGTCGTGGCTTTCTCATGGCGGCGCTGGCGGAAAGTCATGCCGCGCGCTCCGCCGTCTGCGTCTCGGCGGCTTCGCCCCGGTTCGCAGCGCCGCGCTTTTGTGGCATTAAATCATAGACTTTGGCGAGACACGTCGGGCACCAGCTGGTCTGCGCGACGACCGGTCGCCCGCACCATGTGAAGCGTCCCGTGGCCGGATCGCCATCGATCCAGCGACAATGGTGGGGCTCCAACTGCTCGATATCGCTAACGCGAAAAGAGTAGTTATTATTCAAAGCCTCACGTGGTAAATTGCGTTCACTCGTGCTATGGGGCCCGCGCTCGTCGCAATTCGGGTGGGACGAGATGGACGCGGACACATCATCAGCCGCTGCAGCATGGCGGCGGCGCTTGCCTCCGGCTGAGCTCAATTGACAGGGGTGGACATGATCATCGGCGCCCACAGCTCGAGGCGCGCGAACGGTGCGCCGCATCACTGGATGCGGTGCGCCGTAGTTGGCGCGCAATTTGACGCCGAGCTGGCGCAGTCGGCGCACTTTGCTGCCGACGGCAGCCGGCGAGATGCCGAGCCGCCGGCCGATGGCGGCGCTCGATTCACCCCGGTTCCAGCGCGCAATCAGCTCGTCGATCTGCTCGCGTCCCCAGCTCATGCCGGCTCCCCCGAACCATCAAAGTCGCAACCGACACCCCCAGGGCGCCGGTCATGACTCAACGAGAGGACGAGGCACGAGTGACTGAGATCAACAAATGCTAGACAAGACGCAGCATACGTATCAATGTGACGCCGATGTACTGACGTCGGACGATGTGCTCTGCGCGACGCTCAGGATCGCCGCACTCCTGGCGACCAGATCCGGCCGTAGCTCGCTCAGCGGCACCCCCGACAGACTGGCCAACCGCGGCGCATGTTTCTCGGGGCAGCGCCACCAGAACCATACTGCCTGCTTGGTGAGCGGCTTCCCGTGTCGATTGCGCAGCAATCGCGCGGTCTTGGCATCTCCACCAAGTATGGCAATGGCACGCATTAACGCTGGATCGCGATGGCGGCGGACATACTTACGCATGGCCCGATATATAGCGCGAGACCGCCGCTATGTCGAGTGGCTTTGGACCGAAGGAGCGAGAAAAAGTCCAGACTTTGAAGACATCGCCTTGACGGAATTCGGTGACATTCATTAGTGTAGGGGGGGCGAGCATGGTGGGGAAAAAGCGGGGCGCGAGAACCCAGTTCGACCGCAAAATGCGACCGGCCGAACTCGATCGACTTGCGAAACGAATCCGCGATGCCCGCAGGGATGCGAAGTTGACGCAGGCGCAGTTGGGGGCCCGTCTCGGCATAACGAAGCAGACAATCTCTAACTGGGAGGTCGGGCGGGGCGAACCCTCAGTCAAGCAGCTGCGCGATATTGCGAGCTACACTGGCAGAGATTTCGACTGGTTTCTCGGCATCACCTCTCCAGGCGCATCCGGACCCCGCGTCCGTATGGGAGGGCAGTTCGTGCCGAAATTCAATTTGGAGCAGATTTCCGAGCTGGCGTTGGGCCGGCTGGAACGTAACGCAGTGCTCGATCGACATTTTACGACGGCTCGGGTCAGCGAGGAGGCGTTTGCCTTCGAGCTGTTCGATGAGGCCATGACCGGGCCGGACCGCCGGTTTGCGCCCGGCAAGACCGTGGTCGTCGACCGGCAAGTGCTGCCGCAGCCGGGCTATTGCGTGCTCGTCTACTCCATGCGCGAGGACAAGAGCTATTTTCGACGCTACCGGCCGCACGCCGGCTCCAAGCCGGGCGAGCCGCCATATGATCTGTTGGCCGACAATCCGAACTGGCCCGTCATCACGGTGGAGCGGCGCGATCGCTTCATCTTCCTCGGCACGCTGTGCCAGATCAGCGAGGAAACCCACACCTGAGAGCGCAGAAGCGCTCCGCCGAGCCGTTGCGCGCGGGGCGCCTTCGCTGCCTCGAGGACGGCATGCTCTCCTGATGAGAGTTGCTGGCGAGGTAACCTGCGTGTCTTTGAACAGTGGACGCGGGCTCTGCCCGACTTGACCCCAATGCGGGGTCGACGTACCATTTTCTGGTTGCAAGCTCGGGCTCATGAGGTTGGCGTCTTGAGCAAGCGCCGCGGCGTGTTGCCGAGTGCCCGGCGATCCCCGGCCCGAGAAAGATCATGGCTTTCAGCGATTTGTGCGCCCATGCCTCGGCATCCCGAGGGGGCCGACGAAGAGCGAAGCAAAAAGGAGCGACATTCCAATGACCCTGCAAAAGCGCACCTTTGCGCCGTCCATTGTGGCGCCAAAAAAGTCCACATTCTCTAGACTGTCCGATCCCTGCGCGCTGACGGTGGCGCTGACGCTCGCCTCGGTTGCAGCGCCCCTCATCGTGCTCTGCGCCATCGTTGCCCTGCAGGCCGTGGGAGGCTGAGATGGCCCAGGATGGCAGCGTCATGACTGAGACCGGCACCGCACCGCCGCCGGCCTTGCCAACCGAGGCACTGATCTTCGGCCTGCCCGAGAAGCGCTATCACGAGAGCGAGGCGCTCGGCTCGCACGCCATTCAGCGCCTCGCCATCGAGCCCGTGGAGTTCTGGTGGGAAAGCGCCATGAACCCTCTGCGCGAGCAGGAGGAGATCGAGAAGGAGGATCTGCTGGTCGGGCGGGCCTATCACAAGCTGGTGCTCGAAGGGCGCGAGGCCTTCGACGCCGCCTTCTGCGCCGAGCCCGATCCGGCCGACTTTCCTGGCGCCCTCGTCACCAATCGGGATATGCAGGCCTGGCTCAGAGAGCGCCAGCTCAAGGTCTCCGGCGACAAGGCCGAGCTGATCGCGCGCTGCAAGGCTGCCGATCCCGACGCGCCGATCTGGGAGGAGATCGAGGCCAAGTGGGTTGCTGGACGCACGCCGATCAAATGGCGCGCTTATCAGCGCATTCTCCTGTCGGCCGCCACCATCACCAGGAACCCCGACCTTGCCCGTTGCTTCGAGGACGGCTGGTCGGAGGTGTCGGTGTTCTGGCTGGAGGATGGCGTGCCCAACAAAGCGCGCATCGACTACCTCAAGCTGCTGGCCAGCGTCGATCTCAAATCGATCGGCCTGCGCTCGCTCAAAAGCTTCGCGACGGCCTGCAAGCGCGAGATCGCTCAGCGCCGCTACGACATCCAGTTCGTCCACTACACGGAGGCGCGCGAGCAGGCGCGCAAGTTCGTGGAGGCGGGCAAGGTGTATGTGTGGAGCGATGCCGCCGGCGCCGTCCCGATCGACAAGATCGCCCCCGACGATCCCTTGCGCCGGATGGCGCCGCCGATGAAGTGGCTGCGCGTCTTCGCGCGCCAGGCCGACTACACGTGGAGCTGGGTGTTCGTGAAAAAGACGGGCGCGCCGATCGCCTGGGCGTGCGGCATGAGCCAGGACGACCCCCTGTTCGGTCTGGCCAGCGAGCAGCGCCTGCGCGCTCTCGATACCTGGCGCGAGAACATGGCGCGCTATGGCCGCGAGATGTGGATTTACACCGCCCCCTTCGAGCTGATCACGGGACAGGACCTGCCGACCTGGCTCGGGCAGGATTGAGCGATGCTGCGCAAGATCGACGATTTCATGGTGGACCGCATCTACCAGCCGATCGTGGGCCTGTGCAGCCGGCATTTGCGCATCAGCCGGCGCATGCTCGCACTCGGCGCTCTGCTCTTCTTCTACGTGTATCAGGCCGACTTGTTGCTGCACGGCAGCTTGAGCGGGCTGTCCTACGCGTTCGTCACGCTCGTGCTGATCGGGATGCCGCTGTGCTTCATCGGCGTGCACGCGGCAACCGAGCCCGGACAATCGCAACCCAATCGCGTGCGCAAGGGCGAGGAGGAGACGATGTGCCGCGTGATATGGATCGTGATCGCCGGGCCACTGCTGCCGGGTGATCTGCTGCGCGCCCTGGGTGTGCTCGGCATCATGTCGACGATGTATTTCGTCGCCTGCAACGACGCCGCGTCCGATGTCGAGCAGGAGGAGAGCTCAAAAGCGCGCCGGGACGGCCCCGATGCGCGCTCCGACATGTCAACGCCCGCGATCGATCGCGCCGACGATCGCCAATCCAAGGAGTAAAGCGTCATGGCCCGCCAACAGCTTTCGGTGCAGAGCGTACATGCCTCGCTCGTCGAGCGGCGGCAGATCATCATGGATTCCCTGCCCAAGTCGCTGCAGGTCGACCGCTTCATGGCGGCGGCTCAGATTTATCTGCAGCGCAATCCCGGTCTGCTCAGCTGCCTGCCGGAAACGCTGATCGATGCCTTCCTGCGCTGTGCCAACGACGGCCTGGTGCCCGATGGGCGCCAGGCCGCGATCGTGCCGTTTTTCGACAAGCAGATCAAAGGCATGGCGGCGCAGTATCTGCCCATGGTCAGCGGCATCATCATGCGCCTGCGCCAGCTCGGCGACGTCTACTCGATCGAGGCCAACGCCGTTTACGAGTCCGACCATTTCGAGTGGGTGAGCGGCGATCATCCCAAGTGCGACTATCGCCCGTCGCTGGAAATGGACGAGGCGGCGCGCGGCCGCGTGCGCGCCGCCTACGTGTTGTTTCGCGACAAGAGCGAGCGCATCATCGGCCGCACCATGATCTCGCATGCCGACATCGAGCGCATGCGCCGGCAGTCGCGCGCCGCCAACAGCCCGGCTTGGCGCGACTGGTACGACCAGATGGCGATCAAATGCGCCATCCGGCGCGGCTCCAAGCTGCTGCCGACGCTGTCGATCGAGGGCCGCAGGCTGGTCGAGCGCGACGACGATTACACGCTGCTCGAAGGCAAGGCGCAGTTGATCCGCGAAAATCCGGCCGCCAATCCGCTGATCGATCCCTCGCTCGACGCCTTCGATGACGATGGCAATCTGATCGAGGCGCAGAGCCTGGAGGCGGAGACGGTGGCGGCCGAGCCGGCCACCGACGACGATGCGGGTGATGGCTGGCCGCTCGCCGAGGATGCCGCAGAGCCCGTCGTCCCCAGGCTGAGCGAGCGGCTCGATGCAGCCCTTGCCGCCTGTCGCTCGCAGAGCGCCTGCGACGTGGCGCTGGCCGGGCTGCGCGGCGAGATCGAGGTCGCAAGCGAGGCCGAGAAGGAGAGTTGCCGCGCGGTCTGGCAGCAGCACATGCAGCGCCTGAAGAGAGCCAAGAGCACGGACAAGAGCAAAGCCAAAGCAGCGACAGGAGCTCACTAATGCACGATCGGAAAGCCCAACGCGACGCAGTCATCAACCAGGCCATGATCGACATGGTCATTCGCGATTATCACGATAAATCCCTGAGCAACGATCCAGCGGAGGCTTGTCTCGGGCGGCTTGGCAAGGAGGTCTTTCCGGGGTTCCTGTGTTGGCTGCTCAATGAGCTTGAGCGTCGCACGAACGAGCCCGATGTCATGCAGACGATTTTGATGCTGGTCACCGAGATGATCTTCAAGACGGCGGTGACCTGCAGATTCGATCTGCGCAAGGACGACGGGCTCAATATCATGTCGAAGGCGTTCGCGAGTCTGATCGAGGTTAGCTACGACAAGCTTGAGAGTCCCGGGCTCAACGAGCGTTTGCGCAAGCGCGCCGATGAGCTCATGAGCATCGTCGAGCGCCGGACGCAAACATGACGGCGCGGCCGAGACATTATCGCCCAGCCATTCCCATGCGCGTGAAAGGCGAGGTGTTGATCCGCCAAGAAGGCCGTTGCACGGCGTGCCGCGGTAAGCTCGGCGCCTGGAGCGATGTGAATTTCGACCACGATCCGGCGCTGGCGCTGCGCGGCTGGAACGAGTACGAGGGCGACACCGTGCCACCCGCCAACGATCCCAACTACATTTTTGCCAAGCACAAGACCTGTCACGGCATCAAGACGTTCGGCGCGGGCGCGACCACACGCGGCTCGGACATCCACGAGCTGCATCGCGGCCGGCGCCTCGCCCGAAAACAGGCCGAGCACGAGGCGGCGCTGCGCGCCAAACAAGCCGGCGCCGCGTGCGATGCAGAGACCGATATAGAGACCGACGCAGAAATCGATGATGAACCGCAGGAGAAGGAGAAGCCGCACCGGAGGACGAGCAGGAGCAGACTGCGTGGGCCCGGCTTCAAGACCAATCGCAACGGGCCATTCAAGGCAAAGCTTGGTGGCGGGGTTGTTCCTCGCGCCAAACGTTGAGCAGAAAGTCAATAGATCATGGACATCCAGAAAGATCCAAGCCCCATACCGCACCTGTTGCGGCGTGTCGGACAGATCGCTGATGAGATGTTTGGGGCCGGCGAGATCACGCCGCGCCAGTACGCCGTCATGCGTGCCGTCGCCGAGCAGCCCGGCGCGCATCAGATCCTGATCAGCCGCGCCACGGGCATCGATCGGTCGACCCTGTCGGAGGTGCTGCGGCGCCTGCAGCGCGCGGGCCTCATCACCATCCGGCGCGATCGCTACGAGATGCGCCGCTGGTGCTCGCATCTCACCGAGAAGGGCCGCGTGCAGCTGGAGAAAGCCGAGAGCCGCGCGCGTGCCGTCGGCGCCTCGCTGCTCGAGGAGCTTGGCGCGCGCACGGTCGCCTCCCTCGAAGGCTTTGTGCAGCGTCATGCCGGCGTCAAGAAGGCTCCCCAGCGCAACGGCCGACAGCGCGAGGCTGCGCCATGAGGCCGATTGCACATGTCGACTGGAATGCGTTCGCGCAATATCTGGTGCGCTGGGGCGTGCGCATTCAGCCGCTGCAGCATGCCGACGAGCTGATCCGCTATCGTCTGGGCGAGGTCGAGCACGTCGTGGCGCTGGGGCCGGGCGAGACGCTGCGCATCAGCGAGGAGTCGTCGCAGCATCTGGTCAATTTCTACAACCGCCGGCCGCCGTTCGAGCGCGAGCGGCATTTGCCGCAGCGCGAGACCCTGGTCGCCGCCCTGCTGGAGCGGGACGGCTCGGACTGCTGCTTGTGCGGCGAGCCGCTCGGCGAGGACGTGACCATCGAGCACTGGCTGGCGCAGTCGCACGGCGGACCCGATGCGCTCGCCAACCTCGGGCTCGCCCACGCCATTTGTAACACCATCGCCGGCGCGATGTCGGTGGCGGAGAAGGTGCGCCTGCGCGACCAACTGCACGTGGAGGCGCGGCTCAAGCTGACCCGGCGCCAGTACACCGATCCCGATACGTGGCGCGACATCGAGGCGCGCCGGCAGCGCGTGCGCGAGCGCGCCCGCCAGAGTGCGGCAGCGGCCGACGCAGAGGCGAACAAGGCGTCCGGCAAGGCCTCGAGCGCGGGCGCCAGCGAGACATCACAGGAGCAAAAGCGATGGGCGCGTTGACCATTTTGAACGAGCGCGGCGATCAGACCATTGCCTGGAGCGAGGATCGTGACGCCGACATGGAGGCGATCATCGAGAAGAAGATGCGCGAGGGCGTGTCGTTCTTCATCATCGATCCGCGGCTCGGCACGCGGCGGAAGCTGCAGGAGGTGGGCGAGGCAAGCCGGCATCGTCTCCTCGCCATTCCCGATGAGGATTTCGCCAAGTTCGTCGGCGAAGGCTCGGGCGAGCTCGTCAAGACACCGTCGGCGCCCGCGCGCAATGCACGCAAATCCAAGAACGCCAAGGAGATCGCCAAGTCCGAAAGTGTGGCCGTGCGGCCTGCGCGCGGAGGCTGACATGGTCGCGCCGCGCGCGAGCAGAGTCCCGCCCGATGTGGACTATGTGCTCGATTGTGCCGTCGATGACGGGGATATCGATGCCGGCAGCCATTTGGTGCTCAAGCTCTATGGCGAGCGGGCCTACATGCTGGCGTGCGTCGACAAGGAGCGCGACGGAGCGACAAGCTGGCAGCGTCGCGCCATGGTTGCGGATCTGCTCGATCATGTCGACGGGCTCTTCGCGCAGATTGCGCCGGCCCGGCGCGGCGCGCTTATGCGCGCGAGCCTTCTGTCCATATTGCACCAATGCCAGCGTTTGGCGCCGATTATGGCCGACTGGGCATTCCAGGACAGCGTGCAAGGGGGCATGCTTGAGCCCTTCCGGCCCGTGGTGCGCATCACGCGCAGCGGCCAGGTGCACAAGCGCTTGCTGCGGCGCCTGCATACGGCGTCCTTCATCCACCGCTATACGAAGCTGTCGCGTGAAGCGGGCGAGCTGCGCGCCCTCGGCTTCCGGCTGCGCCGGCGCATGGAGCTCGTCGATGCGCGCCTTGTGCGCGATGACGGCACGGCGGATTTGATTGCGGACCTGGAGCGCCAGCGTGAGGCGGCGCAAGCGCGCGAGTCGGCGGCCTGGATTGCCAACGATGCGAGGGCCCACGGCGCAGCGGCGAAGCGAGATGTCAAGCGCATCAATAAGGTGACGCGGCGCGCGCTCGGCGCGGCCGCGAGCGTGCTGGGCGAGGCCGAGGTGCGGCGCTTCGTGCACGGCGAGCAGCTTCGCCTGACGGGGCGCAGTCTGCAGCTCGAGGTGCGTAAGACGGGGCCCGTGACAGCGTGCGGGTATGGCGCTCTGCAGGTGGCGGTATGCGAGCGCAATGGAGACAAGCTTGCGGATCTGTGTGTGTTTTTCCCGGGCCTGCCGGCGCTCGATCAGTTGACGGCGCTGGCTTTGCATGTGGAGGCCGATGATGGTCGTGAAATTCTCGAGAAGGCCAACATCACGCGCGTGACGGATGCCGGTGTCGGCCATCCGCTTCTATTGGCGAGGCCCGCGTCGGCGGCGCGTGATGCTGCCGAGCTGGTGCCGCCAGCGCGCGACATCATCGAGGTCATGCCGAACGGGCTCGTTCGCCAGGGCAATTACTGGCGACTGGCGTCTGCTGTCAGCACGGCCTTGGGAGCGCGATATTGGGAGAGAACGCAGCACATTTGGCTCGAGGAGGTGAGCACGTTCGTTTTGGGTCACAGGTTGCTCAAGCAGGCGCGTCTGTTGCTGGCGCCCGCCGCGGCGTGAGCGTGTCGAGGCAGCCGTTAGCGCAGAGTGGGCCGAAATGTAAGAGCGAGCCGAGAGGGTAAGGGAGAACCGGGATGGTAGAGCGAGACGAAAGTCATGAGAGCGCCGGGTTGCGGAAGCGAGTCGAAGTTCCAGAGAGTGCCGAAAGCAGGGAGCGAGTCGGAGATATTGAGAGGACCGGGTATCGAGAATGAGCCAGTCCCGCAGAGAGAATCGAGACATCGGAGCGCGCCGAAAAGACGGAGAGCGCCGGACCTAACGAGCAAGCCGCCGTGGATGAAAGGATCGATACGCAGGAGCGAGCGAAGCCGTTGGAGAGTGTCGAGCGAAGAGAGCGAGCCGGGGGGGGATGAGAGCACCATACCCGAGGGGCGAGCCGAAAAGCTGGAGAGCAGCGCTAAGGTAGAGCGAGTCGAAAAATTTGAGAGTGTCGGTAGCGTGAAGCGAGCCATATCCCCAGGGCGTGCCGAACTAAGAGAGCGAGCGACGTCGTCGGAGGGTGCCGAGCGAAGAGAGCGAGACGAAGATCCAGAGAGGGCCGATAAGCGAGCCATTTTCGTGAGAGATCCATATGTGCGGAAGCGAGTCGAACTTGATGAGGGGTATGAGAGCAGCGAACGAGACGAAGTCCTGGAGAGCTCCGCATTTGAGGAGCGAGCCGTTCTTGTTGAGCAGACCGAGGCTGAAGAGCGATCCGAAAACGGTGAGAGCGCCGTATCCGAGGAGCGAGTCGATATTGATGAGGGCGCCGTGATTGCGGAGCGCGCCGATCTACAAGAGGGAACCGCATCTTGCTTGTAAGTGAGTCTCAAAGGGAGAGGGTGCCGAAAGAGTAGAGCGGGCCGTCGCGGATGAAAGTGTCGTCAAGGACAAGCGAGCCGTTGAATGATGAGCGGACCGGACTTGAGTGCGAGCCGACAAAAAAAGAGCAAGGCCCGGGTGTCGAGAGCGAGTCGAGAGCTTGGATCGCGCCGAACGATGAGAGCGAGTCGGAACCTCTGAGCGCAGCAAAGGGCTAGAGCGAGTCGAAACCAGAGATGGTGCCGGAAAGGTAGAGCGAGCCGAGATCCCAGTGGGCACCGCAGAGGCGGAGCGAGTCGATAGAAGTGAGAGGGCCAGCAGGAAAGAGCGAGCCGAGTGACATGAAGGGCTTGGGATTCCAGAGCGAGCCGTTACGCGCGAGAGTGCCGAGCGTGACGAGCGAGCCACAAGACGCAAGCGCACCGCAGTAGATGAGCGAGTGGTGGCCGGGAGCGTGCCGTGAGAGACGAACGAGTAAACGAGCGAGAGAGCGGCGAGGATTTGGAGCGAGCTGAAGAATAGGAGAGTTCCGACGCCCTAGAGCGACCGTGGAATGAGAGCGAGCCGAGTGAAGTGAGAGACCTAGTGTTCGAGAGCGAGCCGCCCGCAAGGAGAGGCCCGAAAGCGGAGAGTGAGCCGTTCACGCAGAGAGCGCCGAATCCGGAGAGCAAGGTTGCAAGGGTGGTAGAGGGCGCCGGAGAAAAAGAATGAGGCGCACTGACGGAGAGTGCCAAGCCAAGAGAGCGAGCCGGCCAATGCGAGAGAACCGAATCGGCGAAGCGAGTCGAGGTGGACGAGAGCACCGCGGATTGAGCATCGAAGTTCGTGAGCGAGCCGAAGTACGCGAGAGGGCCAACGCGCTCGAGCGAGAGATGGCCGGCAGCGGAGAGAGACCGAACCGCAAAATTGAGCCGGCGAGGCTGAGAGAGCCGAGGGTCGCGAGCAAGTCGTTACATGGGAGAGAGACCGAACTGCAAGATCGAGCCGGGGATGAGGAGAGCGCCGGATGAGGTAGAGCGAGCCGAAAGTGGCGAGGGGTGGGGCGAGCGCAATGAGCGATAGCAATCTGATCGACCAACTCGAGGCGGCAAGCGCACCCAAGGCCCTGGTCACCAACCTGCCCGCCAGGGCCTGGACGCCGGCCGGCATCGTCGCCAGCTTTGCTGCCATGAGATTCACGAGCCCGATCGCCGGCCAGCTGTGGCTCACCATGGCCATCCGCACCTACGGCGAAATCTGCGCCAAGCGCGCCCTGCGCAAGTGGATGCGCAAGCGGCCAAACGAGACTGCAGCGTACGACACGGCGCATCGGGAGGATTAGGGAGGACGCATGGTTCTGCGCGTCATCGACATCGAGACCACCGGCCTCGATCCCATGGCCGATGCCATCGTCGAGATCGCCTCGGTCGACCTGACCAAAGAGGGCGGGATCACTAATCCCCAGCAGACGTTCGTGTTTCCCGACCAGAAAATCCCCGCCCTCGCCTCGGCGGTGCATCATATCGTCGACGACGACGTGCGCGAGGCGCCACGCCTGCGCGAGGCGCTGGCGCTGTTCGAGGGCGCCGATTGCTACATCGCCCACAACTGCAGCTTCGAGCGTAGCTTTCTCGACCCGATCCTGGGCCGGCAAGCGTGGCTGTGCACCTTCAAATGCGCCCTGCGCATCTGGCCAGATTTTGTAGAGCACAATCTGCAGGCCCTGCGCTATCAGCTCGGCATCGTGCAGCCGTTCGGCCGGCCGCGCCAGGAGATCGTGCCACACCGCGCCGCCAGCGATACCATCGTCACCGCCGCCATCGCTCACGTCATCATGCGCCAGGCGCGCTGGTCGGACCTCATGCGCTGGAGCCAGGAGCCCGCACATTACACGCGACTGACCTTCGGCAAGCACCGCGGCCAGAAACTTGCCGATGTGCCCGTCGACTATCTCGATTGGATGCTCAAGTCCGACCTCGAGGCCGACTGGAAGCTGTCGGCCAAGGCCGAGCTCGAGCGGCGACAAAAGGAGCGTGTTGCGTAAAATGTGGAAAGCGCTGGCAACTGCGGTTTTAATCATTGCCGGCGGCGCGGCGTGTCCAGAAAGTGTGGATCACGCCCGGGCCGGCACGGCTCTGTTCGAGATCGCCGGCACGGCCGGCGTCATCGATGGCGATACGATCAGCGTGATGTGGCACGGCGCGGAGCACAAAGTCAGGCTGGAGGGCATCGACGCCCTGGAGGCAGGGCAGCAGTGCGGCGCGCCTCCCTGGGCCTGCGGCAGCCAGGCGAGCGAGCTTCTGATCCGGCTCGCCGACAAGAAGGACGTGACCTGCCGCATCATCGGCACGGACATCTACAAGCGATGGCTCGGGCAATGCTGGCTAGCCGCCGCCAGCGCACACACGCTCGCCACGAGCCTCAATGCGGTCATGGTCGACAGCGGGCTCGCCTTTGCCTTTCGCCGCTACAGCCTCGCCTATGTCGCACACGAGGAAGCGGCACATGCGCTCCGCCGCGGCGCCTGGAGCGGGGACTTTCAATTTCCATGGGATTATCGCGCCGAGCGGCGGCAGCAGTTGCGCAGCCGGCGCAGAAATTAGCACGCAGGGAGAACGAGCCATGGCCTTGAATGCAGCGGGCGATTTCGAGCGGTGGGTGCGAGATCGAGGCTGGAGCTGGGAAAAGACCAACGGCGGACATGTCCGCATCGCGCATCCCGCCGTCGCCAAGCCGCTGTTCGTGCCCAGCACGCCGTCGGAGTATCGCTCCGGCGCCAATTGCCGCGCCCTCGTCCTGCGCGCCGAGCGCGAGGCCGGCCTGCCGCCGCAGGAGGGCGACCCGCGCCGGCGCGTACGCAGCAGCCGGATCGAGCCGTTCGCGGAGCGTAGAGAGGGACAGTGGCGCATCCTGACGGTCGTCTGCAGCTGCGGCGCGCAAGGTCTGCGGCGCACAAAACACAACGCCCCGGCCAGCATCAGCTTTTTCAAGCCCTTGATCCAACGCGGCTGGCGCATCGGTGAGAAACGCGCCTTCGACCGATGCCCGGTGTGCGCCAAGCATCCGATCACCATCAGCCCCACCCGCAACGGCCAAGCCCAGAACGGCCAAGCTCAGAACGGCGCAAACGGCCACAATAGCCATGCCATCGAGACAGCCGCCGCGCCCAAGCCGGCGCCGGCAAAACCAATCTCAAAGGAAACACGGGAGGCTCAATCGATTCGGCAGGCCAGGGACTTGCATTCCCAGGAGCGCGCCCAACGACGCCGGCTTCTGCGCGCTATCGATCGCGTCTATGTCGACGACAAAACCGGATACGTCGCCGGGGAGAGCGATGCCACGGTGGCCGAGCGCATGAAAGTCGATGCGAGCCAGATCGCCCGCCTGCGCGAGGAATTCTTCGGGCCGCTGGTGGAAGGGGGCGCCCTCGTCGACATCAAACGCGAGTTGCATGCACTCAAAAAGAAGCTGGAGCGGTTTCAGCGTGAGACCCTGGAGGGGGCCGCCGCGCTCGAAAGCACGGTCGTTCAGATTGCCGCCAAGCTCGCGCTCCTTGGTCCAGAATCTGTGGACAATTAAGCACGGGCGGCGCACGCAGCGCCGCTCAAGTCTAGGTTTTCTTGACCTGCAAAGTCCGCCCGCGCTAGACCATCCCGATGGGAGCAGGATGAGAGCGACAAGAAGGGGCGGTGGACATGGGTGCACGGCGTGACATCGGCAACGGCTCCAACGTTGGCCGCGAGCTACAGCAGATCGTCGAGGCGATCGAAGCGCTGGAGGCTGAGAAAGCCGCCATCGCCGAGCAGATCAAGGACAAGAAAAGCGAGGCCAAGGCGCGTGGCTTCGACGTGCGGGTGATCAACGCCGTCCTCAAGCTCAGGAGGATGACGCGCGTGGAACGGCGCGAGCATCAGGCCCTGATCGATATTTATCTGGCGGCGCTCGGCGATCTCGACTCGCCCATTTCCGATTGGGCACGCAAGAAGCTGAACGGCGAATCACTCGACGACAACGACGAGCCGCCGACGTTCGAGCCCGGCGGCGAGAATGATCCCCAGCGCCCGCTGGAGGATCTGCCGCCGCCCTCATCGGTTGCCGAGGACACGCTGGAGGAGGCCTTCGCCAAGGGGGTGGAGGCTGCCGGCAAGGGCATTCCGCTGATCAAGGCGAACCCGTATCCGGCCAACAGCAAGCAGCGCATCAAGTTCGACGAAGGCTATTGCTCGGCGACGGGCACCGACGGCTTCGACCTGCCGCCGCAATGGCAGCGCTCGAAGCCCAAGAAGGGCAAGGACAAGGGTGCCGATGCGGGCGGCTATCGCCCCAACGGCTCGGGCGAGGAGCCCGATGAAGATCGGCCGTCGGCGTGAGGGCGCGCACCATGGCCGAGCGGCGCAAGTTGAAGCAGGACGATCGACGCAGCGATGAGCTCAGGCTGGCGCTCGGAGGTCTCAAGCAGTTCGCCAAGATCATGGAGCCGGCCGACGCCGAGCCGCCGATCCTGACGCATCCCGTGCAGCAGGCGCTGATCGACTGGATGGCGGAGCTCAACTACCACGAGAAGCTCGCCGCCGTCGGCATCAAGCCGCGCCGCACCGCCATGCTTTACGGCATTCCGGGGTCGGGCAAGACGACGTTCGCGCATCATTTCGCGGCGCGCCTCGGCAAGCCGCTGGTGTGTGTGCAGTCGGAGGACCTGATCAGCAAATATCTCGGCGAAACCGGCAGCAACATCGGTCGTCTATTCAGCCTGGCTGAGCCGGTAGCCGATGAAATGGTGATCCTGTTCGACGAGTTCGACGCTCTTGGCAGCCGGCGGTCGACGGGAGGCGCTGCGATCGACAAGGAGCGCAATCAGATCCTGACGGTGCTGTTGCGGCGCGTCGAGCAGTACGAGGGGCTGGTGATTGCGGCGACCAACATTCGCGGGGAGATCGATCCGGCCATGCAGCGCCGCTTCGATCTGCAGGTGGAGATCGGGCTGCCGGACGAGGACTGCCGCTTCGCGATCATCCGGCGCTACTTCGCGCCGTTCGAGCTGTCGGACGAGGACACCGATCTTCTGACGGAGCTCACGGTCGGCTGCTCGCCGGCGCTGATCAAGCAGCTGATGGAGGGCGTCAAACGCTACGTCGTGCTGGCGCCGGTGCTGCGCCGTTCGGTTCAGGACCCGGTGGAGGTGTTCAAGGCGGTGCTCGTGACGGTGCAGCCGCCGACGCTCGATCGGCCCAACGAGCGCGGCGAGCTGATCAGCTTCGATCTGCCGCCCTTGTGGGACGGCAAGAAGAACATCGAGGAGGTGCGTCACCTGAGCTGGCCGCCGCGCCAATCCGAGCCGCACTGAGTGCGAAGGGCGGAGCCGATGGAAGACTGATGCGGCGCGTGGAGCGTTCAATTCTGCAAGGAGTCGAGTGACATGCCTGAGCTTGGAGACGGTCCCATCGAGCAGCAGTACCGCGATCAGATGCGCGATCTGGCGCGCCGGCTCGATCGCATTTTCAACGGCGAGGCGCGTGGCGTCGACCGCAAGGTTGGCTTCGTGCTGCTCGTCTTTCCCTACGGCGAAGGCAGCGGGCGCTGCAATTACATTTCCAATGGTGCGGACCGCGCCGACATCGTTGCTCTGTTCAAGGAGCAGATCAAGCGCTTCGAGGAGCACGCCGGCAGCGAGGGCGCGCCATGATCTCCGAGATGACGCCGGAGCGGTTTCTCGATCTTTACGGCACGTGTCGCGCGCTGGCGATGGGCAAGGGTTGCAAATGCCAGCGCGAGCGCATCTGGCGTGGTCGCATGTGTGCGAATTGGCTGCCGCTCGGCGCCTGTGATTGGGAGGGTCTGCAGGACGCGCAGATCGCGTTGCGCGGCAGGTTCGACAAAACCGGATCGTGAGGCTCTCCAATGCTGGATGAGGTGCGCGATGCCATTGAGAGTGCCCGCTCTGTCGGACGGGATGTTCAGCGCCTGGGCTTGCCGGCGCGCCGGCATAGCCACGATCTGGTGCGTGCCGTGGTGCTGGCGGTCGTACGCGAGCTGCCTGACGACATGACGATTGGCGAGCTGCGCGACGAGCTGGAGATTGCGCAGCCCAGCTGGAGCAAGCGAGATGAGTGAGAGCAAGCACGCGGCAACAAAGCACGTTTTGCGACGCACGTCAGCGAAGGGTGAGGAATTTACCGGTGTCTGCGTTTTGTGCGGCGCTGAGAACCTCTCCATTCGTGCGGCCAACGAGCGGTGCCCCAATCCGTTGGCGCAAACATTCGAGCAGGCGTGGGGCATCGCCGTGGGCGACAAAAGGAACTACGCATGAGCCACACTTTGATAGGCGATGTGGGTGAGAAGGTCGCCGCCGACGGGAAGCCGATCGAGCTCGGGATCAGCCGCTGGGCTTGCAGGGGAGATACGTTCTACGGCGTCGGCGAAACGCGCCCTGAGCTTCCCACGGGGCTCTACCGCTGTGACGACGTTCCAACGATTGGTCCATGTCTCGTCAAGCAGAGGGTGGAGACCGACAAGCTGCTCGAGCTGCCGGACGATGCGGGCGCCTCGCTGCTCGCCGAGTTCGCCGCATTCTGGCAGCTCGGCGAGCAGTACCGCGGGCGCGGGTTCCTCCACAAACGCGGCTTTCTGCTGTGGGGGCCGCCAGGCTCCGGTAAGACCTCCACACTGCAAATCATGATCAAGCGGCTGATCGAGGAGATGCGGGGCATCGTCCTTCTGCTCGACAATCCGCATCTGGCGGCCGTGTGCCTCCAGATGGCGCGCAAAATCGAGCCGACGCGGCCGATGCTTGCAATCATGGAGGACATGGACGCTCTGGTGCGCAAGCACGGTGAGAACGAGTATCTGGCGTTGCTCGATGGCGAGGCGCAAGTTGACCGCATCGTATTCCTCGGCACGACCAACTATCCAGAGCTTCTGGACAAGCGCTTCGTCGACCGTCCGAGCCGCTTCGATACCATTCGCCACATCGGCATGCCGTCGGCAGCGGCCCGGCGCATGTATCTCCGGACCAAGGAGCCGAGCCTGAAAGGCGACGAGCTCGAAGCATGGGTGAGAGCTTCAGATGGGTTCTCGATTGCCCACCTCAAGGAGATGATCATCGCTGTAAAGCTCTTCGGCCAGCCGCTGGATGCCGTGATCGAGCGGCTCGAAGCGATGCGTTTCCAGCCAAGCAGCGCTCAGGCACCCGATCGTGGCTTCACGGGCTTTCTCAACGGTGGGCGCGCATGAGTCGCGATTTAACCGGCGACGTCCGCGAGCAGGTCGCCGAAATCCTGCAAACGATCGCCCGCGACGGGCTGCCCGGGCCTCGCGATCTCGACGTGGCGCTGGAGGCGATCGGCAGCACCATCCTCGATGCGGAAGATCGCAACTGGAAAGCCGTGCATGAGCTCAAGCGGGCGCTGCGCGAGATCGCCGGTTGCAACAACATTTCGCTGACGGATGACGCCGCGACCGCATGGCGGCGGCTGCTTTGGTGCGTCGACCGCGCCCGCGTCGCCTTAGCTCAGTTGGAGAACGAGTCATGAGCAAGAGTAAAGAGAGCGTCGCCGACGGAAAACGGCTCGAGCATTGGAAGATCTCGAACCACACCGATGCCGTGCTCGCAAGGGCACTCCGCTGGAAGACGCCGCGTCACGTCATTCTCGACGGCGACCTGTTCCACGAGGACGTGCCGGACGCATGGATCGACGCGGCACTCGTGGTGATGTCCGATTGCCGGCACCACGTCTTCCAGGTCCTGACGAAACGGGCCGACCGGATGCACCGCTATTTCGAGGAGTTGCCGCAGCGCATTCGCGACATGGATTGTCACTCAGGCCTCGATTGGGTCGACCTGCCCCTGCCCAACGTGTGGCTCGGCGTGTCGGCCGAGCGCCAGCAGGAGGCCGACGAGCGCATACCCGACCTGCTGGCTACGCCGGCGGCGGTGCGGTTCGTGTCGTGTGAGCCGCTGCTCGGGCCGGTCAATTTCGAGCGGCTGCCACATCCAGACGGGCAAGTCGACGCGCTACTTGGCGTCTGCTCATGGGACGTTTGCGAACACGTGCCCCGCCTCGACTGGGTCATCGTCAGCGGCGAGTTCGGCCCCAGCGCAAGGCCCACGCATCCTGATTGGGTGCGCGCCATCCGCGATCAGTGCCAGGCCGCCGGCGTGCCGTTCTCATTTGGCGGGTGGGGCGAATACGAACCCACGCAGACATCGCCGGACCTGGTGCCAATCGAGCATCGCGGCGTTTTTGTCCGCCCAGACGGAGCCATCGCCCGGGGCCCCCGATATTCAGGCGCAATCTTCATGGCCCGCGTCGGCAAGAAGCGCTCCGGCCGCCTGCTCGACGGCCGCACGTGGAGCGAGATGCCCGCCACACAGCGAACGGAAGGACTACCAGAGGAGAAGCAGATTGCTCAGATTCGATGTTGAAACGGCCATACCCATGAGCGTGTGCTGCGAGTGCGGCAGCTCGTTCGATCTTGCGTCCGGCCCCGCCACGCCGCAGCCGGGCGACTTCACGCTGTGCATCAGGTGCGGATCGCTCAACGTCCTCGATGAGGAGCTGCGCCTGCGCGCGCCCACGCGAGAGGAGATGCTGAGCGCGGCCGCCAATTCGGAGCTGCAGCGCCTGCGGCGAACGATCTGCGAGGTCCAGGCGCAAGCAAGCAAGGGTGAGCAATAATCGGGAGACTGATTGTGAGCCATATTTACGTGGCCACGAGCTGGCGCAATCCTTATCAGCCCGCGATCGTCAAAGAGCTGCGGGCACACGGGCACGATGTCTACGACTTCCGCAACCCGCCCAACGGCAATAACGGATTTCGCTGGAGCGAGGTCGATCCACGATGGCAATCATGGGATGCCGACGCCTACCGCGCCAAGCTCGCGCATCCTCGCGCGCAAGCAGGATTTCGTAGCGACTTCGACGGCATGCAGTGGGCTGACACGGGGCTGCTCGTGCTGCCGTGTGGGCGCTCGGCACATCTCGAGCTCGGCTGGATGGCCGGAGCCGGCAAGCGCACCATCATCCTGACGCGCGATGGCGAGGAACCCGAGCTGATGGCGCTGCTGGCGGATCACATCTGCATCTCAATGGACGAGGTACACGCGATCCTGCGTCAACCAGTTATCGGAAAGGCTGGGCAATGACGTGGCACGGCGCCTATCTGAGCGAGGATGAGATCGTGGCCGACATGCTGGCCAAGATCACGGCCGATCCGATCGCCATGCAAAGATGGCTCGACCCCTGGAGCTGGAGGCTGCCTCTGAAAAACGGCCGGATCGATCCCAACGCTCCGCCATACGCCGGCTGCCTCACGCTCGCCGGCATGCACGTGCGCAACTACTACGGCCTGTGGCACGAGGCCTGCCCCTACAGCAGGATCGAGGATGAGGATCTCGAGATCGTCGATGGCGTGATCGTCGACGCGCGCTTCCCCGACAATATTTCACGCCGCGTGATCGACCGCGTGCGCGACGGGCTCGCAGCGCACGACAGGGAGCGCGCAAACTAATGCCGACTTTGCACACCATTAGTTTGTGGCAGCCCTGGGCGTCGCTGATCACGCGCGGCCACAAGAGCATCGAGACGCGGTCGTGGTCGGTGCCGCCGACGCTCATTGGCAAACGCGTCGCCATCCACGCCTCCAGCAAGGCGCCGCCGGTCGCCGAGCTCGACCACATGACGCAGAAGGCGATCCACAACGCTTTGGACGTGTTGCCACATCAGTGGAAGGACGTCCTGCCCCGCGGCGCCATCATTGGCACGGTGCGCATCGCCGGCTGCTATACGTCGCTCGACTGGAAGATGGGGACCAAGGGAATCGATCTCGATGCGAGCCGCACGGTGCCAGGCTCGATCCCGCTCGACGGCATCCTGCTCAGTGAGCATGAGATTTATTTCGGCAATTATCTGCCGGGCCGCAAGCTGTGGCTGCTCGAGGACGCGGAGGAGTTCCTCGAGCCCGTGCCGGCGCGCGGTGCGCTCGGCTTCTGGCTGTGGCGCACGCTGTGCGTGCCTCAGTCGCGAACATAGGACGAGGTGTGCTCGCTATGAGCCTGCCGCTTTCCACCATTGTCAGCTGCGTGCGCCGCGAGCTGGCGCGCCGCAAGGAGGTCTATCCGAGCGAGATCATCAAGGGCCGCATGAGCAAGGAGACGGCGGCGCAGGAGATTGCCGCCATGCAGGCGGCTCTTACCGAGCTCGAGCGACGCTACGCGATCGATCGGGCGGCGTTGCCGATTGCGAGGGCTGCCGCCGGCATGGCGCTGCGGCACGAAGGGTTCAAGGCGCAAGTTGGCGACGAGCATCTTGCCTGGGCGCTCGCCGCCTACTCGGTGATCTGGAGGATATCGCCGGCGCAGTGGGGGGATCTGGTCAAGGCTGTGGACGAGGCCAGGTGGACAGATCAGCAATAGGCGTGCGCGTCGACAAGCGGGAAAACGACGATGGAAATGGAGATCGAGCAATTGCTGGCTGCCTTTCAGCGCGAGAGCGCTGAGGAGGCGCGTGTGATCAATGAGGTGCTGACGGCGATCGCCAACAATGCGCGCAGCCGGCGCGAGCTGATCGAGCGGCTGCGCCAGGCGGTGCTGCCGTCGGGCGGCCTGACCGGAGCCTATGCCGCGCGGTTCGCCAACCGACCGCCGCCGATGCCGCACGAGGCCGACTATCCGGCCTTCATGCACCGCTACGTTGGTGATGCGGAGACCGACGGATTGCCGCGACAGTAGCGCCAAGGCCTAGTTGGACAGCGGAAAGCGCATCGCGAAATGGGTAAGAAGGCATTCGACAAGATCGCCAGGGGTCTGAGCGAGGCTCTTGCGTTCGCACGCGGTAAGAAGAAGGCAGCGCGGCTTCATCGTCCCGCGGAGCTTGATGCGAAGGTCATTCGTGCCAAGCCGGCTGGGGTCGAGACGCGAGGCCGGAAAAATCGACAAAAAGGGGCGTAGACAGACTGTGACTTATCCGATACACGCTCACAGCCAGGTCTAGGTTTTGTAGACTTTTTGTTTGGAGGTTTGTCGCCCGGCGCGTAGAAGCCGACCCGAAGGCAATGTGCAGCGTGCCTGCTGGTTCAACATTTTTCGAGGAATCACTCATGCGCACGCGACAGGGCCACAAGGCCGTACTCTATGCGGCGAGTCTTGTATTCATGTACTTTGGGCTGCCGTCCGGGGCTTTTGCAGGCGATCTGGGCGGCACCTGCTGCACCGACCTCGAGGAGCGCGTGGCCGAGTTGGAAGCAACCACTGTCAAGAAGGGGAACCGCAAGGTCTCCGTGACGCTGTCGGGCTACGTCACCCAGCAGGTGATGTACTGGGACGACGGCAGCCAGAAGGACATGTACGTCGGCGACGGCGGCCCGATGTCCTCGCGCTTTCGCTTCACCGGCGAGGCCAAGATCAATGCCGACGTCACGGCTGGCTTCACCTACGAGTTCGGGATCGACAACAACCGCATCGGCAACATGAACCAGGGCAACGGTGGTGACGATCTCGACGGCACCACCGCGGCTGGTACGAGTGGCCGTACGGACGTGCTGCGCGATTCAACGGTGTGGCTGCGCCACAAGAACCTGGGCATGGTCAAGGTCGGCCACGGCTCGACGGCGACCGACAATCTGATCCTGATCGATCTGTCGGGCGCTGGCGTCGCCATGACGCCGGACGTGGCACTGTGGAACGGCGGCTTCGGCATGCGCATCGACACGCTGAGCCTCGGCGGTGTGCCCATTCCTGCCGCCCACGGCATCAATACGGGCATCGGCTGGGCGGCGCTGTTCAACGGCGGCACCTCGTTCGACACCGCGCGCCGCAATCACGTGTTGTATGAAACGCCGACGCTGATGGGCTTCACGGTCTCAGCCGCGGTCGGCGAGGACAATTTCTGGGATGTCGCGCTGCGCTACGCCGGCGAGTTCTCCGGGTTTCGCCTGGCGGCCGGCGTCGGCTACTCGGTCGACACCGAGCTGCCCGTGTTCTCGCCCGGCAGCACGACCAGCATGAAGGAAACCAAGGGCTCAGCCTCGCTGATGCATATGGCGAGCGGGCTGTTTGTGACGGCAGCCGGCGGCATGCGCGAGACCGAGCTCGGCCTGACCGTGCCTGCGCCCTTCTCCTTCTCGATCAAGGACGGACATTTCTGGCACGTGGCGGCCGGCATCTCCAAGAACTGGACCGGGTTGGGTGCGACCGTGCTGTTCGCCGAGTACCAGCAGGCCAGGGACATGTTTGGGTTCTCGGCTGGCGGGCCGGGCGGCAGCGTAAGCCTCGGCACGGACGCCACCATGTGGGGCGTTGGCGTCGTGCAGCATATCGATGCGGCCGCCATGGAGGTGTTCCTGACCTACAAGAACTTTTCCGGCGGCGCCGATCTGACGAGCAGCCTGCCCAACATCCATGGATCGTTGGACATGCAGGACTTTCAGGCCGTCATCGGCGGCGCGAGGGTGAGCTTCTGATGTCGAGAAAATTGCGGCGCGGGCTGATGCAGCTCGCGTCGCGGCCCGGCTTCCTCACCTGGACAGTCGCGGCCTTGCTGCTGGTCACCGAGTCTTGGTCTTGGTGACAATCTGTATAAGGAGGAATCCGATGCGGAGATCGCCAATCAGTCTGATCCTCGCTGCCGCCGTTTGGCTGATGCTGTCCGCCGGCGGCGTTGCGGCGCAAGATGTCGCCCGCTGGCAGGGCTTCTATGTCGGCGCGCACGCGGGCTACGCCACTGGCGAATGGTCCTTCGATCTTTCTAAGTCGTCGGGCGACATGATTTACAATGATCCGTTTGGGTCGGGCGACCACAAGATCGACGCTCAGGCCGCCTTCGGCGGTATCGCGGCCGGCCTCAATAAGCAGTACGGCTCGATTGTGGTCGGCTTGGAGGTCGATGGATCGTTCACCGATCTGTCCTCCAGCGAGCGCTTCCAGACTCTTCCCGGCCATGCTTGCGGACCCGTGAGCTGCACGGCGTGGGACGTCAGCGCAAAGCTTGATGCATTCGGGACGGCTCGCGGCCGGCTTGGATACGTCGCCGGCCCGTTCCTCTTCTACGCAACCGGCGGCGTCGCCTTCGCCCAGGTCGAAACGACCTACGGTGCGGAAGACATCAGCACCGGCAAAGACATCCACATGATGCGCGTCTCTGACAAGTCCAACCATATCGGCTGGGCGGCGGGCGGAGGCATCGAATGGGCCATGACGGAGCAGCTCTCAATCAAGGCCGACTACATCTATGTCGACCTTGGCTCGGTCGATTACGACCCGACCGGAACGACCAGCCCAACGAGCACGACGCCCTGGCACGAAAAGGTGTCTGCCGACCTGCAGTTCCACACGGTTCGCATCGGCGTCAACTACAAGTTCGGGGACTGACGCGCTGCATTGGGGAGGATGCAGGCGGAGAGCGTCTATGCGTGCGAAGAAAGGAGGAAGCCGGCATGACCGAGATCAAACTCGATGACCTGATGAGCGAGGACGAGGTCATGGAGCGGTGGGGCAAGCTGCTCGCCGCGCGCGAGCTACGCGAGGCGCGTCAGGCCGGCCTCATCGAATGGTTCGATCTGCGCAAGGGACCGCACTATACTGCCGCCGGAGTTATGGCTTACCTCGCGTTGAAGAAGGTTGCCCCATGTCGCAACGAGAAGCTCGACCCAGCCAAAGAAAGTCCGACCGCCTCTGGGAGATCGGCAGCTACTGGCTCGCCCGCGAAAAAAACAGCGAGGCTTTCTATTATTGCTGGTATGACGCCACAGCTCGAAGAACGCGCCGCAAAAGCACTGGACTCAGAGATCTAGAAGAGGCCAAGACGTTCCTCGCCAAGCTCGTCCTCAGCGAGCCGCCAAAGGAGCCCCAACACCCCGACAATGTCACGCTGGCAACGGTGCGCCGCTTCTATTTCAAGTACCACGCCAACTCGATCAGATCGTACACGACTGCGCGCCGCGCCTTCGCCCTCGCCAGCGTGTACTTCGCCAACGTGAACCGCGAGCAAGGCATCGAAGGCGCCGTCAAAGTCGGCCATCTGACGCTCGCCCGCCAGGAAGGCTTCATGCGCTGGTGCCGCGACAAACACGGCCTGCGCGCCAAAACCATTTCAACCTACCTGGCCTATGTGAAAGCGGCGATGCGCTTCGCCGCCAAGCCACGGCTCGTCACCGACGCCGGCGGTCGCGAGCGCGAGGTGCTGATCCTCGATCGCGCGCCCTTCATCGAGGATGGAGAAATTGCCGTGACGAAAGTCACCGGCTTGCCCCGTTCCAAACCACGCGACTGGATTCCTCTCGACCAGGAGCTTGCCCGCTTCATCGACGAGATCAAATACGAGCACATCTTCCGCTACGTCATCATCGCACTCAATACATGGGCCAGACCCGAGGCCATCACCGAGCTATCCGTCAAGCGGCAAGTCGATTTCGAGCGCGGCCTGATCCACCTCAACCCGCCCGGCCGCACGCAAAACAACAAGGTGCGGCCGACCATCCGACTGACCAACAACCTGCGCGGCTGGCTGCTGCATTGGAATCTCGACCGGCCCATCGTGCTCACAAACCGACCAAACGTTCCCATCCGTGCCATCGACAACCGCGCGCTGGCCAGGATCGCCCAACGCGCCGGCCTCGAGCAGCGCTTCACGCGCTACACGCTGCGCCACTACATGGCCACCCGCGTGCGCCGCGTCGAAGGCATCCAGGTCCCGCGCGAGGAGCGCGCGATCTGGATGGGACACGTCGACCCGAACTATCGCACAACCGAGCGGTGGTACGAGAGCCAGGACCCTGACTACTTGGTAAATGTGACGCGCGCGGTCGACGCCATCATGCTACACCTCGATCAATTGACAAATCGAACGCTGTTTTCGCCCGAGATGCACCCGACAAGCGGACTGACGCTATTGAAAAGACAAGAGAAATAGGCTGTACCAGAATGGTGGATGCTCAACAGGGGGCGACGGCCGCCAACAGTGCGGGCACGCCGCCATTCAGCCCGCGTCAGCTTCGGCGGCTGAAGATGGCCATCGCGGTCATGAGCGCTATTCTCGTCATCGGTTTTGCGGTCATCGCGGGCCGCATCGTCTATCTGGTCAGCCACGCCGAGCGGCGGGCCGCTTCGCCTGCGGCCCGCACCCACCTGCCCCTTCCCGCCGGGGCCGCGGTTAGGGCGATCGCGATGTCCGGAGAGCGGCTCGCCGTGCACTATGAGGCGCCAGCGGGCGCCGGCATCGCCATCCTCGATCTCGCAACCGGCAAATCTGTCACGCATGTGGATCTAAGTCCGCAACAGTGAGGGGCGGGGTCCTCCGCGGGGACCGTTGCGCGCCCGATCGCAGGCTGGAGCCGCCCGGCCTGTAGCACCCTGATATAGCTTGATCGCCTCGGCTGTCTCTCATATAGCTTGGCGCGCATTCCGCCCCGTTCGTCTAGTGGCCTAGGACGTCAGCCTCTCACGTTGAAAACAGGGGTTCGATTCCCCTACGGGGCGCCAAATTTTGACAACAACCTATTGATCTTACTTATTCATTCTTAAGGTCGGCCAACGACTGGCATCGCAAGATCAAAACTCGACTCCGAGGCGGTGGGACGCGCCGGCCGGCCTGAGGCCGCGCCCCCGCTTTGCAAGACGAAGCAGCACGTCATACTGATCGGGCCACCACCGATCGTGGTTCACTGCGACCGGGCCGATGGCCGAGGCTGCCTGGCGATCGCGCTCGACCGCATCATCGATCTCATCATGCCGCGCAACCGACCACCATCCACCAGCGCTTGTCCCACCTCGAGTTCCGCCCCCATCCCGGGATCGCGATGCGCGAGGGCCCGGCCTGACTCAGATCAAGCAGTTCGGTGTCCGACCCGCTGGAGATCAGCAATCCCGGCGGGTTGATCGGCGACGTGTCGCCGACAGCTTACCACTGAGCCACGGTGCGCTTTGAGCTTTTGATCAAGCCTGATGCTATCTTTCTACGGATGGCCCCGTGGTGGGCGGCGCTTCAAGTCGGAGGCACCAGTGCCGGAACAGAAAATCCGCTTCGACGACGGCGCCGGATACGAGCAGATGATGGGGACCTGGAGCCGGCTTGCCGGAGAAATCTTCCTTGATTGGCTGGCCCCACCTTTCGGCATGCGATGGATTGACGTCGGCTGCGGCAACGGTGCCTTCACCGAGCTGTTGGTCGATCGAAGCGCCCCAGCCGAGATCCAGGGTATCGACCCGTCGGAAGCGCAGCTCAATTACGCGCGCACACGACCTGCGGCACGCCTGGCAGAGTTTCGCCAAGGGGATGCCATGGCCTTACCATTCGCCGCAGACAGGTTCGATGCGGCCGTTATGGCGCTGGTGATTTTCTTCGTTCCCGTTCCAGCCCAAGGTGTCTCCGAAATGGTGCGGGTGGTTGTGCCGGGCGGCACGGTGGCAACATACGCTTGGGACATGCTCGGTGGTGGGTTCCCTCAGGAGCCAATCCTCGTTGAGATGCGCGCGATGGGACTAACGCCGGTGCGCCCACCACAGATGGCCGCGTCTCGATTGGAAGCGTTGCGGGATCTCTGGACGGGTGCGGGCCTCGAGGATGTGGAGACACATGAAATCAAGGTGCAACGAAGCTTCGCCGATTTCGACGACTTCTGGACGACGAACCTGAAGGGGTCATCGGTTGGTCCAATGGTCGCGGCTATGGACGCCGGCGACGTCGAGATGCTCAAGGCCCGGCTGCGCACGGTCCTGCCGGCGGACACCACGGGGCGGATCACCTGCACTGCGCGCGCTAATGCCATAAAAGGTCGCGTGCCCGCGTAATCGAATCCGTTCCGGGTCAATCGGATCGCGCAGCCCTTGTCTGCGTTCAAAGCGCAGCGTCATTGCGCCCCGAAATCCAACGATTTCTGGTTGGGCACCTCCGACACTAAGCTGCTGAAACCTATGAAGCGGTCGAAATGTTGAGCGCCCTCGCGAGGTCCGCAGCCCGCGCAAAGGCGCGCCCTGGCGATCGGGGACAAGCTGCTTCGTAGAGGTGTCGGATCGAGACCCGAAGCTCGCGCGCATGTGCCGTGGCCCCGGCGGCTCCACGTGGCCGGTCTACAACAGCGCCCGGCCAATCCACAGGCCAGACGCTTGGTTGCTTGACTCGCCTGTGAAAGGAGCGCCCCGTGCCATCAGATAGTGCTTGGCTTTTTTAAGTTTGTTGCGGGAGGGCTGGATGTGCGGCATTGAGCGATGCTCGATTGCGTCCGTTTTCGCGCTGTTGGGTTTCCTGGTGGCGATTCTGGCGGGAACATCGGCGCAGGCGGTGACCTTCGGCTTCAACAGAATCACCAATAACGGCAATCCCGATGTTGGCAGTCAGCTGTTCGTTGACGTGACGAACGCTGGCAGCGGCAATGTAAGCTTTGCTTTTCGCAATGTGGGTTCGATCAGCTCATCCATAACCGATATCTATTTCGATGACGATCATTCCATTCTGAAACTCACTTCTCCCGCTCCCACCATTTTCAACGGCACTGGTGTTCTCTTTTCGGCAGGTGCCAGTCCCCCGAACCTTCCCAGCGGCAACGACGTGGGGTTCACTGCGAGCTTCGGCGCGGACTCGGATTCACCCACAGAGGCAAACGGCGTGAACCTGAGCGAGACGCTGGCCATCGTATTCGCTCTGGCGGGCAGCAACACATTAGACAGCGTGGTCGGCGCATTGTTTGCTGGGACGCTGCGCATTGGGCTCCACGTCCAATCGATCAATGGCGGTGGAAGCGATTCTTATATTTCCCAGACGCCGCTGCCGGGCGCGCTGCCCCTGTTTGTATCGGGCCTGGCGGGGCTCGGGTTCTTCCGCTGGTTCAAGCGGAAGAAGCTCGCCGCAGCGTGAGGTCTGGCGCACGCGAGGCTCGGCCGCCACCGCTTTTGGCAGTGGCAATGAGATAGCGCCCATAGCTCGACACCCTCGGCGTCGCGGCAGAATTTAGCCGGCGGCCGCCACTGAACACGGCAAACTCTCCACTTGCTGGCAGCAGCTGGAAGCACACGCCAAATTTTTGCGGCCAGCCGCGCCCGCCTCCAAGGGGTGTCGCCAGCGAAATTCAGTGTTGAAATCACTGGGCTTTTCGTGCGGCAAATCCCGGACCCTCACTCGGTTTGAAATTTCCAGTTGGCGGTTGTTGAGCCTGATAAGGGTTTTCCCTGATTTCTGGACGGGTTGGATCATGTAGGTTGCTGTGAAAGCTGAACCTGACGCGGTGAACCAGAACGCCGCGTGCCAAATCCGGTGACACTATGGCGGCCGTCCGGCGTGACATGAGCATGATGGCGGGTCGAAAGTCGGCCCGCGATCAGCAGATGGATGAAGACCAAATTCTCAGCAGCGTGATAAAGCTCGCGCAGCACCGCCACCTCAGTTCAAGAACCGCTGACGCGGCGCAAGCCCAGACGCCCGCCCGTGATGCGTACGTCCGCTTGGTGCTGGACAGCCTTGGCGTCGGTTATCTCTGCGTCGATCGCAACTATGTGGTTACCAGCGCAAACGCAGTCGCTTTGAGTTGGCTCGGACTGCGTAGTGCCGACGTTATTGGCCGCCCATTCGCAAATGTTGCTCCGCGATCGCCGATGCGGATGCTCAAGAACGCGGTCGAGCGCAGCATCTTTGTCGATCGGCAGTTGTCATCATACGGCAAGCCAGGCCGCTGGCTCGATATGCATGTCTACCCGACGCAGACCGGCGCGATCGTTTTCTTCAGGGACCTGACAAGAAACAAGCAGTGCCAGCGGCAGGAGGCCGCCAAAGACGCGCTCTTTCGCGCACTGGACGTGCTGGAGACGCAAGTCCTGGTGCTCGACCGGGAGGGCACCGTCATAGCCAGCAACCGCGCTTGGCAGGAGTTCGCTGCTGCGCATGGGCTGACCCCTTTGAATGATGCGCCGTTCAACTATCTCGCCCTGCGTTCCAAATCTTGGGCACATCAGTCGGAAGCAAAAGAGATTGCAGCAGCGCTGTCGGCAATCCTGGTCGGCAGCATGCGCGCGGTGAAATTCGAGTATGCCTGGCGCCTCAGCGAGACGGCGCGCTCGTTCGTGCTGAGGGCCGAGCGGTTCGACATCGACGGAGAGCCGTACCTCGTCGTCACGAACGACGATGTGACCGCGCTGAGGGAAGCCCACCAAGCGACCGCCCAGCTGTGTGAGCGTCTGCTCGTTTTGCAGGAGGAGGAACGCCAACGCATTGCGGGTGAGCTGCACGATAGCACGGCGCAGCATCTGGTTGCTGCGAGCCTTAATCTGCAAAAGCTGAGGTCGAGGACGGGCCTCAGCAAGGACGCGAGATCGCTTTGCCGGGAAATGGAGATGTCGCTGCAGGAGGCTTCAAAGGAGCTGCGCGCTTTTACCTATCTGCTGCATCCGCCCCAGCTGACCGAGCAAGGGCTGATAACCAGCCTCGAGCATTATGTGCAAGGCTTCGGGAGACGAACAGGACTTCAGGTTGTACTGAGGACGACGCCTTCCGTCGAAAGCATTCCGCCGCAGCTGCGAAGATGCGTCTATCGCATCGTGCAGGAAGGATTGAGCAATGTGCACCGGCATGCGTCCGCAACACGGGTGCGCGTGGATGTGCGCTGCCTGGGCTCCCGATTGCATTTGATCGTGATCGACGACGGCTGCGGCATCAAACCGGACGTTGCGTCGTCGGGCGTCGGCTTGCCGGGCATCGGGGTGCGTTTGCGCCAACTCGGCGGACGCTTGGACGTTACGTCGTCGTCCCGCGGCACGCGGCTGCATGCCGTCATACCGCTGGCCGAGCCCATTGGCGACACGACCATCGACAGCTACAAGCAGGAAAAGGCTGTCCGAGCTCGAAGATGAAGCTGTCGCCAAAGCCACGTTAGGCGCGACCGGCTCGCGAATGCGCTGCGTCTTGCAGCGCAGGCACCACACTCACGGCTCAACAATCTTGTGCCGCACGGCATAGCGCACCAGCGCCGCCGAGGATGTCAAATTCAGTTTGCGCATGATGGTCGCGCGGTGTGTCTCGACCGTCTTTATGCTTATGCCGAGGAGGTTGGCGATCTGCTTGTTGCTGTGACCTTCGGCGACGAGTTGCACGATTCCACGCTCCCGCGCCGTCAAGAGATGCTCGCTCTGCCGAGCTGTCGTCAGGTACGACTCGAGCAGTGCCTCGGAGGCTTTGCTGGTGAAGAATGGGCGGTGCGCGGCCAAGGCCTGGACCGCGGATATCAGGTGCTCGCCTGCATCCGACTTCAGCAGATACCCTCGCGCTCCCGCTTGCAGCATATCCCGCATCAAGATCTCATTGTCGTGCATCGTGAAGATGAGAATCTCGACGCTCGGCGCGCGCGCGCGAATTTGGCGCGTGGCCTCTACGCCGTTGATCATCGGTAGCGAGTAGTCGAGGATCGCCACATCCGGCTTCTCTGCGATGGACTTGTCGACGGCTTGTTTGCCGTCCAGCGCCTCGGCCACGATGTGCCAGCCTGGATGATCCTCCAGGATACCCCGCACGCCGGCGCGCACGACCTCATGATCGTCGGCAATGAGGATACGGGTCACGGCTGCTCGCGGTCCGAAGTGCCCAGACACCCGCAGTTGGCTCGGCTTTTTGGAGACAGTACCCATCTGACAGGATCCGACGGTCCAAGATATCAACCCGCCGCCGCACTTAAAGTTCCAGCCAAACTTTGAGCAATTTCCGTCGTCGACGTGAACTAATGGCGCCTCGGGGGCGACGCATCGGATCGTCTGCGACCATGACGAGCAATTGGCGCGAAGGCGCACAGGCTACCGGGTTTCCACCGAGAGTTTTGCGATAGATAACACCGAGGGCCTCATCCCGGGTTTACACCGATTGCTTTCCACTTGTCGCACACGAATGATTTGAAGCGCGCGGTCGCCAGCAACGACGTCAGTGCACGACGAGCTTCGGACAACAAAAATCCAAAGGTACAGGAGAACGGATATGAGGCGACATGTACATGTATTGGCGTTTTGCGGAGCGCTCGCTCTTGCCATGGGGCCGGCCGCAGCGCAGCAATCCTCGTTCGACAGCAAAAAGTTTTTCGACAAGCTGCAGGCCGAGGGCGTGAGCATGTCGACAGATTTCGACGCCAAACGCTTTTTTGACAAGCTGCAGGCTGAAGGCGTCAGCGACAGCAGGCCGCTCGATGCAAAGACGTTCTTCGACAAGCTGCAGGCCGAGGGCGTGAGCGTTCCGAGCGGCTTCGACCGCAAGAAGTTCTTTGACACGATCGAAGCGCAAGGCGTGGCGGCGCCGAGCATGGTGGCACCGAACAAATAGTGCTGCCGAATTGAGCCGTATCGGCACGGCGCGACCGGCGCTCGCGAAGTGAGCGCCGGCACACGGCTCGCATCGGCGACGAACTCACTTCGCTGCCCTTCGCCGACAAGCGTGCGCGAGCATTCGTCGTCAATCCGGGATGGAGCTGTGGCCATGAAAGTGCCGTATGCGTTTGTCGCGGCGACGCTACTTTTCACGGTATCGCAGGTAGTGTCGTCAATGGCCGGGTCACCGGCCCCGGCCCTCTCGGCTCCGACGTTGGCTCCCTTGCTCGAGAAGGTCAGGCCGGCAGTCGTTACCGTTCATGTGATTGGCCAACGGTACCAGGAAACTGAGCTGACACCCGGTGCCGACACGAACAAGCCGCCAACGCAGTATTTCAAATCCGGAGGCTCAGGTGTCATCTTCGATGCCGAGCGCGGACTGATTGGCACCAACAATCATGTCGTCAAGGATGCAATCTCGATCAAGGTTGGTCTCCACGATGGCCGCATAACGACTGCGCGCCTCGTCGGCGTGGATGTCGCAACGGACATCGCCATACTAAAAGTCGAGCTGCCCAATCTCACAGCTCTGACTGTTGGCAATTCTGACAACTTGAAGGTTGGTGACTTTGTCGTAGCGGTTGGCAGTCCATTCGGACTGGAAGGTACTGCGACCTCCGGTATCGTCAGCGGCTTGATGCGCTCGGATGTCGGCTACGAGATCTTCGAGTCCTTTATCCAGATCGATGCAGCGGTGAACCCGGGAAACTCCGGCGGCGCGCTCGTTAACCTGCAAGGCGAGCTGATTGGAGTCAACACAGCCATCGCCGGTGGTCGCAACATCGGCATCGGCTTTGCAATTCCGATCAACATGGCGAAGAGGATCGGTCGTCAGATTGTGCTCCATGGCTACATGCCGCGCGGGGCACTTGGGATCTCGGCGAGCGATGTGAGCATGGAGATGGCGCAGAACCTCAAGCTCCCTAGTCTCAGGGGCGCAGCCGTTACCGGTGTTGTCCCCGCGTCCCCGGCAGAAAAGGCGGGCGTAAGGGTTGGAGACATTATCGTTGCAATCGCCGGGGAGCAGATCAGGACCCACTCCGACTACATGGCGCGTGTCGGCAGCACCGCTCTGGGTGAATCGCTGGAGATTGACCTCATGTCCGAGTCGGGCCCGAGGACCGTCGCCGTGACGGTATCCGAAATAAAGGTGCAACCGGCGCCTGTGCGAGTACCCTCCGAGGTGAAAGGAATAGGTGGCCTGGAGTTGTCCTCGATTGGACCCGGGTCACCGTACTACGGCAGGCTGCGAGGTGCCGTTGTCGTCGGCGTTGCCGCCGAGGGCTCAGCCGATGGGTCGCCCTTCAGGGTCGACGATGTGATCACGGCCATCGATCAGGAGAGCATCCGCGATGCCGATGAGATACTCCGGATTGTTCGCAGCCATTCGCAAGTCGATCGCGTACAGCTCAATCGCCACGGTGTTCCCTACTGGGTGCGGATTCGGCGACCAGCGTCGAATTAGCGTCACCACATGCTCGCGTGGCCAGTACTCGAGTGTTGACATTTCGACTCAAGTCGCCACCTTAGGAGCATGAGAACGAGCCGGCACCGCCTGATCATCCTCAGGGCTTTTCCGATCGCGGAATAGCTGCCCCGGCTCGGTGCGCACCCCCGGGCACGGGGAAAAGCCAGCGCGCGGCACGGACATCTGGTCCCGTCAGCCGCCAGTAGCGAAGGGGCGCGGTTCACACCATCCAGCATCTCATGCGCGGCGTGCAACGACGGGCTCGTTGGGCGCCTCAGCTCATTGAAAGGTTCGCGTCATGCTGAATGCCGCCAAGCAGAAGCCTGACATCGTCATCAGCGATGCGGATTACAGCCGCCTGACCAGGCTGGCCGAGGGGCTGCTCGACCGGCTCCCCGACGTAGCCGGCGAGCTGCTCGCGGAAGTGGAGCGGGCCAGGGTTGTGCCTGCTGCCGCATTCCCGGGCAACGCCATTGCGATGGGATCGACAGTCGAATACCGCACGGAAGAAGGGACGAGCCATCGCGCCACGCTGGTCTATCCAGACGAGGCGGATATCACCGAGGGTCGAGTGTCGATTCTGACGCCGGTAGGTGCGGCGCTGATCGGTCTCAGCGAGGGTCAATCGATCAGCTGGCTTACGCGGGATGGCCGGACGCGCCGGCTGAGCATCATACGCGTCACGCCGCCGCGCGAGAGCCGCGCGGCGCAAGCACCTGGCGAAAATCCTTAGGCCTCAGCGCGATGCTGGCGAGGGTGTGGCGGTCGAGCGCGGCAAGGAAGGCGTCGAGCGCCTCGTTGATGACGCGCGGCAGGCGGCAGCAGCCGGTGATGACGCACTGGCTTCCGGTGGCAAAACATTCGATCAGAGCGAAGTCCGGCTCGGTGGCTCGCACAACGTCGCCAAGCCGGATCTCGTCGGCCGGCTTGGCGAGTGTGAGGCCGCCGGAGCGGCCGCGTACAGCCGTTAGATAGCCGGCCCGCGTGAGGGCGTTGACCACTTTCATCAGATGCGCGCGCGAGATCTGGTACGCGCCGGCCATCTCCTCGATGGTGACGCGCCTGTCGCCGGCTGCATGCGTGTACATGAGCACGCGAAGAGCGTAGTCGGAGAACTTGGTGAGCTGCATGCCAGGCCCTGCGTCAGTTTGGATATAGATTCATTCTTGACATATCTAATCGCCGGGAACAACCTTTCCATAAGATACCTTTTGTATATATCTTATGGGAGAGGGCCATGCTGCAAAGACTCGAACGAGCCGACCACGACGTAGAGGAGCCGTCGAACAAGCCTCGGGTCGCGACCAGGTCTGGCGCAGCGCCCATCGACCAGGATGATGGCCTTCTCGCCCAGGCCATACCGATCATGATCGTTGCCTATGCGATCGCTCTCGCAGCGGCCGTCATCACCTTCAAAGCGAACGCTGAAGCGCTGTTCGCGGTGGTCATCAGCATCGTCTTCGCCGTCGTCTTCTTTGCTGTACCGCTGCTGTTGGGTCACGTCCGCGGCGAGCACGATGCACGCTTGCGCCCGGCCCCGCGGCAGCACCCAACCGACAAGGTCGAGACCTTCACGGGGATCATCCGCCGCCCGGACGCTTTGGTGCAGATGGTGATCGTGCCGATCGCGGTTGGCCTCGGCTTCAGCTGCTTTGCCCTGGTCTGGGCGCTGGTCCGACCGTGAGGAGCCAATGACCTTCGTCGTCACCGAGAACTGCATCAAATGCAAATATACCGACTGCGTGGAGGTCTGCCCCGTCGACTGTTTCTACGAGGGCGCGAACATGCTGGTCATTCATCCCGATGAGTGCATCGACTGTGGCGTCTGCGTTCCCGAATGCCCGGCGGAGGCCATCGTGGCCGACAGCGATCCCGCCGCAACGGACGTCTGGCTGGATCTCAATCGCAAGTATGCCGATGTTTGGCCGAACATCGTATCCAAGAGGCCGCCCTTGCCGGACGCTGACGTGCAGAACGGCCGCCCCGGCAAGGCGGCAGAGTTCTCACCTGAGCCCGGCGGCTGCGAAGCCGACTTCATCCGACCTGAGCAAGAGGACGGGGAGGACGCGAGCCATGCTTCGGATCCCCGGGCCAACGGATGAAGCACGTCGTTGCGGCCGGGCTGTTCGTTTGGGCCGGATTGCTTGCTGGCGTGGCCTTCGTCGCCACCCCGGCAAAGTTTCTCGCGCCGAGCCTGCCGCTGGCGCAGGCTCTCGATGTCGGGCGCTGGACCTTCCACGTGCTTTCACTCATCGAGTGGGCACTGGCGGCCGTCTTTCTCGCCATCGTGGTGGCGGCCCGAAGCGTGGTCGGATCACGCTGGCGCGGGGTTTTGCTCTGCCTGCTCGCCGTCGTCGCGGTGCTCGGCATCGAGACCTTCGTCGCGCGGCCGGTCCTCGACGCACGCGTGCTCGAGATCATGCGTGGCAACAGCCCTGCGCCGACAGCCCTGCATGAGGTCTACATCTATCTCGAGCTTCTCAAATTCGTCCTGCTGCTTTTTGCCGGAGCGATGACGGCCGCCGGAACGATAGTCGATGAGCCTCGCTGAGTGTCACGCATTTTCGGAGATCCATTCGAGGTCTTGCTGATATGGAGCGAACGAACATTGACGGTCGCGTCGCATCAGACTGCGCTCGAGGTGCTGGTTGCCGCCGGCGTGCCGATCGAACCAGGTTGCATGACAGGCGGCTGCGGGGCCTGTGCGACGCGGTTTGTCGAGGGGGACGTGATCCACAAGGACACCTGTCTGTCCGTGGCCGACCGCGCAACGCATTTCTGCCCGTGCGTCTCGCGCGCCCGCGGCGTGCTGGTGCTGCCATTCTGAGGACGACGCGCCCGCGCCGAGCCGGGTGTGGACCACCCATTGCGACCGACAAGCACTGCCAACAGCGCGGTTGCGTCCGCCAGATCATTATTTAGGGTGCGCCCATGTCCCGTGAACCAAACCCCAATGCTCCCGGCGTCGAGGCCGGTGTCACCGAGCCGATGATTCGAGATCTTGTGCATCGCTTCTACGCACGCGTACGGCAGGATGCGATGATTGGACCGATCTTCAACGCTGCCGTCGAGGATTGGGACGACCATCTCGACAAGCTTTGCGGCTTCTGGTCGTCGGTGACTTTGATGACCGGGCGTTACAAGGGCACGCCTATGAGAGTCCATGCCGAGCTGCCGGATCTTTCGGCCGAGCATTTCGACCGGTGGCTCGAGCTGTTCCGGCGTACGGCGGACGAGGTCTGCCCAGGTGCGCCAGCCCGTCTCTTCGTCAACATGGCCGAGCGCATCGCCCAATCCCTCCAGCTCGGCATCGCCCTCCATCGCGGCCAGATGCTGGGAATTGGCGAGCGTCTCGTGGCCGGCCCGACACCGACGGATCCTTGACCGCAACGCGAGGATCCGAGCTCGGCAAAGCTCCTGATGCAGTTTAAGGGGAGCAGACCATCGTCGCAGCGAATGGCCGGTCCCGCTGCGCTCACGCCGGGCTGGCGGAAACCGCCCTTAGCCGCTTGATTGCGGCGACTGCCAGCGCGTCGAGCCCAGCGCCACCATGCGCCACGTGCTCGATGATGCCCTTGCGCATGCGCGGATCCCAAAACTTCTCGATGTGATCCGCGATCTGAGGCACGGCGCGCTCCTCACCTTGTGCCGCAAAGAACCGGGCGATCTGGTTCGCCATCATGACGAGCTTTTCAGGCTGCATGTTCGCTCATGGTCTTGCGCTCGGCCGGCCGTCCTTCAGGGGCCGCGACGCGATGCGAATGTGTGAAAACCTCGAAACCGTCGGCACGCGCCACCGCGATGAGCGTAATGCCGGCCGCTTCCGCGGTCTTGACCGCCAGCGCCGTCGGCGCCGATACCGCAACGATGATCGGGGCGCCGGCGACAGCCGCCTTCTGCACCATCTCGACCGACACGCGGCTCGTCAACAGCACGATGCCGTCGGCCGCGCTGACCTTCGCCCGCCGCAATGCGCCCACCAGCTTGTCGAGGGCGTTGTGACGGCCGACATCCTCGGCAAGCGCGATGAGGCCGTGCTGCTTCGTCCAGAACCCGGCTCCGTGCACGGCCCGAGTCTGCCGATTGAGGGTCTGTGCGGGCTCCAATGCTCCAAGCGCAGCACCAATGTCCGCCGGCGTGACGGAGAGATCGGCGGCAACCCGCGGACAGGCAGGCACCGCCGCCTCCAGGCTTTCCACGCCGCACAGACCGCAGCCAGTCGGTCCTGCAAGCCGGCGCCGCCGCTCCATCAGATCGCGCCGGCGATGCGCGGCGAGCCACATGCGCAGCTCGATGCCCTTCTCCTGCTCGAGAACCTCGAGGCTCTCGATCTCCTCCGGAGTCGCCACGATGCCTTCGGTCAAGCTGAAGCCGACCGCGAAATCCTCCAGATCGGAAGGCGACGCCATCATGACGGCGTAGGTCGTCCCGTCGTATGCCAGCGCGACCGGCACCTCCTGCGGAATCAGCCGCTCCCGGTCGGCGGCAGTCTGGGCCGCAAACCTCAAGGACCGGACCTGTACGCTGCCGGGCGCCGTCATCGCGTCTATTCCGCGGCCTCCATGATGCGCCGGCTGGACTTGGCGAACTCCTCGTATTCCTTCTGATGGCCGGTGGGCCCGTTGGATGGGCTGACCTGCACCGCCGTCACTTTGTACTCGGGGCAGTTGGTGGCCCAGTCCGAGTAGTCCGTCGTGACGATGTTCGCCTGCGTCAGCGGATGGTGGAACGTCGTGTAGACGACGCCCGGCGCCAGGCGATCGGTGACCAGCGCCCGCAGCGCCGTTTCACCAGCCCGGCTGGCGATGCGCACCCAGTCGCCATCCTTCACGCCCCGCTGCTCGGCATCGTGCGGGTGGATCTCCAGGCGATCCTCGTCGTGCCACGTGATGTTGGCCGTGCGGCGCGTCTGCGCGCCGACATTGTATTGGGACAGGATGCGTCCCGTCGTCAGCAGCAGCGGATAGCGTGGGCCGGTTCGCTCGTCGGTCGGGATGTACTCGGTCAGCATGAACTTGCCCTTGCCGCGCGCGAACGTGGTCGCGTGCATGACCGGCGAGCCCAGCGGATTGGCTTCGTTGCACGGCCACTGCACCGAGCCCAGCTCCTCGAGCTTGGCGAAGCTGACGCCGGCAAAGGTGGGCGTCAGCTTGGCGATCTCGTCCATGACCTCGCTCGGATGCGTGTAGTTCCAGTCGAGCCCGATCGCCTTGGCAATGAGCTGCGTGACCTCCCAGTCCGCATAGCCGTTGCGCGGTGCCATCACACGCCGCACGAGCTGGATGCGCCGCTCGGCGTTGGTGAACGTGCCGTCCTTCTCCAAGAAGGTCGAGCCGGGCAGAAACACATGCGCGTAGTTGGCAGTCTCGTTGAGGAACAGGTCGTGCACGACCACGCATTCCATGGCCGCGAGGCCGGCTGCGACGTGCTGCATGTTGGGGTCGGACTGCAGGATGTCCTCACCCTGGATGTAGATGGCCTTGAACGAGCCGTCGACGGCAGCGTCGAGCATGTTGGGAATGCGCAGGCCGGGCTCGGGATTGAGCTTTGTGCCCCACAGCGCCTCGAACGTGGCGCGCACGGCATCGTCGGAGATATGGCGGTAGCCGGACAGCTCGTGCGGGAACGAGCCCATGTCGCACGAGCCCTGCACGTTGTTCTGGCCACGCAGCGGGTTCACGCCGACGCCTGGGCGGCCGAGGTTGCCGGTGGCCATCGCCAGGTTGGCGATCGCCATCACCGCAGTCGATCCTTGGCTGTGCTCGGTGACGCCGAGGCCGTAATAGATGGCGGCGTTGCCGCCGGTCGCATAGAGGCGCGCTGCGGCCCTCACCTCGGCAGCATCGACTCCAATGAACTTCGCCAGCGCCTCCGGCGAGTTCCGCGGCTCGGAAACGAACGCCGCCCACTCCCGGAAGTCGTCCATCTCGCAGCGCTCGCGCACGAAGGTCTCGTTGACGAGCCCCTCCGTCACGATCACATGCGCCATCGCGGTCAGCACCGCCACGTTGGTCCCCGGCTGCAGCGGCAGGTGATGGGCGGCGGCGATGTGGGGCGAGCGCACGAGATCGATGCGGCGCGGATCGATGACGATCAGCTTGGCACCCTGGCGCAGCCTCTTCTTCATGCGGCTCGCGAACACGGGATGGGCGTCGGTCGGGTTCGCACCGATCACCACGATCACGTCCGAGTGCTCAACCGAGTCGAAATCCTGCGTGCCGGCCGACGTGCCGAACGTCGTCTTGAGACCGTACCCTGTCGGCGAGTGGCACACACGCGCGCATGTGTCGACGTTGTTCACGCCGAACCCGGCGCGGATCAGCTTCTGGACGAGGAACGTCTCCTCGTTGGTGCAGCGCGACGACGTAATGCCTCCCACCGCATCGCGGCCATACTGGTACTGGATGCGCTTGAACTCGGAAGCGACGCGGCCGATCGCCTCCTCCCATGTGGTCTCGCGCCAGGGATCGGTGATCTTGTCGCGCACCATCGGCTTCAGAATGCGCTCCTTGTGCGTGGCATAGCCCCAGGCGAAACGGCCCTTGACGCACGAATGACCGCGATTGGCCTTGCCGTCCTTGAACGGCACCATGCGCACCACTTCCTCGCCGCGCATCTCGGCTTTGAACGAGCAGCCGACACCGCAGTAGGCGCACGTGGTCACGACGGAGTGCTCGGGCTGGCCGATGTCGATCAAGGCCTTCTCGCTGAGCGTCGCGGTCGGGCAGGCCTGCACGCAGGCGCCACACGAGACGCACTCGCTCTCGAGGAAGTTCTCCGACATGCCGGCGGCCACGTGGCTGGCAAAGCCGCGGCCGGAGATGGTCAAGGCGAACGTCCCCTGCACCTCCTCGCAGGCGCGCACGCAGCGGCTGCAGACGATGCACTTCGACGGCTCAAATGTGAAATATGGATTGCTCTCGTCCTTCGGCATCCAGTCCGGATTGGCCTTGCCGTTCTTCTTGGCGAACACGTGGTTGGCGCCGTCGTAGCCGTAGCGCACGTCGCGCAGGCCCACTGCGCCTGCCATGTCCTGCAGCTCGCAATCGCCGTTGGCCGCGCACGTCAGGCAGTCGAGCGGATGATCGGAGATGTAGAGCTCCATCACGCCGCGGCGGATCTGCTTGAGGCGCTCGGACTGCGTGCGCACCACCAGGCCATCCATCACCGGCGTGGTGCACGATGCGGGCGTCCCCGGGCGGCCTTCGATCTCCACCAGGCACAGGCGGCAAGAGCCGAACGCATCGATGCTGTCGGTCGCGCACAGCTTGGGGATCTTCGTGCCCATCTCCATGGCAGCACGCATGATCGAGGTGCCCTCAGGCACAGTCACCTTGGTGCCGTCGATGGTGAGCGTGACCGTCTTGCTCGCGCGAGACGGCGGGGTGCCATAATCGATCTCTTTGACGAGTGTCATGTGATCCTCACTCCGCGGCTTGCGGCATGCGGGGCGCGCGACGGAAGTCCTCGGGGAAGTGATTGAGCGCGCTCATCACGGGGAACGGCGTGAAGCCGCCCAGCGCACACAGCGATCCGAACTTCATGGTGTTGCAAAGGTCGGTGACCAGGGCGAGGTTTGATTCGGGACCCTCGCCGGCGATGATCTTGTCGATGGTCTCGGCCCCGCGCATCGAGCCGATGCGGCAGGGAGTGCACTTGCCGCAGCTCTCGATGGCGCAGAATTCGAAGGCGAACCGCGCCTGCCGCGCCATGTCCACCGTATCGTCGAACACGACGACGCCGCCGTGCCCGATGAGCCCATCGCGCGCCGTGAATGCCTCGTAGTCGAACGGCGTATCGAACAGAGCGCGGGGAAAATAAGCCCCGAGCGGCCCACCCACCTGCACAGCCCTGACGGGCCGCCCGGATGCCGTTCCGCCACCGATGTCGTCCACCAGCTCGCCCAGCGTCACGCCGAAGGCCGTCTCGAACAGGCCGCCGTACTTGATATTGCCCGCAAGCTGGATCGGCATCGTGCCGCGCGAGCGGCCCATGCCGAAATCGGCATAGGCTTTCGCGCCCGCCGCGAGCACGAACGGCACCGCCGCGAATGTGAGCACGTTGTTGATGACCGTCGGCTGGCCGAACAAGCCGCTGTGCGCAGGCAGCGGCGGCTTGGCACGCACGATGCCGCGGCGGCCTTCCAGGCTCTCCAACAACGCGGTCTCCTCGCCGCACACGTAGGCGCCAGCACCGACGCGCACCTCCAGATCGAACGCTCGCTTGGAGCCCGCCACGTCACTGCCCAGCAGCCCCGCCTTGCGCGCAATCGCGATGGCACTGCGCATCGCCGCGATCGCATGCGGGTATTCCGAGCGCAGATAGATGAAACCCTTGGTCGCTCCGACAGCAAGACCGGCAATGGTCATGCCTTCGATCAGCAGGAAGGGATCGCCCTCCATCAGCATGCGGTCCGCAAAGGTGCCGCTGTCACCTTCATCGGCATTGCACACGATGTATTTCTGGTCGCCGGCCGCATCGTGAACCGTCTTCCACTTGATGCCGGTGGGGAAGCCGGCGCCGCCGCGCCCGCGCAGACCGGACTTCGCCACCTCGTCAATGATCCCGGCCGGGGCAAGCGCGAGCGCGCGCTCCAGTCCCTTGTAACCGCCATGGGCGCGATAGGCGTCGAGCGACAGCGGATCGATGACGCCGCAACGCGCGAATGTCAGCCGCGTCTGGCGCGCCAGATAGTTGATCTTGTCGACCGGTCCGAGCGCTTTCGCGTGCGCTTGCACCGACGGGGCGCCATCGAGCAGCCCGGCGCTCACCAGCCCGCTAATGTCCTCCGGCTCGATCGGGCCGAAGCCGTGGCGCACGCCGGCGATCTCGATCTCGACCAGAGGCTCCAGCCACATCAAGCCGCGCGAGCCGGTACGCACGATCTCGATCTGCCGCCCTGCGGCCGCGGCAGCCTTGCGGAGCGCATCGGCGACCCGCTCGGCACCAACGGCAACGGCGGCCGCATCCTTGGATATGAAGAGCCGGACCGTCATGCGCCGGCACCTTTCAGCAGAGAATCGAGCTTGCCCGGGGTCAGGCGCCCGATCACCTCATCGTCCATCATCGCCGATGGGCCCGTGGCGCACAGTCCGAGGCAATAGACCGGCTCCAGTGTCACGTGCCGATCGGCGCTCGTGCCGCCACAGGTCACCCCGAGCCTGGCCTCCGCGTGCGCCACCAGCGCCTCGGCGCCCATGGACTGGCAGGCCTCGGCCCGGCAGATCTTCAGCACGTGCCGTCCCGCGGGCTCCGTGCGGAAGTCATGATAGAACGTGACGACGCCGTACACCTCCGCACGCGAAAGATTGAGCGCCTCGGCCAGCGCCGGAATGGCGGCCTCGGGCACATGCCCAAGGGCCGCCTGCACCTGATGCAGGATTTCGACCAGTGCTTCAGGCCTGTTGCCGTGCTCTGCGGCGATGTTGCGCGCAGTTGTATCTGCTTCGGGCGTCATCAGAAACCAACTTCGAACCGTTCCAGTATACCATACTCGCAGACCGGCCGCGCTGATCCAATCGGTTGTTCTGATCGGATCATCGGAACTGTCGATGATCCGGCCCCTGTTCCCGGGAAGCCGCAAGCGTATCCAGCCCCTGCGCGCAGTCGAACATAGCCAGAACAATGGGCGAGACCGGATCGCGGTCAACGGCCACCAGACCCACGCTGTGCTCCACCACCGGGCTCACCAAGGGGACTGCGCGAATGTCGGACATGGGCCCCAGGATCTCCAGGAAGTACTCCGGAACAATGCTCGCAAGACCCATCAGATGAACGTTCGCGTACAGGTTGATGACCGAATTGGTCTCGAGCCGGGGCGTGGGCTTGGCGTTGGCCGTTCGGAAGGCGCGGTCGATGATGCGCCGGTTCTGCATGTTGGGCGTGAGCAGGCAGAGCGGCTGGCGGGCCGCCTCCGCCCAAGTCACGGAGTTCCCGCCGGCGAGCTCATGGTCGGCGCGGACGAGCAGACAATACCGCTCCATGTAAATGGCCTCTGCGCGCATGCCCTCGATCGGCTCGTTGTCGAGGTAGGTGAGGCCGACATCGATCGAGAAATCCTCCAGATTGCGCAGGATCTCGACAGAGCTCTGCGACAGCACGGTCAGCTCGATGCCTGGGTGGCGGTCCTGAATTGCCTTGGCAATAAGTGCCGCCATGGGCAGTCCAGATGGAATGACACCCAAGGACAGACGGCCGATCAGCGTGCCCTTGGTATTGCGCAGCTTGGCGATCTCCTGCTCCAGCGACGACCAGTTGTCCAGGATCGCGTGCGCCCACTTGAGGACCCGCTCACCCTCCGGCGTCAGCCCGTGAAAACGCTGGCCACGCTCGACGATCGGCACACCCAGCTCCTGCTCGAGCTGGCGGATGCGGCCCGAGAGCGTCGGCTGGGTCACGTTGCAGGCCTTCGCCGCCCGCGTGAAATGCTTTTCGCGCGCGAGCGCCGCGAGGTACTGAAGCTGGCGGATGTCCATCGGCTCACAGCCTGGATTGTCGAGCACCAGGAGGATGCCCGGCAGGGGCGGCCCCCAAGTCGGATCAGGCGAGTATAGCCCGGAACTTGGCACATGATCGATGCGGTCGATGATGCTCTGGCCGCATCGCAGCGGATCAGGCCGGCCACCCGACAACGGCCCTGGCATCGGCAATCCAAGGCCTGCTTGGTCCCCGCCGCCTCAACTCGTTGCCACCGCAATCCCCAAGTCCTTCGCCGTTTTCAGGACCTCGTCGACAACCGAGCGGCCCAAGACGATGCCCTCCGCCCGCTGCCGAGCCTCCTTGCGGAACTCGATCTCGCCCGGCATCAGGATCTCATCGAATCCCGGAGCCAGCTCAGACGCCTTCATCTCGCTGATGTAGCTGTCCATGCGCTCCTTGAAGGACGCCACGTCGAGGAACGATGCGATGTTGATGGCGATCACGAAGTGACCGTTGCCCTGCGGCTTGTGCAAATCGTCATAGAGATTCGTGAGCTCGCGCCCTATCGCTCCGCCAGTCAGGATGCCGGACAGGATCTCGCACATCAGAATGAGCCCCCAGCCCTTGTGGCCGCCGATCGGAAGGATCCAGCCTCCGTTCTTGACCCAGTTGGGATCGTTGGTCGGGCGACCGTCGGCATCGACGAGCCAGCCATCGGGAAGCGAAAGGCCCTTCTCCGCGTAATAGAGAATCTTCCCGCGCGAGCTCATGCCCAAAGCCGCATCGAGCACGATGGGCTTGTGCCGGGCGGCCGGAACACCAAGGGTGATCGGCAGCGGCCCGGTCAGCGCGGTCTTGCCTCCCCACACCGGCATGATGGGCGAGCCGTTGGTCGTGGCGATGCCGATCATGTCCGCCTCGACGGCACGGAGCACATAGGGCGCGCCCTCACCGTTGTGATTGCTGTTGCGTACACCGACCGCGGCAATGCCGGTGACGCGAGCCTTGGCGATGGCCATGTCCATGGCGCGCATCGTCAGCACCGCGCCCAGTCCATCGCCGCCATCGATCAGGGCTGTCGACGCGCTCTCGCGGACGAGCTTGCTCTCCGAGCGCGGTGAGAAGCCACCCTGGCGCAGACGTTTGATGTAGACAGGGAGCCGCAGTATTCCGTGCGAGTTCATGCCCCTGGCGTCGGCACCGATCAGGCTGGACGCCACAAGGGATGCATCAGCCGCCGGCACGCCCGTCTTGGCCAGCATCAGCTCGACGAGGCTCTGCAATTCCCTGGCATCGACGCGGTAGCCCTCATCCTGATCGGTGAGGCGAAGCGCAACTGACGATTTCTGCATAGCCTGTGACGTTTCCGATCTGCTGCTCATGGGGACTCAAATCCTTGGCGGACAGAGACGATGTCCGAAAGGACGTAGCCGTCTCGATAAGTGACGCGTGACTATCGGTCCCCCGCCGAAAGCGCAAGATGCTGACATCGATGTCGACCTCGGCGTGCCGCTCCTGTCTCTCCGTCCCACACGAAGCACATCATCTGGCGCATCGACCTCCACGCGTCCGCCGAGCCGGTTGCTGATCAGGAACGGCCGAGCGCGCCGGCGCTCATTCGAGAGTTTCCGGGAGAAGATCAGGTTCTTGCTTGTCAGCACCGTTCCCGTTGGTATTATTATTATTACAAGAGACCAGACGGTGCGATCCGAAACTCATCCGCGGGGTTGGCGTCCATGCTCCTCGATTTCGAAGACCGCGGCACCGACCCGATACCGCTGTACTACAAGCTCGAGTCCGTCCTTCGCGAGGCGATTGCTGCGCGCGAGTACAAGGTTGGACAATGCCTCCCCTCGGAGCGGGAGCTCGGCGAGCTTTACCGCATCAGCCGCATCACAGTGCGCAGAGCGCTGGAGTCGCTCGAGCGCGAGGGCTTGGTACGCCGCCAACGCGGCCGCGGCACGATCGTGGTGGAGGCGCCCGCTCGACGTGCGTCTGCACCGATCGGCTCGCTGGATCGGATCGTGGCCGAGGGGCAGGTGAGCAAGATCAAGGTCCTCGCCTTCGACATCCGCCCCTGCGATCCCGTCACCGCGGGCGTTTTCGGCCTGACCGCGGGCGATCCCATTCGCTACTTCGAGCGCTTGATCTCGACCAACGATGGACCCGTTGCCTACGCGCGCAACTTCTTGCCGATGAGCATCGGAGAGAGGCTGCGGCGCAAAGACCTGACGACGAAGTTCATGCGCGATCTTCTGATCGAGCGCCACCATATCAAGCTGGCCGAGGCGCGGGACGAGGTCGAGGCGACACTTGCCGAAGCCCGCGTGGCGGCGATGTTGAACATCCGGCCGGCAAGTCCGCTACTGCGCATCACACGACTGCTCGTCGCCGCGGACAGTCGAGCCGTCAACTTGAGCACGGTTCTTGTCGGCAGCAAGTACCGGATGAAAGCGACGCTATCCGATAAGATGATCGCATAGAGGTGACCTGTGCATCGACCTGGAAAGGAGATGCCGGCAAACAGGAGGTGCGCGCGTAAGCCAACATTGATCGGGTGGAAACCGATGTCCGCATGAAAACACCGTGGCATCGGGCACAAGACTATCAAGCACAGAATTCGAGAGTGCGTGGAGGAAACGATGATATCTTCAACCCTGGCCCGGCTTGGCCGTGGCCTGTTCGCCGCGATCGTTGCCCTTGGGATCACCCAGCACTCCGCTGTCGCCGAAAGCATAACCGTTACGCATTGGGGAGCCGCCTTCTACGGAGCCCCGTATGCCGTCGCCATGGAGAAGGGCTGGTTCAAGACCGACAACTTCAATGTAACGGGGATCATCACGTCGACGGGCGGCGGCACCTCCGTCCGCAACACTCTGGCAAGCGACACGCCCTTCGGCGAGGTTGCTCTGCCCGCCGCGATCGAAGCCATTCGCGCCGGCTCGAAGCTGAAGATCATCTTTTCAGGGGTCAACTCGGTCTTCGACCAGCTTTGGGCCACACGGCCAGGGCAGCCCTTCAAGTCGATCAAGGACTTGAAGGGAAAGAAGCTCGGCTACACGCGCCCCGCGTCGGTCACCAACATGCTCATCCTGATGGCATTGGAGGACAACGGCATGAAGCCGAGCGACGTGGAGCTGATACCCGTCGGCAGCACCGGGGCCAACTTCACGGCGATTCTGCAAGGCTCCGTCGACGCCGCGACCGTCTCCGAGCCGATCTGGTCACGCGAGAAATCAAAGCTTCAGCCTGTGTTCTGGGTGAAGGATGTGATGTCGCCGCATATGACCCAGACCGTCGGCATCACGACCGAGGACTATGCCGCCAAGCGGCCCGATGTGCTCAAGGCCATCGTGGAAGGGCGGCGCAAGGGCGTCCAGTTCATCTACGAGAACCCGGATGCCGCAGCGATGATCGTAGCCAAGCTGCACAATTGGGACCCCGAGCTCATCAAGTCGGTGTTCCGGGAATTCGTCAAGAACCGGTACTGGGACGAAGGCAAGTTCGACTACAAGGGCCTCAACGCCATGGTTCGGGGATTGCGCATCGTCGGACAGCTCGAGGGCGAAGTCGATTGGGGTCAGCTCATCGATCAACGTTTCCTGCCCGCGGATCTGAGGACGACCAACTAGTCTTCAGCTCAACAATCACAGCACAACGGAGAAAACTCGTGAGTCCAAGAGCGAAATTGCGGGCGCTGCTCGAGCGCCCGGGAATGGTCACGCTGCCGGGCGCCTACGACTGCATCACCGCGCGGCTTATCGAGCGGGCCGGGTTCGAGGCCGCCTACATGACTGGCGCCGGCACGGCTGCAACATGCGGCTACCCCGACTACGGCCTGGCCACGATGTCGGAAATTGTCCTCAACGCCCGCCGGATCGTGGATGCAATCAGCATCCCACTGATCTCTGATGCCGACACCGGCTACGGCAACGAGCTCAATGTCATTCGTACCGTGCGCGATTTCGAGCGTGCAGGTGTGGCAGGCATTCACATCGAAGATCAGGTGTTTCCCAAGAAATGCGGCCATCTGGACAACAAGGAGCTGATCCCCCTCGAGGATTACACCGTCAAGATCCGCGCCGCTGCAGACGCGAAGTCCGACCCGGATTTCCTGGTCATTGCGCGAACGGATGCTCGCGCCGTGGCTGGCTTCGAGGAAGCAGTGCGGCGCGGCAATGCAGCGCTGGAGGCTGGCGCCGACATGGTGTTCCTCGAGGCTCCCCAGACCATGGAGGAGGTGCTTTCCGTCCCGAAGCTCATCAAGGGCCCGTGCCTGCTCAACGTCGTCCGCGGCGGCAAGACACCCGATGTCGATCTCGATGAGATGCAGCGCGCCGGCTATAAGATGGCAATCGTGCCGGGGCTTCTGCTGTTCGGCGTGATCGGCGTTTGCGAGGACCTGCTCGACCAGCTCAAGCGGGACAAGCGCCATCCTGCACTGCCGAAGCCGCTGACCGTGCGCGAGGCGTTCAGCCGCTTCGGCGCCGACGAATGGGACCCGCTGCGCGAGCGCTACGCGCGCGGTGCAGCCGCTGCGAACGAGAAGGTCCCGCTGCAACGCCGAGCCTGATGACGCTGGAGCAAGGCCTCATGAGGCCTTGCTCCACAGATGTGGCATCCGCACGCCGCACACGCGCACGGCAGGATGGTCCGCTCTCCCTTCGTTTCCAGAGGGTGCTCTGATGAGTGTTCGGCAAGCCGGTCTCGGGAACGAGGCCCTGACCAACGCCCCGCAACGACGCGAGCCCTCACGATCTGACGCACTGCCGCAGGAAGCCGACGTGCATGCGCGCCTGGAGAATGTGACACGCGTGTTCCCTGCCAACCCTCCGCAGGGCCCCGTGCACGCCCTGGGCCCTGTCACTCTCGATCTGCGGCGAGGGGAGTTCTTCAGCATCGTCGGGCCGTCCGGCTGCGGCAAGAGCACGCTTCTCGACATCTTGGCCGGACTTTCGGCCCCAACCGAAGGTACGGCGAGCTTCGAGGGTAAGCCCCTCAAGGGCGAGGTCCCGCCTGGCATCGGAGTCGTGTTCCAGGAGGACTCGAGCTTCCCCTGGCTCACGGTTTGGGACAACGCGGCCTTCGGGCTGCGGCGGGCAGGCGTCGCCTCCGGCGAGGTGAAGCGCAAGGTCGACTACGCGCTGAAGTTCATGGGGCTCAGCGACTTCGCGCGCGCCTACCCGGCTCAGCTCTCGGGCGGCATGCGACAGCGGGTCTGTATCGCGCGAACACTCGTGCTCGAGCCGCGCATGATCCTGCTGGATGAGCCGTTCGGCGCTCTCGACCAGCAGACCCGGCTGCTGATGGGGGACGAGCTGCTGCGGCTCTGGCGGGAGACCGGAGCTACCGTCGTTCTCATCACGCATGCCATCGACGAGGCGTCGATGCTGTCCGACAGAGTTGGCGTGATGACGGCGCGACCGGGCCGGTTCGCCGATGTCATCGTGACCGGATGGCCGCGCGAGCGCGACTCCCGCATCGTCTCCGATCCTCGTTTCGGCGAGTTTACCGGGCGCGTGTGGAGCTATCTGCGCGAAGAGTCGATGAAGGCGATGGGCCACGTCGAGGCGATGAAGCGATGAGCGCCGCAGGCTGGGTCCGATTGCTGTTCCTCTCTGCCTTGGCCTTGAGTTTGGAGCTGCTCTGCAGGGTCGGCATCATCAACTCGACGACGATGATTCCGCCGTCGGAGATGGTCCTCGCTCTCGGTCAGCTTGTGACTTCGGGCACGCTTGCCAAGCATATCGTACCGACGTTCCGCAACGTGACGATTGCATTCCTGCTCGCCGTGGTGGGTGGCTTCGTTCTCGGCGCGATCATCCACAGGCTGCCCCGGCTGCGGCGGATGCTCGATCCGCTGCTCGCATCGTATTATGCGGTGCCCTTTTTCGCGCTGTATCCGCTCTTCATCGTGATCTTCGGCATGAACGATTGGCCGCTGATCATGATCGGCCTTGTATTCGGCTGTGTGGCGGTGATCGTGAGCACGCTGAACGGGTTCGACCGCGTGCCGCGCGTTCTGATTAAGGTGGCGCGCACCTATCGCATGAGCGCGCCGGCGCAGGTCATGCTCGTGATATTGCCTGCGATAGCGCCGCATCTCATCACCGGCATCAAGCTCGCCCTGGCCTACTCGTTCATCGGCATCCTCGCAGGCGAGTTCATCCTGTCGAGCTCCGGGATCGGCTACGCCATCGCCTTCTCCTACGACTCCTTCAACAATCGCGTGATGTACGGCCTCATCCTGTTCACGCTGACGCTCGTGACGCTGATGAACCTTGCCCTGCAGGGCCTCGAGAAGCGTCTGATTCGCCGCTGGAGACGCTGATGGAGCGCGCGAGCTTCAGGACCCGGCTGCTGGACATGACTGCGTTTGCGGTCGCCGTTCTCTGCATATGGCAGGGACTCTATCTGTGGGCTGGAGACGTAGCGATAACGCCGCCTATTCCGACCATCGCGCACGTCGCATACCTGCTGGGCTCGGACTCGTTCCGGCCGCACCTGGAAGCGAGCATCAGTGCGTTCTGGTACGCGCTGGTCATTGCGATCATGGCAGGAGTGGCGATGGGCCTGCTGCTGGGCTTCCATCGTTTCTCGGGCGAGGTGGCGGAGCCGGTGCTCACCTCGTTCTACTCGCTGCCGAAGGTGACCCTGTATCCCATCATGCTGCTTGTGTTCGGTCTCGGCATCTCGGCGAAGGTTGCGTTCGGCGTGATCCATGGCCTGATTCCGGTCGCGCTGTTCAGCATGAACGCGGTACGCGGCATCAACCCGACGCATCTGCGCACCGCGCGGGTGTTGCGGCTGTCCTCGCTGGAGACCCTCCGAACCGTCGTCGTGCCGGCGATCATTCCTGAGATCTTCACCGGAATACGTGTCGGCTTCTCGCTGACCTTGCTCGGCGTGCTGACCGGCGAGATGTTCGCTTCGCAACGCGGCATCGGCTTCCTGATGATCAATGCGATCAACCTTCACGACGTGAAGACGATCATCGCGCTGATCTTCTTTCTGTTCATCTTTGCAACGGTGGCTAACGGACTGCTGCTGGCAATCGACCGGCGGCTCCATGCCAATGCCTAGCCGAGGAGTCGCGACATGACTGCAGCAATGACAATGATCGAGAAGATCCTCGCGCGCGCCAGCGGCCGCGACGTCGTTCGCCCCGGCGAGGTCGCCGTCTGCAAGCCCGACATGGTCGTCGGCCTCGACCTTCCCATCGCGACCGAAGGCGGCTGGTACCGGCCGAGGAAGATCTTCGATCCCGAGCGCGTCGCCTTGGTGTTCGACCATAGCGTTCCGGCTGCGAGCATCAAGGATGCTGCTGGAATGACGGAGGGCCGGCGGTTCGCGAAGGAGTTCGGTCTGAAGCACTTCTTCGACGTGGGCCGCCACGGCATTGCTCACGTGGTGCTGGCAGAGCAAGGAGTTGTGCGTCCGGGCGAGCTGCTGGTGTGCGCCGACTCTCATACGTGCGCGTCGGGCGCGCTCAACTGCGCCGGGCGCGGCGCCGGGTTGATCGATACCGTGCAGGCCATGACCAAGGGCGTGATCTGGTATCCGGTGTCGCCTTCGGTCCGGTACGAGTTCAAAGGGTCTCTTTCGCCGCACGTGAGCGGCAAGGACGTGTTCTTCCATATTGCGCAGGAGTACGGCGGGCACACCAATACGAGCGTAGAGTTCGGTGGGCCGGGTCTCAGGGCGCTGAGCGTTTCAGACCGGCGCACCATTTCGACCATGTGTGCCGAGATCAGCGCCGAGTTCGCGCTTTTCGAGTACGACGAATTGACCGCGGACTTTCTCAAGGACCGGGTTACAAGACCGGTCAATCCTGTTGCCCCGGATACCGGCGCAGATTACCTCGACGTGCGGGAGATCGATCTGAGCCGGATCGAGCCTTACGTGGTCCTGCCCGACGCCGTGCCCAAGAATGCTGTGCCCGCGTCTCGCTTTCAGCAGACGATCCCGATCAACCAGGCCTTCATCGGCTCGTGTGCCAACGGGAAGATCGAGGATCTGCGCATCGCCGCCGACATGGTACGCGGCAGGAAGGTCGCGCCCGGCGTTCGCTTCATCGTCACGCCCGGCTCTCAAAGCGTCTACCTGCAAGCAGCACGCGAGGGGCTGATCGAGACGCTCGTGGAAGCAGGGGCCGTAGTGACGAACTCGACGTGCGGCGCCTGCTATGGCGGGCATATGGGAGTGCTCGGCCCCGGCGAGATCTGCATCACGTCCAGCACCCGCAACTTCAAGGGCCGGATGGGCAGCTCCGAGGCCAAGATCTACATGGGGGCGCCCGCGACCGTCGCGGCCTCGGCGCTCGCCGGCGTCATCACCGATCCAAGATCCATGTGAGCGAGACCGCATAAGCGCAGCGTCTCCGGCGCGGCTCGATCGAGAAGGGAAAGACAAGCATGCCACATGTCGTAGAAGGACGGGTCTGGAAGTTCGGCGACAACATCAACACCGACCTCATCTTCCCGAACACGGCATTCCGCCTGCCGGAGTCGGAGCAGTACAAGCTGACGTTCAGCAGCAATCGCCCCGGTTGGGTCGATCAGGTGCGTCCGGGCGATCTGCTGGTCGGCGGCGAGAATTTCGGCATGGGATCTGGACGTCCATCCGGACGCATGCTGCAGCTTTGCGGCATCGCCGGCGTTGTGGCCGAAACGCTCAATGGCTTGTGCCTCAGAAACTGCGTGACCGCAGGCCTCGCGGCCACACAGTGCAAGGGTGTCACGAACCTGTTCGAGGAGGGCGACATCGGCAGGTTCGACTTCTCCACCGGCCTCATCACCAACGTCACTCGCGGCGTCAGTCTGCAGGGCCAAGCCCTGGACAAGCTGCTGCTGGACATCATCGACGGTGGAGGCGTCCTGCCGATGCTCGTGCGAGAGGGCTACATCGAGCCGCGGCCCTACGTGGCGCCCTCTCGATAAGGCCTACGGCGTGCCGGCTTCGCGCTGCTCAAGCCAGTCGATCATGAGCTGACCCCAGGCAATATCGGCCTGGAGCGCCTTTCGCGCCCGCTCGGGGTCGCGCTTCTTCAGCGCCACCAGCACGTCCTCATGGCAATGGCGGTCGCGCCGCAGGTCGCGCTTGGGTGCGCGTGCGTGAAACACCTGCAGCAATGGCCCAAGGGTGACCCAGAGAGCTTCGACGACGTTGAACACGGTCGGAAGCTCGGCTGCCGCCATGATCGCGAAATGGAACTCGCGGTTGAGCTTGCTGGCCTTCTTCGGGCTAACGGCCGCGGCGGCGACAAAGCGCTCCTGCAGGTCCTCCAGGCTCTCGTAGTCGGCAGGTGTAATCTTGATGGCGGCCTTCTCGGCCGCGGCGCCTTCCAGATGATGGCGGATGAGCTGGATCTCGCGCAGATGGTCCGCCGTGATGACGGGCACATGCACGGCCGTGGCCGCCTTCATCTCCAGCCCCTGCTCGCTGACAAGCCGGAAGATCGCCTCGCGCACCGGCGTGATGGAAACGCCCATCTGCTCCGCGAGTGCGCCGATGCGCAGCCGCTCGCCGGGCTCGTACTGCCCGTTCATCAAGGCATTTCTGATCTCGGAATAGACCCGGGAGGAAAGATTTTCCTTCTCGATGGCTTTGAGCTGGGGTGCTGCCACGGCGCAAGATCCAACGCGCGTCAGTTCACCGAATAGCCGCCGTCGATCGGGATCACGGCGCCGTGCACGTAGGAGGCGGCTGGCGACAGCAGAAAGGCGATTACGGAAGCGATCTCGCTCGGCCTCGCCCAGCGCCCCATCGGAATCCGCGCGGTGATGCGCGGGCCCCGCTCGGGATCGTTCTTGGCGGGCGCGCCCATGCGTGTGTCGACCCAGCCCGGAGCGACGGCGTTGACGCGCACGCCGCGGCTGCCCCAGGCCACGGCCATGGACCTGGTCAGCGCCACCACGCCGCTCTTGCTCGCTGCGTAGCCTGGCGACAGCGGAGAGCCGAAGTAGGCCCACATGGAGGCGATGTTGACGATGGCCCCGCCGGCCTTCTCGAGCTTGGGCAGCGCCGCCGTGGAGACGGCGAGCGTGGCGGTGAGGTTGATGTTGAGGACGGCCGAGAAGTCCTCCGCCTGCCATTCGCGCTGCTGGCGGATGATGCCGGCGCAGTTGACCAGTGCGGAAATGTCGTTTGGGCCATCCACCAATGCCTTCAGCGCGCTTGCGTCGGAAACGTCCGTGCGCACGAAGGACACACCGGCCGGCAACTCCCCTTCCTGCTCCAGCCCCGCAGCGATGACCGAGTAGCCTTGCTCGGCCAGCAGCGTCGCAGTGGCCAAACCTATTCCGGTGCCACCGCCCGTTACGATTGCCGTCTTCGCCACCGTTGTTTCTCCTCGTGCGATTGGCCTCAGGCGAGCGCGCGCAGCGCCATCTCCTCGATGCCGGCCGCATCGAGCTTGTAGTGCGCATAAAGATGCAATGGCGGCGCGATCAGGCTGTATTCGTCATAGATGCCGTGGCGCAGCAGCTTCACGCCCACGCCTTCGTCGGCCAGGACCTCGGTCACGGCCGAGCCGAGACCGCCCAGCACGTTATGCTCCTCCACCGTCATCATGCGCTTGGTTCGCGCGGCCGCGCGCAGAATGGCCTCGCGGTCAATCGGCTTGACGCAGGCCATGTCGATGACGCCGACTGAGCGCCCGGCCGCGTTGAGCTTGGCCGCGGCTTCCAGCGCGCCATGCACCGCCATGCCGCAGGCGATGATGGTGAGCTCCTCGCCCTGCGAATGCTCCACGGCCTTGCCGAACTCGAACACCGCGCCCTTGTCATAGACGATCGGATCGCGCCCTCGACTGATGCGGAAGTAGATCGGCTTGTCGTAGTGCGCCGACGCGCGGATCGCCGCCACGAGCTGGGGTCCGTCGGCAGGCGAGACGATCGCCAGATCGGCAATCGAGCGCATAGTGCCGATGTCCTCGGTCGCGTGATGCGACGTGCCGTAGAATCCGAGCGAGATGCCGGTGTGGTGGCCGATCAGGCGCACCGGCAGCGCCGAATAGGCAACGTCCATGCGGATCTGCTCGCAGCACAACAGGCCCAGGAACGAGGCGAAGGTGGCGACGAACGGCGTCAGCCCGCAGCTGGCGAGACCCGCCGCCACTGAGACCATGTTCTGCTCGGAGATGCCGAACTGGATGTAGCGGTCCGGATAGGCCTTGGCGAAGCGGTTGAGCCCGTTGGAGAACTGCAGGTCGGCGGAGCCCGCGACCACCGGATGGCCAGCCTCGACCAGCTCGATCAGGCCGTCCGAAAGATAAGAGAGGCCTGGATTGAGGGCATTGAGCCCGCGGTACTGCCAGGAGTTGGGTGAAAGAGGACCGCTCATTAAGAAATCTCCCTCGCCTTGATCTCGGCGATCGCGCGCTCAGCATCCTCCGGATCGAGGTAGCCCAGATGCCAGCCCGGCTCGGTCTCCATGTACGAGACGCCTTTGCCCTTGACGGTCTTGGCGATGATGCACGCCGGGGTTTGTCGCGTCGTATCGGCTTTCACACGGCGCAGAAGCTCGGTGAGAGCCGCCACGTCGTGGCCGTTCACGGTGTGCACCTCCCAGCCGAACGAGCGCCACTTCTCGTCCAGCGGCTCGATGCCGATCACGTCATCGACCTTGCCGTCGAGCTGGTAGCCGTTGCGGTCGATGATGGCGACCAGCCGCGAGGCCTTGTGGTGGGCGGCACTGAGGGCCGCCTCCCAGACCTGGCCCTCCTGCATCTCGCCATCACCCAGCAAGGCGAACACGGTGTAGCGCTCTCCTGTCCAGCGCTGCGCCATGACCATGCCCAGTCCACCTGAGAGCGCATGTCCGATCGATCCGGATGAGAAGTCGATGCCAGGGACCTTGCGCATGTCGGGATGGTCTCCTAGCGGGCTGCCGAGGCGCGTGTAGTCGTCGAGCCAGGCCTTGGGAAAGAAACCGAGGTCGGCGAGGATCGGAAACAGGCCCACCGCCGCGTGGCCCTTGCCCATCAGGAAGCGATCGCGCGCAGGCCACTTCGGCTCGCCGCGCCGCAGCGTCATCACGTCATAGAAGAGACTGGCGAAGATCTCAGCCGCTGAGAAGGCCGAGGTGTAGTGGCCGGTTTTGGCGATACCGATCAGGCGGACGGTCTCGAGGCGGACGAACCTGGCGCGCTCCTTGAGCATCGCCACCGTCTCGGGCGTCGGCGTGAAATCATTCTTTCCGCGTTGCTCCGGCGATCCTTCGGGCAAGGCCATGCGTTATCTCCTTTGCAATCGATGCCGGTTGCTGAGACGAGGGTCAGCCCGCCGCGCGATGCGCCTTTGCGAGGGCTTCGAGCGCCTTCATACCCGCGATCATCTCGTCCATGCTCAGTTGCCGCTCGAAATTGCGCGCCAGCGGGGCCGCCAGCGACGGCTCGGCGATCTGGCGCAGGATCTCGTCAGTGATAGTCGTGAGCTTGAGATCGGCGAGCGATTTGGGCAGGCCGACTACGTCGTAGAACGCCATGAGATCGGAGATGAAGGCCGCATCCCGGCGCTCTAGAACAAGCTGGAACAGCAAACCGTAGGCGACCTGCCAGCCGTGCACCTGCTCGCGCGGTCCGGGCACTCGCGAAAGGCCCCGCGTCATGGCGTGCGCGATCGACAGGCCGCCGCTCTCGAAGCCGAGGCCGCTCATCAGGAGCGCCGCCTCGACCACGCGCTCGAACGCCTCGTTCGGCTGTCCTGATCCGGCGACAGCCAGCGCCTCGGCGCTGTGAGCGCGCAGGAGGCGATAGCACTCGCGCGCCAATGCCAGCCCGGCGAGCGAAGGACGGGCGCCGAACATGTTGGGGCCGCCCGACTTCAGGCACTGCTCAGCCTCGAATTTCTTGGTCAGGCCATCGGCGATGCCCATGGCCAGGAACTGGCGCGGAGCCTTGGCGATCAGCGCCGTGTCCACGATCACATAGCGCGGGCTCGCCGGCAGGTGCCCGACCTGCACAAGCTGGTGGTGGTCGTCATACACGACGTAATTCTTCGAGGTGGGGGCATCGTTGGAGGCGACCGTCGGCAGCGTGATGAGCGCTTTGCCGAGCGCGTGCGTCAACGCCTTGCCGGCATCGATGCCCTTGCCGCCACCGGCGCCGATGACAACATCGGCCTTGCCATTGCCGAATGCGGATTTCAGCCGTTCGATGCCTTCGTGCGTCACCTCGCCGCCGAACTCGAGGAAGCTGACCTCGACCCCCGCCTCCTTGCAAGACTGTGTCACCACCTCCCGGACGAGGCGGATCACAAAGGCATCGGAGACAAGGACGGCTGATTGTCCGCACTGCGCGATGCACGCACCGATTTGCGAGATCACGCCCGGGCCTTGGATGTAGCGACCCGGAGCACCGAACATCAGATGCACGCGCTTTCCTCCCCGTGACCGATCGACCGCCGCCAAACCTCAACCGGCGCCCAACCTTGTTCTTATATCATATATCATCCTGCTCCAGAGCCAAGCGTCATGGCCGGGCCCGGCGCCACCGCAAGAATGTCACCGAATGTTCGCAGAGTGACGGACACCCTCGCCCTCGCGAGCCGTTTGGAGGGTCAGGGGTTCAGATCCTTCGTCAGATCGAGCACGGTCACGCCCTCCGTGGGGCGCGCGCGGTGTGTCCATGACGGATGCCGCAGCGTTTGCTCCACGTCCTCTCGGCCGAATCCCCAATTCTCGTCGATCGTGAAGCGCGAGAACTCGTAGTCCTTGGACTGAGACGAATAGACAGCCCGGCGATTGATGAGGTGCACGATCGTGATGGCGGCATCGCACCCAACCTGCGACAGCAAATGCCAGTCGAGCGTCGCCTTGACGTCATCGCTCAGCTTCTTGTCCAGACGGCGGATGGCCCGACGCACGGTCTGCAGCTCGCGAAAGATGTCCGTGTTGAGCCTGGTCCGGCTCGAATAGCGGATATCCTTCTCGCGCTGCGCGACATCCAGCAGCGTCTCGGGCATCAAGCCTCTGGCGCTGAAGAGATCGATCTGGAAGACGCACATATCCTCCCGCGGCCCGCTCCCATCCAGCACGTACTGCAGCGGCGTGTTGGAGACGAGGCCACCGTCCCAATAGGGCTCTCCATCGATCATGACCGGTGGAAAGCCGGGCGGCAGCGCCCCGCTGGCCATGATGTGCTCAGGAGAGAGTCTCTCGTACGCCGTGTCGAAATACTTCATGTTCCCGGTGCGCACCTGGACCGCACCTACGCTGCAGCGGACAGCACCGGAGTTAAGCAGGTCGAAGTCGACGAGCTCCAGGAGCGTCGCTCTCAGCGCGCTCGTGTCATAAATGCTGATCGCCTCGAGCGTTCCCGGCGGCATGACAACCGCCGGCGGGAATCGCGGCTCGAAAAACCCGGGCACACCCATCGATGCCACCAGTGCGGCGCTGGCTTCATTGAAAACCTTGCGCGAGGTGCCGTCGTTCGTCAGTGGCGGACACGTCAAACGGCTGGAGACCAATTCCCAGAACCGGCGGAGACGCTTCACGCGCAGGTCGGGCGGGTTGCCGGCAATGATCGCGGAGTTGATGGCGCCGATGGAAATTCCGGCAACCCATTGCGGAGCATAGTTTGCTGCGCACAGCGCCTCGTAGGCCCCGGCCTGGTATGCCCCGAGAGCCCCTCCGCCCTGCAACACGAGTACGGCTTTCTCAGCACTCGGCCTGCGGTCTGACATCTGCGTGAACCGGAAGATATCGGCTGTAAACGGTGCATCTGGTGATATGCCTCGGTCGGCGCAAGTGGCAACTTGACCGAGCCTTCGGCGATCAGGCGGGCCGCCGCCGGTTCTCGACAGAGAGCTCACCGAGGCAAGGCGCGAGTCCCGCGCAGCATTCCTCGTTTGCCGATCATTGCGTGCATCACCAAATCAGCAACTATCCGCATACGTACCGCGATGCGGAGCATCGAAAGTTCGGTTCAAAGTGTAGCGTAGAGGACCGCGAACATGGGCACGATCACGACGAAGGATGGCACGCAGATCTATTACAACGATTGGGGCAAAGGGCAGCCCATCGTTTTCAGTCACGGCTGGCCGCTCAGCGCAGATGCTTTCGAGGATCAGATGTTTTTCCTGGCCTCGCGTGGCTACCGCTGTATCGCGCATGATCGCCGCGGCCACGGACGCTCGAGCCAGCCGTGGCATGGCAATGATCTCGACACTTATGCCGACGACCTGGCCGAGCTCGTGCAGCAGCTCGACTTGAAGGATGCCGTGCATGTCGGCCATTCCACCGGCGGCGGGGAGGTGGCGCGCTACATCGGCCGCCACGGCACCAAGCGCGTTGCCAAGGCTGTGCTGATCGGCGCAATACCGCCTCTGATGCTGAAGACGCCGTCAAATCCCGCAGGCACGCCGATCGAGGTTTTCGATCAGATCCGCGCCGGCGTTCAGGCCGATCGCTCGCAGTTCTTCAAGGACCTGACAATGCCGTTCTACGGCTACAACAGGCCCGGAGCCAAGGTATCGGAAGGCGTGCGCAACTCGTTCTGGCTGCAGAGCATGATGGCCGGTTTCCCGGCTGCCTATTTCTGCGTGAAGGCCTTTTCGGAGACGGACACGACCGAGGACCTCGAGAAATTCGACGTTCCGACTTTGATCCTGCACGGCGACGACGATCAGATCGTGCCGATTGGCGCCTCTGCGATGCTGTCCTCGAAGATTGTGAAAGGCGCCAAGCTGAAGGTGTACAAGGGCGGCCCACACGGCATGTGCACGACGCGAAAGGACGAGGTCAACGAGGATCTGCTGGCCTTCATCAAGGGCTGATCTTCGGCGCGGTGCGCCCCGTCGCGGCAATTCACGGTGAGGCCAAAGGTCGGGCGTGCCGTGTCGCATTCACTGCGAGCGAACCGCCATCTGCCCGCCGCAACGCTACCGCCCGGAAACTATGCGCTGGCGAATGAGAGGGTGGCTCGCAAACAGCTCGGCAATCCAGTCCACGAAGACCCGGAGCCTGGTGCTGAGATGCCGGTTCGGCGCAAACACGACATGGACCGGCATCGCATCGGTGGTCCACTCGGGCAGGATCTGGCGGAGGGCGCCCGTCTTCAAGTGCTCGTGCACCATGAACAATGGCACCTGGATTACGCCGAGACCGGAAAGCGCCGCCGCGACGTACGCATTGCCATCGTTGACGGCTACGATGTGCCGGCCCTTCACCTCGATCTCCTCCTCGCCCAGGACGAAATGGAACGAGGAGGTCCGGCCCGTGCGCGGATGGAAAAAGTTGACCGCATGGTGGTCACGCTCCAGGTCGGACGGTTTGCGTGGCTCGCCATGGAGAGCCAGATACGAGGGCGCAGCGCATGTGATGAAGGGCAATTCGGCGATGCGCCGCGCCACGAGGGATTGATCGGAAAGCTCGCCTGCCCGCACGACGCAATCGACGTTCTCGCCGATCAGGTCCACCGGCCGATCCGTCACGCCGAGGTCGATTTGGATGTCCGGGTACCTGGCATGGAAGTCGGGCAGCGCCGGGATAATCACGAGCAGAGCAAAGGATGCCCCCACGTCGACACGCAACCGGCCTTTCGCGCTGGCCTGCGACAGCGTCATGCTCCCGTCGAGCTCATCCAGATCAGCCAGCAGCGTCACGACGCGCTCGTAGTAGGCGGCACCATCGGGCGTCACCGTCACGCGGCGCGTGGTCCGGTTCAGCAGCTTGGTGTGAAGGTGCGTCTCGAGAGACTGGATGAGCTTCGTGATCGTCGGCTTCGGGATCTCGAGCGACTGGGCAGCGCGGGTGAACGTTCCGGCCTCGACGACGCGCACGAAGGCACGCATGGCGGCAAGTTGGTCCATGCCATCGCCTTAGCGCGAGGATGACGAAACGTCCATCCGATTATTCACCACCAGAAACAATGAAGTCGCGAATGGGATATTTATTGGTGGGAGGCGAGCACCCACCTTGTGGTGCGGCGCACAAGTTGCGTCGGAAACGGGTTTACCCCTGCGCGGCAACCGATGACCACGGGCTGGACAGAGCAAACGATCGAGATTGCGCCCTCGATAAGGGTGCGAGCCCGCATCTACCAAGCGGCGCCGGCGCAACGAGCCGCGCCGCTGGTGCTCTATCTTCACGGGGGCGCGTTCACAGGCGGGTCGCTGGAAGGGAGCGAGCTGGTCCCGACGGTGCTCGCCGAAGCCGGCGCGACGGTCATCTCGGTCGAATATCCGCTTGCGCCACGACACCCCTTCCCCGAAGCCCTGCAAACGGCCCATCGCGCCCTCGCCTGGCTGCACGCGCAAAGGCGCCGGTGGGGAAGCAAGCAGACACCGATATTCGTCGCGGGTGATGAGGCCGGCGGAAATTTGGCCGCGGCCCTGGCCCTGATGGCACGTGACCAGCATGGGCCGCCTATCGCGGGGCAGATCCTGCTTTCGCCAATGCTCGACCCTTGCCTGGCGACCTGTTCGATGCGCGAGGCCGATGCCGGCCCGGTCGGCTGCAAGTGGGCCGACGGCTGGCACCAATATCTGGGCTCGGCGGACAAGGCCGCGCACCCGTACGCCTCGCCGCTCGGCTCTTCGCGCCTGGCGGGGCTGCCGCCGGCCCTCGTCCTCACCGCGCAGGATGACCTGCTGCGCGACGAGAGCCTTCGTTACGCGCGTCGCCTGCGCGAATCGGGCGTCAGCGTGCAGGAGCAGGTTTTGCCGGGCCCAACCGGCTGGCCTGATGCGCTCGGCTCCCCTGCGGCCCCCCGCGAGGGCTGGGCCGCGGCGGTGCGGGGCTGCTTTGCTGAGTTCTTCGCAAGGACGACCGCGGCACTTCGCTTTCATCCTTCACTTCGTCCAGTCCAAGCATAAAGCAATCAAGGATCCGTCATGAGCACACTTCGAGACCTACATTGGCTTGCCGCCTTGACCGCCACAGGAGCGGCGGTCGCCGCAGC